>CAIMFV010000053.1 GCA_903840435.1 uncultured Caulobacterales bacterium
GCGAAGGCCGGTATCCAGAGGGTCATCCCAAACCTCTGCGGGCCCGTCTCTGGACCCCGGCCTACGCCGGGGTGAGCGGTGGAAAGGTTCGTAATTTCAACAACATCCGCTCATGACCTGCGAAGGCCGGTATCCAGGGGGTCATCCCAACCGTCTGCGGGCCTGTCCCTGGGTCCCGGCCTTCGCCGGGACGAGCGGCGGAAAGTTTCATGGTTTCAATTATATCCGCTCATACCGGCGAAGGCCGGTATCCAGAGGGTCATCCCAAACCTCTGCGGGCCCGTCTCTGGACCCCGGCCTACGCCGGGGTGAGCGGTGGAAAGGTTCGTGTTTTCAATATCTTCCGCTCATGACCTGCGAAGGCCGGTATCCCGGAGATCATCCAAACCGCAGTAGGCCAGTCCCTGGACACCGGCCTACGCCGGGTTGTACGGCCGAAAGGTATGGTCTCAATTAAATCCGCGTCTCATCCTGGGCCACATTCATCCAGGACAGCAACGGCAAGATGGGGGCGCCCCAGCCGATCCCGGCGAGGGTGAAGAACAAAAGCTTGGTCCACCAGAGATTGGGGATGTGGTCAACGAGGGTAACCGCAAGGGCTGCGTAGCCAATGACGTAGACCACCACCGCCACACTGCCGAAGAATTTGCGCGATCTCACACCCAAGGCGGTTGCTCCAAAAAGACGAAAAGTGAGGCGGCTGTGTCGGGCCCGTCCGAGGTGTCTGTCATATAAGTCATGGACCTAAACCGGCGAAGAGGCTAGGAGCCGTATCCGAGTTTCTGGACCCGAAAACGATGCGCTGGAGCTATAATCTTGAGCGATCTTACGAGACAGCCATTTGGCTGTTTGCGGTCGCTTTTTTGGTCTTCTGCCTTGTGGTCGTCGGTGGCGCGACCCGACTGACTGGATCTGGCCTGTCGATCACCGAGTGGGACCCCATATTGGGCGTCATTCCGCCCTTGTCGGATCAGGCCTGGCAAAGCGCCTTTCACAAATACCAGCAGATCCCCCAGTATCACTTTGTCAATGCGGGTCTGAACCTCGACGGCTTTAAGGTGCTGTTCTGGTGGGAATGGGCGCACCGTCTATTGGCCCGTCTGGTGGGAGCAGCTTTTGCCATCCCATTCGCCGTCTTCCTGTTCATGCGCGCCATCCCAAAGCGGCTGATTTGGCGGTGCTGGGTGCTGTTCGGCATCGGTGCCTTACAGGGCTTGGTCGGATGGTGGATGGTCAAGAGCGGCTTGGAAAAGGCGGTCCTCGTCGCACCGCAGCGGCTCGCCATTCACTTAGGCATGGCGCTGTTATTGTTGTCTGGCGCAGTCTGGACGGGACTTGAGGCGTGGTTTGGTCGGGGTCGCACGAGTTTTGGCGCCGAGCCGCGTTGGCGCTTGTGGACAGCCCTGTTGGCTATCGGGGCCTATTGCCAATGCTTGATGGGCGCGCTCGTCGCCGGCAATCAGGCCGGTCGGGTCTATAATGACTGGCCGCTGATGAATGGTAAGCTCTTCCCCAGCGACTATCAGACGCCGGGGCATGGGATTCGCTGGGCTTGGTTACACAGCCAGGCTGCGACCCAATTCGATCATCGCTTGGTCGCCTATCTATTAGCCATTGCCGTCTTTGGGCTGGCCTTTGAGGTCACCCGTGCCCGCGGCGTGGCGCAACCGGTGCGACGGACCGTCTATTGGTTGGCAGCGCTGGTCATGGCGCAAATCGCCTTAGGCGTAGCGACGTTGCGCTTCGGCGCCCCCTTAGGCTTTGCTCTTGCGCACCAAGCCCTTGCGGTGGGCGTTTTGTTCTGGGCCCTACTTTTGGCCTGGAGAACGCCGCGAAATTGATATGGTATTATGATACCGTTTTCTAAATAATCATATAAAACAATATTTTGTGTGATTTTTGGGAAAAACATGTCGATTGACTTCCCGCCACTGTCCCGCTAAGAGCACCCCTCCTGTCGCGGTGCCTGGATTTTTCTCGATTTTCGGGGAGCGGTCCGCGATCTAGATCAAACGGATGTTTCTTCGATGCAAAAGACCACGGTTTCTTTGAAGCCGGCGGACGTCGAGAAGAAGTGGATCGTGATCGACGCAGAGAACGCCGTTGTGGGTCGTCTCGCCTCTTTCATCGCCATGCGTCTTCGCGGCAAGCACCGCCCCGACTACACCCCCCATGTCGACTGCGGCGATTATGTCGTGGTCGTCAATGCTGACAAGGTGAAATTCACCGGGCGCAAGCTCGACCAAAAGACCTATTACTGGCACACGGGTCATCCCGGCGGCATCAAGGAACGGACGGCGGGCAAGGTGCTCGGTGGTCGGTTCCCAGAGCGCGTGCTGTTTAAGGCGGTCGAGCGCATGCTGCCCAAGGAAAGCCCCTTGGCGCGCAATCAACTCACCCATCTGCGCATCTATTCGGCGGGCGAACACCCGCACGAAGCCCAGAACCCCGAAACCGTCGCGTTCGCCGAAATGAACGCCAAGAACGTCCGGAGCCAGTGAGCATGTCAGAATCCGCTCAAACCGGCGCCGTCGGCTTCGACGCCCTTAAGGGCCTTGGAACCACCGCCGAAGCGCAAGCGCCACGCGAACAACAGATCGACGCCCAAGGCCGCGCCTATGCCACGGGTAAGCGTAAGAACGCCATTGCCAAGGTGTGGATCAAGCCGGGCTCTGGTCGCATCACGATTAATGATCGCGATCAAACCGTATACTTCGCCCGTCCGGTGCTGCGCATGATGATTGCCCAGCCGCTGGTCGTCTCGGACCGCGCCAGCCAATTCGACGTGGTGGTCTCGGTGCAAGGCTCTGGCCTTTCGGGTCAAGCGGGCGCCATCCGTCACGGCATCTCGAAGGCCTTGACCTATTACGAGCCCGGCCTGCGCGCCGTCTTGAAGCCGCACGGCTTCCTGACCCGCGACAGCCGCGTTGTTGAGCGCAAGAAGTACGGCCGCGCCAAGGCCCGTCGTAGCTTCCAGTTCTCGAAGCGCTAGTCGTCTCGCTGTTGGCGATATGGATCAAGGCGCTTCGGGCAACCGAGGCGCCTTTTTCTTGGCTGCAACTCCGTGGGAGGCCCCTTTGGCGATCCAGGTATTTATTGATGGCGAGGTCGGCACGACGGGCCTGCAGATCCGCGAGCGGCTGGAGCCGCGCCGCGACCTTGCCCTCATTCGCTTGGATGAGACAGAGCGCAAGGACCTCAGCGCGCGGCGCGAGGCCTTGAACAGTGCCGATATCGCTATTCTTTGCCTGCCAGACGCGGCAGCGCGCGAAGCGGTCAGCCTGATCGACAGCCCGAAAACACGGGTCATCGACGCCTCCACCGCCCACCGCACGGCGCCGGGCTGGGTCTATGGATTTCCAGAAGCCTTGCCTGGCCAAAGCAAGGCCGTTGCCCAGGCGGCGCGGGTGTCTAATCCAGGCTGCTTCTCAACCGGCTTCATCGCACTCGTCGCGCCCTTGGTGCGCAGCGGGCTGATCCCGCGGGACTGGCCCTATAGCGTCAACGCCGTCTCGGGCTATAGCGGCGGCGGCAAGGCCATGATCGCTGAATTTGAAGACCCAAGCTCTGCGTTCTATACCACGGTCCCGGTCCGCATCTACGCCACCGCGCTCGGCCACAAACATGTGCCGGAAATGCAAAGGTGCTGCGATCTTATCCACCCTCCGCTCTTTACCCCAAGCGTTGGCCGCTACGCCCAAGGCATGTTGGTTGAGGTTCCCCTGCCGCTTTTCGCCTTCCCGAAGCGCCCGACCCTGGACGATATCCAGGAATGCCTCAGCGAGGCCTATGCAGGCGCGCGCTTTGTTGAGGTGGCGCGCCGCGCCGAGTGTCTCGCCACCAAAACGCTCGATCCCCAAGGCTTGAACGGCTCGAACCGTTTAAAGCTGTTCGTCTTTGGCGATCCCGCCGCAGGGCAAGCGCGGCTGGTGGCCCTGCTTGATAATCTCGGCAAGGGTGCGTCTGGTGCAGCGGTGCAGAACCTCAACCTGATGGCGGGTTTTGACGAGGGCACCGGGCTTTAGTTGGCGTCCGACCTGACCTTGACATAGTCGCCCGGCGCGTCGCCAAGCGGTTTGAGGGGCCCCTTGGCCGGATCGCGGGCCGGGACCTGACCGCCGGACTGGTGGGCCAGCCACTGCATCCAGTGCGGCCACCAACTGCCGGGATGCTCAACCGCGCCCGTCTGCCAGGCCTCCAGACTGTCTGGCAGGTCGGGATTGACCCAGTGCTGGTATTTCTTCGCCGCCGGGGGATTGATGACGCCGGCAATATGGCCAGAGCCTGCCAGGGTCATTTGGGTTGGGCCGCCAAATAGCTTCGCCCCCTTAAAGACCGATCTTGCGGGCGCAATATGGTCCTCACGGCTCGCCTGGACATAGACGGGCTGGGTGACGTTTTTGAGGTTGAGGCGAACATTGTCGAGGACCAGCTCGCCCTTGGCCAAGCTGTTCTCCTGATAGAATTTGCGCAGATATTGCAGATGCAAGGCCTTGGGCATGCGCGTCTGGTCGGAGTTCCAGAAGAGGAGGTCAAAGGGGGCGGGGTCCTTGCCCATCAGATAGTTGTTGACGAAGAAGGACCAGATCAGATCGTTGGCGCGTAGGCTGTTGAAGGTGTCGGCCATGGCTGCGCCCGGCAGAACCCCGCCGGCTGCGTCCATGCGGGTCTCCAGGTCCTTCAACCACTCTTCATTGGTGAACAGGAGAAGGTCGCCCGCTTCGGAAAAATCTTGTTGCGCGGCAAAGAAGGTGGCCGACCGGATCGAGGTGTCGCCCTTAGCCGCCATATGCGCCAGGGTGCAGCCCAAGAGGGTGCCGCCAATGCAATAGCCAACCGTATTGACCTGTTCGGCGCCGCTTTGCAGCTTGGCCTGCTTGACCGCCTCATAAAAGCCGGTGCGCATATAGGCCTCGAGATCGCGCTCGGCCAGCTCCGCCGACGGGTTGACCCACGAGACGACAAACACCGTCACCCCTTGCGCCGCCAGCCAGCGGATCATCGAGTTTTCGGGACGAAGGTCGAGAATGTAGAACTTGTTGATCCAGGGCGGGAAGATCAGAAGCGGTGTTTCGAACACGGTCTCGGTGGCGGGCGAAAACTGCAACAGTTCAAAGAGTTCGTTGCGAAACACCACCTTGCCCGGCGCGGTGGCGACATTTTCACCGACCTTGAATTTTTCCGCCTCGGTTTGGCTGATGGTCAATTGGCCGCCGCCCTTGGCGAGGTCAGAGGCAAAGTTTTCGGCCCCACGCAGAATGCTTTCGCCTTGCGTCTCCATGGCCTTCTTCAAGGCGGCGGGATTGGAGATCAAGAAGTTCGACGGCGCGATGGCGTCAGTCAGCATCTTGGTAAACACCTCAACGCGCCGCTTATTCAACGGATCAACGCCCTCAACCTGCGACACCAGTCCGTTCAACCAGTTGGAGGTCAAGAGATAGGACTGCTTCATCATGTCGAAGACTGGGTTTTCGCTCCAGGCCGGGTCATTGAAGCGCTTGTCGCCGCGCGCGGGCGCGACCACCGGCGCGGCGCTTTCGCCATAGGCCCGGCGCGAGGTCTGGGTCCACAGGTCCATATAGCGCTGGAAAAGATCGGCCTGGGCCCGCATCAGGGCATCGGGCTGATAGGCCATCTGGCTTGCCACCTCGGCGAGCGCCGGACCGACATGGAAGGGATCAGGCGACAGGGCGGCGGGTCGCTCGGCTTGCCGCAGGGCTGATTCGGCCAGAGCGCCTTGGGCCGTCATGGCAGCCTTGGCGAGATTGGTCGACAGCGTCTCCATCCGTGCCAATTGCTCGGGCGATAGCTCAGCCGTCAGCTTGGCGAAGCTTCCAAGGTCTGGGCTCGGCGCAGCTTTTTCAGCCGCTTGTGCGGTTGCAGAGGAGACGGTGGGTTGCGGCGGCGCCGTTTCCAAAACCGGAGGCGGGGAGGCGACAGCCTCCGGCGCGGCCTTGGCGGCCTTTGCGGCCTTGGGGGTCTTGGCGGCGGCTTTAGCTTTTTTGCTCGCTTTATCCGCTTTGTCGGCGAGCTTCTTTTTCGTCGGCGCTTTGGCCATGTCACGTCTCCCGCAAGACGAAGGCATCAGCATTGCACGTCGCGCCGATCCCTCCTCAATCTTATGTCGCACTCGGCGCGGGATTCAAACACTTCCGTCGCGTTGAGCGGCCTTGTCTATGGCGCGCATCATCCATGAGGTGCGTGAGAGACTTTGCATTGCAAGGCGCCATCGCCTAAGACGAGGGCGTTAAGACGCGATCCGACCGTGTCGAGGGCAGGTTACGCCGATGAAACTTAAGCGATTGCGAGCCCAGCCGAAACGAATCGTATTTGGCCTTGTGGCGCTCAGCCTCACCCTTGGCGCCTGTGCCCAGGCCCGGAGAACCTTTGATCTGACGCCAGAACAGGTCGACCCGGAAAGCCCGATTGCCGCTAAGGTGGTTGCGGCGTCCCGCGCCTCACCGCCCTTTGCTGGATTTGACCGAATTCCCCACGCCCCGCAAAATCCACCAAGCGCTGCGCTCTTAAAAGGTCAGGTGATTGATCTTGTGCAGCAGCGTCGCACCCTTGCGATGGAAGTCGCAGGCCTAACCCCGCCCCAGACGGATATGGAGGGCTTCATCGCCCGCAACCGCACGCCGATTGAAAAGCTTAACCTGCAACCCGCTGACCTCAGTGTCGGCAAGCTGATTGAGGCGGATGCCGAAGCCTTGCGCCGCGCCATGGACCAAGGCATCGCCAAAGCCACCCCTCCGGGCGAGGGCCCTTCGCTTCACCGAACGCCTCTCACTCAACCCCCGCTTCCCCAAACCCAACTTCCCCAATCCCAACTCCTCCAGGCGCCGCGTCCTTAATTCCGGTGCGCCGTGACAGATCCGAGCCGTCCCATGCCGACTTCACCCTTTCCTGACACGACCCCATTGCCTGGGAAACGGCCGCTGCGCATCGGCGTTGCCGGCGTCGGTGTGGTTGGCCAGGGTGTGATTAAATATCTCAGCGAACACCCTGATTTTGCCCCTGCCATTGGCGAGGTGGTGGTGACAGCGGTTTCAGCCCGCGATCGCTACCGCAAACGCGACGTCGATCTGACGTCCTATCAATGGTTCGACGATCCGGTGGCTCTGGCGACCTCTGACGCGATTGATCTCTTCGTGGAGCTGATTGGCGGATCAGAGGGTCCGGCAAAGGCGGCGGTGGAAGCGGCCTTGGCGCTGGGTCGTCCGGTGGTGACGGCCAATAAGGCGCTTTTGGCCATTCACGGCCACGCACTCGCCAAGACGGCGGAACGTACTGGCGCGGCCCTGTTGTTTGAAGCGGCGGTCATGGGCGGAACGCCTGCGGTCAAAATGCTGCGTGAAGGCCTGACCGGCGATCAGGTCGACCGGGTAGCAGGCATTTTGAACGGCACCTGCAACTATATTTTGAGCGAGATGGAAGCGAGTGGCCGGAGTTTCGCCGAGGTCTTGAGTGAAGCCCAAGCCAAAGGCTTCGCCGAGGCTGATCCCACCACCGATATTGGCGGATTTGACGCGGGCCATAAGATCACCCTCTTAGGGGCCTTGGCCTTTGGAGCAGCGCCAGACTTTGCCGCCGCCGATGTGCAAGGAATTGAGGCGGTCGACCTGATCGATATTCGCCTCGCCCACGATCTCGGCTATCGGATCAAACTGATTGCCGAGGCAACTCGCGACGGCGACTTTGCCAGTGTGCGCGTCCACCCGGCACTGACGCCTTTGGGTCACCCCTTGGCCCAGGCAGGCGGCTCGCTCAATGCGCTCTTTATTGAAGGACGGCGGATTGGTCGGCTTTTCTTGCAAGGCACCGGTGCCGGGCAGGGGCCCACTGCGGCCGCTGTGGCAGCCGATATTGCCGACTATCTTGCCGGAGGGCGAAGGCCGGTTTTCCAACGTCCCGCCGTGGAATTACAGCCGCTTAAGCCCGCCGACCATGCCAAGCGCACCACGGCGGCCTATTTCCGGCTTCGGGTCCATGATCATCCCGGCGTGATCGCAGCGATCAGTGACGCGCTAGCCCGATGCGAGCTTTCCATTGACAGCTTCCTGCAGCGCTCGGTTCAACCCGGCGGTCTCGTGCCGATTGTGCTCACCACCCGGCCCGCGCTTGAAACCCAAATCGACGCCGCTGTGGCCGCAATTGCCGCGCTCGACGTGGTGGCGGAGCCGCCGCGTATGATTAGAATCGCCATGATCTAAGTTTTGGCGTAAGCCCCAGCCCGTTCGCGTCAACGCGCAAGAAAGAGAAACCCCATGTCCCACGCCTCTACATCGGCGTCGAGCGCGCTTCCCGTCAATTTGGCCCTTGACGCCTGCCGTGTCACCGAGCTTGCCGCCATTGCCGCCGAACGCTTGGCCGGGCGCGGCGATGAAAAGGCTGCCGATCAGGTGGCGGTAGATGCCATGCGGACCGCGCTGAACAGCTTGGATATCGCGGGCCGGATCGTCATTGGTGAAGGCGAGCGCGATGAAGCGCCGATGCTCTATATTGGCGAAGAGGTTGGAAAAGGCGGGGTTGGCGTCGATATCGCGCTCGATCCCCTCGAAGGCACCACTTTGACCGCCAAGGCCATGGCAAATGCCCTCGCGGTTGTGGCGTTTGCCCCGCGCGGCGGCATGCTGCATGCGCCCGACACCTATATGGACAAGATTGCGGTTGGCCCGGGCTATCCCGAAGGCGTGATCGATCTTGACCGAACTGCTGCCGAGAATGTCACGGCGCTCGCCAAGGCCAAGGGCGTTTTGCCGAGCGAGATCACCGCCTGCGTGCTCGACCGCCCGCGTCACAAGGATATTATTGCCAGCCTAAGGTCGGTGGGCGCGCGGGTGCATCTGATTTCGGATGGCGACGTCGCAGGCGTCATTAACACCTCTGACCCGACCACCGGCGTTGATATCTATATTGGCCAGGGGGGCGCGCCGGAGGGCGTTTTGGCCTGCGCCGCCTTGAAATGTGTCGGCGGACAATTCCAAGGGCGGTTGGTGTTTCGCAATGATGACGAAAAGGCCCGTGCGCGCCGCCTGGGCCTGAAGGACAGCGAATTTGACCGGAAATATAGCTTGAACGAGCTGGTCTCTGGCGATGCCGTGTTTTCAGCCACGGGCGTCACGGATGGCGCTCTGTTGGAAGGGGTTAAGCTGGTCGATGGCTATGTCCTTACCCATACGCTGGTCATGACCTCGGCCACGGGCGAGGTGCGGACCGTGCGGACCAAGCGCAAGGCCTAGGATGGCGTCGCAGGACGCGCCAAACCCCAGCGCATCAGACCCCTGCGCGCCAGCTTCGGCCTTTCTCGGCGTCGAGGCCTCGCTCAGCGGGCGTATGTGGCGGGAACGGCCGTCTGACCCTGCAAGCGTGCGCGGCCTCATGCGCGCGACCGGCTTGCCAGAACCTGTAGCGCGGGCGCTGGCCGGTCGGGGTCTGAGTGAAGCGACGGTGGCGGATTACCTTGACCCGACCCTGAAGCGCTTATTTCCAGACCCGTCTAGCTTTGCCGATATGGACCTCGCCGCTGAGGTGCTGTTGCGCGCCCTCGTCGCCAAGCAACGCGCGGTGATCTTTGCGGACTATGATGTGGACGGCGCCACCAGTGCGGCGCTGTTGGTGCGCTGGTTTCGCGCCATGGGGGCCGCGCTCGAAATCTATGTGCCCGATCGCGAGAAAGAGGGCTACGGCCCAACGCCAGCCGTGTTTCGCAAGCTGAAGGCCGAGGGCGCAGACCTCGTCATCACCGTCGATTGTGGCGCAGCGGCTGAGCAGGCGCTCGCCTATGCCGCCGAGATTGCCCTGCCTGTGGTCGTCGTTGACCATCACCTGATGCGGGGAGGTGCGCCACCGGCGGCGGCGCTCGTCAATCCCAACCGGCCCGACGACCGGTCGGGCCAGGGCCATTTGGCAGCAGCGGGCGTCACCTTCGTCCTGCTGGCGGCGCTCAATCGACGGGCCCGCGCGCTCGGCCTGTTTGAAGCCCGCTCGGAGCCTGACATTCGGGCTTGGCTCGATCTGGCGGCTGTTGGGGCCATTTGCGATGTGACCGCACTGACCGGCTTTAACCGGGCGCTAACAGCGCAGGGCTTGAAGGTGCTGTCGCGCTGGGAAAATCCGGGCTTTCGGGCTCTGGCAGACGTTGCGGGCGTCTCGGGCGAGGCGCAAGCCTATCATGCGGGCTTTATCTTAGGCCCGCGAATCAATGCCGGCGGCAGGGTCGGGCGCTCAGATGTGGGCGCGCGGCTTTTGTCTACCGATGATCCTGCAGAGGCGCGCCTCTTGGCGGCGGAGCTCGACGACTTCAATGGCCTGCGCAAAAGCCTTGAGGCGGAAACCCAGCGCGAGGCTGAGGCTGAGTTGGGTCTTGCGCCAACGGGGTCCGTCCTGATCGCAGCGCGTGACGGCTGGCGACCCGGCGTCGTCGGCATAGTGGCGGGCAGGTTGCGCGAAAGGTTTCGCCGCCCGGTGATCGTCATTGGTTTTGATCCAGAGACCGGCCTTGGCAAGGGGTCTGGCCGCTCGCAACCCGGTGTCAATCTGGGTCGCGCGGTGCAAGCCGCGTTTGATGAGGGCCTGTTGATCTCCGGCGGGGGGCACGCCATGGCGGCTGGCTTGACGGTGGCGCGCGACAAGCTCGACGCCTTGCGCGGCTTTCTCAATGCCCGCCTGCTAGATGAGACCGAAGCCGCCACAGCGGCAGATGCTGTGGAAATCGACGGCCTGTTGCAGGTCGCCGCCGCCGATGCTGCCCTTTTGCAGGCCTTTTCCCCCTTAGCGCCCTATGGTCCGGGCAATCCTGAACCGATGTTTGCCTTTGCCGATGTCCGCCCTGAGCGCGCCATGGCCATGCGCGGCGGTCACGTGCGGTGCGAGCTTTCGGATGGCTCTGGCACAAGGTTACGCGCGGTCGCTTGGCGGGCGGCAGAGACTGAGCTTGGACGGCGGCTCCTCTCCGGCGAGGGGGGGCTCTTGGTGGCAGGACGGTTGAAGCCGGACACCTGGCAGGGGCGAAACAGTGTGCAGTTGGAAATCGATGATGTCGCCGATCCGCGCCGCGTCAGTGGGAATTCGGCACTGAAATGAAGAAATTGACGTCGTGCCCCTCACGCGGGGTTGCGTCGGCAAAAAAGCCTTTGTATATCGCTCGTCCCGCGCAGGCGCCCTTCGTCTATCGGTTAGGACACCAGATTTTCATTCTGGGAAGAGGAGTTCGATTCTCCTAGGGCGTACCAAGCGGTCTTTCCATGCCCCCTGGTGGGGCGTGATGGCCCCCCAAAACCTCTAATAACGCACTCGTAACCCGGCCCGCGACGACTCGACGCATGCCGACTGTTCGCCATTCGCTAGCTGTTTCTCGATTGTAATACTACTCTAGGTATTAATTAATAATCCTGATTAGGCCTTTTTTGGGTGCGGGCGAGATGGTTAGCGTTGAATATCAGTTTGATTACCCGGATGAACCGGTTGTGGCCCTCGAAGGACATGTGAAGTGGTTCGATCCGGGCAAGGGATACGGATTTATCGTGCCCGAAAACCCAAGTTTGACCGAAACGCGCGACGTCTTGTTACATATTTCAAGCTTGCGCGACATCGGCCGTGAGGATGTGCCGGAGGGCGCACGGGTCGACTGCATCGCCGCCCTTCGACCCAAGGGCTGGCAGGTGGTGGCCGTTCGGGTCCTGGATGAAACGACGGCGGTGACGCGCCCGCGCGATAAGCTGGCCAAGACCACGCTTCGGCTCGTGCCACGGCCAAGGACCCCGGCCAGCCTGGAGGGGGAGGCGCTGGACTGTCAGCGTGCCGTGGTCAAATGGTTTAACCGATCGAAGGGCTATGGCTTCCTCGTCCGCGACAACCAGCCCGGTGACGTCTTCATCCATGTCGAAACCCTGCGCGATTTTGGCCTCGACGACCTCGCGCCGGGAGATGTGCTCTGGGTCCAGGTGGACGAAGGGCCGAAGGGCGCGGTGGCTGTCGGCTTAAGGTGAGGACGGCGGCCTCGCGGTTTCCGACACAGGCTTGTCAATCAACCCCGGCCTAGGGCAAGACTGGGCGCATCAATTTCGTGAAGGGTTTGGTTCGATGCGCCGTCGCGTCCAGAGTTTTGTTCTTGGCCTTGCCCTCATTGTCGCGGTGGGGGTGATGGCCTCGCTGGGGGCGCGGGTCCTGGCCGAGCCGATGACGGGAGAGCCGCAGCATCTAGCGATGGAGACCCTGACCATCTCCACCCATGACGGCGCGCGACGTTTTCATGTCCAGGTGGCAAACACCGAAGAGACCCGTGAAAAGGGCCTGATGTTTCGCCGCGCCATGCCCGCAGATGAAGGCATGATTTTCGATTTCTTCGCGCCGCAGCCTGTCTCCTTCTGGATGCGCAACACCTGGATCGGGCTCGACATTATTTTCATCGACGGCGAGGGACGGGTGATCAACGTTGCCGCCAATGCTCGGCCCATGGATGAAACGCCCCTCTCATCGCTCGGCCCCGCCCGCGCCGTTTTGGAACTGAACGCAGGCGAAGCGCGCCGGTTGGGAATTCAACCCGGCGACCTCGTCTCGGACGACCAAATCTTCAAATCCAGGCGGATGAATTAGCGGCGTTCGAACTAATTTCGTCATTCGGGCCTCTTCAGCCCGAGGATTGGTTGCTCTTCGCCCCTGACCGTGGCAAAGCGAGCGCCGTGAGTTACGGAGCGTAGCGCAGTCTGGTAGCGCATCTGGTTTGGGACCAGAGGGTCGCAGGTTCAAATCCTGCCGCTCCGACCACTTCCCACCTTGACCGCCCCTTTTTCAGTTCTAAGGAGGAAGGGGTCTTTCCGAATCTGAGGCGCAGCCATGTTCGCCCGCATTTATCGCCCCTCAAAAACCGCCATGCAGTCGGGCCGCGCCAAGGCGCAAGACTGGGTTCTCGAATTTGCGCCTGCATCCGCTCGCACCCCCGACCCTTTGATGGGGTGGGTGTCGTCTTCAGACATGAACGCGCAGGTGAAGCTGAAGTTCGACAGCGAAGATGCTGCGGTAGCCTACGCCAAAACCCACGGCATTCCGTTTCGCGTCTCCGAACCCAAGACGCCAAAGAAGATCATCAAGGCCTATGCGGATAATTTCTCTGCCACGCGCCGCGAGTCCTGGACCCATTAGACCTTCCCGTCAGCGTCCGTAGCTCAACCGGATAGAGCACTCGCCTTCTAAGCGAGCGGTTGCAGGTTCGAGTCCTGCCGGACGCGCCAGGGGATTTGGGACACGCCCTGCAGGCGAGTGCGCCCGTCGGGTCTGGGATCAGCGCAGAACCTGAAACGCGTCCTCAATATCGGCCACCAGGTCGTCAGGGTTTTCCAGGCCGATGTGCAAGCGCACCAGCGGCCCTGACGAAAACGGCTTTCCGGCTCGGCGGGGCTTGGCCGGGACGACAAGGCTCTCAAAGCCTCCCCATGAAAATCCAAGCCCAAACAGGCTAAGTCCCTCC
Source organism: uncultured Caulobacterales bacterium (assembly GCA_903840435.1). Classification (GTDB taxonomy): domain Bacteria; phylum Pseudomonadota; class Alphaproteobacteria; order Caulobacterales; family Caulobacteraceae; genus CAIMFV01. The sequence continues at coordinate 13,469 of CAIMFV010000053.1, forward strand.
ATGGCCGCCACAACCTTGTCGGCGGGCGCGGGGTGGAGGTCGAGGGTAAAGAGGCTGCATGCCCCGGTGAAATCGCGCTGCCACAGCCCATGGCCGGGATCGCTGGGCAGGGCCGGATAGAGCACCCGCGCCACCGCGGGATGGGTTTCGAGCCATCGGGCAATCTTCAGCGCGCTGGCGGCTTGGCTGTGGAAGCGCGCGGGCAGGGTGCGCAAACCGCGCAAGCCGAGATAGGCGTCCTCGCCGGAAACGCCAAAGCCTGCGTCGATCATGGTGCGCTTCAACAGCGCCTCGAGCTTGGCGTCGCGCACGCAGACCGACCCTAAAAACACGTCCGAATGGCCGCAGACATATTTGGTCAGGGCCTGGATCGACATATCGACCCCGTGGTCGAGGGGTTTGAACACCAGGCCCGCCCCCCAGGTATTATCAATCAGGGTCAATATCCCCCTGTCGCGCGCCAACTTGGCGACGGCCGGAACATCGACCATTTCAAAGGTAAGGGAAGACGGGCTTTCAAGCAGGAGCGCCCGGGTCGAGGGCGGCGCCAAGGCTAAAATCTCTTCTGGCGCGGCTGTGGCGGGATAATAGACCACGCTGACGCCAAAGCGCGTCAAGAAGCTCTCACAGAAGTTGCGCACCGGGTCGTAGACCCCGTCGGTGACCAGCAAGGTGTCGCCCGCATGCAGGACCGACATCAAGGCTCCGGTGACCGCGGCGAGGCCAGAGCCATAGAGCTGGCAAAATTCTGCGCCTTCCAGCTCACACATGCCCGCAGCAAAAGCCTTTTGGCTGGCAAGGCCTTGGCGGCCATAGGTCGGCTTGTCGGCGGCATAGAGGCCCTGGACATCAGCCGCCAGCACGGTTGAGCCCCGTTGGATGGCCGGTGCGACGGTCTCGGCTGGCAGGGTGGCGCCAGCGCCCGCCGCCGCATGGGCAAGGCGGGTTTCAGTGGCGAGGTTAGGTCGACGAACGGTCACGCGGGGTTAAGCTCCAACACTGATCGGCGCATCGGCCAGCGCGCCCCATTCGGTCCACGAGCCGTCATAGACGGGGACCCGCGAAATCCCGAGCCGAAAGAGCGCCAAGGCGAGGACGGAAGCGGTGATGCCAGAGCCACAGGTGGTGACAATGGGGCGGGCGAGGTCCAGCCCTGCGCGCTCAAATACGGGGCGAAGCTCATCAGCGGACTTCATCACGCCATCGGCATGAAAAACCTCACCGACCGGAAGGTTGAAGGCGCCCGGCATATGTCCAGACCTTAAGCCCTCGCGCGGCTCAGGCGCTTCGCCGCGAAACCGGGCTGCGGCGCGGGCATCGAGTACCTGGTCTTGGCCCATCGCGACAATACGGCGCATCTGGGCCAGGTCGCGCACCAAATCGGCGTCGCGGCGGGCGGTGAAATGCCGGGGGCTGGGCGAGGGTGGGCGATCATCCACCGGCCGGCCCTCTGCCAGCCATTTGGCCAGCCCACCGTCCAGCACCTTGACGTCGGCATGGCCCATGACGCGAAAGGTCCACCAGACCCGGGCGGCGCCGAAGGAGCCTGGAGCCTCGTAAACAATGATCCGCGACCCATCGCCGAGCCCAAGCTTTTGGACGCGGGATGAGAATTTTACCGGCGAGGGCAACATATGCGGCAGGGATTGGTCCGTATCGGCGATCTCATCAATGTCGAAGAAGACCGCGCCTGGAATGTGCTGCGCGCTAAACTCAGCCCGGGCGTCCCGCCCGGTGCTCGGCATGAACCAGCTGGCATCGACAATGCGAACATCGGGCGCGGTCAGGTGATCCGCTAACCAATCTGTGGTGACTAGGGGATCTGCGATCTCGGTGCTCATCTTGCCCCTCCCTTGGCTGCGCCCATGCCAAGCGCGTCTCTCAGCCTGTTGAACCTGAGGCCCGCGTCGCAATCAAGAGCGGATTAGCCTCAACGACGCGATGCGCCTCACGCGTCGGCGGCCTTTAGCGAGGCCAGTGCGTCGAGCGCGCGCTGCCGGGCATAGCTGTGATCGACGATCGGCAAGGGATAGGTTTCCCCAAGCCGAACGCCTGCGGCCTGAAGCACATTCGCCTCGGCAAGCCAGGGTGCGTGGAGAGCGCCGTTGGGCAATCGTGCCAACTCTGGGACCCAGCGGCGCACATAGCCGCCCTCGGCGTCGAATCGCTCGCCCTGGCCCATGGGGCTGAAGATGCGAAAATAGGGGGCGGCATCGGCGCCCGAACCTGCCACCCATTGCCACCCTGCGGCATTATTGGCCCGGTCGGCATCCACCAGTGTGTCCCAGAAATGGGCTTCGCCGTCGCGCCAGTCGATCAGCAAGTGTTTGACCAAAAAGGAGGCACAGATCATCCGTGCCCGGTTGTGCATATAGCCGGTGGTCCAAAGTTCGCGCATGCCCGCGTCAACCAGGGGATAACCGGTCTGGCCGCGTTTCCAGGCCCGCAACGCTTTTGGATCGCTCCGCCAGGGAAAGGCGTCATAGCTTGATTTGAACGCCCGCCGCTCGAGGTCTGGAAATTGATAGAGCAGGTGATGGCTAAATTCCCGCCAACCGATCTCGGACAAAAACTTATCGAGGCTCGCGCCAGCCTCGGGTCGGCGCTCCTGGGCGGCCATCACCGCCCGCCAAATCTGGCGCGTGCCAATCTCGCCAAAGGCCAAATGGGGCGAAAGCCTGGATGTTGCGGCGTCGGCCATATAGTCGCGCCGCGCGCCATATTGGTCAGCTGCCCGGTCGAGAAAGACTTGCAACGCGGTTTGGGCCCCCGCCTCGCCGGGACGCCAGTCGACAAACCCTTGCGACCAATCGGGATTTTGCGGCGAAAGGCGCCAGTCGGCCTTTGTTTCAGACGAAGGCCAGTGTGCCGGTGCGATCAACGTGTCGGACGTGGGCGCGGCGGGCGGGATCTGCATCTGCCCCCGTATCTGCCCCCGTGCGGCGCGCCAGAAGGGCGTAAAGACCTTGAACGGCTGGCCCGACCCATTGACGATCTCGAACGGTTCGACCAGCAGGGCGCTGTTGAAGCTTTTCACCTCAACACCTGCGGCGCGGAGCGTCGATTTCAGCTGGCTGTCACGGGCAATTTGATCGGCGGCATAGAGCCTGTTCCAATAGACGGCGTGGGCTTTCGTCTCCGCGACGAGGGCGAGCACCACCTTTGTCGCATCGCCTGAGCGTAAGATCAGCCGCGAACCCCGTGCGTGCAGGCTTTGCGCCAAGGCGTCCAGCGAGCGGTCAAGCCACCAGGCGCTCGCCGCACCGCGCGGTCTGCGCTCAGGCGACCGGTCATCGACAAGCACGGGAATCACGGGTCTGCCACTGGCGACCGCCGCCGCCAGCGCCGGATTGTCGCTGAGGCGCAAATCGTTGCGAAACCATACAAGAATCGGTCGGAGGGCCTCGCTCTGGCGCGTCGCATCCATCATTGTCGTGTTCGACCCTTGTTTCGCCATTGTCTTTGGGCCACATGCGCACGAGCCATCGAGATTTAAAGCCCGGAGTGACCGTGGACCTGCCCGCTTCCTCAGAAACTGACCTGCAAAGCCAAGGCGCGGTTGCGCCCGCCGCAGTGATCGAAATCGCCACCGCTTCTGGGCCCGTGGTCAGAATTGGCAATGCCGTTCAACTCGCCTTCATTGCTGGCCCCTGCCAGATGGAGAGCCGCGCCCATGCTCTCGAAACCGCCCATGCCTTGAGGGAGATTGCGGCGCGCTTAGGGGTCGGCCTGATCTACAAGACCTCCTTCGACAAGGCCAATCGCACCTCCGGGACCGCCCAGCGCGGCATTGGCTTGAAAGACGCCCTGCCGATCTTTGCCGAAATCCGCGAGGTCACCGGCCTGCCGGTTTTGACCGATGTCCACGAGATCAGCCAATGCGCCCCCGTGGCGGAAGCTGTGGACGTGCTGCAAATCCCGGCCTTTCTGTGCCGCCAGACTGACCTCTTGGTTGCCGCCGCCGTCACCGGGCGCGTCGTCAATGTCAAGAAGGGCCAGTTCCTCGCCCCCTGGGACATGAAAAACGTCATCGCCAAGATCAATGGTGCGGGCAATGCCAAGGCCATGGCCTGCGAGCGTGGGGTTTCGTTCGGCTACAACACCTTCATCTCGGATATGCGCGCCCTGCCTGAAATGGCCAAGATTGGCTGCCCGGTTGTCTTTGACGCCACCCACTCGGTGCAACAGCCGGGTAGTATGGGCGGCTCGTCGGGCGGTCAGCGCGAATATGTGCCCGTCTTGGCCCGTGCTGCCGTCGCCGTCGGTGTCGCCGCTGTGTTCATGGAGACCCATCCCGATCCTGACCACGCCCCGTCAGACGGTCCCAACATGGTTCCCTTGTCTGAGTTTGAAGCGCTGGCCGCTGAACTCTTGGCCTTCGACCGCCTTGCCAAGGCGCGAGCCTAGCCTTGCCTGCGGCAATGCGTCCAGGCGCGCCCCCCTTTCCCCTCACCGTCCTCTCCCATAGGGGGTGTGATGGCTGAGAGGATGAAGATGAGCTTAGAGCGCCTAAACGCCTTATTGCACCGGGCTCATGAGGTTCAGGTCGCCTGCCTCGGCGATCTGATGCTCGACCGCTATGTCTATGGCGATGTGTCGCGCATCTCGCCAGAGGCGCCCATCCCGGTAATGGCGGCCCGATCTGACGCCGTCATGCTCGGCGGTGTTGGCAATGTCGCCCGCAATGTCGCCTCGCTCGGCGGTCATGCGCTCTTAGGCGGTGGCGTGGGGCAAGACGCCGCCGCCGCCCAGGCGCGTGCCTTGATTGCCAGCGAGGGCCGGATGGAAGGCGCGCTGGTGGCCTTCACCGACCGTCCGACCAGCGTCAAGACCCGCTTTGTCGCCGCCGGTCAACAATTGCTGCGCCTAGACGAGGAGTCCGACCAAGCCCTCTCCACCGCCGATGCAGAGGTATGGAAGACGGCGGCCTTGGCGCTGGTCAAACGGGCCAAGGTTGTTGTGCTGTCCGACTATGCCAAGGGCGCCATCACACAAGACCTGGCCACGAGCGTGGTCGATGCCGCGCGCGCGGTTGGCGCTGCCGTCATTGTCGATCCCAAGGGCCTATCCTTCGCCAAATATGGCGCGGTTGATCTAATCAAGCCCAATGCCAAGGAGTTGGCGCTTGTCACCGGCTTGCCCGTCACCTCGGACGCCGAGGTCGAGGCGGCATTGACGGCGGCTTTGCAGGTTTGCGCCGCCAAGGCCATCTTGGTCACGAGGGCTGGCGACGGCATGTCCTTAGCGGTGCGTGGCCATCCGGTTGTCCATTTCGGCGCCAGAGCGCGGGCGGTCTTTGATGTTTCTGGCGCCGGCGACACAGCCATAGCTGCCCTGGCCTTGGCCTTAGGGGCTGGCGCTGACCTGACCGAAGCGGCGGGTTTTGCCATCCTCGCTTCTGGCGTGGTGGTGGGGAAGCTTGGAACGGCCGTCGTCACGTCGCAAGAATTGGTCGAATACGAAATGACCGCAAACCTTGCCCCGACAGAGGCAAAGCTTGCTGGCCTCAGCGACGCTGCGGCGCGGGTTGCCACTTGGAAGGCGCAAGGGCTGAAGGTCGGCTTCACCAATGGCTGCTTTGATATCCTCCACCGGGGCCATATTGCCTATTTGGCCCAGGCGCGCGGCTGGTGCGACCGCTTGGTCGTGGCGCTCAATTCGGATGCGTCGGTCCGGCGCTTGAAGGGAGAAACACGCCCGGTCAATGGTCTCGACAGCCGCGCCCTGGTGGTGGCAGGCCTCGCCAGTGTCGACCTTGTTACCATGTTCGATGAGGAAACCCCGATCGACGTTATCGGTGCTTTGCAACCCGATGTGTTGGTCAAGGGCGCCGACTATCGGATCGAAGACGTGGTAGGCGGCGATCTGGTCAAGGCCTATGGTGGTGAAGTGCGACTCGCGGATCTGGTGGAGGGCTATTCCACCACGGCCGCCATTCGCCGCATGACCGGGGACGCCTGATGCGTAATCTCATCTTGGTGACGGGGGGAGCGGGATTTATCGGCTCCAACATCGTCGCCGATCTGCTCAGCTCAACCGATTTCGAAGTGGCGGTGTGCGACCGTCTGCGCGAGGCCGAGGGCGGCAAATGGCGAAACCTCGCCAAGCATGATCTGGCCGACTTCATTCCGCCGGAAGACCTGTTTGACTGGCTCGCGGCCAATGCCAGTCGCCTGAGTGCCATCGTGCATATGGGCGCCATTTCCGCCACCGCTGAGCCGGACGCCGACCTGATCGTCAAGACGAACTTTGTCCTGTCGCGAAAGCTCTGGGAATTTGCAGCCCGTCATGGCGTCAAATTTGTCTATGCCTCTTCTGCCGCCACCTATGGGGCTGGCGAGCAGGGCTTTAATGACGACGACGACCACGCCAATTTGAAGCGCTTGCGCCCGTTGAACGCCTATGGCTGGTCCAAGGCGTTTTTTGACCTTTATGCCCGCCGTAGCGCCGATGCGGGGTTTGCGCCGCCGTCCTGGGCGGGCTTGAAATTCTTCAATGTTTACGGGCCGAATGAATATCATAAGGGGTCGATGAAGTCGGTCATCGCGCAGATTTGGCCCAAGGCCTCGCGCGGGGAAACCGTGACCCTCTATCGCTCGCACAATCCCCATTATGAAGACGGCGGGCAGTTGCGCGACTTCGTCTATGTCAAGGATGCCGCCCGGGCTGCGGCATGGTTGGCCCAGCGCGACGGCGTCAGCGGGATCTTCAACCTCGGCTCGGGTCGAGCCCGATCCTTCAAGGATTTGGCTTTGGCGGTCTTCCGCGCTGCGGGCAAGGCGCCCGATATTGCCTATATCGACACGCCAGAAATTCTCCGCGAGAAATATCAGTATTTTACCGAAGCGCGTATGGGGCGGCTGGCAGCCCTTGGGTTTTCGGCGCCCTTCCACAGTTTAGAGCTTGGGGTTGAGGACTATGTGGTCGGTTACTTGTCCACTTTCGACCCCTATCGGTGAGGGGCAGCGTGGCCGCTGAGCGGCTTACCGGTCTGCGCTGGGCGGCGGGCCTCATCGCCCTCCTATTCGGCGTGGCTGTCTTCTCCTTCGCCTATTTCCAGGACGACATTCAGCGCGCAGCGCTCGACCCGCAACAACCGTTTCAGACCTACCATCCCCCGCCAGCGCCAGACTACACCAAGCCCGCCGCATGGCTGGCGCAGGGTGACCCAGCCTCAGGCACCGCGCCCACAACCATTTTCTATGTCGGACCGACAAGCTTTATGGGCGGGCGAAACTGGCTCGGTGCGGTTCCGGGAGCGGGCGAGCAGCAGCGGCGCGATCTGGCAGCGCTGGCCAATTATGAGGGCCCGTTCGCCGAACTCGGCCCGGCCTTTGCGCCGCACTATCGCCAGGCGAGCTTTTTTGCCTATGGGCTGACCCGCCATGATGATGGGCGCGATGCGCGACGGTTTGCCTATCAAGATGTTCGCCGGGCGTTTGAACAGTTTTTGTCCACCCACCCAGGCCCTCGCCCTTTCGTACTTGTCGGTGTCGAGCAAGGGGGGCAGGCCATTGCGCGGCTGTTGCAAGACCTTACCGACCATCCTGAGGTGCTTCAGCGTCTCGCCGCCGTCTATCTGATCGAGGTGATCGCACCCGAAGCCGATTTTGGCCAAAACGGCCTGCCGCCGCTGTGCACCACGCGCACCCAAGCCCGCTGCACCGTCATCTATCGCAGCCTGACCAATGCCAGCCCGCCGCGCGAGCGGATCTTGGGGCGTGCGCTTGTATGGTTGCACGACGGACAGTTGGAAGAGCTTGGCGATCGCAAGCCCGCGTGTGTCAATCCCCTGTCCGGTGTGCGAGATGATGCAGACCTTTCGCCTGAGCACAATCTTGGTGCTGCAAAACTCAGCCATCCGGCTGAGACGACCAAGCCCCGTCTGCAACCCGGCCTTGTCGGCGCAAGCTGCGAGGCGGGCTTGTTGCGGGTCTCGACGCCCTCTTCGGCAGACTTTCAGGTTCAGGGGGAGGGGGTGGCGCGCTTAACCATTCCGGGCTTCAACCTCTTCTTCGGCGATCTCCGCGCCGACGCCAAGGCGCGCCTTTCAGCCTGGTACGGACGCCCCCTGGCCGAGGGCATTGTCAGCTCGCGCGACGTGACCCCAGCGCCCATCCACCCCATTCCTTAGAGGCGTTGCTTACAGTCTGGCGCGAAGCAGTTCCAAAGCCCGCACCAGACTGCGTTGCCTGACTTCCGTCCGCCCCAAATCGCCAAATCGCTCCTCGCAATGCAGGATCAGGCCATTGGCGGCAGCCGTGGCGAAGTGGACGGTTCCCACCGGCTTCATCGGCGAACCCCCGCCGGGTCCGGCAACGCCTGTGATCGCCACCGCCAGATGGGCATTGGCGTGGAGGAGCGCGCCTTCGGCCATGGCGCGCGCCACAGGTTCCGACACAGCGCCAAAGTCGGCGATCAAGTCGCCGGGCACGCCTAAGAGCTCGGACTTGGCGCGGTTCGAGTAGGTGACGAAGCCGCGCTCGAATACGTCGGACGAGCCAGCGATTTCGGTCAGCGCGGCCGCGACCAAGCCACCGGTGCAGCTTTCAGCGGTGGCAATGCGCCAATGCCGCTGACGGGCCTCTTCCAACGTCAATCGGGCTAAGGTTTCAACGTCAAGGCTGAACATGGTTTCGCGCACCGATCCTTAGGGTGGGGATTTCGAGGGTTGCCAGCGCCTGGGCCGCTATGCCTTCGCGGCGTCCGGTAAAGCCCATGCCCTCGGTGGTGGTTGCCTTGACGCTCACCCCGTCAATATCCATGCCGAGAATTTCGGCGAGGCGGGCGCGCATGGCCTGACGGTGCGGCTTTATTTTTGGCGCTTCGCAGATCAGGGTCACATCGACCTGGGTGATTACCGCCCCGCTTTGCCGCGCAAGTCGGGCGGCATGGCGGAGGAAGAGGTCCGAAGGCGCACCCTTCCATTGGGGATCGGTCGGCGGAAAGTGGTCGCCAATATCGCCGAGGCTGAGCGCCCCCAACACGGCGTCGGTCAGGGCATGCAGGCCGACATCGGCGTCTGAATGGCCGATCAAGCTTTGATCATGGTCAAGCTTAACGCCGCAGAGCCAAACGGCCTCGCCCGGTCCGAACCGGTGGGCGTCAAAGCCCTGGCCGACGCGGACGCGGCGATGGGGCGCGATCATCACCTCCGCCAAGTCGAAGTCCTCCGGATAGGTCAGTTTGTTGAGTAAGGGATCGCCGGGCACAAGCCGGACCACGCCCCCGCGCGCCTCAACCAAGGCGGCATCGTCTGTCGCTTCGGCCGAAGGCTCAGCATAGGCGTCCAGAAGGGCCTTGGTGCGAAAGGCTTGCGGAGTTTGGGCCCGAAAAAGTCCGTCGCGGGCGACCGCGCCCGTGGCACGCCCAGTCGCATCGGCACGTTTTAGGGTGTCGGGCACCGGAAGGGCTGGCAAGGCGCCATCGGCTTCGCCCAAGGCCGCGATCAGGGCCGCGATATGGGAGCTCCGGACGAAGGGCCGGGCGGCGTCGTGGACGAGGATGGCCTCAACGTCTGGGTTCAGCGCGGCTAGCCCATTTTTTACCGAGACCGACCGCGTCGCGCCGCCAAGCGCCAGCCGCCAACCGCTCAGGCCTGCAAAGGCCGCGCGTGCCAAGGGTTCGTGATCCTGGCCGATGACCACCACCACCTCGGTGCAGCCGCCCGCCAACAGACCTTCCAGCGCCCAACGGGCGACAGGCCGTCCGCCAATCTGTCGCCATTGCTTGGGGAGGTCGCTCCCCATCCGTTCGCCCCGCCCTGCGGCGACTAAAACAGCCGAATATCGCATGACCTGTTGTTTCTCGGTCGCAATCGGTTGTCCAGAAGATAAAACAGCAAAGAGTCCTCTGGACCTTTTGTATTTTTAGCTCAAAAGTTAAGCAATGACAGTTTTATCACCAAAATTGCCTAAAGAAGAGGCATCTAGAGCGCAGGCCTTCGAAATGGCGCCCTGTGCCCTGTTGGTCGTGACGCCGGAAGGTGAGATCGCCTTTGCCAATAGCGCCGCCGAAACGCTGCTGGGCGGGGCTTTGACCGCGCGCCGGGCGGCGAAGCTTGGCCTCCTCGACCCCCATTCCGACATTGGCGGATTTATTGGCCGGGTTTTGCGGCGCGGAGGCGGTGCGCGGCAAAAGGGCTTGGAAATCGTCCTTCCCGGAGAGGCATCTTTAAGCGTCGACGCTGAAGCCTCGGTCCACCCGGACGGTGCCGCGACCATCCTCCTGACACCGCGCGAAGAGACCGACGCGGACGCGCCTGCCTCTGCCTTGCAGACCGCCGCCAATCTTGGCCGGACCCTCGCCCATGAAATCAAAAACCCGCTGGCCGGAATTCGCGGGGCAGCGCAGCTATTGCAATCGGGCGCCAGCCCTGAAGATTCAGCCCTCGCGCAACTGATCGTCGATGAGACGGACCGGGTTCGGCGCTTGGTTGAGCGGTTGGAAGCCTTTTCCGACGTGCGGCGTCTGCACATCGAGGCGGTCAATATTCACCGGGTTCTGGATCGGGTTCGCGCCCTGGTGGCGAATGGAGTTGGCGAGGGGATCCGTTTTCGCGTTCTCTACGATCCCTCACTGCCGCCGGCCCGGGGAGATGAGGACCAACTTGTGCAAATTTTCCTCAATTTGGTGAAAAATGCGGCAGAGGCGGCCCGCTCGCGCCGAGATGACCATGGAGAGGTGGTGATATCCACGGCGTATCGTCATCTGGCGAGGCCGAGTGATGGGGAGGCGGTCGAGTCCGCCCCCCTCGAGGTTCGTGTGCAGGATAATGGGCCAGGAGTTGCGCCTGAAGTGAGACGACGCTTGTTCGATCCTTTCGTGACCGCCAAGCCTGGGGGAACGGGATTAGGACTGACCGTCGCGGCCCAACTCGTGGCCGCTCACAAGGGCGTCATTGATTTTCACTCGGAACCGGGAAAAACCGTGTTCCGCGTGCATTTGCCCATTCTTTTGAACGCTAACCCCGACGAGGCGACAGTGTGACTGACAAGCCTTGAAGGGCGAATGGATGCAAAAGAAAATCCTGATCGCAGATGACGATGCTTCAATTCGCTTAGTGGTAAGTCAGGCGCTGACACGCGCGGGGTATCAGGTTCGGGCAACAGGCGCCGCCGCGACCTTGCTAAAATGGGCCGCGGACGGTGAGGGGGATTTGATCGTCACAGATGTGATGATGCCCGACGCCAATGTGTTCGACGTCCTGCCCCAGATTCGCAAGGCCCGACCGCTTTTGCCGGTCATTGTCATGAGCGCGCAAAATACGGTGGTCACCGCCGTCACCGCAGCCGAGCGCGGCGCGTTTGAATACCTGCCCAAGCCCTTCGATCTTGATGATCTGATTGCAACCGTTGAGCGGGCCCTTGCGCCAGCACCCCAGGTGCAACAGGCCAGGGCGGACGCCAAGGCCGCCCGTGATGAACGCCTGCCACTGATCGGGCGATCGCCAGCCATGCAGGAGGTTTATCGGACCCTTGCCCGGCTGGTACCGACGGAATTGACCGTATTGATTACCGGTGAGTCCGGCTCTGGCAAAGAACTCACAGCCCGCGCCTTGCATGATTTTGGTCGCCGCCGCGAAGGGCGGTTTGTCGTTGTGCATCTGGCGGCCACGCCGCGCGAGCGGGTTGAGGCCGAGCTCTTTGGTCGGGACGGGCAGACCGGGAAACTGGTCGAGGCCGATGGCGGCACGCTCTTCCTTGATGAGGTGGGCGACCTGCCCTTGGACGCGCAAACTCGGGTTTTGCGGGTCATTGATGGCTCGGAGCGGCCGATCAATCCAAGGACGGATCGACCTGTGGATGCTCGCGTTGTGGCGGCGACTAATCGAGACCTCAGCGCCTTGATCCAACAGGGCTTGTTTCGCCAAGACCTATTCTTCCGCTTAAATGTCGCGCCCTTACGCCTGCCGCCGCTGCGCGACCGGCGCGAAGATGTGGCAGATCTCTGTCGCGCCTTCCTGTTGCGCGCGCATCGCGAGGGGCTGGCGTCGAAAACTGTTGATGAAGGGGCCGTGGCGCGCCTGAAGGCCCATAGCTGGCCCGGCAATGTGCGCGAGCTCGAAAATCTGATGCGCCGCATTGCTGCGCTCTATGCTGAGCCGGTCATCACCGCGCGTATTATCGAGCGTGAACTTGAGCCAGTTTCGGTCAGCGCCGAGGGGGAGGCAAGTCTCGATCGGTTGATCGAGCAGGCTGTCGCGGCAGCCTTGGCCAGTGGCGAAGGCGACCTCTATGATAAGATTTTGGCCCAGATCGAGCGTCCGATGATCCGCACAGTACTGGCCGCCACCCGCGGTAATCAGGTGAAGGCGGCAGATCGGCTCGGTCTCAACCGCAATACCCTGCGCAAAAAGATCACCATGCTGGGTCTCTCGGCGCGGGAGGATGGGACGGACTGACCTAGGTGTCATTGCGCGACGCCAATTTGCAACAATGCTGTTGATTTTTTAGCACAGGTCGGCCTAGGCTGAAGCCATGATCCCGATCTCGGAAGTCTCTGAGGAGTCGCAGACCGCCCACTCTGACGGCGATGTGCTGTGGCGGGGTCGGCGTCGGTTGTGGTTCGCTGGGGCCTATATTGGCGCGGCCCTGGTCACTGCCGTCGGCGTCCTTCTCGCCGCCGCGACGCCCGGCGGTCGGGAAGGCGGCGCACCGAGCCTCGGCGTGCTCGGACTTCTAACCCTTGCCCTCGCGGTCATCGTCTCGCTGGCAGTCATGGTGGGCTTGCGGGTCTATGCGCTCTTTGGTCCAGGGACCCGCGATGCGGGAGCCCGGCTGCAAAGGCGCTTCGTTTCAGCCTTCGCCATCGCCGCCGTGGCCCCCGCTGTGATCGTTGCCTTGTTTTTTGGCCTTCTGGTGACACGCGGCATGGACAATTGGTTCTCGAGCCGCGTGCAAACCGCAGTGGAGGGCGGGGCGCTCTTCGGTCGTGCCTTGGTCGATCAGCAAAAGGATCTGGCCAAGCCGCAGGTCGGGGCTCTGGCGAGCCAGCTCAATCGGCCAGCCTTCATTCAAACCCTGGCCGAAAATCCGGTTTCCTATTCCATCTTCCTCGATCAGGCCTTGGGCGACTATTTCAGCGCTGTCTATGTCATCGATGCTGACGGGCGGGTCATGGCGCGCGCCGAAGCTCCGGGGGGGCCGCGCTTTCAGCCGCCGCCGATGCGGACGCTCGATCAAGCCGCCAACTCATCCCAGGTCGAAATGCGTCTCGACGACGACAATGTCATGCGCGCTGTCTATCGGCTGGGCGGCTATCACGGCGCCTTTCTCTATGTGGTGCGCCCGTTGGAGCCAGGACTGATCGACCAGTTGCGCGTCTCGGAACGGGCCATTGTTGATTACCGCGCCAGCCTGGAGAGCCGAACAACCGTCCAAGCGATCTTTCTCGTCAGTTATCTCAATACCGCTTTGTTAGTCCTGGTCGGCGCGATTTTTGTCGGCATGAGCCTCGCGAACCAAATTGCCGATCCGGTGGCGCGCTTGGTGAGTGCCGCTGACCGCGTGTCGACCGGCGACCTCAGTGTTCGCGTGGCCTATGCCGGCGATCCGGATGAGATAGCGGTGCTGAGCCGCGCCTTTAATCGCATGACCGCCGATCTGGAGACCAAGCAGCGCGAACTACGCTCCGCCAGTCTGGAGGCCGAGGATCGTCGCCGGTTTATCGAAACCGTGCTGGCGGGGGTCAATGCTGGCGTGCTTGGCCTCGATACGGACAACCGCATTGTGGTGGCCAATCGCCGGGCGTTTGATCTGTTAGGTTTTGACGCCGCCGACCGGGCGCAGGTGTTTGGCGCCGCCTTGACCGATATTGTGCCGGAAATGGCCGAGCTCTTTCCCCGTGAAGGCCGAGCCTCAGGCGATGTCGAAACCGAGATCGATCTGGTGCGCGACGGTGAAACGCGGCGGCTGCGTTTGCGGTCTTCGGATCGGGCGGGCGTTGGCCCCGTCATTACCTTTGACGATATTACGCGTCTCGTCTCGGCCCAGCGCAGCGCCGCATGGCGCGATGTGGCGCGACGCATCGCCCACGAGATCAAAAATCCCCTGACGCCGATTCAGCTGTCGGCCGAGCGGTTGAAGCGCAAATACCGCAAGGACATTACCCAAGACGTTGAGACCTTTGATCGCTGCACCGACACCATTATTCGCCAAGTCGGCGATATTGGTCGCATGGTCGATGAGTTTTCCGCCTTTGCCCGTATGCCCGCGCCGAAGTTCAGCCTAGAAGACGCCACCGAGCTCATCCGTCAGGCTGTGTTTGCCCAGAGGGTCGCTCTGCCGGAAATCGAACTAAAACTCGAAGACCCCGGCATGTCGGCGCCAATTGTCTGTGACGGTCGGATGCTGGCCCAAGCGCTCGCCAATATCTTGAAGAACGCCGGAGAATCGGTTGGGGCCCGCATGGCCACCGACGCCTCGCGACCGGCGCGGATCACGGCTCGCCTAAGTCTGAGCGGGGACGACGTCATCTTTGAGATCGAAGACAATGGTGTGGGCCTGCCTGTGCGCAACCGGCACCACCTCACCGAGCCCTATGTCACCACCCGCGAGAAGGGAACGGGGCTTGGGCTCGCCATTGTCAAAAAAATCATGGAGGAACACGGCGGTGAGCTGGTTCTTTCCGATGCGGACGACGGGACCGGCGCCAAGGTGCAACTGCGCCTGCCTGTCTCACGGACGACACTGCGTGCCGATGCAGTCGGCGCTGAGGGTTTCGAGAGGTAAGTGGCGATGGCGACAGACATCTTGGTGGTCGATGACGAGCAAGATATTCGCGAGCTGGTGGCGGGCATCTTGGAGGATGAGGGCTATGCCGTCCGCACAGCCCAAGATAGCGAGCGCGCCTTAACCGCCTTGCGCGAACGCCGTCCGGCCTTGCTCATCCTAGATATCTGGATGCAGGGCGGCGGCATGGATGGGTTGGAACTGCTCGACATGGTCAAGGCGCTTGATCAGGATTTGCCGGTCATCATGATATCTGGCCATGGCACCATTGAGACAGCCGTTTCGGCAATTAAACGCGGCGCCTATGACTTTCTCGAAAAACCATTCAAGGCCGACCGCCTTGTCCTCTTGGTCGCCCGGGCCCTAGAGGCGGCGCAGTTGAAGCGCGAGAACCGCCGTTTACGCACCCAGTCCATGGCGCCGGACGGCTTCCTCGGCAAATCCGCCGCCGCCCAAAATCTACGCCAGCTGATTTCGCGGGTCGCGCCTGCCAACAGCCGAGTGGTCATCGCAGGCCCTCCCGGGTCGGGCAAGGAATTGGTGGCGCGGTTGATGCATGGGGCGAGCCCGCGCACCCAGGGCGAATTTGTCGCGCTCGCAGCCGCCGGTATGACGCCGGACCGCCTCGACCTGGAATTGTTCGGTGAGGAAGGCGAGGGCGGTCGCCCGTCCAAAATCGGCGCCTTTGAGCGTGCCCATGGCGGCACGCTTTTCCTCGATGAGGTGGCCGATATGCCGCGTGAGAGCCAGGGCCGCATCTTACGGGTCCTGGTCGAGCAGCGCTTTCGCCGGGTGGGCGGCGATACCGATGTTCAGGTCGATGTGCGGGTGATTTCCTCCACCTCGCGCGACCTGCGCGAAGAGATAGTGGCCGGACGGTTTCGGGAAGATCTGTTCCACCGCTTGAATGTGGTGCCGGTGCGCGTGCCGGGACTTTCCGAGCGGCGCGAGGACATTGCCGAATTGGCCAATTACTTCATCGAACGAATTTCCGAGGCCACGGGTCTGCCGCGTCGGGTCCTGGGCGAGGACGCCATCGCCACATTGCAGGTGCATGATTGGCCGGGCAATGTCCGCCAACTGCGCAATAATATCGAACGCCTGCTCATCCTCGCCACCGGTGATCCAAGCGAGGAGATCACCGCAGAAATGCTGCCTTCAGAAGTGGCGACCGCCGGGTCCGCAGGCTCGGTCGGGGCAGAACGCATCATTGCCTTGCCGCTACGCGACGCCCGTGAAGTGTTTGAGCGCGAATATCTGCACGCCCAGATTCTACGCTTTGGCGGCAATATCTCGCGGACCGCCGCCTTTATCGGCATGGAGCGTTCAGCCCTGCACCGCAAGCTCAAGTCATTGGGGGTGGCGCCAAGTCGTGCAGGCGACGAGGAGGAGGAGGACTAATCGCCATGGGACGCATCGCCTATGTCAATGGCGCCTATCGCCGCCACGCCGAAGCTGCGGTTCACATTGAGGATCGCGGCTTTCAATTTGCCGACGCCGTTTATGAAGTCTGGGCTCTGGTCGATGGAGGGTTGACCGATTGGGACGGCCACATTGCCCGGCTGAAGCGGTCGCTGGGCGAGCTTGAGATTGCCGAGCCGATGAGCGAGGCCGCCCTAAGCGTGGTGCTGAAAGAAACTGTGCGCCGTAATGGTGTCCGCGATGGCCTGGTCTATTTGCAGGTCAGCCGGGGGCAGGCGGCGCGCGACCACGCCTTTCCAGACCCAGCGCCGTCGCCAACCGTCGTGGTGACGGTCAAGCCCATCGATCCTAAAGTGATGCATGCCAAGTCCGAGGCGGGCGGGGCGGTGATCAGCCTGCCCGATCAAAGGTGGGGTCGGTGCGATATCAAAACGGTTGGCCTGTTGCCCAATGCTATGGCCAAGACCGCTGCCCGAGCACAAGGGGCGATTGAAGCTTGGCTTGTTGACGCCGACGGCTGCGTCACCGAGGGCAGTTCGACCAATGCCTGGATTGTCGATGCGGCGGGCGTGCTGCGCACCCGGGATATTGGCGCCAACATTTTGCGGGGCGTCACTCGGGCGACCCTGCTCGAGATTGCCAAAGGTTTGCAGATCCCCGTGGTCGAAGGCCCGTTTACGTTGGAAGAGGCCAAGGCGGCGAAAGAAGCCTTTTTTACTGCCGCCTCGGCCTTTGTGACGCCGGTAACTTCGATTGATGGACAGAAGATCGGGGATGGAAGGCCAGGACCGGTAGCGCTGCGCTTGCGTAGCCTCTATATTGGGGGCGCGCGAAACAGCGCTCGCGTCTGAGCGGCTTTGCAGCCAGAGGCGGGACTTGGGATGCGTATGTGTGTGTGAAGGCGCTCGCCTTCAAAACAAGGGAACAGACGAAAATGTCGACCGACAAGAAGCAGAACCTGCAAGACACCTTTTTAAACAGCGTTCGTAAGACCAAAACTCCGCTGACCATCTTCCTCGTCAACGGCGTTAAGCTGCAAGGTGTGGTGACCTGGTTCGATAATTTCTGCGTGCTGTTGCGCCGCGACGGCCAGTCGCAGCTCGTCTACAAGCATGCCATCTCCACCATTATGCCTGCGCAACCGGTTCAACTCTATGAACCCGGCGCGGACGGCGAACTCGACGATTGAGCAGCCAACCCTTCATTGACCGCCGACCGGTTGTTGAACAGACGCTGGTCGTCCATCCCTTAAGGCCCGGCGGTGCGGAGGACCGTGCCCCGGAGACCCGGCTGATGGAGGCTGTGGGCCTTGCGGAAGCCTTGGGCCTGTCAGTGGTGGGGGCGGAAATCGCCCCCTTACGGGCGCTGACGCCTGCCACCCTGTTTGGCAAGGGCAAGGTGGCGGAGCTTGGCGCGCGTGCGGTCGAGATGGAGGTCGAGGTGGTCGTGGTCGACGACGCCCTGACGCCGGTCCAGCAGCGCAATCTGGAAAAGACCTGGCAGGTTAAGGTGGTTGATCGCACCGGCCTGATCCTTGAGATCTTTGCCCGGCGGGCCCGGACTCGCGAAGGCAAGTTGCAGGTGGAATTGGCCCGGCTTGCCTATGAGCGCTCGCGTCTGGTGCGAACCTGGACCCACCTGGAGCGGCAGCGCGGCGGTTTTGGTGTGATGGGCGGGCCGGGCGAAACCCAGATCGAAACCGACCGCCGCTTGCTGGCGGAAAAGATCTCCAAGCTCAAACGCGAGCTGACTGAGGTGCGTCGCACCCGCACCTTGCATCGGTCCGCCCGTCAGCGCGCGCCCTTCCCAACCGTTGCCCTGGTTGGCTATACCAATGCGGGTAAATCAACTATATTCAACCTAATCACACGGGGTGGGGTGCTGGCCAAGGATATGGTCTTTGCTACGCTGGACCCGACCTTGCGCGAGCTAAAACTCCCCGATGGCCGGCCTGCCATCCTCTCCGACACGGTGGGGTTCATCTCCGACCTGCCCCACGAATTGGTCGAGGCCTTTCGCGCCACCTTGGAAGAGGTGCAAGAGGCGGATTTGATCCTGCACGTCCGCGATATTGCCAGCGACGATTCGGACGCCCAGGCCAAGGATGTGGCCGATGTGCTATCGCGCCTTGGGGTCGACGCGGCCTGCGATCCTAGGGTGATCGAGGTGTGGAACAAGGTCGATTTGGCGCCAGAGGCTGAGCAGGGCCTGATGCGAGCCCGCGCCCTCTTGCGTCGTGAAACCGGCGTGGCGGCGGTCGTGATGTCAGCCATAACCGGCGAGGGCGCGGACGCACTGCTCGACCTCATCGCTGCGCGCATTGATGAAGCGCCACCGACCCACCTGACCCTGCGGCCCGATCAGGGCGAGGCGCTGGCCTATCTCTACCGTCATGGGCGCGTGGTCACCCGCACTGAAACGCCGGACGGCGATGTGACGCTGGCCGTGCGTCTCGATGCTCAGGCGCTGGGACGGTTCGCCCGGCTCTATCCAGAGCTTATTTCCCAGAGTGGCCATAGCCGCGCTCCTGCACCCTCAGACGCTCAGGCGGAGACACTCGACGGAGATCTGCTGGCGACCCCGTTTCAGCCCACGCCGGTTTGAGATTGCGGCGCGCAACCTGGGTTTATGCGGTCGGGGCGATAGCCTCGCCCCGCTCAATCGCCTTGGCTTCGTCCCACAGGGCATCCATGCGGGCGAGCCCAGCGGTTGCTAGAGGGACCCCATCGGCGGACAGGCGAGTTTCGATGTGATGAAAGCGGCGGCGGAATTTTTCGTTTGCCCGGCGCAAGGCCGTTTCGGGATCGACCTCAAGCTTGCGGGCTAAATTGGCGCAAACAAACAGGAAATCGCCTAATTCTTCTTCGGCCTTGTCCCGGTCGGCTGCGGCGATTTCGACTTCGAGCTCAGCAAGCTCTTCCTTCAACTTGTCCATCACCTCAGCGAGGCTTGGCCAGTCAAACCCGACCCGCGCCGCCTTGGCGGTCAATTTTAGCGCCCGTGTCAGTCCTGGCAGTTGAGGTGGCACCTCGTCGAGCAAACTTGCAGATTGAGACTTGGGCTTGGCGGCGCGCTCGGCGGCCTTGATGTCTTCCCAGGCGGCGGTTTGAGCGGCTTGGTCGGCGTAATTCGCGTCGGCAAAGACATGCGGATGGCGGCGGATCATCTTGTCGGTAATGGCCCGTGCCACCGCCTCAAAATCAAATTGGCCTTCCTCCTCAGCGATCCTTGCATGGAACACCACTTGAAACAGCAGGTCGCCCAATTCGTCACGCAGATCGGCCATGTCGCCGCGCGCAATCGCGTCCGCCACCTCATAGGCTTCCTCAATCGTATAGGGCGCAATGGTGGCATAGGTTTGGGTCTTGTCCCACGGGCAGCCGGTCTTTGGATCGCGGAGCTTGGCCATGACCTGCAAAAGGGCGGTCAGGGCGGGCGAACTCTCAGACGTGGGCGGCATGATCAGGCGTGTCCTTCGACAGTTTTGCGGCAAGCGCGACTTGAATCGCGGCATGCTTTTCCTCGGTCAAAGGGTATCTGATCATCACAGCCGCGCCCAGTCCGCAGAAGAGGACCGGCGGCACGAGGAAGGCGAAGGCGAGGCCGTCGAGCGCCGATTTGGCGTTGGCGGCCCCTTCATGGGGCTGGAACCCGACCAGCGCCAGAAGCGGAAAGGCTGCGCCTACCGCTAAGGCGTAGCCGAGCTTGGTGGTGGAATTGATTAGCGCATAAAGAACGCCCGTTTCGTCGCGTCCGGTTTCCAGCCGGATTGCATCGCCCGCATCGGCTATCATCGCCCGGATGAGGAGCACCGGAGCGGCATAGCCGAGCCCCGCCAGAAACAGCAAGACATTGGCGAAGACGAGCGAAGGCGCCGGAAAGAGCACGATACTGAACTGGAAGGCTGAAAAATAGGCGGCGGCGCCGATCAGAGCGCCATGCTTGCCGATCCGCCGAGACAGCGCCGTCCAAAAAGGTGTGCCGACAATACCGCCGATAAAATAGATCAATAATAACAGATTGCTCGACAGACTTGAGAGGCCTCGCACCACGTGAAAATAGAATTGAAACAGGGCGCCGGTGACACCGGGCGCAAGTGAGAACATCAAACAGGCCAAGATCACCCGCCCGGCATAGGGATGCCTGATGAGACGAAACGCAGCGGCCAATGTATCTGTGGGTGTGCGATGGCTTGCAGCCTCCAGAGGCGCAGGTTCCGGTGTAAAGACGGTCAAGAGGCCGATGGTCACGGGCAAGGTGGCGAGCACGAAGACACCCATAGAGGTCACCGCCACGCCGGGTCCGCGCCAGCCCGCCATATAGGCGCTCACGGGCAGGGCGACAGCGATGATCAGGCCGAGCACATTGGCGTTCTGCCAATAGCCGAACACCCGAGACCGGCCGTGATAGGCGCTCGACAGGACCGAGCCCCAGGCCATTTGGGCCAGGATCAAGGTGGAATAGCCGAGATAGGTGAGGCCAAGCCCAACCGCCAGCCAAGCAAATCCGGCCCCCTTGGGTGGAAAAAACAAAATGCCTGCGCCGACCGCCAGAATCGGGGCGCAGATCAACGACCAGAGCCGAAAACGGCCAAACCTTACCCGCGTCTGATCCATCCAACCGCCAAGCAGGGGATCAACCACCACATCGCCAATGCGCGCCAACATGAAAGCAAGCCCGACCAGCGCCAGGGGCACGCCGACCACATTGGCGTAGAAGCCCGGCAGATAGACAACCAGGGGGATACTGACAGCCGAATAGGGCAAACAGGGCGCGGCAAATGCCATCAGTCGCGCAGCCGAAATCTGTGCGTCGCCCGGCGTCGCGCGTGCTTGGCCAGCGTCCTGGCTCACGGTTTGGCTCATGGCCCTTTTCGCCTCCCTATGGCGTTGGGCGGCGTTGCGTTTGGCTTATTGCGCGCCCGTCTCTATCAGAGACTGACCCCGTCGCCGCTGCAAGAGGCTAATCAGTTTTGCGAGGGGTCCGCCGTCAGGCCAAGCGTGCGCTCGGGTGCGCCGGCTGCGTCAAAATAGGGCTTGCCCGCCGCTGTTTGCCATTTCAGCACGGTGACAAAGCCATTGTCGGCGGGCTCTGATCGCGTCACCTGGGATTGGGAGGGGACGGGCTTGCCATCTGCGCTCAGCGCCTCCGTCAGGACGCGACCCTTATTGATCCCGATCCCGCCGAGGTTGAGGCCCAGAATTTCGGCCGCCGTCGGCGCAAGATCGGCATTGGAAACGGGGCTCGGGTCAATCCAGCCCGCCTTAAAATCCGGTCCAATGGCAGCGGTGAAATTGTGGGTGTCGGCCCGACCAAAGGATCCGTGGATGCCCTGGCCCTGTTGCAGATCGGTATCGGCCACCTCCGCCCCGCAACTCTCTGGATCGGCGCATCCGGTGGAAAAGCTTTTGAAGCTAACAAAAATTGCCGGTTGCGGCGTCAGCGCCGTGCCCGCCATGCCGATCAAGCTGGACGGCAGGGCGCCTTTGACCGGTCCCAAATCATCGCGCACGAACAGCGCGCCCGTATAGTCCTCGGTGGTCAGCGCGGCCACGACCTTCGCCGCCATCGCCTTTGGGTCGGGGCCCAGCAGATAGAGGAGATCGGTGCCGCCATTGGCCGCGATCATCACTTCGGGATGGGCAAAGTCTAGACCCAGCACGCTACCGCCATGGTGGGGATAGTCGCCGCCTGTTGCATCAATCTCATAACCTGCCGCGTCAAAGAGTTTTAAATTCAGAGCTTTGGCCAGATCAATCGCCAGAAAGCCGGGCGGCAAAAATCCAGGTTGGACATCGCGATAGTGAAGGTGGGCAGCGGCGCTGGTGGCGCTTTGCCTGGAGATGACCGAAAAGCCGTGGTCGGCGGTGACCAAGATGTCGGTGGTCGCATCAAGGCCAAGCGTCGTCAGTGCCGCTCGCAGCGCGCCGAGGTTATCAGAAGCATCGCGAATGCCCTTCATGGCGGTTGGCCCATTAATGCCGGGCGTGAGGCTATTTAGGCTATCACCCTGATTATGTTGGGTTCCATCGGGGTCGCGTGACCAATAGACCATCAAAAACGGCTTTCCCGCCGCCTTGAAGCGGGGCAGCAAGACCTTGGTCGCCACATCGCGAAACCATGCCTGTTGGTCGGCGTTGGAGCTTAGGGTTCCGGCCATATTGTAGGCGCCAGAAGCGGCATTTAGGCCCCGGTCAGGGGCAGCGGTCTCAAGGCCAGCAGCTTTCAACGCCTTGATAAATTCGTCGGGCAGGGGAAGGCCATGGTCGCTGCGATTGCCCGTCGCATCGTCGATGACGAGGGTTGAACGCCCATCGCGGGCAGTGGGGTCTTGCACACCCACCGGCCCGAGTTTGCCAATCACGGCGGTCGAATAGCCCTTCACCGCCGCGGCGTGCAGGAGCGAGGTTTCATGCAGAAAGTTCCCGCCAAACCGTTCATTCAAAAGGCCAATGACAGCGTCATCTTCGACCGGCGCGGCGAGCGAGACATAAGGGGGCTCAAACGCTCCGCCCGCATAGAGCACATTGCCAAAATCTCCCGTATCGCCCAGCCGATGGCCGGTCGCGATGGCAGACGCATTGGGGGTGGTCAGGGTGGGGTAGAGCGAATGGCTGTTTTGGAAGTCGACGCCATTTTTTCGCACCTCAGCCAAGGCGGGCGCGGTCGTCTCGGTGACGATATGGGAGCGCAGCCCATCGGCGATAAAGATGATGACATTGTGCGGCGGGGCGGCGTCTTGCGCCCAGGCGGAAAGGGCGAGTGTTGAGAGCCCGCAGGCGAGCGCGCACGCGGTCAGAAGCTTCATCCGAATCTTGTCCTGTCTTGTCATGAGAAGAACCCTGACCGAGTTTGATGACGTTCCTACGTCACCTCAAGGGATCAAAACCACTTTCCCAACAACTTGGCGATCCATCAGCCGACGAAAGCCTTCGCGCCACTCCGAAAGCGGCAATTGGGCATCCACATGGGGTGAGATCTCGCCTCGCGCGGCAAGCGCATCGATCTGGGCCAGGTTTTCGCGACCGCGCTCCGGAAATTGCCGCCCATATTCGCCAGCGCGGACGCCGACCACGGAAAAGCCCTTAATCAAGGGCATATTGACCGAGATGTCAGGGATGCGACCAGAGGCAAATCCGACCACCAAAAGTCGCCCGCCAAAGGCAATGCAGCGCACGCTTTCATCAAATACATCGCCGCCGACCGGATCGACGATTAAGTCAGCCCCGCGCCCGTCGGTCAGGCGCTTAACCGCATCACGAAAGCCACCCTGGCTATTGACGCAAGCCGTGGGGTGATAAAGCGCGTCGATACGTTCAAGCTTTGCATCCGACCCGCCGGCCGCGATGACCTTGGCGCCAAGGCGTATGGCGAGATCAACCGTGGCAAGGCCGACGCCGCCAGAGGCCCCGTGCACCAACACCCATTCACCGGAGGCCAGATCACCGCGCCGCACCAGTGTGACATAGGCGGTCAGATAGGCGGCGGTAAAGGCGCTGGCTTGAGCAAAGGAAAGGCCTTGCGGCTTGCGGCGCAGGCTTTTGGCTTCGGCAACCGCATAGTCAGCGAATGCCCCGCCCTTGCCGCCGCCAACCACAGCCTGACCCAGCCATTCCGGGGCGACGCCATCGCCCAGCGCCACCACCTCGCCGCTATATTCCATCCCAAGCGTAAAGGGCGGGGGCGGCTTGAACTGGTATTCGCCCTTGGTCATCAAGATGTCGGGGAAATTGACCGCTGCCGCTTGCACCTTGACCAAGACCTCGCCTTGACCGGGCTCCGGCATGGGCACGTCTTCCAAGACGCAACCCGAAAAATCCGGCGAAAGCTGTTGAACCCGAAGCGCTTTCACGACGCGGTTACATCGCGGCCCAGCGCCTTGGACAGATCCGCCAAGGCCTGCGCTTCCGAAGTGACCTTGATCGCCGTCATGCCAAGCCCCGCCGCAGGTTTGCAGTTGATGCCAAGGTCGTCGAGATAGACGCATGCGGTGGGGGCCACATCGAGGGCCTCGCACATGGCGAGATAAATACGCGGGTCCGGCTTGCGGAGGCCAATTTTCGAGCTCTCAATCACATGATCAAACAGGCCCATCACCTCCGCCACTTGGGCCGCTTTTTCGCCAGTGCCCGCCATGCCCGCGCCGGATCCGGTGACGACATTGTTGGTGATGCAACCCACCTTGTAATGGGCCTTGCAGATTTTCAGGGCTGCGATGACGCCAGGGCGTAAATCGCCGGATAGGAGCGGCAAGATGTCGGCACCGCGCACAGAAAACCCCATGGCCTTGGCTTCGGCCAGAAAGGCCCGATCAAAGGTTGCCGCGTCGATCTCGGACCGCTCGAACCGCGCCCAGGCATTGTCATCAGCTTGATTGGCATTGATTGTGCGAATCAGGTTGAGCGGTAGGCCCATCTCGCGCTCATAGCGATTGAAGGCCTCGAAGGGCGAGGTGGTGATCACGCCGCCGAAATCCCAGAGCACTGCCGAAATCGTCAAGGTCTGCCCTCAAGTCTGTTGTGAGAAAAGGCTAGAGGGCGGGGCCCGTCAGGGCAAGAGGCCATTAGCTCGCTTCGGCGAACGGGTCCTCGGCCTTCCAGTCAAACAGGGCCGATAACAGCTTCAAGGCCTGGCCGCGTGGGCTTGTCAGGTGCGGGTCGCGGGCAAGGCAGAGCTGGGCGTCATCGGCGGCGGCGCGGATGAGGTCGGCGTGCAAGATCGGGTCGACAAACCGGTAATGGGGAAGGCCGCTTTGTTTCAGTCCCAAGAGGTCACCGCCGCCGCGCAACATCAGGTCCCGCTCGGCGATCTCAAAGCCGTCCTCGGTCTGGCGCAAAATCTCAATCCGGGCCTTGGCCGTGGCGCCCAAGGGCGGCGCATAGAGAAGCACACAGGCGCTTTGGCGCACGCCCCGCCCGACCCGACCGCGCAATTGGTGCAATTGGGCGAGCCCAAACCGCTCGGCATGCTCGACCACCATGATCGAAGCATTGGGCACATTGACCCCCACCTCGACTACCGTCGTCGCCACCAGGATCGAGATGGCGCCGGAGGCGAAATCTGCCATCACCTTGTCGCGTTCAGCGGCACTCAAGCGCCCATGGGCGAGGCCAACCCGACCGGGGAGGCGGGCGTTCAACTCCTCGGCGCGGGCTTCAGCCGCCTTCAAATCGATCAGTTCAGACTCAGCCACCAAGGGGCAAATCCAAAAGGCTTGCGCACCGTCGCGCGTGGCTTGATCGAGTCTCGCAATCACACCCTCGACCTTGGTCAAGGGCGTCGCCGTGGTCGCCACCTTCAACCGGCCCGGCGGCTTTTCATCAATGCGCGAGACATCGAGATCGCCGAGCAGGGTCAATTCGAGCGTGCGCGGAATGGGCGTTGCCGACAGGGCCAAGAGGTGAGGGGTCTCGCCCTTGGCCATCAGGCGTCGGCGATCATTGACGCCAAACCGGTGTTGTTCGTCGATCACGGCAAGGCGCAAATTGTCGTAGACCACATCGTCTTGAAAGAGCGCGTGGGTGCCGATCACGACCTTCACGGCGCCGGAGGCAAGCTGGGCGAGTTTTTCCGCCCGCCCGGGCCCGCGATCCCGTCCGGTCAACAACACCGTCGCCACGCCCATTTCGGCCAAGGGAGGGGCTAGGCTCTCCATATGTTGGCGCGCGAGAATTTCCGTCGGCGCCATGACTGCAGTCTGCCCGCCATGGGCCGCCACATCGGCAAGCGTCAGGAGGGCTACCACCGTCTTGCCCGAGCCAACATCGCCCTGCATCAGCCGAGTCATTCTGCGGCCGGACATGAGGTCGGCGCGGATTTCGGCCAGGGTGCGCATTTGGGCGCCCGTCAGGCGGAAGGGTAATCGCGATTGCAAGGCCTTGGCGAGGCTGCTTGGCGGGATGAGGGGTGTGGGTTCAGCTTGCCGGGCCTGTTTGCGCTGCGCCATGGCCAATTGGTGGGCCAGCGCTTCGTCATAGGCGAGCCTGCGCCGCGCCAAGGCGCGCGGGTCGAGATCGGCCTCTGCCACGGGGTGGTGGAGGAGGGTCAGCGCTTCGTGCCAGGTTGGCCAGGCCATCTTGGCCAGATAGGCCGGGTCAATCCATTCGGGCAGATCGACAGCGCGATCCAAGGCCTCAAGCGCCAATTTGCGCAAAATGCGCGGTGCCAGACCCGCAACGCCCGGATAGACTGCCTCATGAAGCGCAATCTCGCCAGCCCGCTCCGGCGTGACCATGTGGTCGGGATGGGCGATCTGGGTCTCGACCCCAAAACGCTCGACCTTGCCACTGACAATCCGCAACGCACCCGTTGGATGTTGTCGGGTAAGGTGCGGACCAAAGCCTTTAAACCAGGTGAGATAGATCCAGCCGCTGTCATCATGGGCGCGCAGCCGCCAGGGCTGGCCTTGGCGCTTTGGCGGCAAATGATCGTCGAGCGTCACGGTCAAGATGACCATTTCGCCGTCGCCTGCAGTGGCCACCGTGGCAGGACGGCGAACAATAACCCCTTGCGGCGCCAGATAGAGAAGATCGCGCACGCGCTCTCCCGCCACCTTCTTCACCAAGGGCGCAAGCCTGGGACCGACGCCCTTCAGGACGCCGATTTCGGCATAGAGTGGAAAAAGCGCTTCAGGACGCATTCACCCACCATAGACCGCGCCGCGAATTTCGCTAAAGAGGGGGCGCAGCTTTTCCCGCGACTTTCCCACCTCGCCCGTCCCGGTAAAGCTCATAACCGCCTTTCCGCGACCCCATTCCAGATAAAGACCCGGCATGCGCCACGTTCCTGACAGTTCTGATCGATTGAAGAAGTTGACCTTCCGGGCCTGGCGGCGCGGGTTTCGCGAGGCCGATCTGATTTTGGGCCCGTTCGCCGATGAAAACTTGGCGGCGCTCAGCCCAACCGAGCTCGATGCGTTCGAAGCCCTGATCGGGCAGGAGGACCAAGATATCTATGCCTGGATTGTCGGCCTTGCCCCGACCCCGCCTGAGTTCGACACAGCCGTAATGACCAAGATCAAGGCCTTTCGGCTGCGGGCCCGCGACGCGCGCGCCGACGATATTGGCGGTTAAGACGTTCCCATGAGTTTGACCTCGCCTTCGTCCTTTGACGTCGACACCCTGGCGCGCGCGCCGGGAAAACTGACCCTGACAGGTGCGCCAGAAGGCTTTGACGCCATGGTGACAACCGACCTTGCGCGGCGTCGCGGCGGGGTCAGTCTGTTCGTCGCCCGCGATGCGGCGCGGGCGGGAGCCTTTAGCGAGGCGGCCGCGTTTTTTGCCCCCGACCTGCCGCTGCTCTCCCTGCCGGGTTGGGATTGTCTTCCCTATGACCGTGTTGGGCCGAGCCTGTCGGTATCGGCCACCCGCATGGCAGCTCTTAGCCGCCTCTGCACCCGCGATCCGTCGGATGCGACGCCACTACTCGTGGTGACGGCGGCCTCCTGTCTTGCCCAAAGACTGCCGCCACGCCAAGCCTTGCGCGCCGCGAGCTTCTCCGCCCGGGTGGGCGGCGATGTGGCCATGGCCGAGGTGGAACGCTATTTCGCCGTCAATGGCTATCACCGGGCGTCGACCGTTTCAGAGCGGGGCGAATTCGCCATTCGGGGCGGGGTGATAGACGTCTTTTCTCCCATTATGGCTGAGCCTGTGCGGCTCGACCTCTTTGGGGACACGCTCGAGGCGATCCGCACCTTTGACCCGCTGACCCAAAGGTCGACCGGTCATTTGCAAGCCGTCGATCTGTTGCCGGTGGCGGAGACCCTGTTGGACAAGGAGGCGGTCAGTCGGTTCCGCTCGGGCTTTATTCAGCGCTTTGGCGCCGCCAGCGACGACCCCCTCTATACCGCCGTCAGTGAAGGCGGCCGCAAGGCGGGGATGGAGCACTATCTGCCGCTCTTCTACCCTGGGCTCGACACCTTGTTCGACTATCTTGGGGCCGATCCGCTGATCGTGCTCGACCACCTGGCCAGTGAGGCTGTGACCGAGCGGGCCGAGATGATTGCCGATGCCTATCAGGCCAGGGCAGAGGCGGCAGTCCGGCGAGATGGCGTCCTCTACCGGCCCTTGCCGCCGGAGGCGCTTTATCTGACCGAAGACGAATGGGCGCTGGGCTTAAGCCTCAGTCCCTGTCGGCAGATGAGCCCGTTCACGGCCGAGGAGAGTGACCTTAGCCTTGATCTAGGCGGGCGCATGGGGCGCAACTTTTCCGCCGAGCGGGCCCTCGATAGCGTCAATCTTTTTGAAGCGGTTGCCGATCACGCCAAGCGCCTGGGCGCTGGCGGCAAACGGGTTCTCTTCGCCTCCTGGTCAGATGGGTCCTCAGAGCGGTTGTCGACCATGCTGGCCGATCACGGTCTGGCCTCGGTACGATTGGCCAAGGATTGGCCGGATGCGGCCCAATTTGGCGTGGCGGGTTCAAAGGCAAAACCTTGCCAACGCGCCGTTCTGCCCGTCGAGCACGGGTTTGTGACAGAAAGCCTGGCGGTCATTTCGGAGACCGACATTCTAGGCGACCGGTTGGCGCGACCCCGCCGCCGCCGCCGGGCGCAGAACTTCCTCGCCGAGGCCACCTCGCTCACCCCTGGCGATCTCGTGGTTCACATCGATCATGGGATTGGACGCTATACCGGATTGAAGACCCTGGACGTGGCGGGCGCGCCCCACGACTGCCTCGATCTGCAATATGGCGGCGAAGCCAGGCTCTATTTGCCGGTTGAGAACATCGACCTCCTGACGCGCTACGGCTCTGACGCCGAAGGGGTGCAGCTGGACCGCCTGGGCGGCGCCGCCTGGCAATCGCGCAAGGCGAGGGCCAAGGAACGCCTGCGGGAAATGGCCGAGGGGCTGATCCGCATCGCTGCCGCCCGCGCGCTCAAGACCACCGAGGAGGTTGATCCGCCGACCGGGCTGTTTGACGAGTTCTGCGCCCGCTTCCCCTATGAAGAGACGGAAGATCAACTCAACGCCATTTCCGATGTGCTGACAGACCTTTCCAGCGGAAAGCCGATGGATCGCTTGATCTGTGGCGATGTGGGTTTTGGCAAGACCGAAGTCGCCCTGCGCGCTGCCTTTGTTGCGGCCATGTCGGGCAAGCAGGTGGCGGTGGTTTGTCCGACCACCTTGCTCGCCCGGCAACATTTCAAGACCTTTTCAGAGCGCTTTGCAGGCTGGCCGATCCGGGTTGCCCAATTGTCGCGTCTGGTGCCTGCCAAGACCGCAGCCGAGACCCGCGAGGGCTTGAAAACCGGCGGAATTGAAGTGGTGATCGGCACCCATGCCATCTTGTCGGCCCAGGTGGGCTTTCGCGATCTTGGCCTCGTCATCGTCGATGAAGAACAGCATTTCGGCGTCAAGCATAAGGAAAAGCTGAAAGAGTTGCGGGCAGAGGTGCATATGCTGACCCTGACCGCCACCCCCATCCCCCGCACCTTGCAAATGGCGCTGTCCGGTATTCGCGAAATGTCGATTATCGCCACACCGCCAATCGATCGGTTGGCGGTGCGCACCTATGTGACACCGCAAGACCCGGTCGTCTTGCGCGAAGCCCTGTTGCGCGAAAAGTATCGCGGCGGCCAAGCCTATATTGTCGCGCCGCGCCTGTCTGACCTGCCCGAGATCGAGCGCTTTCTGCGCGAACAGGTGCCGGAGGTGCGGTTTGTGGTCGGCCATGGCCAGATGTCACCGACGGCGCTGGAACAGGTGATGAGCGACTTTTATGAGGGCGCCTATGACGTCCTCCTCTCGACCACCATTGTCGAGTCCGGTCTCGACATTCCAAACGCCAATACCTTGATCATTCACCGCGCCGACATGTTTGGCTTGTCGCAGCTCTATCAAATTCGCGGGCGCGTGGGACGCTCCAAGGTGCGCGCCTATGCCTATCTGACCACCCCGCCGGATCGTCCGATCACCGAAGGCGCCGAACGTCGCTTGAAGGTGCTGCAGTCGCTCGACAGTTTGGGGGCGGGCTTCCAATTGGCCAGCCACGATCTTGATATTCGTGGCGGCGGCAATCTTTTGGGTGACGAGCAGTCGGGCCACATCAAGGAAATTGGCGTCGAGCTCTATCAACAGATGTTGGAAGATGCGGTCAATGAGCTCCGCGATACGGAGGCCGAGCTGCATGACGGACGCGGATGGTCGCCGCAAATCAATGCTGGCGCGGCCGTTCTGATCCCTGACGACTATGTGCCGGATCTGAATGTTCGCCTTTCCCTCTATCGAAGGCTGTCAGAAGCCGAGCGGGCCGAGGATCGCGAAGCCTTGGCGGCCGAGTTGATCGACCGGTTCGGTCCCTTGCCGCGTGAGGCCGATCACCTGTTGAAGGTGGTGGCGATTAAGGGCCTGTGTCGGCAAGCGGGCGTGGAGAAGATCGATGTCGGCCCCAAGGGCGCGGTGCTCGCCTTTCGCGGCGATAGCTTTGCCAATCCCACCGGTCTTGTCCGACTAATCCAAGCCAATTCCATCGTCTGGCGGGTACGGCCGGATATGAAGCTCGTGGTCAAGGGCGAGTGGGACAATTCTGACGCCCGCTTAAATGCCGCCGAGAAGATCCTCACTCAATTGGTGAAATTGGTCGGGACTTGAAAGCTGGAATGGCGATTGGCCCGCTCGGCGACAGCGTGGTCAATGATGCGGACAAGCTTTGCCGTCGGTTGGGCGCCGATGGCGGCGAATTTTTCGTCAAAGACAAAGAAGGGCACGCCCGTCACCCCGCCTTGCACGGCGATTTTGTGGTCGCGGGCGATCGCGTCCTGGTCAGCCCCGCGCGATAGAAGGTCAAGGATCATCAAAGGGTCCATGCCTGCGGCGCCGCCGATTTCAGCTAAAACTTCTGGCGCGCCAATATCGCGTCCGGCGACAAAATAGGCGGCATAAAGGGCTTCCCCTACCAGATCCGCCAAGCCCAAGCCCTTGGCCCAGCGCATTAGCCGGTGGGCGGCGCTTGTGTTGGGTGCGCGGGTTATGGCGTCGAAATTAAACGGGATACCAAGCTCTTCCCCGGAGGCGAGGAGGGCCTCGTGGACGGCGCTTAAGCGGCTGCGGTCTGGAAACTTCGCCTCCAAATAGGCCCTGCGGTCGACACCTTCCTCGGGCAGGCTTGGGTCGAGCTGATAAGGGCGCCATAAAAGCTCGAGCGCGATGTCAGGCCGCGCGATGCGCGCCGCTGCAAGGCCGCGCCAGCCGAGATAA
Source organism: uncultured Caulobacterales bacterium (assembly GCA_903840435.1). Classification (GTDB taxonomy): domain Bacteria; phylum Pseudomonadota; class Alphaproteobacteria; order Caulobacterales; family Caulobacteraceae; genus CAIMFV01. Next base: position 44,817 of record CAIMFV010000053.1, read on the forward strand.
CACCAGGGGCAGGCAAAATCGGCGATCATGTCGACCCGGATCGGCGGGGAAGTCGTCTGCGGGGGGGAGAGAGCGGCCATGGTGGCAGTATCACGCCGCCAAAGCGGACTTGGCAAGCGCCTCGTCTGGCCCCTGACCCATTCCCACGGGTCAGAAGTCAGCGCTGAAGATTTTGCCGATAGATTGATTGCTCAAGCTTTGGCCGTCGCTGCTGTTTGGAGCGGGGCTCTAGCCTGTGCGGCGAAACATGGCGCTGCGCGCGGCGCGCTCTAAGGCCGACGCAGCACTTTCGCCCGGTTGCAGTTCGGCCACACCCCGATCAAACTCGACGGTGAAGGGCGCGGTCGCGGCATCGGCTTCAAAGGCGGTGCAGCTGATCACCGCTGCAATCCGATCCGCCGCTACCGCGCAAGCTGCGGCATTGGCGGAGGGCAGGGCGAGGGCGAAGACATCATTGGCGAGCCGGGCGGCCGTATCTTCGACCCGCACCAGTCGTGCGACCATCGATCCCATTTGCGGAATGGCGCGGTCGAGCCACCCCTCGGCGCGGGCGCGCATGACGCCGGGTCGGTCGGCAATGCGCAAGACCGCAACGCTCAGCGGACGATTGCGACGCGGCGCCTCGGCTGCCAGTCCGGCAAGGTGGGAGGCGAACAGGTCGGGCGTGAAAAGACCCGTCGCAGCGTCGAGGCGGCCGGAATGGCGGGCGGGGTCAAGGGCCCGCGCAAGCAAGCTTTCTCGCCGATAGCGCGCCGCCATGCAGACAATGCGCAGGGCCGCCATGTCGGGGTCCTCACCAACATCTAAGGTATCGGAAAGGCCGCGTTGAAAGGCTTCGTTGAGATTCAGGGTGACGCCGGGCTTCAAGGCCAAAATGGTTGGAATGTGGAAGAGGCGGGTATTGCGCCGCATCCCGCCCGCGATGGAAAGGCTTTCGGCCTGGGTCGAGCCCGACCAAAGCACCACGGCATCGAAGGCACGTTCATGCAGGTAGTCGAAGGCGGTATAGGCGGTAAAAGCACCGGTCACCCGGGCCTCAAGCCTGGCAAGCCCTGCCTGGAGCTCGAGGAATTTCGGGGCAGGCTCGCCAATCAAGAGAACTTCGAGCGGCTTGGCCGCTTCGCGTTTTAGATTTGGCGGCAAGGTCGGCGGGGGCGGATCGCCGAACAGGGCACAGCGCAACCGGTATTCTTCTTGCGCCACCGCCGTACGGTCCAAGGACTCAAGCCGTAAAGCCGCCTGGACCGGATGCAGTTGGTCGCCCACCGCTAAATCCACTCCGTCAATGGCGGCACGCGCGGCGCCAAGACCGAGAACCGGCCGGCGAGGGGCTTCAAGGCCGCGATTGACCTCGGAAAGGAGGCGCGCCGCGCCCGTTGGGTCGGAACGCGCATCAAGGATCAGGGCATGGACCGGAAAGCGGGCCAGCAAGGCCTTGGCTTCCGCCGCATCACTGGGAAGTTCACAGGGCCAGCCATGGCGCGCGAGATCATCGCTGAGGGTCAAAAGCCCTTGCGCACCGGCGGCCTTTGGCGTCGGCGTCAGGATCAGGACTCGCGGGGACTGAAACGCCAAACCCAATAACCCTTCAGCCCCTGTACCCGAGGCGCGATCTTGTACCGGGTTCAACCCTAATCGACTTTACGATGTCAGGGAACCAAGATTGAACACACTCAAAGCCTTATCTGTCCAACTGCATCCCAGTTCGGAAGGCAATTTTGCCGCTGACACGGTGAAACAGACGTTGATTTTTCGAGAGCGAGCCTAGCGAGGGAAGGATTAATAATCTGGCGCCAGACAGGGTAAAAATCGGCCACCTCGCCAGCACGTGATCCTGCCGCCGCCGCCCACTGCCCTAACGTCATACTGGCGAGGTGGGTCAAAAGGGGGGATAAGACGCAAGACGGCGCGAGCCGTGACCGCAAACAGAGGGGGAAGAGCATGGCGCAGGGTCCGTTAGCCGGGGTCAAGGTCGTGGAATTTGCCGGGATCGGGCCCGGCCCATTTTGTGGCATGTTGCTCTCTGACCTTGGCGCCGATGTGGTGCGGATCGACCGCAAGGGCGGCTTTGGCGGCGCTCCCTTCGATGTTACAGCGCGCGGCCGTCGCTCCATCGCCCTTGATCTCAAAAAGCCTGAAGCTGTCGAGGCCTGCCTGAAGCTGATGGCGGGTGCGGACTTGGTTTTTGAAGGCTTTCGCCCGGGGGTGATGGAGCGTTTAGGGCTTGGCCCCGAGGTGGCGCTCGCGCGTAATCCCAAGCTCGTCTATGGACGGATGACCGGATGGGGCCAGTTTGGACCGCTGGCCAAGGCGGCTGGCCACGACATCAACTACATCGCCTTGACCGGTGCTCTGCACGCGATTGGCTCAGCCGAGCGGCCCTATCCGCCCTTGAACCTGGTTGGCGATTTTGGCGGCGGCGCTCTCTACTTGGCCTTCGGGCTCTTGGCTGCCTTGACCCATGCGAGAGCGACTGGAAAAGGCCAGGTCGTCGATGCCGCCATGACCGATGGAGCGGCGTCGCTGATGGCGATGTTCTACGGCATGAAGGGGGCAGGCATCTGGCACGATGAGCGTCGGGCCAATCTGCTCGACGGCGGTGCGCATATGTATGACGTCTATGAATGTGCCGATGGCAAGTTCGTCGCCATTGGCTCGCTTGAACCGCAATTCTACGCCCTCTTGTTGGAAAAGGCTGGGATCACTGACCCGCAGTTCAAACATCAGGGCGACCGCAGCCAATGGCCGGACCTGAAAGCCAAGCTTGCCGAGGCGCTGAAAACCAAGACCAGAGATGCCTGGACCGCCATTATGGAGGGCACCGACGTTTGCTTTGCGCCCGTGCTTAGTCTCGAAGAGGCGCCCAACCATCCGCACAATCAGGCCCGCCAGACCTTTGTAACGCAAGACGGTGTCGTCCAGCCCGCGCCCGCCCCGCGCTTTTCAGAAACGCCGGGCGCCGTACAAGGCCCACCGCCCAAGATCGGCGCCCACACAGAAGCGGCTCTGCGCGACTGGGGCTTCTCGGCTGGCGACATCGAAAACCTGAAGGTAGCGGGCGCGGTTTAGTGCGCAGGGGCGCTAAGGGCCGCCGTGGTCCAGCCATCCATGCCCTTGGCCACGGTGTCCAGGGAATTGGGTGAGGCGCCGAAGAGGCGGCTATAGATCCAGGTGTCGGCGGCCACATGGCGAACAAAGTCGCGCACGCCCGCGCCGGGTAAGCTTTCCAGAATGAGCAGGCTATCGGTGGATGCCAGGGCCGTGCGTGTCTCCCCCACAATGCGAGGGCCAACATTATAGGCGGCGAGGGTTTGGATGAGATCGCCGTGGTTGAGGGCCAAGAGCTTGGCGAGATAGATCTGCCCAAGCTTGAGATTGAGCCCGCCGGACTGCAAGGCCTTCGGCTTGCGTCGATAGGCGCGGTCGCCGGTAATGGCGGCGGCGGTTTCGGCGGTCAACTGCATCAGGCCAAAGGCGGCCCCCCCGCGAGCCTTAGGGTTGAAGCGGCTCTCGCGCTTGACGATGGCATAGACCAAGGCCTTGTCGACCGTAAACCCGCCCTCTGGGTTCAGCTCCGGTGTTGGGTAGTTTTCAGGGCGGAACCGCGCGCCGTCTGGCAGGTCTTCGGGCAGGGTCTCTTGCGGCAAAAGCTTGGCCAGCGCTTGCCATTTTTCGCGCAAGGCGGGGTCGGCCTCAATCGCCATGGCGTGGCGAATTTCGTCAGAGGCATGGCCGATTTGGCCAAGTTGGAGCAGCGCCGCAGTGCGCTGGGCCCGAAGGTCTTGGTGAAGCCAAATATCGGTGGCCGCGAGGCTTGGCGCGCCATTGCCGGACGTGCGATCGCGGGGTCGCGTGGACGACGAAAGGGAGGGAGCCGCGTGCGCGGGCTCACTCAAGCTCAGTTGGTCGCTTTCCAGGTTTAATGCGTTATCGTCACCGAGGCGGCGCAAGGCCAACTGGCCATAGAAGCTGAAGGGCGCTTGCGCGGCCGCTTTCAAATAGGCTTGTTCATCGCCAGGGCGCCCTGACCGCTCTGCCGAACGGGCCGCCCAAAAGGCTGCGGCGGCGCGCGGGGCAGTGGCTTTCGGCAGGGCGTTGGCGAGGTCCGAAAAAGCCTTGAAGGCGTCGGCAAAGGCGCTGCGCCGAAAGGCGAGGAGGCCAAGGGTCCAGCCGTCGTTTTCGCGCAGCGCCAGACGTTCGGCTTCCTCAAATCGCCCTTTCGAATAGGCCGTCCGCGCCGCAAGCGATAGGGGCGGCTCTTGGCTGACTTCCCCAGCCTTTGACGCGCCTGCGATCAACGCCGCCACGCGGTCACCACCAGCTAGATCCGGATAGGCGCCCATCCAGGCTTTCAGGTCTGCCGATGTCGCCAAAAAGACCGGGCTCAGCACCCGCTCCATGGCCACATAGCCGGTCAGGCAGGGGTTCTCCACATGCTCCAACATCATGTCGGCGACTTGAAATTCACCGCGTCGGACGGCGGAAAAGGCAGCGCTGTAAGCGGCCACATCCGCAGCGGACAAGATGACCGGCGCAGCAGGCGCGGGCTCAGCATTGCGGGCGTGTGAGGACGAAGGCCCGACAAGGCCACTGCCGACCAAGAGCGCGGTTAGGAGGGCTACAAGGCCAAGCGCTCGCAAACTTCGCTGGCGGCGAAATCGTCCCATCAACCCGCTTTCGCAACTTCTGCCTTTGAAAAGGCTATTCGCCATAACGGGCTCAAAGCCCCTGATCAAGCCGTTGGCGAATTGCCAGGAGGTCGGACCATGCCTGTTTCTTGGCGCCCGGTTGGCGCAACAAATAGGCGGGGTGCAGGCTTGGAAGGGTAGGGATGTCGCGCCCCTCCGGGCTCGTCCACGTCGTCCAGCGGCCACGCAGGCTCAAAATGCCCTCAGGTCGCCCCAACATGAATTTCGCCGAGGCGCCGCCGAGCAGCAGAAGGATCTGCGGCTGAACCAAGCTGATCGCCCGCGCCACAAAGGGGGCGCAGGTCATTTGTTCTTCCGGAGACGGCGTGCGGTTGGCGGGCGGGCGCCAGAAGACCGAATTGGTGATAAAAACCTCGTCTGTCAGCTGAGCCGCCGCCAGCATCCGATCCAGCAACTTACCCGCCCGGCCAACAAAGGGGTCGCCTTGGATATCTTCCTCCGCGCCCGGCGCCTCGCCAATGATCATCAGCCGGGCATCTTGACGCCCACGGGCAAACACCGCTTGGCGGGCACCTTGCGACTTCAAGGGACATCCCTCAAACCCAGCTATGGCCTCAGAAAGGGCTTCGAGGGTGGTGGCGGACTGGGCCAAGGTCTCGGCGGCAGCCAAGGTTTCCGGTGGCGGCGGTGGCTTGGCTAAGGGGCTAGGGCCTGCCGCATGGGGCGGCGAATCGTCCGGGTTCGCAGGTGTAGGATGCAAGGCGGGACTGGGGCGGGCAAGGAGGCGCTGGCGGCCCTCACTCAGTCGATCCTTGGCCTGGAGCTCGTAAAATGTGTCGACACCGGCATCAGACCAGAAGGCCAATAGGCTCTCAAGCGCCCGCGCGGAGGCGAGGTTGGCGGCTGCGGAAGGAGAAACGGGTGGGCTCGACATATGGCTATATGTTTTAAGCGAAGAATGAGGGCTTGACCATCGCAACGGCGCCTTCGATTAAATCGCTCAACAGATGCAAAATCCGGGAAATGATCGATGAGCCAAGCTTCGGAAGATGTCGTCGCACGCGAAGCGATGGATTACGACGTCGTCATCGTCGGCGGCGGTCCGGCAGGCCTGTCGGCGGCCATTCGCTTAAAGCAATTGGCAGCCGAGGCGGGGACCGAGGTCTCCATCGCGCTGGTGGAAAAAGGCTCAGAGGTTGGCGCCCATATTTTGTCAGGTGCCGTGATCGACCCGAAGGCCTTGAACGAGCTCTTTCCAGATTGGCGCGAGCGTGGCGCGCCATTGGAAACGCCGGTCACCAAGGATCGCTTCCTCCTGCTTGGGCCATCGGGCGAAATTTCGCTGCCGATGTTCGCCCTGCCTCCCTTTATGCACAATCACGGGTGCTACATCGCTTCGCTCGCCAATGTCTGCCGGTGGTTGGCGACCGAGGCCGAGGCCTTGGGTGTCGAAATCTATCCAGGGTTTGCCGCCAGCGAACTGACGCGTCGTGAAGATGGGTCGATCAAGGGTGTGGTCGTCGGTGTGGTGGGAATCGGCAAGGACGGCATTGAAAAGCCCGACTATCAACCGGGCATGGAGCTCAATGGTCGCTATGTCTTTATCGCCGAAGGCGTGCGCGGCTCGCTCGCCAAACAAATCATCAGCGACTTCAAGCTCGACGCCCATTCCGATCCGCAAAAATTTGGCATCGGCCTGAAAGAGATTTGGCAGGTGCCGCCCGAAAAGCACCAGCCGGGCCTTGCCCAGCACTCCACGGGCTGGCCGCTCGACAACGCCACGGGCGGCGGCAGTTTCATGTACCATTTTGGCGATAACTATGTCGCCATCGGCTTTGTCGTGCACCTCAACTACAAGAACCCCTACCTCTCGCCTTTCGACGAATTCCAACGCTTCAAGCAACATCCAAGCGTCAGGCCGCATCTGGAAGGTGGACGAAGGATCGCCTATGGCGCGCGCGCGATCACCGAAGGCGGCCTACAGTCCGTGCCAAAGCTCGCCTTTCCCGGAGGCGTCTTGATCGGGTGTTCGGCGGGCTTTGTGAATGTGCCGCGGATCAAAGGCAGCCATAATGCCATGAAATCCGGCATGCTGGCGGCGGAAGCGGCTTTTGCGGCCCTGCAAGATGGGCGCGGCGGGGATTTGCTCGATACCTACCAAGCGGCTTACGAGAAAAGCTGGATCGCCAAGGAATTAAGGCTCGTCCGCAACGCCAAGCCGATCCTGACCAAGTTTGGCACCTTGATCGGCGGGGCGCTGGGCATTCTCGACATGTGGACCAACCATCTGTTGGGCTTTTCGGTTTTTGGCACCTTGCACCACGAAAAGACCGATGCAGCCTCGACCGGCCTTGCCAAGGACTACAAGCCGATTGCCTATCCAAAACCAGATGGGGTGATCAGCTTCGACAAGCTGTCGTCGGTGTTCATTTCAGCCACCAATCACGAGGAAGACCAACCGGCCCATTTGCGGCTGAAAGACCCTTCCATCCCGATTTCGGTCAACCTGCCAAAATATGGCGAGCCTGCACGGCTCTACTGCCCGGCGGGTGTGTACGAGGTGGTGGACGACGGAGCCGGAGCGGACCCGAGATTCGTCATCAATGCGCAAAACTGCGTTCACTGTAAGACCTGCGACATCAAGGACCCGTCGCAGAACATTACCTGGACGCCCCCCGAAGGCGGCGGTGGGCCGAACTACCCGAACATGTAGGCGCGCGGTCGCCTTTTCAGCGGCGGGGGGCATCAGGAGACTTGCGGGGGCGCAAGCTTTTGTGGAAACGTCCGCAAATGAAAGCGTTTCGGCTGGTTCTCTTCGCCTTCGCCCTGGTCTTAACCGGCGTCGGCCTTTCTGCATGCGCGGTGGATAGCGCGCGACCGTCGCTCGGAGGCGCTCCCAACCCGTCGCCTGCGACCCTTGGCGCCGCAGAACCCCATAGCGGGGCAGGATATTTCCTGTCTGCCCAAGCCGCGCTGGCCTCAGGCGACTTCTCGACCGCAGCGCCGCTTTTCGCCGCTGCCAGCGCCGCCGAACCCACCGACCCCTATGTGCGCGGTCAGGCTGTGCGCGCGCTGATTCTCTCAGGTGAGGTATCCAAGGCCGCAGCGCTGGCCGGGTCGGGCCCCTTGGAAGGGGACGACAACAGCCTTGGCATGAGTTTCTTGGTGCGCGGCGTGGAAAGACTGGCCTCGGGTCAACCGAAAGAGGCGACCCTGATCCTGGCCGATCCGGCAACGCTTGGGCCCCATAGTGTTGCAGGCGCGCTTCTAGCGCCGTGGGCCTATGCAACAGCAGGCGACTGGACCAATGCGTTGAAGCCGATCAATGCCAATGGCGACGCCCTGCTCGCGGCCTTCTCAGGCATGGGGCGGGCGCAACTCTTAGAGCGCGCCGGTAAGTTTGATGAAGCGGAGGCCGCCTATAAGGCGCTGGCCTCGGGCCACGAGGCGCTGTTCGTCTTGGCCTATGGCGCCTTTCTCGAGCGCTCGAGGCGCAGCGATGAGGCGGCCAAGCTCTATGCCGTGGCGCTGACCAAATCCCCCGGCGAGGAAGGCTTGCTCGAAGCCTTGGCCCGGGTCAAAGCCAAGGGCCCACCGCCTGCGCGCGCCAGTTTAAATGAAGGTGCGGCACAATCCCTATTGAACCCCGCAGCCCTGCTGATTGCGGACCGGCAATATGAGGTTGGACTTGAATATTTGCGGCTGTGCCTGACCCTCGACCCGGATCGCGCCGAGGCCTGGCTCCTGGCGGGCGAAGCTCTGGCCAATCTTGGCGACAAGCAAGCGAGCCGCAGCGCCTATGGGGCGGTGAAGCGCGGAAATCCCACCTATGGCTCGGCCAGGGCGCGGCTCGCCATTAGCTTGGAAGAGGCGGGCGATAAGACAGGCGCCTTGGCCATCGCGAAGGAGACGGCCGACGCCTTGCCCAACGATCCCTCCAGCCAAGTGGTTTATGCCGAGCTGTTGCGCGACACCGACCAGTATGACGCCGCCATCCAGGCCATGGACCGCTTGATCGCGTCTGAGGAAGCCAAGTCCGGCCCGAAGGCGGAAGCCAATGCCCGTCTCTACTATATCCGCGGTGCCGACGAAGAACGGTCCGGCAAATGGCCTCAAGGGGAGGCCGATCTCAAACACGCCTTGAAGTTGGAGCCTAACGAGGCCGAAGTGCTCAACTATTTGGGTTTCGCCTGGGTGGATCGCGGCGAACATCTGAAAGAAGGCCTCGATATGCTGAAGCGAGCGGCGGCCTTGTCGCCGGACTCCGGCGCGATCATCGATTCGCTCGGCTGGGGCAAGTATCGCCTGAAGGACTATTCCGGCGCCGTCCTTGACCTCGAACGGGCTGTGCAACTGGAAGCGGGGGATCCGGAGATCAATGACCATTTGGGCGATGCCTATTGGCGGGCAGGTCGGCGGATTGAGGCCACCTATCAATGGCGGCGCGTTTTGACCTTCCACCCCGATGAGGCCTTGCGGATTAAGGTTGAGAAGAAGGTGAAGGACGGCTTGCCGCCGGTTTCGCAAGTGCCAGCCACACCAAATTCGACCCGGTAAACCATGCGCAGGTCCTTGGTCGCGCCGGCAAAGGTCAATCTTTTCCTGCATGTGGGTGGGCCTGACCCGCATGACGGGTTTCATCCGCTGTCCAGCTTGATGGTGTTTGCCGATTATGGCGACAGCCTGTCGATTGAGCCCGCTGACCATGATGAATTGCTGCTCGACGGCCCCTTTGCCGCTGACCTGATCGCCTGTCCGCCCTCTGAAAATCTGGTCATGCGCGCCTTTGCGGTCCTGCGTCGCGAAGCCCACCGCCCCTTGCCACCGGTCCGCCTAGTGCTGCGGAAAAACCTGCCTGTGGCGGCAGGCCTTGGCGGCGGCTCATGTGACGCTGGCGCGGCCTTAAGGCTGCTGCGCGATGCCTTTGGACTGGCGATCCGGGATCAGGGTCTGGAGGCGCTCGCTGGCGAACTCGGCTCAGATGGACCGGCCTGCTTTTGGGCGCGGCCTGTGCTGGCCACGGGTCGCGGCGATACCTTGGGTCAAGCGCCGGACTTGCCACCGCTGCATGCCGTCTTGGTCAATCCAAGGCGCGCCTGTTCGACGGCGGCCGTCTATCGCGCCTATGATCAGGCGGCACGATTTGGCGGCGAGGCGTCGGCCCGCTTGCCGGAGCGATTTGAATCGGCCGAGGAGGTCGCCGCTGTGCTCGCCATGGCGCGCAATGACTTGGAGGCGCCCGCTTTGCGCGTCTGTCACGACATTGCCGATGTTTTGGATGCCTTGCGATCCGAGCCCGAAACCCTGCTCGCCCGTCTCTCAGGCTCCGGCGCGACAGCCTTTGCCCTGACGGCAGATGACATTGCGGCAGAGGCTTTGGCGAGCAGGTTGGAAACCTATCGGCCCGATTGGTGGGTCAAGGCCTGTCGATTGGGCGGTCCTTGGGAGACCGCCCGCTAACAAAAAATTCAGCCGCGCTTTTCAATCGGCACGAAGGCCCGCTCGGTTGGGCCGGTATGGATTTGACGCGGACGCCCAATCTTTTGCGATGGGTCTTCGATCATTTCTTTCCACTGGGCGATCCACCCAACCGTGCGCGCCAAGGCAAAAAGCACGGTGAACATTTCGCTGGGGAAGCCCATGGCATTCAAGGTAATGCCCGAATAGAAGTCGATATTCGGATAGAGTTTGCGCTCAACGAAATAGGGATCATTGAGCGCAATGTGCTCAAGCTCCAAGGCAACCTTCATCAAGGGGTCGTCGCGTTTGCCCAACACTTCCAACACTTCATGGGCGGTGCGTTGCATGACCTTGGCGCGCGGATCGTAGTTCTTATAGACCCGGTGACCAAAGCCCATCAGGCGGTAGCGGCGGTCTTTGACCCCTTGCACATATTCCGGGATCCGATCGACCGTGCCGATTTCGCGCAGCATGTTGAGCGCTTCTTCATTGGCGCCCCCGTGGCTTGGTCCCCAAAGACAGGCAATGCCCGCGGCGATACAGGCAAAGGGATTGGCGCCGGACGACCCGGCCAAGCGCACCGTCGAGGTCGAGGCATTTTGCTCATGATCAGCGTGCAGAATGAAGATCCGGTCCATAGCGCGCGCAAGGATCTGATTGACCTTGTAGTCTTCCGCCGGAACCGCAAAGCACATGCGGAGGAAATTCTCCGCATAGCCAAGTTCGTTGCGCGGATAGACGAAGGGTTGACCGACCGCATATTTGAACGCCCGCGCCGCGATGGTCGGCATCTTGGCAATCATGCGATGGGCTGAAATTTCGCGTTGCTTCGGATCGTGAATATTGATGCTGTCGTGATAGAAGGCTGACAGAGACCCGACTGCACCCACCATAATCGCCATGGGATGGGCGTCGCGGCGGAAGGTGCCGAAAAACCGATCAAACTGCTCGTGCAGCATGGTGTGATAGGTGATGGTGCGCTCGAATTCGACGAATTGGGCCGCATTGGGCAATTCGCCGTGCAGTAACAGGTAGCAGACTTCGAGGAAGCTTGACCCTTCGGCCAATTGATCAATCGGATAGCCGCGATAGAGCAGGACGCCTGCATCGCCATCAATATAGGTGATCTGGCTTTCGCAGCTGGCGGTCGAGGTGAAGGCGGGGTCATAGGTGAAGACGTCTGCCTCACCATAGAGCTTTCGAATGTCGACGACGTCAGGGCCGACAGTGCCCTTCAGGATCGGCAGATTAACCGTCTTATCGCCGATCTTAATGACGGCATCGCCGCCAGCCGTCGCCTTACTTTCCATCCTAGTCCCCCGAACATGGTGCGCTGCACATCAGCGCCTCCGCCATAGCTTAACCACGGCTTTCGTCAATTATACGAACGATGGGAAAGAAAAAGGTAAATGCGTTAGCTTAAGTTCACAAAGCGATGATCGCCGCGTCAAAGGGCGTCGGCAAGCCGTGCCAGAGCCTCGGTTTTCCCAAGTGTGAAAAGGGTTGTGGCAAGATCGGGCGCTGGCGCACCTCCCGAGAGGACGCCGCGCAGGGCCGGTCCGAATTTACCAATGCCGACGCCCTCGGCCTCTGCAAAGCTTCGGATCGCGACCTCCAAGCTGGCGCGTTCAAAGACGACGTCCGCCAAGGTCTCCCGCAAGCGCGAAAGGCGGGCGCGGGTCTCGTCGGTGAGCAGGCTCGTTGTCTTGGCGTCGAGGGCAAAGGGGCGGCGCTTCAAAAGGAAGCTCAGCGCATCGGCGAGCTCCAGCGTGGTTTTGGCGCCTTCCTTCAAGCAGCCGATCAATTCAGGCAGACGCTGGCGCAGGGGCTCGGCCAGCGCCTCGCCGCGCGCTTGCAAGACCGTGCCCACCAAGTCCGCCAAACGCCCATTGTCCGCCGCTTGGATATAGTGATGATTGATAAAGCCGAGTTTTTGCCAGTCGAGCCGTGCTGGCGACTTGACCACATCGGCGACTTCAAACCAGGCCTGGGCTTCGCTGTCGCTAAAGATTTCTGAATCCCCATGGCCCCAGCCAAGACGGGCCAAATAGTTGCGCATGGCTTCCGGCAAATAGCCCATATCGGCAAATTCACCGACGGCTTGGGCGCCGTGACGCTTGGAAAGCTTCGCCCCGTCCGGACCGTGGATCAGGGGCAGGTGGGCCATGGCCGGGACCTCCCAGCCAAAGGCTTGGTAGATCAGGGTCTGACGGGCGGCATTATTGATGTGGTCATCACCCCGGATGATGTGGGTGACGCCCATATCGTGGTCATCGACCACGACCGCGAGATTATAGGTCGGCGCGCCGTCAGCCCGCAGCAGGACGAGATCATCGAGATCGATGTTTTGAAAGCGAATTTCGCCCCGGATCAGATCTTGCAGCACGGTCTCGCCGGTCAAGGGCCCTTTAAAGCGCACCACATGCGGCGCACTGGGATCGCTTGGGGTTTGATCGCGCCAAGGCGAGCGGATGGCGCGACCCTCGGCTCTGGCGATTTCACGCGCCTTTTCAAGCTCTTCAATCGTCAGATAGCAGCGATAGGCCTTGCCCGCGGCGAGCAAGTCTTCCACCGCGGCGCGGTGGCGGTCGGCGCGTTGGTGTTGAAAGACGGGCTCCGCGTCAGCGGTCACACCGAGCCAATTCAGCCCCTCAAAGATCGCTGCCACAGCTTCCGGCGTCGAGCGCTCACGGTCCGTATCCTCGACGCGCAGCAAAAATTTGCCACCCGTATGACGAGCATATAGGAAATTAAAAAGCGCGGTCCGCGCGCCACCGATATGGAGAAATCCGGTAGGCGAGGGGGCGAAACGGGTGACGACGGGACGGGACGACATGAGGGGATTGGCTGACCGATTGGCTGAGGGTCGTGGTCTCTAGCACAACCGCCCCTGATCAGCCTAGCGTTGGACGCGTCTCTTGGTTCGCACGGCTCGTTCAGACCGTTGCAGAGGAAGTCTCGGCGCAAGGTCCCTCCTGGCTTTTGTGGCGACCCGTGGCGTTCGGGCTTGGCGATGCGCTTTACTTTGCCCTGAAATCCGAACCGTCCGCCGCGATTTTAGCTATGGGATTGGTAGCGCTTAGCCTGACGATTGGCGTCGCAGTCTATTTTCGCCACAGGCGCGCGGTTTTCACCCTAGCCATTCTGATAAGCCTCGGACTGGCGGGCTTTGCGGCTGGGGCTTTGCGTACGGCCTTGGTGCAGACGCCGATTGTGGCGGAAAATCTCGGTCGGGTGCAGGTTCGCGGTGTGGTTGTCGATATTCGCAGCGCCAGTGCGGAGCGGCGACGGCTTTTAATCGCACCGGTCAGCGTTACCGGGCTCTCAGCGGCGGAGATTCCGGCGCGTCTGCGGCTGGTCAGCCAAAATGCTACCCTGCCCGAGCCCGGCGATGTCATCGAGACCTCAGCCATTCTCAATCCCCCGCCTTGGCCCGCTGCGCCAGGGGCGTTTGATTTTGCCCGCGATAGCTATTTTGAACGGATTGGCGCGGTGGGCGCGACCGTCGCCCCGATCGCGGCTTGGGACCTAAACGCGGCGCCTGATTTCAAACTGAGTTTGAGCGATCAGCTAGAGATCGGCCTCAATCTTTGGCGCTGGCGCCTTGCGCAGAACCTGGGCGCTGACCTTGCCCAATGGGGCGGTGCGGGCGCGCCGGGGGTGGGCTTGGCGGTGACTATGGCGACGAGCCACCAGGATTTCTTGAGTGAAGCCGATGAGGATGCATTGCGTGCATCAGGCCTTGCCCATCTGATGGCGATTGCGGGGCTGCATATGGCGGCAGTCAGCGGCATAACCTTCTTTGCCTTTCGCGCCCTGTTCGCCCGCATTCCGGCCCTGGCCTTGCGCGTTTCACCCAAGCGCCTCGCTGCCCTTGCCGGTCTTGCGGTTGTCGCCATTTATCTTGCCCTATCAGGCGCCCATCCACCGGCGAGGCGCGCGGCCATTACCGCTGCAAGCGCCTTTATCGCCATGCTCTTGGGGCGCCGCGCCGTCAGTCTGCATGCACTCGCCAATGCGGCCTTGGTCATTCTGCTGCTGGAGCCAGAATGTGTCGTCCAGCCCGGCTTCCAAATGTCCTTTAGCGCCACGGGTGCACTCGTCGCCTGGGCCGAATGGCTGGGCGCGCGCCGCGAGGTGGGACTAGGCCAACAGGGACCTTGGCTCTTTCGCGTCGTCCAAAGCCTAAAGGACCGTCTCTTCGGCTTGATCGGTGTGGCGGCCATTGCGGGCTTCGCCACGGCACCCTTTTCGCTCTATCATTTTAATCGGGTCAGTCTCTTATCGACACCTGCCAATCTGGCGGCAGATTTTGTCGCCACCCTCATCCTGATGCCTTCCGTCGCCTTGGCGGGCTTGGGAGAGACCTTGAACCTCAATCCGGTCATCCTCGCCCCCGTTTTGATGGTGGCTGAAAAGGCCTCAGACCTGGTGCTGGCGATTGCTCACTTTTTTGCCGACGCCCCCATGGCTCAGGTCAGTGCCGCCAGCGGATCGCCGGTCGCCTTGGCCTTGAGTTTTGCCGGATGCGTCGTGGCCATCCTCTGGCGTGGGCGTTTACGCTTTGTCGGCTTGGCTTTGATGCTGGCAGTTTTTGTCTGGCCGCGTGCGCCAGACCCCATCGCCTGGCTCGGTCCCGGCGGAGAAAATGCCGCGACGGTGATCAATCATCAGGTCTGGCCCATGCGACCCGAACATCAGAGTTTCTCGCTCGACAGCTTTGCCCAGCACCGGGGCTTGGAGGTTAAGGTGACGGAAAACCCCTATGCTTGTGACCGACAATCCTGTCTCGCGCCGGAAACCTTCCATCCGCGCATTGGTGCTTGGTTCACTCGGCGAAAGCCAAAACCCGAGACCTTGGCGGCGCTGTGCCAAACCGACATTTTGATCCTGCGCGCCGATGTCGATCTGGGCGAGGCCTGTCTCAAGCCCTTGGTCTTGCGGCGCGATGATTTTCGAAAATTTGGCGCAGCCGAGGTGCTGGCAGACGGTGCGTCTTGGCGCCTTGACTGGGTGGCGACCGCGCGCGGCGACCGACCCTGGGCCATTCCGCCACGCGACGCCCGAGAGGAGGGCGACTAGGCCACGCACGCCGATTGGCCGCGCTGGTCCTTTTTAGTGGTAGCGGCGAATGAGGCCGGCGAGCTTGCCCTGCACCTGCACCTGATCGGGGCCGTAGATGCGGGTTTCATAGGCGGAATTGGCCGGTTCGAGCGCGATGGCGCCGCCCTTGCGCCGCAGACGCTTCAAGGTGGCCTCCTCGCCGAGCACCAGGGCGACGACAATGTCGCCATTATTGGCGGTATCGGTCCGTTTGATGATCACATAGTCGCCATCGAAAATGCCAGCCTCGATCATCGAATCGCCCTGGACCTCGAGCACGAAGTGGTCGCCGCCGCCCAAAAGCGATTCCGGCACGGGCATGCGGTCCCGTTCATACTGAATGGCTTCAATCGGCGTGCCCGCCGCGATCTTGCCGAGCACGGGCAATTCGCGCACATCATTGGCTGATACCTGGAAATTCGTCGGCGCCACAGTCGAGTTGGGTGCTAAGCCAGCTTGACCCCGGGGCGTAAAGGGCTTGACCGCGCCGCGCGGCGTTGGGGGTGCGGCCTGTTCAGGCATGCGCACCACTTCCAGAGCCCGAGCCCTGTGGGCAAGCCTGCGGACGAAGCCGCGCTCCTCAAGGGCGGTGATCAGGCGGTGAATGCCCGACTTGGAGGCGAGGTCGAGCGCCTCCTTCATTTCATCAAATGAGGGCGAAACGCCGTGTTCCTTGATGCGCTCATGGATGAACATCAAGAGCTCGTGTTGCTTGCGCGTCAGCATGGCAAGGTTCCATCCCCGGGTTCAAATGCGAGGGCGCACTTGAGAACAAACCATGACCGTTCTGTAGATGTTCCGGGTTAATAGTCAATTACCAAACGTCAGCCCGCAAAAAGTCGGGCTATCCGATCAGCCTTCGCGTCGCGTCTGCCACATCGTCCTGACGCATCAAACTTTCTCCCACCAGCATGGCGCTCGCGCCCGCGAGGCGCAGGCGCCTGACATCGTCGGGCGTGAAAATCCCGCTTTCGGTGACAAGGAGTGCATGAGAAGGCGCAAGCGGGATAAGGCTTTCCGTGACGGCGAGGTCGACGACGAAGGTTTTTAAATCGCGATTATTAATGCCGATCAGATTGGCGCCCAGCGATGCGGCCCGGCGCATTTCATCGGCATCATGCACCTCGACCAAAGCATCCATGCCATAGCGCCCCGCCTGCAGGATCAGCTGGGCGGCCAAGGCATCGTCGACCATGGCGAGAATCACCAAGATGGCATCGGCGCCCAGGGCTCGTGATTCGGCGACTTGCCAGGGATCGACCAAGAACTCTTTGCGTAAGGCAGGAAGCCGAACCGCGCCGCGCGCGGCCACCAGATAGGCGTCATCACCTTGAAAGCTTGGCCCATCGGTCAAGACGCTAAGGCAGGTCGCGCCGCCGTCTTCATAGGCCTGTGCCAAGGCCGGAGGATCGAAGTCTTCTCGGATGACGCCCTTGGACGGGCTCGCCTTTTTGATCTCGGCGATGAGGGCTAATCCTGTCGGAGAGGCCTCAGCCCTGGCGCGCAGGCTTGCCGCAAATCCCCGGGGCGGAGCTTGCGTCTCCACACGGAAATCGAGCTCGGTATCACTGACCTTCGACCGCCGAGCGGCCACCTCGTCGCGCTTATAGGCGGCGATGCGAGCCAAGATGTCGCTCATTTTGCTATTCCACAGATCGAGATCAAGCTGTCGAGGGCGGCTCGTGCCGCGCCCTGATCAATCGACCTCGCGGCGAGGGAAAGGCCCTCGCTGAGGTCCTGCGCCTTTTCGGCAATGACGAAGACGGCGGCGGCATTCAGGAGCACAATCTCCCGATAGGGTCCCGGAGCGCCATCGAGCAGGGCATTGAGCGCCGCGGCATTGGTGCTCGGATCGCCGCCGCGGAGCGCGTCGACTGAAACGGGGGTGAGGCCAAGCGATTGCGGGGAGAGCGTGAAGGTTCGCACCGCGCCGTCGCGCCATTCCGAAACCTGGCTGTCGCCGGTGGTGGTCAACTCGTCCAAACCTGCGCCATGCACCACCCAGGCCCGCTCAGCGCCCAGCCTGCCCAGCACCTCGGCCAAGGGGGCGGTCAGCTTTGGATCGAACACGCCCATCAACTGCCTTTGCGCGCCAGCGGGATTGGACAGCGGCCCTAAGAGATTGAACAGGGTGCGAAAACCAAGCTCGGCGCGGATCGGCGCGACATGGCGCATGGCGCGATGGTGGTTGGGGGCGAAGAGCACGCAAATATTGGCCTGGGCCAAGGCCTCGCGCTGGCGATCGGCGCCTGCATTGATATCGACGCCAAGGGCGGCAAAAACGTCGGGCGACCCTGAGAGAGAAGAGACGGCGCGTCCGCCATGCTTGGCAACCTTGACGCCGCCGCCCGCCGCCACCAGGGCCGCAGCGGTGGAGATATTGAAGGTGTGGGCGCCATCGCCGCCTGTGCCGCAGGTATCGACTACGGCGAAGGGTTGGACCAGCGGATCAGCGGCCGCCCGCATGGCGCGGGCGCAGGCGGTGATCTCTCCGACGGTTTCGCCGCGCAACCGCAAAGCCGTAACAGCAGCGGCGATTTGGGCGGGCGTCGGCTCACCCCGCAGGCAGGCAGCGAAAAAGCTTTCCGTCTCGGCATCCGACAAGACTTCGCCAGCGGCAAGGCGCGCGAGCAGGGGTTTGAAGGCGAGCGACATGGCTCTCTTTACGCCTCAACCGGGCTTGCAGAGCTCGGCGTCTTGGCCAAGGCGAGGAAGTTGGCGAGCAGCTGATGGCCGCCTTCGGTGGCGTAGCTTTCGGGGTGAAATTGCACGCCATAGATGGGGCGGGTCTTATGGCGCACGCCCATAATCTCGCCATCCTCGGTCCAGGCCGTGACGATCAGGTCATCGGGTGCGTCTTCGCGTCGCACGGCTAAGCTGTGATAGCGCGCAGCGGTGAAGGGGTTGGGTAGGCCTTGGAACAGGTCGGTTCCGGCGTGATGAATGGCGCTCGTCTTGCCGTGCATCAAGCTCTTGGCCCGGATCACGGCGCCGCCAAAGGCCTGTCCAATGGCTTGATGCCCAAGGCAGACGCCAAGGATGGGCAGGTCGCGCGGCGCCTTGGCCAGGAGCTCCAGGCAAATCCCGGCTTCATTTGGCGTACAAGGGCCGGGCGACAGAAGCACGGCTTCAGGCTTCAAGGCCAGGGCCGCCTCTGCGCTCAAGGTGTCGTTGCGGCGCACGTCCAGCTGGGCGCCGAGCTCGGCCAAGTAGTGGACGAGGTTATAGGTGAAGCTATCATAATTATCGATGACCAGGATCATCAGAGGCGCGCCCCTTTTAGCGCCTGTTGCGCCGTGTGGTTTGGGTGTTAGGGAAAAAGACCGGGGCAAGCAATCGGTGATCGCAGTCTTGTCCGTGGATCGCGGCAGGGATGGCGCTTCTGACTTGTTTTTCTCATCGGTCCAGGCATCTATCAAACCGAGATGGACGAGCTTGACCCGACTGCCAGCGACACCTTTACCCGCATCCGCCAACGCTTAGCGCCAAAGCCGCAAGCCCGGCGATTGGGCTTTGGCGCGCTTTTGCTCGCAGCTGTTTTCGCCGCCGTCGCGGCGCTGTTGTCGGCGGCGGCCATCATCATCGGCCCGCCTGGAATTGATAAGGGGGCCATTCCCCAGTCAACCGAGGCGGTGGGCGCGGTCAAAACCCCGAAAATCCATCCTTAGCGAAACCGCCCTTAGCGAAACCGCCAAGCCTCCTCCGCCGCCCGCCGCAGCGCATTCGACTTGTGCACCGTCTCCTCATATTCGGCCTGAGGGTCGCTATCGGCTACCACACCGCCGCCTGCCTGCACATAAAGCGCGCCGTCGGAGAATAGGGCAGTGCGCAGGACGATGCAGGTATCGACCGATCCATTGGCGGAAATATAGCCCGCTGCACCGCCATAGCCGACGCCGCGCTTTTCGCTTTCCAGCTCATCAATGATCTGCATGGCCCGCACCTTTGGCGCACCCGACAGGGTGCCAGCGGGCAGGGCGGTCAAGATGAGATCAACGGGGTCAAGGTCGCGCGGCGCATCGCCTTCGACATTGGAGACGATGTGCATGACATGGCTATAGCGCTCGATGACAAAGCTTTCAGTCACCCGCACGCGCGGTTTGGAAAAGTCTTGGTTGTCGCCGGGCCGTGGCACCACCGCCCGACCCACATCGTTTCGCCCAAGGTCGAGCAACATCAAGTGTTCTGCCCGTTCCTTAGGGTCGGCGAGTAACTCGGCTTCGAGGGCCAGGTCCGCATCGGGCGTCTTGCCACGAGGGCGGGTTCCGGCAATCGGGCGGATGGACACCTTACCATCGCGCAGCCGCACCAGGATTTCAGGGCTGGAGCCCGCCAATTGGAAAGCACCGAAATTCAGATAGAACAGAAAGGGCGAGGGGTTGGTGCGACGTAAAGACCGGTAGAAGCTAAACGGGTCGTCTGGAAAGGGCGCCGAAAACCGGTGGCTGGGCACCACCTGAAAAATATCGCCCGCTGCGATATAGCGCTTGGCCGCCTCGACCATCTGGCCGTAGGCGGTGCTATCAATTTTTGACACCAGAGGGGGCGTCGGCGTGGGCGTGGCGGTCTTGCCTCTGGCCAACGGGCGCTGAAGCGCCGCAGCCACCGCTTCAAGCCTTGCGCAGGCCGCGTCATAGGCATCGGCAAAGGGGAGATCCGCACTTGGCCAAAGCGTGGCACAGAGGACGATTTCCTGCGCCACGGCGTCGAAGATCGCCACCACGGAGGGCCGTGTCATGACCGCGTCCGGCAGGTTTAAGGGATCGGGATTGGCGGGGCCAAGCGGTTCTGCCAGCCTAATCATGTCATAGCCCAGCACTCCAAACAGGCCGCTGGCCATTGGGGGCAGGTCGTTTGGCAGGCTAAACTGGCTCGCGCTCACCAAGCGTCGCAGGGAGGCGAGCGCATCATCGGGTTCAGCTTGAAAGTCGCCGCGCGCAACGGCGTCCCCCTTGGCGATGAAGGCGCGATCCCCTTCCGCCTTCCATACCAAATCAGGGTCAAGCGTGATGATCGAATAGCGACCGCGCCAGGCGCCGCCCTCAACGGACTCGTAGAGAAAGGCGTAAGGCTTGCCGTGACCGATTTTCAGATAGGCCGAAACCGGGGTTTCAAGGTCATCGACGAGTTTGGCCCGCACGACCTGAGGCAGGCCTGCGCCATAGGGGCCGGAGGCCGCGTCCTTCGCGGGAGAAAAGGTGAGGGCCATTGGCGCTTTAAGGGGCCGGGGAGGCCGTCTTGGCCGGAGCGCCTGGATTTTGCACCTTTAAGGTCGCCGGATCGCCGCCAACCGCCGCCCGGGCCTGGGCGAGGTCAACCTTAGGCTTGATCAGGGCTTGGGCTGCGAGTTGCAGGGCCGAACCCGCATCCTGGTCCAAGGCATGGGCAAGCTGAGGGCGCCGCGCCGCGATCTGTTTGGCCAGCACATCCGCCGGGGCGGGCGTGATGGCGGTGGCTTGAATGATGGCGAGGCCCGTTTGGGTATAGGCCGAGACATAGTCTCCCCGCTTGGCGGCGAACAGCGCGCCGACAAACACCTGACCAAGCGCTTGTGAGGCCTGCGGGCTTTGCCGGGTCAGATTGTCGACCGAGGCGACCTGCACGCCTAAGGACTTGGCGGCGGCGTCGAGGGTTTCGCCCTTTTTCAATTGCTCCATCACCGCGTCAGCCTTGGCCTGCAGCGCCGCCTTGAGATTGTCGATCATCAGTCTTTGCGCGATGGGCCCGCGCACCTCTTCGAACGAGGGTGCGGCTTGGGGAATGACGTCGGTAACGCGGATAGCGTAATATTCGCCCGGTGCGGCTTCCTCGACGCCTTCGGTCTCGCCCCCCTTGGCCAGGGCATAGGCGGCTTGCAGCATCTTGGGTGGGAGTTGCAATTGTTGGCCATTGGCGCCGCGCCCGTCCTTGGTCACGGGCGGCAGTTCGAGAATCGGCGCGCCGACTTTTTTGGCCGCGTCGATCAGATTGGCGCCGCCGGAATGGACCTCGTCATATTTCTTCGACAACTCATAGGCGGCGTCAGACGCCTCGGCCTTACGCACTTCGTTTTCGATGCGGCTCTTCACTTCCGCCAAGGTCACTTGGTGGCCAGGGACAATGTCCGTCACCTTAACGACCGCCCAACCGAGCTGGCCCTGGATCGGTCCAGAAATCGCACCGGCTGGGAGCGAAAAGGCAGCGTCAGCCACCTTGAGATCGGCAATATGGGTTTTCGGCTCGTGGGTCAGGTGCAAGGGTGGCGCGACGCCTAAGGCCTTGGCGACCGCATCTGGGTCGGCGCCGGTTTGCAACTGCTTTGCCGCCTCAACCGCCTGAGCTTGTGACTTGACCACCAACTGCGCCAGGCTGCGGGTTTCGGGTTGGGAGAGGGTGTCCTTCTCGAAGTCAAACCGCTTTTGCACCTTGGCGGGATCAATCGCCACGGTCGGTGCAATGCGGCTGGCAGAAAACAGCGCCACAGTAATGATCCGGGTCTCGGGCTTTACCAGTTCTGCGGCGCGGGCCTTCATGACGGCCCGGATTTGGTCGTCGGTGGGCAGGGTAGGTTTTGGAACCTGGGCGGGTGTGAGGACGAGATATTTGGCTGATCGCGCTTCGAGGCCGTAGGCGGACTCAAGGGCGGCGTAGACGAGTGGTGCGTTCAGGCCGGCGGCAATGCCAGACTTAAGGTGATTGCCAGCGATCCCATCGCGAATTTCGCCTTCCAGGTCCTCAGCGGTGATGCCGTTTTGGGCCAGAAAGGCCTTATAGGCTTTTTCGTCAAACTGACCTGTAACAGGCGAGAAAAATTGTTTTGCAGCCCGGATTTGGTCGATGACAAACTTGTCAGAGGGCCGAAGACCCTCGCGCTTGATCATTTCGTTCAAAGCCGCTTGATGGGACAGCTCTTCCGCCAAGCGAACGTCGTAATTGGCCGCGAGCAGGTCTTCCAGCGTGATGGCCTGGCCCTTAGCCTGTTGCTCGGCCTGCTTTTTGAAATTGTCAAAGTCGCGCCGAAACTCGGCCGCATCGATGGAGCGAGAGCCTGCCTGCACGACGCCGCTTTTGATGCCGCCGGTCTTGAACACGTCGCGGATACCCCAGATGGCGAAGCTCGCCACGAGGACGGCCATCAGAGCGCCTGCAAAGGGGGTTTTGGCGAAGGCGCGGATTTGAGCGAGCATGGAGGCGAGACTTCCTATCCTACGAGGCGGAGCGCCGCCCTTTGACATCAAGCACGGCTCAAGCTTTGACCGCGCGCATACCACAACACGTGGTTTCTATAGAGGAGGCAGGCGCGAAACATCAAGGCGCAACCGCTGCGCCGCGCTCGACGTAGCGTCACCATCGACACAAAGATGTGGCTCCTTTAAGTCGCTAGTGGATTGAATTTGACATTCGACTCCCATTTGACACTTGGCGGAGTTTCGAATGTCAAATTCGAAAAATCCAATAGAATCAATAGTTTTGCGAATGGTCCTTAGGATTCCGACATTTGCTCGGCGGCAGGTATATCAGGGATGCAAATGTCGGAATCGGACCACTCTCTAGACCGATCTGAGGATGTGATGGGCAAGCTGATCATCGGCAATTGGAAGATGCACGGCGCCTCGCGGGATTTGGCGGAAGCCGACGCCGTAGCCGCAGACCTAGCTCGGCGACCCAGTTCGGCCCGCGTGGCCATCTGTCCGTCCTTTGTGCTGTTGCATCGCTTGGCGGAGCGCATGGCCGGAACCGCCGTCGCCGTCGGCGCCCAAGATGTGCACGCCAATGACCAGGGCGCCCATACAGGCGATGTCTCCGCCGCCATGCTGCACGACGCCGGAGCAAGCCTTGCCATCATTGGCCACTCGGAACGGCGCAGTGATCACTTTGAAACCTGCGATCAGGTCGCCGCCAAGGTGCGCGCGGCCCTTGCCGCTGATCTCGAGCCGATTGTCTGTCTCGGCGAAACGCTTCAGGAGCGGCGAGAGGGGCTTGCCTTAGAGGTGGTGTTGCGTCAGGCGCGCGACAGTTTGCCAGACGCCCTGGCCGGAAAAGACTTTGCCGTGGCCTATGAGCCAATCTGGGCCATTGGCGCGGGTGTGACGCCAAGCCTTGGTGAGATTGCCGAGATCCATGCGGCCTTGGCCCAGGCGCTTCGCCAGCGCTTTCCAAATACGCGACCTGCGCCCATCCTCTATGGCGGATCGGTCAAGCCCGCCAATGCGCGCGACATCCTTGCACTTGCCGAAGTCGGCGGAGCTTTGGTGGGCGCTGCCTCCCTAAAAGCCTCAGATTTTCTGGCCATTATTCGCGCGGCGGACGCGGCCGTGGCGCGTTAAAGCTTAGCTCCTCTGGTCAGGGGGGATTTGCGGTGCTAAACGCCTCGTCAACACTGGCGACGGGCAGATGCGTGTCGGCAGCGTTTTGCCATTTCCATTTTTGATCCACGGTCCTCCATGCTGCTCGGCATCCTCCTCGCGATCTTAATCCTCGTTTGCATCGCCCTTGTTGGCGTCATCCTGTTGCAGCAATCGGAGGGCGGCGCGCTCGGCATGGGTGGCGGGCCGTCGGGTTTTATGAGCGCACGGGGTGCTGGCGACCTTCTGACCCGCACGACCTGGATCCTGGCCTTCGTCTTTTTTGGCCTTTGCCTCAGCCTGACCTTTCTCTCTGGCCATCTGCGCAGCGGTGGATCGGTGGTTGATCGTTTGAAGGTCGATGCGCTGAACCCCGACGCCTTAGCGCCGAAAAAGGTCCCGACGCCAGCAGGCGCCCCCCCCCCCAATGGCGGATTTGAAGCGCCGCGGCCGCAGGTCAATCCGGCAGCGCCGTCGAGCACGGACCCGTTTGGCAATTTGACCGGCGCCAAGACGCTGAATTCGGGCGCTGCGCCGACACCGTCAAAGTCCAAATAGGCGAGCCTTTACGGATGAATCTGCCGACGAGCGCGCGCGCAGCGCGAATTGCGTCTGGGCCAAGCCCGAATCACACCTAAACTGGACCCCCATGGCCCGCTATATTTTCATTACCGGCGGCGTGGTGTCCTCCTTGGGCAAAGGCCTCGCCTCCGCTGCGCTCGGCGCGTTGTTGCAAGCTCGCGGTTACCGCGTTCGGCTGCGCAAGCTCGACCCCTATCTGAATGTCGATCCGGGCACTATGAGCCCCTATCAGCATGGCGAAGTGTTCGTCACCGATGATGGGGCAGAGACCGACCTCGATCTGGGTCACTATGAGCGGTTTACAGGCGTCTCGGCCACGCGCGGCGACAACATCACCACGGGTCAGATCTATAAGACCATCCTCGAAAAGGAGCGGCGTGGCGACTATCTCGGCGCCACGGTCCAGGTCATTCCCCATGTGACGGACGAGATTAAGCGTTTCGTCCTTGCCGACGCCTTGGCCGAGGATGGGCAGGCGGTGGATTTCGTCCTGGTCGAAATTGGCGGCACGGTGGGCGATATTGAAGGGCTGCCTTTCTTCGAGGCCATTCGTCAATTGGGTCAGGAATTACCGCGCGGTCACGCGGTCTATATGCATCTCACCCTCCTGCCATTCATCAAGACGGCTGGCGAGATGAAGACCAAGCCGACCCAACACTCGGTGCGCGAATTGCGCGCCATTGGCATCCAGCCAGACATCCTCCTATGTCGCTGCGAGCAGCCGATCCCTGCCGACGAAAAGCGCAAGATCGGCCTCTTTTGTAACGTGCGCGAGAGTGCGGTGATCCAGGCGATGGACTCTGCCTCCATCTACACCGTGCCGCTCGATTATCACGAACAGGGCCTCGACGCCGAAGTGCTGGCAGCCTTTGGCATTGTCGATGCCCCCTTGCCGGACCTCAGCCGTTGGCAGGCCATTGCCGAGCGCTTGGCGCGTCCTGATGGCGAAGTCACCATTGCCGTGGTTGGCAAGTACACCGTGCTGAAGGACGCCTATAAGTCCTTGATCGAGGCCTTGGTGCATGGCGGCGTCGCGAACAATGTGAAGGTCAATCTCGACTGGGTTGAGAGCGAAACCTTCGAAGGCGATCAGGGGGCGGCGGCGGCGCGGCTCGAGGGCGTCCACGGCATCTTGGTTCCGGGAGGCTTTGGCGAACGCGGCTCGGAAGGCAAGATCCGGGCAGCCCAATTTGCCCGCGAGCGTTTGGTGCCCTATTTCGGCATCTGCTTTGGCATGCAGATGGCGGTGATCGAAACGGCGCGTAATCTGTGTGGATTGCCAGACGCGTCTTCGACGGAGTTTGGACCGACGCCTGAGCCCGTTGTCGGCCTTTTGACCGAATGGGCGCGCGGCAATTTTAAAGAGACGCGCTCCGCCGAGGACGACCTTGGTGGCACCATGCGACTGGGGGCCTATACGGCGCACCTCGCGCAAGGCTCGCGCATTGCCGACATCTATGGCGCAGAGACGGTCTCAGAGCGGCACAGGCACCGGTGGGAAGTTAATCTCGCCTATCGTGATGCGGTGGAGGGGGCAGGTCTGAAATTTCGCGGCATGTCGCCTGACGGTGTTCTGCCCGAGACGGTCGAGCGCGAAGACCATCCCTGGTTCATTGGTGTGCAATACCATCCAGAGCTTAAGAGCCGCCCCTTTGCGCCACATCCCTTGTTCGCCAGCTTCATCAGTGCCGCCGTCGAACAAAGCCGCCTTGTCTAAGCCTTAAGCACTGCATTTGCCCTTGCGCTTCTTGGCGACATCCGGCATAAGCCCGACCTCTCGCGGCGGCTCAACAGGGTCCGCCGCGCCTTCATTTTGACTGAGCGCGCGCGCAAGCCGTGTTCTTTAGCCCGCAAGAGACATTCCATGGCCGTTCCTAAGCGTAAAACTTCGCCCTCGCGCCGGAATATGCGCCGCGCTCACCACGCGCTTGGCCCCAACCCCTATGTGGAAGACAAGGACACCGGCGAGCTGCGCCGTCCGCACCATGTCGACCTGAAGACGGGCATGTATCGCGGCCGTCAAATCCTGACCCCAAAGGAAGACTAAGCGTCTTCTCAAACCGTGGCATTTGAAAGAAGCCCGCCCGGCTCAGCTTGGCGGGCTTTTTGTTGTTTGCATGGAAGGTGAGGCTGGGCACGGGATCTTCGCCGGAATGGGCGGATATAATTGAGCCTCCACCTAAACACCGCTCCCCCCGGCGAAGGCCGGGGTCCAGGGGCGGGCCCGCCGAGGTTTGCAGATGATCCTCTGGATACCGGCCTACGCCGGTATGAGCGGATTTAATTGA
>CAIMFV010000054.1 GCA_903840435.1 uncultured Caulobacterales bacterium
CGGCCTCAACCATCTGGAGCCTCTTAGGTGTAGACACAGGTGCAGACATAGGAGGATCCGAAAGGAGTAACGCAAAACGGGTCCCAAACCATAACGATCAACCAGATCTACCACCACACGGGGCCAGCTGGTCGCTTACGACTGTACCGAGCGGCGTGATCAACAAGGAGCGCGCGGATTGGGCAGCCTTATACGCGCCCGATTCAACAATCTCTCCAGACCTAACCCGGATGGCGGGTTGCAAGTGTAATGACGGTTGCGTCCAAACTTGCGCAAGCTTTCCTTCGGCCCCCTAAGATGGCAATAGCTTTGCTGAACCGCTGGCCTCCTTAGGGTGCAGGTCTGAAGATGCGCAAATTCGTTTTTGTGCTTATCACAGGAATAGGGTTGGGTTGCGCGGCGCCGAGTTTTGCGTCTCCTCCTGACGACCTATGCCGCCAAATCGATGCGTTTGAAGCGGCGCCACTGGCGCTCGGTAAGGACCAAAAAGAACTCCGTCGCTCGATTATCTTTAGTTGGGACGGCCCCTGGCTTGCAGGCGGTTACTGGGCGTGCGCCCATAAAGATACCAGCGGCGAAACCCTGTGCGCCTATCTGATGCAGAACAGCTCCCATGAATTCCGCGCTGGCTTGCCCAAAAGAATTCTCAAATGCGCGAACGCCAGTTTTCCGGACCATGGCGAAGTCGATTGGTCCAACCAGGCGGCGTCTATCGTGCTCACGGGAAAGGTCGAAACTCGCAAGCTCCGCCTTGATATTGATCTGGCCCACAAGCCGCCGTCAGACTGGGATGCGGTGCGCCTATCCGTCATTCCCAAGAGCCCCAGTCGCGACGACAAAGACCCACCAGAGCTAGGCCTACTTCGCCCCGCCGTGGGGTCTGGGAAGGACGGCGGATGAGAGGACTACATATTATTGTCGATGAATTCCGCGGGCGTATCGGACCTGATCGACCACACGAGCCTCACACTGCATTCCATTAGACGTGTCAGAATTCATGTTTTGACTGTTCAAGATATTTCTGCAGCGTAATTTTACGATTTAATGTCTGATTTAGTAAGCAGTTTGTCCGAAATTCCACTTGGGCAGCCGCTATAACACCTTGGGGCCCACCAATAACTCGAGAACTCTGGAACTCACATTCCGAGTCACGGAATTTGATCCAAGCGTGTTGACTCTTTTTGAGAAGCGCCGCCGGGAATGGCCGGAGCTTTCGAATTAGGTACTGATAGGTTTTATTCAATTCGGCGTCCTGAGCCTTTGTTTCATCAGTCTGACACGCCACAATCTGGCTACCGTCTCCAGCGGCCGCCTTTACGCATTGATCGAAATGGGTAGAAATTTCATCTGCTTGCGAGATATTTGAGTTGAGAAATAAAGAAGCAAACAAAGTGAAAACTAATTCTCTAGCCTTCATTTGAGGGGCTCTGCGTAAAATTCAAAACTCGTGATCAGTATGGATCCCGGTGGGCACGAGAGCAACCAAAAATTATTCACAGCCACGGCAAAGCCTCTGGAAATTTATAGGAGCCGCGCAAAACATCATCAAACTCCATTTAATTGCAATTCCGCCAAATTCTATTTGCTATATTTTGCGATTGGTGAATTATATAATCAACTTTATTCAAATTACGCTCGTCCAAGCGAATTTCTAAATCCATGTTATTCGGATAAATTCTGTTTGCTATCCGACAAAGACGTGAAGGGCCATCGCGCGCAATTCGAGTGTAGCAGTTTATGGTAATCTTAGGGTGCTTAGCCCCTGTCAACGAATAGACAATCGATGTATCGTCTCCGGTCCATCCAGAATAGCCCTTTGGGGCCACTTGCACAGAACGTTTCCACCCGATCACATGAAGGTCGTAATCTTGGCTCGCCTCAACTCTCCATTTTGCACTAAAAATTCTAATATTTACCTCAATGCCATCAACTTTACCATCGAAAGAAACGCCATATAGTTGTAATAAATTCCTATTGTCATAGGGGACGATCTGCCAATTATTTGGGACGGCGGATGAATCAAAACAACCACCTCCTGGCACAGGTTTTATATTGTAATTGGCCGTCAACGCCTCGCTTGAATGGGGAAAAACAGCTAAATTTGCGCACATAAACATGCATAATCGGAGTTTTTTGCTAATTTTTTGCAAATCAAAGTCTCCTTATAATTTATTTACATTTGCAATTCATTTGGGATGCAAATTTTTATTCATATCATAAAGAGACAATTGAACGAATCTCTTAATCATTTAATTTAAATGATAACTTATTTAATTTGATAAACATCGAACAGACTTGCGATCATTCCCATATGCGCGCT
Source organism: uncultured Caulobacterales bacterium (assembly GCA_903840435.1). GTDB lineage: Bacteria > Pseudomonadota > Alphaproteobacteria > Caulobacterales > Caulobacteraceae > CAIMFV01. Next base: position 2,321 of record CAIMFV010000054.1, read on the forward strand.
CAAAGCGGGGATTGTCACCGAGATTCTGTCCCATCTGACAACTTCTCTTCAGGTTTCGTTGATCCCAAACGAAACACCGTGCGGGGATCGCCGCTGCCACTGCGATCCGTGTGCAGATTGGCGGCTTCCAGTGGGGCTTCAGTCGTGGTGAGATGGTGCATCAGACGATTTCTATTTGGGGGTTGTCAGCGGAGTTGGGAAGTTCAAATGGTTAACAGGGCGGAGCTCAGCGGTGAGTGGTCGGTGTTGGAGTGAGTATAAGAATTTACGCATTTACCCAACAGATGCCAGTATCGATGTCCCTCGGACGAGCTGTCAAATAAATGTACAGTCGATTTATTTGCGATGAGATGAGGTGGAGATGTTTGCGATTTTTGTTTTAATCAGAAAATTGACAAATCTGCGCAGGCTTAGCGTTGTCGTTAGCGGACTGCTGACCCTAATGGTGGGCGCTTGTGATCGTGGGGCCTATATATATGTCGAGGTTTCCCCACCAATACAACTCAGTCATGAAGCCATTAAAACTGACGTCGAGACTGCCGCGAAGTTAGCAGGTCTCGTGCGGACCCACGATTGGTTTTGCGATACCGCGCCCAAATCTAACGTGTGTACCGAAGGCGCTGAGCTTGCCACTTGGTTTCAGGGCCAAGGTCAAATTATTTCGTTTGACTTAATAAAGGGAAAGTACGTTTTCCACTTTGGCGGGGTGCCCGCTTACGTAGCGTCTCCAACAAAAAAAGACTTTCAGCGACTAGCTGATGTTTTTTCCAAAAAATATGGAGCACAAGCCGTTAGAGAAGCTGAAGGGACGGAGCCTTGACGTGCCGTCCCTGAAATGACCCGCGAAGCCCTCTTCCTGCCCGCTCTCGTCACGAGGTAGGGCCCGAAAGAGATGGACATGTCCCGCCTGAAATTCGGCGACGCTGGGCGAAATGGGTGGAAGCGCAAATCGCTGGTCGAAGGGCCTAGCCGAAGGTAACGACGTCCCACTCCCAGCCATCGTAATCCGCGTGAAATCGCCGCGCCCATCCGTCCATCAAGCTCGCAATGCCGGAAAAGCTGATTGCGTCAACGCCCAGCATCTTTTCAAGCACCAGTCCGTCACCATCCGAAGTCGGTTCCAAGGCAAAATTGAGCGCGCGGGCGGCGACCTCCAAGCCAGAAAGGTCGTCACCGTGAAGGAAGAAAATCGTCGGGCACTCGGCTCTGCCGTCATCACCAAAGGTCGCCAATTGCTTGCGCACCTCCTCTTCCGCCAAAACCGTGCCCCCCGATTACGTCACCAGGGATTGAATTTTATTACGTCGGATGTCTCAGAATATTTACAGTTCGTCCGCCTCGAAAATCAATTATCAGCGGAAGTTCTTTTTGACCATTGGGGTGTTGCGTTCAAAATTTAACGGTTGTCGCTGAGCAAGGATATCCTGAGCCTTTCAGCTTCGACAATTCCGGCCATTCCATAGCAGGGATGGAGTTCCAGACAAAATAGCTCCCCAGGCGTCTTAGAAATCGAAAGCCCTTGGATAACATTTTGAGTGTTGAAGTCCTGCAATTCCAAACGTGTCACGCCCTCCATGCGGAACACGACAGCGACGGATTTGTCCAAAACGAACTGCCCATTAGCGTCCAAGTCGGAGGTCATTCGGAAAGCGCGAATGCTTAGGCTGCACACTGCTTCCAGTGTTTCGAGGGATAGGCCAACGATTTCCGCGTCGTGGAAGGATGGCACCCTGCCATCGAACCATGCGACAAGCTCTGAACCGCCAGCAATTTCGTCGATTATTTGCGGCAAGGTCAGGCGGGGATAATGTCTAAGCTGACCCTCACCGCCTTGCAGCGTTGCATATAAATCGCGTTGGGCTCGATTTGTTTGAGGGGCGTCTCGGTCGATTTCTCGCTTAGTCGAGGGTAGATAGTGGCGTTTGTCAGCGTGATTATAAAGCAGCGTTCCGTGGATCCCATTCGCGAGGTTTTTTGGAATAGGCCTTTCCCATAGTGCTCTCAAAATCGCATTTGCGCTCGGCGCGCCCTGACGCCCGAAGAAGTTTTCAATAGTTTCAATGTCCTGCCCTGGGGCCGGGAACAAATAATCAAATTCTTCCTCGGTAGCTCGGAAAATGTTGAAAGTGGCGTTCTCGGTGCCATCGATGATTAGAACATTTTTCATCCGGCGCACCTCCCCGCCCAATATTAAAAGAGCCCTCGACTACGATCATTACATTGATATTACTTCGATTTTTTTTGCCGTTTGCAACCAAATATAATTTAAACATCCATTAGCATAACCCGACTTACACCCCATATATTCAAACAACTACGCCATCGCGTCGAGCATTTCGCATCTCTCATCTTCGCCCATCAGTGCAATCTGGGATATCGACTTCTGTCCCTTCTGGATCGCTACGACCGCAATCGCGCTGCGAACGAGGAGATCATTCTCGGCGTCGGCCAGCGCACGCAGAGCTGCGTCGAAGAGTTTTTGCCAAGCTTCGCGATAGGATTGATCCAGCCACTCCGGCAGATTGGGGTTACCTCTGCGGTCCCGACACGCTTCGATTGTCGCAGATAAAGCAAAGCCATTCCAACTGGTTGGTTTCCCCCTCGCCATCAGGTCAGAAATAGTTGGAATCGCTGCGAATGATGCTTCGCCGATATCACCCTGGTGGTGCAAGTTTTCCCAAAGTTCGGACCAAGGCTCGTCTGCATCGCCCTCGGACTCTAATTTCTGAAGCGCCACGCGCGGGTCATACGGCTTGCCATATGCGCCATGCAGTGTTCGCCAAGTCGCATCCGAAAGTTTCATATTGGCTCGCCCCTTTTCAGTTCTCAAACAGCGTTGGGATCAAGTTTAGAAGTCATGCCCCGCGACTTCCTTGGCTAAAAAATAGATCGTCGCCAAAATTCTGCGACGGCAATTCACTCAAAATATTTTCGCTTTAGCTGCAGCAAAGATCCGCCGCTTGGGACTTGGCACTGCGACGTTGGCCGTCGGGGCAGCGGACGTCAACCTAGGATTTGGCTTAAGGAAAGACGAAGTGCGGGGAGGTCATTAGGCGCGAGAGCTCCAAGCTGGCGCGGGATCAGTCCCTGTTCGAGGGTGGGCACGGGGCGGAACACTCTGGTGACCGCCATAAGGATCAGATCGGGCTTAGCGCGGTTGTAAGCAGCGGAACTGACGACGACGGCCGGGCGTTTCTTCAGAGTGGCCTGATCAGTGAAGGGGAACCGGACGAGAACGACATCACCAAACAGCAAGGACGTATAACTCATAGGGCGTCATAGGCATCGTCTTCGGGGTTGTTCCAGACGGCGGCTAAGGTGGGGATGGGGGCGTCGCGGACGGCATGAGCGAGGGCGCGGTCCTGTTCGCGCTGGCTGATGAAATCGACGAAGTCCTCAACCTCCGAGATGCGATCTTTGGGCAGGGCGGCGATCTTGTCGATGAGCGCTTTAGGCGCTGGGTTGGCGGCGGCCATGAGGCTATCTCCTCGGTGCTCTTGGATCGACACTCTAAAAATGCACCGTGACAATGCCCCTGTCACGCCAATTCCCAATACCCCAAAAAATCAGTCGCAGCACCGCTCTCTCGCGCAGGCGACATTTCCCAATCCTATCTGTAAATTGAATTGGCTGGGGGACTAGGACTCGAACCTAGAATGACGGTACCAAAAACCGCAGTGTTACCATTACACCATCCCCCAGGATGGCCTGAACTGATCAGGCGCGGCGCGAGGCGGGGTAGGTTGCCTCTCCGCGAGAGGCGGAGGACATAACCTAAGCCTTGGCGGCTGGCAACAGGGGCGAAGCGGCCAAACTTATGCAAAGGCGGGTTTTCTTGCGCCCAAGGGAGCGATGGGTATTGCCTCGGCGCTTGCCGTGGGTGCCTCGCTTCGATATAAGCCCCCTCCTTATCGTCGGAGTGTGGCTCAGTCTGGTAGAGCACTGCGTTCGGGACGCAGGGGTCGCAGGTTCAAATCCTGCCACTCCGACCATTTTCTCCCGCCCCCATTTTGCAACGTCCTTCTTTTCTCCCGACTCCGGCGCCGGCTTGCTTACAGGCTGACGCGCGGCAAGCGGCGAGATGGCAGCCATTGGCTCAGGCGTCGAATGGCGTCTTCGACCTCGGGCGTCGAGACGGCAAAGCTGAAGCGGACAAAGCGTTTGCCGTTTACCGGATCAAAGTCGACCCCCGGCGCGGCGGCAACGCCGGTCTCGCGCACCATGTCCAGGCACAGTTGCAAGCTGTCCGTCGTATAGGCGCTCATATCGGCATAGATGTAGAAGGCGCCGTCCGGCGGGGCGATTTGACTGACGCCCAGGCGCGGCATGGCCTCCAACATCAGGGCGCGGTTGCGGGCATAGACGGTCAGGTGACCCTCCAACTCCTCGGTGCAATCCATGGCCTTGAGGGCTGCGTGTTGGCTGAGCGACGGGGCGGTTAAAAACAGGTTGGCCACATAGTCGCGAAAATGCGCCGCCTTGGCCAAGGGCGCGACAAGCCACCCCAGGCGCCAGGGCGCCATGCTGAAATATTTGGAAAAGCTGTTGATGACCATGGCATCGGGCGCAAAGGCCAACATGGAGCGCACCTCGGCCCCATAGGACAGTCCGTGATAGATCTCGTCCGACAAGATCTGCACCCCCTTGGCATGGCAATCGGCGGCCATGGCGCGGAGCTCATCGGGCGGGATGATGGCGCCGGTAGGATTGGCGGGGCTGGCGATAATGACGCCGTCGGGCGTCGGGTCTAGGCCTTCCAATAGCCGGGGCGTCCAGCGGAAATGGTCGTCCGGTCCGGTGTCGATTTCCACCGGCGTCAGGTTCAGCGCCTTCAGGGCGTTGCGATAGGCGACATAGCCGGGTCGAGCGATGGCGATGCGGGCGCCGGGGGAAAACCCACCCGCCAAGGCCGCCACCAAACCCGCCGAGGCGCCGCAGGTCAGGAGGATCTGCTCTGGCGCCACCTCAACCCCGTCGCGCTCAGCATAGAGGCGGGCAATGCGGTCTTTTAGCGGCGCGCTTTCCCAATAGCCCATGGGGTCTACATCCAAGACCCGGTGCGCCTCAGCAATGGCGGCACGGGGGGCGGAGGTCGAAGGCTGGCCAAATTCCATATGGATGATCGACGCGCCCTTGGCCTTCATCTCATGGGCGATGCGGCTGACACCGATGGCGTAGAAAGGGTCTATCGGTTGGCTCATGGTTTTCTGTGTGTCCAGCTGGCGCAAGGTGGGAGAGCGGAAATTTGCGTCCCTCCTTAAAGCGGGCCTTGCGGCTTGACCACCCAAGCGGCGCGAACCGCCATGATCGACCTTGCAGGCGCTAAGGAAGCGGTTAGGGTCGGACCTGTACGCTTCTCCAGGCGCGCGATCCGGTTTTAACAAGGGCTATAGGCTGTGAAGCAGTTTTTCTTGACCATGGGCGGCGTGTTTGCCGGTCTGGTGATGTTTTTTGTCTTTCTGCCGATTGCGGCGCTCACCCTGATTATCGCCACTGCCCACCCCGCGCCCACGCCCCAAAATAGTATTCTGACGCTCGACCTGCGCGAGCGCCTGCCCGATCAAGCTTCGCGCTCGCCGTTTGCATTTTTGAGCGGTCATAGCCTGTCGGTCACAGAGATTGCCCAAACCCTGCGCGCTGCCGAAACCGATCCGCACGTGAAGGCCCTCTTGGTGCGCTTGCCCGAAGGGGGCATGGCGCCCGCCGCCGCCGACGAGGTGCGCGCCGCCCTTCGCCATTTCAGCAAGTCTGGCAAGATGGTCATCGCCCATTCGCAAGGCCTCTATCCGTCCGGCTTTGTCTCGGCGGCCTATATGGTGGGGGCCAGTGCAGACCAGTTTTGGATGCAACCCAAGGCCTCTTTGCAAGCCGTCGGAGTTTCCAGCGAAACAATGTTTTTCAAGCGCTTTTTTGATCGCTACGGGCTGAAGGCGGATTTCGAGCAGCGCTATGAATATAAAAACGCCGTCAATCCCTATCTGCATGATGATTTCACGCCGGCCCACCGCGAAGCGACCCTTGGCTATATGACCGCCATCTATGCGTCCGAGCTGGGCTTGGCAGCACAGGACCGCAAACAGGACCCGAGCAAGTTGCGCGCGACCCTCGAGGCGGGCCCCTATGATGCCGAGACCGCCAAGTCCTTGGGCCTGATCGACAAGGTGGGAGATGTGACCGAAGCCGAAGCCAGCCTCAAAGGGCTGGTCAGCGACGGTGAGGCCCACATGTTGGACTTCGCCAGCTACCACCCGCCTAAAGCCGCCCCCGCCGACGCCAAGATCGCCATCATCAATGCCGAGGGCGACATCATCACCGGTTCGGGCGGCGCAAAGGGGTTCGGTGGCGCAGAATCGATCTATTCCGACGAGATCGCATCAGCCTTCCACCAAGCGATCGAGGATAAGGCGGTCAAGGCGATTGTCTTCCGCGTCTCGTCGCCCGGCGGCTCAGATACGGCCTCGGAGGAGATTGGCGCGGCGGTCAAAGCGGCCAAGGCGGCGGGCAAGCCGGTGATCGTGTCGATGGGAACCTATGCGGCGTCCGGCGGCTATTGGATCTCCGCCTCGGCCAGCGAGATTATCGCCGACCCCACCACCCTGACAGGCTCGATTGGGGTCTTTGGTGGCAAGCTCGCCCTTGGCCCGGCCCTGGCCCGCTTTGGCATCGACACGCGCGAAACCACGGTCGGCTCTGACTATGCAGCGGCCTTTGGTTCTGGCCACGGCTTTACGCCCAGCCAGCGCGCGGCCCTGTCGTCCTGGATGGACCACATCTATGAGGCCTTTATCAAGGAAGTCTCCGACGGTCGAAAACTCCCCCTGGCCCGCGTGCGCGAGCTTGCCAAGGGCCGGGTCTGGACCGGCGTCCAGGCCAAGGAGCGCGGACTGGTCGACCAGTTGGGCGGTTTTGATTTGGCCCTGGCGGAAGCCCGACGTCTGGCCAAGATCGCCCCCGACGAGGCCGTCAGTCTGGAGGACTTACCGAGCGCCCGCTCCCCTTTCGCGAGCTTCGGACAAGGTGCCCGCGCCAGCCTCGCCTTTGGCCGGGCGGCCCTTGTTCTGGGGCAAAGGCTAGACGATCCACGCGTACAGACCTTGATCCAACAGCTCGACCATGCCACCCGTTCGCCACGAGATACGACCGTCTTGGCGCCTGAATATTAATCGCCACGGTCCCCACCCCACCAAGAGGACAGATGAGCAGCCATGGCCGACATTCGTCATGTCACCGACACCTTCGCCGTCGCCCCCCAAATCAGCCTAAGCGACCTGCCAGACCTCGCCGCACTTGGCTTTAAGCGGATCGTCAATAATCGGCCAGATGGCGAGCAGCCGGGCCAACCGAGCTCAGCCGAGTTTGCCGGGGCGGCCAAGGCGCTGGAGCTCGATTATCTGCACATCCCCTTTCAAGGCGGGCCAGGACGCGAGCAGTTGGCGCAGACTGAGGCTTGGGCCCGCGACCCTGCGCCGAAGACGCTGGCCTTTTGCCGGTCCGGCACACGCTCGATTACGGTCTGGGGACTTGCCCAACTGAACCTGGGCGCGTCGAGCGAGGCGATTATCGATCAAGCGGCCGAGGCGGGCTATGATCTTTCGGGCCTTGCGGACTAAGACTGGCGTATAGCTAGCCCTTTTTTGCTGGCGCCTGCGGCAACTGCGCCGAGCGGACGGAGGTTCGCTCTAGCACCCGCTTTTTCAAGCTGGCCACCCAGCCGGAAAAGGCGTCCACCTCGGCCAGAGCCCGGCCATAGGCCTCGAAACTCGCCTCGCCCGGCGTGACCCCTGCCAGGGCAAGCCGCATGGCGTCCTTGGCTGGCGATTGGTCGGCCAGCTTGCCAAAGCGGGTCCGCAGCCGCGTCAAAGCGGCATCGTCCTGCAATAGGCTGAAGGCCACACCGGCCTTGGTCAGCCGTGCCTCTTCTTGGGCAGAAAGAGCGCCCTGCCCTTTCCAACGCTCGCCAAGCAAGGCTTCGTAAAGCGGTCCGGCGCGCGACCAATCATGCGCCTTCCACAGGCCTTCGGCGCGGATTTCGTCGGCGTCTGCAGACTTGTCGTCGCCAAGGACCTCCATGGCGTGATCCAGCCGTCCAAGGTCGACAAGCGCGCGGGCCTCGAGTTGGCGTCTTTGGAAATTGAGCCAGATGGGCAGCAAGGTGGTGCGCGACTTGTTGAGGGAATCGAGCGCCTGTTCGGGCTTACGATCCATCAGATAGACCGAGGCGAGATCAGAGGCCACTTCGGCCCGCGCCACGCCGTCGAGCCGGTTTTCCACCTGATATTTCAACAGATCGGCGGCTTGCGGCAAAAGGTCGACATCGACAAGGCGGTGGGCCAAGCGCCGAACCATGGCGTCGCCATCGGCGCCAATGGGGGTCAATTCCTTAAAGTCGTAAAAAAGGCCAAGCGCCTGGATCGGCTGCATGCCATCGGCGCGCCCTTCCAGAAACAGGGCGCGGAAGGCCTGGCTCAAATCGTTTTGAATAGCGATGGCGGCAGGATGGTCCGGCAAGCGCTTCGACGAGGCGCGCAAAACCTCTAAAGCGTCACGATAGCGGCCCTGATCGAGATCAAGCCGACCCAACAGCCGCGCGACCTCCAATTCAGTCGCATCGCCGCGCCAAATGAACCGCAAGCCGTCGAGGATATCGCCCGCCTTGTCGCGATTGATCTTGCCAGACGAAAGGCGAATTTGCAGGGCCCGTAATTTGGCAGGCGCCGCCACTGCACCATAGCGCGTATTGGCCACTTGGTCGTAGAGGGCAAGCGCCTCGTTCGGTTTGCCGAGTGCTTCTAGCATCTTGCCTTGATCGAGCTTTACCGCTTGATCTTCGTCGACGTCCGCGGCCGAGGCGCTGGAGGCGGTTTGCAGCGCCGATTGGGCGCCGATCAGGTCATTGACGCTCAGATCCGCCTCGGCCTCAGCACGCGCAAGCCTGGATTTCCACAGTCCGTCAAAATTGCTGATCGCGCCGCGCCCTGCGGCAAATTGCTGACGGGCGCCGCCGACATCGCCCAGCTTCTGCGCCACATATCCCCGCCACAGCGCGATGGAGCGCTCTTCCGCCAAGAGCGGGGTGGAAAACTCGCCCTGCGCATCCTTGTAGCGTCCCGCCATCGCCTTGGCCGCGCCGCGTAGGCCGCGAAATTCTGGACTGCTCAAGACCAATTGGTCGGAGCGGGCCAAGAGGTTCATAAAGCCAATCGCCTCATAAAAGAGGCCCGAGCCGACCAGGAACCGCGCATAGGCCATGCGCGCCTGCACGTGTCCGGGACGCTTTTCGCCCGCTTCCGCCGTTGCGGCATTAAACAGGGCCTGTTGCCGACCGATAAACCCGTCGGGTCCGGTTTTTGACCAGTCCTTGAACAGGATGACGCCCGGTTCCGGTGCGGGTTGCGGATCCGACAGTGTGGCCGCGCCAAACCGGACATTGGGGGCAGCTGGCGACAGCATCAAACCCTTATCCGATCCAATTCGCACAAGGTCCGTGCTCGCTGCGACCTTGAGGGAGTCGCTATTGGCCTGAATGACCATGCCGTGCAGGGTCGGAAGGATGGTTCCGCCGATAAAGGAATGGCCATCGTGGACGGCCTTGCGCGGCCCTAAAGCCGTGACTACCGCCAATCGGTCGCCTACCTCTGGGTCAATCACCCAAAAGACGCCCGTCGCACCGGCAAGCCGGGCCTGCAAGCCCGCCGCGTCCTCGTCGCGTTCTAAGGATACGGGTTCTGGTGTTGCGATCGCTTGCGGATTAAAGCGCAGCGTCCACACCGCCCCTTCGGAGCTCGCCTCGACCGCGACGCCCGGCGCTACATGCAGACTGACGGCGGAAAAATCTTTGCCAAGCAGGGTTTGGCCTTCGATCACCGGCGCATTGCGCAAGGTGGCGAGCTCTTTCACATCGATGACGGCGCGGGCGTCGAACACCACCAGCACCCGGTCGCCCCGTTGAAAAATCGCTGCGCCTAACGGAGCCTGCCACGGAAAGGAAAGGCTGAGGGTTCGCCCATCGATCTTGGCCCGCATATGCACAGACCCTGAAGTCGGCGCAGGGTCCGCCCTTTCCGACCCGGGCGTCTGGTCGCCGCTTCCCGCGTCTGCTAGGCCTGAAGGTGTCAGATTGACGAAATAGGCAAGGTCAGCTTCGCCGACGCGAGCATCTACCCCGTCGTCTAACAGGATGCGCACCTCGACCCCGCCCTGAACGACGCTCGCGGAGGCGTCCTTGACAAAGGGGGGCGGATTGACATGCAGGCGAGACAAATCCGGCGCCTGTGAGCCCGAAAACCTCAGGACCAAAACCGGTCCTTCGCGGCGGCTTTCCAACAGGTGTCCGCCGGAAAACTCCAGATGGGACAGTTTCGGCGCCGTGCCGACCCGCAACACCAAGCCTTGCGCGGCCCCGGACATGCCGTCCATCACCAGGTTCGAGGGCGTTGCGGCCAAGGCTGTTGGCTTGGAGGGCGCTGGCACCTGAGCCGAAGGGGGCGATGCGCCAACCGCAAGCGCCAAGGGCGCAAAAAGGCTCTGCCCCGCCAAGACCATGGCGAGGCAATAGCCGAGGGCGCGTCGGGCCGCGCCAGCGCGCGAGGGTCGAAAAGGGCCTTTCACACCCTCTCCCTAGACTGTTTCGCGTTAGGCCACGGTTAACGACGCTCGCAACGCGACGATCTGAAACCAAAATCGTGCGGAAATTCCTGTCATGCCAGTTGACAGAGGAAGCCAAGGCGGCGCAATTCGCCCAACAGTCACTCACCCAGACCAACGCCTTGGCCCATGACCTATATCGTCACCGACCCCTGCATTAAGTGCAAATTCATGGACTGCGTCGAGGTTTGTCCCGTCGACTGCTTTTACGAGGGTGAGAACTTCCTCGTCATCAATCCCGACGAATGCATTGATTGCGGCGTCTGTGAACCTGAATGCCCCGTCGACGCCATTAAGCCCGACACCGAAGACGATCCAGACGGAAAGTGGCTGAAGGTCAATTCCGACTATTCGCGGGTTTGGCCCAATATTACGGTCAAGGGTGAGCCTCCGGCGGACAAAGAGGCGTTCGAGCGCGAGACCGGCAAGTTCGAAAAATACTTTTCCGAGAAGCCGGGCAAGGGCTCCTAAGCTCGTCCGGCCTGCTCCTGGCGGGTTCTGAAAACAGTCTTAACAGAATTGGTCGGCGTAAAGGATTCGCAAACCTTTGAAACGCCGAGAAGTTGTGCTATAAGCTCATAACGTTGGCTTTCGGAGGGTTCCCCTCAGGCCGCGTCTGTCCTGTTGTCGTCGCCCGGATTAAGGAGCGCGCCCATCGGTCTCGAAGGGTGTTTAGGCCCATATTCTCTGAAACGCGGAGCGCCCATAGACGCCTAGTTTTTTTGGCGCGTGACGTTCTGTTGTATTCAAGGGCCCGTCCAGTCCGGCTCCGCTGTTCGGCGGAAGAAAGAAAAAGGAATGTCGATGAATAAGATGGTGCAAGATTTCGCGGCGGGCGATTATGTCGTCTATCCGGCCCATGGCGTTGGCCAAATTGCTGGAATTGAAACCAAAGAGGTCGCGGGAATTTCACTCGAAGTCTACATCATTACCTTCGATCATGAGAAAATGACCTTGCGGGTGCCGACCAAAAAGGCAAAAACCGCTGGACTTCGCCCCTTGGCCAATAATGACGTGGTGAGCCAAGCCCTGACCACCTTGAAGGGCCGGGCCCGCGTCAAGCGCACCATGTGGAGCCGTCGCGCGCAAGAATATGAAGCCAAGATCAATTCTGGCGACCTGGTCTCTATCGCAGAAGTGGTGCGCGACCTGCACCGGGCCGACAACCAACCGGAACAATCCTATTCCGAGCGCCAGCTCTACGAATCAGCCCTCGACCGCATGGCCCGTGAAGTGGCCGCGATTGAACAGATCGACCGCGACGCCGCCATTGGCCTTTTGAATAAGTCGCTGATCAAGGCGGCTTAAGGCCAAGGCGTCGACGGGCGTTTGACCCTGACAAAGCATTAGGGCGGGAGGGGACCAACACCTCCCGCCTTTTTTGCGCCGATTGGCGGGTTAGGGGTGAACTTGGCCGACGCTAGCGGGCTTTAAAATCCGCCGGGCGCTTATCGATGAAGGCGGCCATGCCCTCCTTCTGGTCGTCAAACGCAAATAAGGAATGGAACAGGCGGCGCTCAAACGCGAGCCCCGCCGAGAGCGTGGTCTCATAGGCCTGATTGACCATTTCCTTATTGATCATGACGGCGAGCGGCGACAGGGCGGCGATCTTGGCGGCGGCGGCCATGGCTTCTGGGATCAGCTGATCGGCGGGCACGACGCGGCTGACCAGTCCGGAGCGCTCGGCCTCTGCGGCGTCCATCTGCCGCGCTGTCAGGATCATATCCATGGCCTTAGCCTTTCCCACAAATCGGGTCAGGCGTTGCGACCCACCAATGCCGGGCGCCACGCCGAGATTGATCTCAGGCTGGCCAAACTTCGCCGTTTCGGCGGCGATAATGAAATCGCAGAGCATGGCAAGCTCGCATCCCCCCCCAAGCGCATAGCCCGCCACCGCCGCGATAAGGGGCTTGCGAAAGCTTTCAATCGCCCGCGCGGCATCGGCAAAGAAATTGGCGAGATACATTTGCGCATAGGACTTGTCCGACATTTCCTTGATATCGGCGCCCGCCGCAAAGGCGCGCTCGGACCCGGTAAGCACAACACAGGCCACGCCGTCGTCCGCAGCAAAGGCGCGAAGGGCGTCGCTCAATTCCGATAAGAGTTGCGAGTTCAGCGCATTCAACGCCTTGGGCCTGTTCAACCGCACCAGAGCGACCTTTTCCACGCGCTCTAGGATCAAGGTTTCATAGGTCATGATCGTGCCTCCTCTCGCCGCCGATGGCTGGCCCCAAACACATTGGCCAGCCTTAAGTGACTTAGCGCGCGGGCCCCAAAAACGGTATGCGAAAAATGGCAAATTCAACCGAGCGCACCACCACCCCCGCGCGCCCCGCCTTGCCCTCCCCCCAAGAAACCCGCTAGAACCCCCAAAGACCAAACGCGGCCCGGTAGCTCAGCAGGATAGAGCAGCGGTTTCCTAAACCGGAGGTCGGAGGTTCGAGTCCTCTCCGGGTCGCCAATAATCTGTGCTGTGTGTGTGCGTGCACGCTAAGACTGCGAATGCAAGGCATTGATATTATTCACTTTCGCCATTTCGACAACTTAACGAAACCACACTAAGACTGCGAAAATATGGCCCCTTACAACATAAGACCGCTCACGGATTTGTAAGCTATTGATTTTATTGGGGTGAGATAGCGAATTTCTGGCGATTTTGGCGGGAAATTACGCGCGGTTTTGTAGGGGGGAAATAAAGGGGTCTGTCCCGCGTGAGGTAGCGCCTTTAAAGGCACCTCGCCGCTGAGCGCGAATTCGGTCCCGTGAGTTTTGGAGGCGAGCGCCTATTGAAGGCTGTGGTGGGGACGGTGGGGATTTTGCGCGATAGTTTGACTCTGGCCTTCCGCCCGACTCCAGACCTTGAGGCCGTCGCGGACGAAGGCACGCGCCTGAGGGGCAAATGCGGATAGTCAGATCCGCGCGAAGGCTGGCTTCAATTTAACGAACATACCGAACGTCAACAACGCGTGGCTGTTGCAGAAGCTCTCGAGCTGGAACTCGCACGCCTCGCCGTTGGCGTTGCAGAGGACTTCCATCGCGTCGAACACTGGCCCCGTCTTCTTGTGGGTTGCGTTGCGCTCGATTAGGGCGAAGGCTCCTTCCGGAGTGATATGTCCGAACTTCTCCCGGAAGGCGCGAGATCGGATGAAGTAGCGGATCGGCTCGCCATTATCGCCAGAGCCGATTTCGGGGTAGCGGGGGTGAGCGGTCACCATGCCGAAAACCGGGGCGTCTGGGTCTCGGTCTTCGATCATGCGCCAGAAGGTCGTGGTGATGGTGTTACCGAACCGCTTGGCGAAAGCTTTGACTGAATTGAATTCTAGGGCACTGTCGCGCGCTTCCGCTGCGAACCGCTTCTGCAGAAAGAGGAGCTGCGAGGCAGCAAAATTCGCCTCGGCCTCGACCACAGCGTGGCAAACTGGGTCCAGGGTGAATTCGTTGTCGCCGAACAAGAACTCACGGTGCCAAGGGATGACGCTGTGGCCAACCTCGTGCCCCTCGATCCAGCGGTGCTTTGGCTTGGGAACAGTCTCGTCGATCAGGATGCGTTTGCTGTCGGGAACCCACAGGGCAGACAGCTTGACCTTCATCACTGCTTCGACGAGCAACATCGGCCGCTCGAGGACCTGCTTTCCCGCCACCTTCATCCGAGCTGCGACGTCTTGCAGGAGCGTGGTGTTGGCGGTGCTGTAATAGCCTACGTTCAGGTCGAGCAGCGTCCGCACCTGGGCTAGATTGAGCGGAGGTTCAGGATCGCCCAGGTCCTTGAGGATGCGCGACACAATGGCCCGGATATCCTCCGCCTCATAGTCGCCCACCCCATCGACGCTCATGGGTCATTTCGCCTGATCGGTCAGGAATTTGACGAACTCATTGAGCGCAAGCTGCTCATCGCGGCTCAGCTTCGACATGTCGTCCGACTTGGCAGCGAAGAGCATAGACTCCTCCTCGAAGTGCTGATCGCGCGTCACTGCGGCGCCGGAAAGCTTCAACAGGGCGCGCTCGGGCAGGCCCATGACATCGGCGAGCTGATGGACGATGCGCGGACGCGGACGCACTTGTGGGACGCGTTCGATTTGCCGGAGGTCTTCAGCATCGACCCGGGCCCGCCGTGCAAGTTCTTCAACCGTCCACTGCTTTTGTCGCCTGAATTGGCGAACGAGCACGCCAAAGGCCTCAACCACGCGCGGCGCTTGGGTCTCGGCCGGCGTGACGTCCGGAGGCAAAAACATCCCAATCGATTCCAGGACCATGATGAAAGGGCCGGCATCGCTGTCCGTGTCGGGGTCTGTCTCAACCTTGCGGCGGAGCCAGTCTTGAGAAACCAGCATTTCCATTTTTTTGAGCCCCCCTGCTAGCTGACAAACGCCTTGGCCTGAGCCTCGGTCATTTCGAAGTATCTCATCCCAGTTCCATCAATGCCAAGATCCGTCATGCCGCAAACGTCACGGTACCAGGACTCCGCCTGCGGCAATGCGTGGAGGCCGATCCGGCCGTTAAATTCTTCGTGGACGCTCAAGCTGATCGCCGCGGCCAACAGCAGCCGGCCGATCCCCTTGAACTGTGGTTCCGCCACAAGACGAAAGCGATTCCAGGGCGCAGTCGCCACAAGATCGATATCGACGATCGGCTTGTTGCGCTGTGACGGTTCACGAGCAAATGCATCCATCCGCACGAACATCAAGCCTTGGGTGACATCTTCTGCTTCCACGGCGAACGATGCCCAGGCCAGGCCGTCTCGACGCTGCTCCACCTTGCGCATCCACTCCCAGTGGGAGTCCTGCAGGTTGTGTTCGCCGGCAATCTCCGCCGTCAGAGCGCCCCGCTTGAGCAGCTCCGTCTTTCGGGTCTCGAAGATCGGCTTCCACTTCTGGGCAAAGTCCTCGACGTGCCGGTCGTCGATCGACTGCCAGAGCGTCGCCTCGACCTCTTTGCCAGTGCGGCGGTCCTTGAGCAAATAGGTCCCGAGCCGATCGCTCATGGACTTAGCTCAGCACCATCAGCTCGGCCTTCTCCTTGGTAGTCGGATGTTCGACGAACACCTTCTCACCATTCTCAAGACGCGCTGAGATGGATTGGTAGAGCCGCAGGGCCTGGCGCAACAAGGCGGTCTTTGACAACCCCTTCTCGTCGGCCAACCGCTCGACCACGTCCATCTCGTGGGCGCTGAGGTTCAGCGTCATCGTTCTCTTCTCGTTCATCGGAATCACCAGGACCAGGACTGCACCGTAACTGACACCGGCGACGCCAGTTGTCAACAGAAAATAGCTGCGAACTGGCTATTGACTCTATAAATTTTAGCTATTATTTCCATAACCGTGCTTCCCTAAACAGAGGATCGATATGAAACCGCAAACCCCTCCCATCCCCCCGCCCGGCGAGACCGCCGAGGTGGTTATTTGTGAAACCGCTCACGTGGAGGCGACTGAAATCGAAGGCGAAATCGTCATCGACGAGGTCATCGACATTGAGGTCTATGTCCGGGAGCAGAAGACGGTGCCCTTGGCGCGCGCCTATCGCATCCGGATCGACAAGCACTACTATGTGGTCGAGGTCCCCGAGATGACGGGCCGCCAAATCCTGGAGCTAGCCGACAAGAACCCGCCTGCGGACTACGTCCTGCGCCAGATCATCCACGGGCAGCCCGTGAAAGTGGACCAGGACGCGGTGGTCGACTTCCGGACACCCGGTGTCGAGAAATTTAAGACCATGCTGAAGACCGCGCAGGACGGTGCCCTCTAATGGGCCGCCGTGACTTTCGCCTCCCGGCCGCAGACGAAGCATTCCTCAATAGCCTTGGCGTTGCTTGGGAAGCGGTCCAGGAAGGCGGCGTCCAATGGATCATCCTGCGCCAATACCGGCTCCCGCCAGGCTACGCGCCCGATCTGGCCGACATCGCCATCCAGATCGGCGCTGGCTACCCCGATGCCGCCCTCGACATGGCGTTTTTCCTGCCCCATGTCCGACGAGTTGACGGTTGCCCCATTCCCTTTACCGACGGCAGGGTCACTTTGTTGGGTGCTGCCTGGCAACAATGGTCCCGCCACCGCACTGAGGCCAATCCCTGGGTCCACGGCGAAGACAACCTGGCCAGCCACATCCAGTACATGGATGCCTGGCTTACGGCGGAATTCAGCAAGGTGCGGCCATGACCAGCCGCCTGCGCTTGACAGGCGGCCAGGTCCGCCGCCTCCACGCCCATCTCTTTCACGATGATAAGGAAGCCGTCGCGATCGCCCTTTGCGGCCAGCGCCGTGGAACGGGGCACCAACTGCTCGTCCACAAGCTGATCCTGATTCCGCACGAGGACTGCGATGTCAGGTCCGCGACGACCATCGCTTGGTCGACCGACCTTATCATCCCGGCCCTGGTAGAGGCGAACCGGCGCGGCTGGAGCGTCGTCAAATTTCATAGCCATCCCGGGGGCTACAACGCCTTTTCCGAGCAGGATGACCGCTCGGACGCGGCACTCTTTCCGTCGATCTCTGGATGGATCGACCACGAAGTTCGCCACGCCAGCGTGGTCATGCTGCCGGATGGCACCATGTTCGGTCGCACGGTCGACAACCTCGGCCAGTTTCAACCTATCGATGCGATCGTGGTGGCCGGCGAGGCACTGAAAATTTGGCGTTACGCTGACGTCACGGGTTATGGCCCCATCGCTCCCACCCCGACCTATGCCCTGCGCCACGCCCGGGCGTTCGGCGCGATCACCACGCGGCGGCTGAGCGGGTTGACAGTCGCGCTCATTGGATGCTCGGGCACTGGCAGCATCGTCATTGAGCAGCTCTATCGCCTGGGCGTTGGCCGGCTCGTGATCATCGACCCGGATGTTGTGAAGGACCACAACTTGAACCGCATCCTCAACAGCACCGCCACCGACGCCAAAGCGAAACGTCCCAAGGTTCAGGTGATCCACGATGCGCTGATGAAGGTTGGCCTCGGCCCAGAGATTTTGCCGATCGCCCGCAGCCTCTACTCGGCCGAAGCCATCAAGGCGGTGGCGGAATGCGACATCGTCTTCGGCTGCGTCGACTCTGCCGAGGCCCGCTATCTGATGAACCGCATCGCGGCATTCTACGTCCTGCCCTACTTCGATGTCGGCGTGGCCCTGGACGCCGATAACGGAGGCCGGATCACCCAGGTTTGCGGCTACATTCACTATGTCCAACCCGACCTCTCCAGCATGGTCAGCCGAGGCGCAGTGTCGATGGAGGACGTGCGGGCTGAGGGGGAACGCCGCCGGAATCCAGACCACTACGCTGAGCTCCGGCGGGCTGGATATATCCGGAACGTCAAGGAGGACCGACCCGCCGTCATGAGCGTCAACGCGGTTTTCTCTGGATTGATCGTCAACGAGTTTCTAGCCCGGCTGCACGACTTCCGGGACGACCCGGGCGATCTGTACGCCACCATCGGCTTCAGCTTGAGCCAGATGGCGATCTATCCGGAAGCCGAGACCGGAACGCCTTGCAGGTTGTTCGCGCGCCATGTTGGGCGTGGTGACACCGATCTGCTGCTGGACATGCCCGAGTTCAGCGCCGAGGCTGGCTCATGATCGGGTTTTGCAAGCGCCTTGGTCACCAGGCGCTGGAGCTCTTGCGGAAGCATCGGCCTGAGTTTCACTGGAAAAGTCGCTATCGGGTCGTCTTTGTGGAAGACCTGCCTGATCGTCTAGGGCGCAAATCGCTCTACGTTGTCGGCGAGCGGGCCTGTCCGCACTACGCGGCCATGGCCTGTCCGAATCGGCGATGCGCCACGATCCTGACCATGAACCTGTTGCCGGACGATCATCCGCAATGGCGGCTGGCCGTGAGCCAACAAGGCGTCCCGACGCTTGCGCCTTCGGTATGGCGACGGACCGGTTGTGGGTGTCATTTTTTCCTTCGCGAAGGGCGCATCGACTGGTGTTGAACAACAGCCCACCCAGGCCGTCCAAATCGGGACCTTCCCAAGTTCGCCTAAGAGCCCAACCTTACCGGTCAAAATAACTACTTTTCACGGCCCAAAGGTTTGCGAATTTTCAACCACGCCCATTCTTACACCGCGCATACCTCAACACAAACGCCTAACGCCGCTGCATCATTCACGGTGCCTGACGCGGCACCGAGGCGCAATTTTGCTCGTGCATATCCTCGTCTCGATCCTCGCTAAACCACACTGGCGGGAGACATCGTTCCACGTCGGCCCGCGGCCAGAAGGGGAAGCTTTGTGGGTGGCGCTGCAGCCGGCGGGCCCTGGCCCATTTTGCCACGCGAAGCGGGGAGATGTCGGCTCGCGCTGCGATTTCAGCGGCGGAGATGAACGCCTGTCCAATGTCGCTCACATCGGAGCGACGCACCTTTGTGGCGCCCGGGGCGACACGCTTGATGTGGCCTTGATCAAGCAGGACTTTGAGATCATTTGGCAGGCAGTTGAGAAATTCCTGGGCCTCGAGTTGCGACATATCACACGCTTCGCTTGGCTTGACGGAAGCGAGTTTCAAGCGCCCCGCCAAGAGATCGTGGAAATCGATGACCGCAAGGGTGAGGTTTTTGGGATTAAGCCGCCCTCCCTCCAAATCTCGCGCGCGAAGGCCACCCGGCAATCCACCATCTAAGGCGAGTTTCAGCACTGCGCCCCAGGGCTTGTCGCGCGCGCCGATGGCTGCGAATACGTGGCTAAGCGACACGCGTTCGGTCTCGTCATTTGACGCAGGCTGAAGGGCTGCGGAGACCCGTGCCCGAAATTCCACAAATTCAGAATATCGGATAAAGGGGTCTGCAAAAACGAGCTGCACCGCCTGGGAGGGGTGGCTCCGAAGTAGTCCTTGATCGATGACTTGGCCGACCGCCCACTGTGGCAGACCTGTCTTACTAGCAATGTTTTCAATGGCGATTTTGTCCGCCAATTCGGAGGCCAGCTGCTCCGTGTCGTCAAGGCGGTACCACCCGATCTTTCGTGCATCGCCCTTCACATAGTCAAATCCGATGAGACCCTGATCTGTGAGGCGGCGCAGGTCGGCGCGGCTCACCTTCAAAATTTTGGCTGCTTCCCGCAAGCTCAGCAGGTCGTTGCGCTTTCTCGCCTGGGCGAGCCTTTGGGTCGGGGTTTTGAGGCCTGCATCATACTGGCGCAGGATCCCCTCAACCACCCTGACGGTTTCTGGACCAAAACCTGACTTGATGATCGATTTTAGCGCGGCGATGAAGGGCGGCAGCTTGAAGCCGTCGAAATCCCCGGCACGGTCTTCTATCGATTTCGGGTAGGACCGGAGAATTTCCGTACCGACGGCGAATTCAGCGGGATAGAGGATCTCATGGCGCTTATTGTAAAAACGTCCATCGCCGCGGGCGCGAAAATCCGACCGGCCAAAGAGATACGCTAATTCCAGCAAGGTCCCGGGACTGACGGTTTGGAGGTTTGGCGACAGTGCTTTCAGTGACTTACCTTGGGCGACCGGGTCGGCGCCGAAGAGATCAACTGCAAACCTTAGGACCTCACGGAGCTCTGGAGCGACTTTGAGCGCGGTCGCACCTCGAAGGTCAAAGCCGCAGTGTTCGCAATATTCAACACCGGCTGGCGCGCGCCAGGTTAATGGCTTAGCGCATTCGGGATCGGGACATCGGTCGATCAACACGTCCCAGGTCTCACCACAAAATGACAAGCAGGAAATCTGCCAAGCTGCCCTATGGTGGGGCGAAATGGCCAGGGCCGCCGGGGACACACGCCGGTGCTTGCGTGCCACGAAATGCTCCCGGAGGAGGAGCCCGTGATAATCGACAAACTCTTTTTGTGCTCCCGAATATTGAGGGATCACCCGCTTGAGTGTCTCAACGTCTAGGGACAGTGCAAAGGATATTTTCTCGGCATTAGCGAGCGCGACCTCGGAATATCCGACCTCTGAAAACTGGGCGAGATTCAAACCCAGCATCAACACACGGACCGACGGTAGCTTGTTGGCCATTGCCAGACGACAAAAATACCCCCGGAGACTCTCGCCATGGATCAATGACGCTGGAAGCGGCAAAGGTGCTTGGAACAATTGAGCCTGGTCCATCTCTCCCTCGTATTAATAATGTACGAAAATCCCCCGCCCCATGGGAGAGGCGAGGGATGTGGGCGCTCGGCCCGCGTTTGGTAGCGGCGGGTTAAGTTGACGCGAACGGGTTTCGTTTCACAAAGCCTTGAGGAATCGCCCATCTGTCGACAGCCAAGGCGAGATCATAAGTCTCGATCCAGTCCGCTCCGCGGCGCAGAGCGCTTTCAAGCGCGGCGTGGGTCAGGCGAACAACCCGCCCGATCACCCCACCCGAAACCTCATAGAGGCTCGCCAAAATCTTCGGATCTTCGAGGTTTGAGCGCTTTGGGAGGAGACCTTTTTCGACGATTTGGATATCCAACTGCCGACAGAATCCCCGAAGAAGCTTCTGGTCATCCACAGAGGTGGTGAGAACCTGGAGATCGCCTGGAGGAAGAAGACGGCCGTTCAACTGCAAATTTCGCTCAAACAGGGGACGGGCCTCTAAAGTACCCATGAACACAACAGGCGCGACTCCCTTGTCGAGGAAGTTTTTTAAGGTGTCCGTGACATCGAAACCTGAAGATCCTCTTGAGTTGAGGTGTTGTACTTCATCGATAATGATCAGTTCAATTCTTCGGTTTCGGATTATGTCCAAGGCCCTGGAGCGAAGAAGCGCCTCAGAGCCGCGATTCCAAAATGGGTCGCCTAGAGATTGCAGAATCGACACCATGAGCCCGCGAGCCGTGGTGCCATTTTCAAGGGCGACATAAATGACCCTTTTGGACTTTGGGCACGAGTCTTCGTTGCCGTCCGTCGAGAACACGGGGAGAGCATCGCCCTCCTCCGCTTGGCAGAGCCGCATGTAATCGTGCGCGCAGGTGGTTTTTCCCTGGCCGCTCTCACCAAGTATTCGTAAACCTTTCTTTGGCCCTGGGGTCTCGATACCCAATCGATGAACGTAGTCGATTTTTGACTGTGTCTCGACATGACGCGGATAGGGAATACGTATCGTGTCAAATAACGCCAAACTTTTGGATATTCTCAAATTCGAGTCGCGGTCAATGGCCTCTATGCGTGACCCCGAAATTGGCAAGATGTCAGTTACGGTCGTCATTTCGTGAACTCCTTCCAGTCGTCAGACTCATCGTCTTCCGGTTCGTGGCGCCAGACCTCGACAGGGGTCGAGGATGAGGGTGGGGTGTGGCGTTTCTTCGCCGGAGGGGGGGATTTTCCCCCTCTGGAAGGGCGTGTTGGTACAAGCCCCCCATCGTTCCTGGAGGCTGCGAGTGGCTCCTGGTCGATGATTTGGGATAGGCCGTCGTGGCGCGCCTCAGCGACGGACAACTCGATGCGAGCATTCACAGTCGGAGAGTTTTTGATGCGCTCTAAAACGCGGCGCTGCCGAATTTTGAGGTCGCCCGCGAAGGAGTCGATCAGCTCACGGAAATTTTGCCGAACTTCCAGCCTCTGTTTTTCACTGGAAAACTCAATACCACGCGCTTCAGCGTAGTCTTGAAATCTCTTGTGCTGATACACGCTGAGATTTTTTGAGTAATCCTCGTACAAACAGGGTAAGGAGACATACTCATTGCGCCGTTCATTCCAAACATGGATTTGGGAAAGGTCGGCCGGATTATATTTGAATTTGACCTTTGCGACCTCCGAACCCGAAGGCCGGTTGCGTTTGGGTTCGAGCGCCACAAGGTCATCGAGGAGTTGGCGAACCCGTCCTGGATCGGAATAGCGAAGGTTCTGAAACTGAACGCCTCCACGACTTAAGCGAGCGCCCGTTTTAACCGCGCCAAGCATCTTATCGAGCTCGCTGTCATCTCCGATGACGTCAATTCCGCGCTTTGCGGCGTCTGCCATCCAAACAGACCCGGGAGGAGCGCCGAGTGTCCGGTGCTCGTCAAAGTGGTATACGCAGATCGCGTTCCAAATCAGGTGCTCAAGCTCGTGTAGCGTCAGGACCGCGGTCTTGGATGGGTCAATATCCAGATCCTTGAGGGCTTTGGGGGATAGCGTCGCGCCACCGAGTTGGTCGAACAGCTTTGAATTCAAAGTTTCAAAAAACCGCTCGCCGATGGCCTTGAACTCGGGGGTTTTGATGGGCGCCAACCGAAGCGTAATGCCAGAATCGGCGAGCGCGTCTTCGAACGCCGAGCCCGCAAACTCCCAGCCATTGTCGATCAACAGCTCGCCCGGCCGCCCAAAAATGTCATTCAGTCGCGAGAAGACGGGATCGATCGCCTCGGGCTCGCGCTTTGGCCGATTTCCCCGTTTTATACATTCAGTGATTGAATAAAGGGATGGCGGTTCGAATGAAAGAACGAAAGAGATGACGCATCGCGAGTATACGTCAATCATAACCGTGAGATATGGACGCCCAAGTGGAAGTCTATTGTCGATGTCGATTACCATGACATCGACGGGGGTGTGATCCATAACAATGATTTCGAGGATATGGTGGGCAACAAGGCCACGACCGGACGCTTTCATTTTCATGTCCGCGTAGTGGCGACCATATTTGGAGACCATTGTTTGGTACGATTTCCGACGCGTGATCGCGCGGCGAACGGTTTCGCGCGACGGCGCCCTGAGCAGTTGGCAATGGGTGGTATCGTTGTGTTCGCCAACCTTCGACCGCACATGGTCACAGGCTGCGCCTACTCCCCAATTCTGTTTGGACCAGTACAGTTCGCAGGCCTCTCCGATCCAGTTTTGAATCAGCGGATTGAGCTTTGAGGCGCGAGGCGAGCGGCCTTTCATATTGAGCATGGAGCGGGCCGTCCGCTCGCCTTCAACCCCCCGCTCCAGCCACCATCGCCTCACCGTCGAGACGTGTGGCGGCCTCGAAAACGCGGCCGCCTCCGTCGGATGCAAGCGCCAAAGCCGCCGCAAGATCAGGTGGATTTCGAACCCGAAATTGCTGATAAACTCGAGCTTGTCCAATTCTCGAACGATCAAACCTCTCATTTTCGCCTTCGGGTCGCGCCGATAAATTTCCAGCGCGTCCTGCTCGCGTTGGAGACGAAGCCGCTCAGTTCGATTTCGGTTTGGCGCGGGGGGCCGGACGAGGCGACCAGCCGCAAACTCGGCGCTTGCCCAAGCGAGCGAAGGCAGCCGCACCTCTCCTCGCTCGGTTTCGACTTTCAGGAGGTCTCCTGTGCGTTCGTTTTGCAATTGGAGGACGTCGCCGTCGGATTGTCTCAAAAACCGATAGACCTGCCCGTCGAAGCGCCAAATTTGATCTTGTTTGAAATTTATCCCGACCTGCATTGCGCGCTCCATCAATTGGAAGCGCGGGCAATTGCCCGGACACGGGATGAAGTAGAAAGTGGCCGCTCAAGATTGATATCCAATTCCCGACGGCACATAAGCGCTGCCGCTCGCGCAGAACCCAAGGCGCCGCCACCCAAAATCTCAACGATACCGCCAAGCGGGGCTTCTCCGCCGTGCGCGTTGATTTTGAGATGCACCTTAAATATGTCGGCCTCGGGGACCGGCGTGTGGCGGCGAGATTGAATAAATTTGACGTTCCTGGTGAAGGCGTTGTCGGCCCTCAAATCCAGGCCCGGGATGACCGAAAACCGCCACTTCAATGCTCCGCAAATGCGACGCACCTCGGACAGTTTCTGATCGTAGTCGGGTTCTCTCAGTCCTGTTTTTAGGTCTCGTTTGACCTCGATGACTTCGATAGCGCCGTCCTCCAAAAGCCTAATTGCGTCAGGGAGATAGGCCCGAAGTTGAAGTTGCAATAAGAATTCGAACCTCAAATATTGGGTTCGGTAATCAAGGACGCCGGGATCAGCCTCACACATTTCGATGAGCGCCAGTTCATTCATGCTTTCGTGCCGGACGGTCCGCCCCGCCTTTCGGCTCGGATAGGCACCGGTCACATGGCACTTACGCCCCGTTACCGGGTTGCGAAGGGCTTGACCGTCGATCGATATGACGACCCTCCCTCCCCACGGCCCAGATGAACGGGGGCCAAACCCATTCGCCGCTTCAAATGCACATCGCACCGCAGCTTCGAAGTTTGGGAGAGGCGCCGCCTGTCGTTGTGGCCCGCAACCGAGCCACCCGACGGGCGGCGGCGCGTAATTGAATTTTTGAGCCACCATCCAAGAGGACGGCGTTCGATAGTAGGATTGATCCATGACTCAACATCCCGCGAACATGCCCCTCCTCGACCGTGGTTCAACGGACCGCTAGGAGACAGGCAAAGGGGTTCCGATCCCAATTTCGATGAAATCGGGCTTGACACTGGGATGAGATTTTCGGAGGAGTAGGCGTCGGGATTCCAAATCGACACTTCATCTTTCGAAAAAGCCCAGCCCATAAAAAGGTTGGGCTTTTTTACTGCATTGTCATTTTAGGCTCCTGTGTTGGTTTGCCGTGGCCGCAAAGGCTAGGATGTAGGCGCGCGTGCCGCTTTCCTGTCCGAAAGGTTTTCGTCTTGCATACGCCCAGCGGTTCGCTTCGTGCGGGCCGGAAACCGGCTTGCTTCGCCACCTTCACGATCGGGCCAAATTTCCGCGACGCTAAACCCAATCGCCTCGGCAATGGCATTTTCGATCCGGGCGGAACGTCCCCTCCCGCGACTGACTCCGCACACCGTCGTGGGCGTCAAGCCTAGATCCGCAGCGATAGCCGAAAACGAAATCCCGCGCTTCGCCAACGCCGTTTTGATCCAGTGATGATTGACTTCGTCTTGCATAAGGCAGCCGCGAATCAGTGGAGAGTTTCGTGTCAATGCGTCTCACGACCGAATCATCCTCGCAACCGAATTTTTTAATAATCCCAGGTTTCAGGGCCAAAATTCGAGTGAAATTTGGAAAATGTCAATATACAAGTCCAATTTTGAATAAATATATTCCAAATCAATAAGTAACATGAAATTTATATATTTAAATATTTTATAAATTTAACCTTCTGATATTTTTTCCCATGTGATATTTTCAGTGTAAAAAAATTGCCTATTTCAATAAAAATGAGCTTTTAATTAAGCGCGCGGCTGCGAAGTGCGCGCCACCCTCGTCCCGTTATCGGACATCGCGTCGCTCGCACCCGCCAAATATTGAATGGTCCGAATCGATTACGAGCCTGAAACCGGACACTTTGGGAGCCAAATTTTTTTGATTTGGGACCCAAATGGACAGTGGTTCGCGCCCATAACCTGCACTCCAATGCCGCCCTTTGTGACTCAAATCGATCCGTTCACCCCTCAAACGCAATAGCGCGAGTGGGGCTGAGGGGCGTTGATTCGCTCCTGCGTCGGGTGTGGCTTATTGAGAGGGTTGCGTGGCAGGGGGTGTGAGAGGGCCGGGGCCAATTCTCACAGTCAGATACCCACCCGATTGAATCGCAGCAGTCTCCTGGCGAAGTTCATGAACCTCGCGCTCCAGGTCTCTGGTCCGTACCTTCCCTGCAGTCATTGCCCTGGCAAAAGTCCTGCGTCACGAAGAGGCTGTTTCGGCCATGCCCGAATTCGATCGCAGGAACAGCCCATCCACGAATTTCCGGCGAAGAAAGCGTTGGATCGAAGTCAGCACGCCACCCTTTGCGCGCCCAGATGCCAAAGCTTCACGTCGTTCGACGGGGTCATGTGGGGTTGTGCTGCAAGTCCTGCAATCTTAGCCTCCGTTGTCGGCCTTGGACGCGGGGTTGGGACCTTAGGGGTTCGGAGAGAGGCGACACTATGGAGATCGACACCATTACGCTCTGGCGGCCAGTCGGCCCTGCGGAACTGAAACTCATCGAGGCGACGGGTTTTACAGCCTTCCCACCGCGCCTTCCGGAGCAGCCCATCTTTTACCCCGTCCTCAATCAAGGCTACGCAGAGCAGATCGCCAGGGACTGGAACGTCAAAGCAGACGGCGCTGGCTTTGTGACCCGTTTTGATGTTTTGCGCGATTTTCTCGACGGTTACAGCGTCCAGCAGGCAGGCGGTCGCGAGCACTTGGAATATTGGATACCCGCCGAGGACCTTCCGGCGTTTAATGCC
>CAIMFV010000055.1 GCA_903840435.1 uncultured Caulobacterales bacterium
CGGGGAGTGGCGATAAAGAACATGCGTCCCAATAGTCGATTTCAATGCTAATGGGAAAGCGCTTCAGCCGGAGACGCCCATCCATGTTTCGCCGCCTCGCACCCCTCACCTTCATCCTGTACGCTAGCCTAGCCGCCTGCTCAGACCCAGGCCCCAAATCGGCGAGCGGCCAGACGTCCGTCCGCTTCGCCACCGACTGGAAGGCGGAAGCCGAACATGGCGGGTTTTACGAGGCCTTGGCCACCGGCGAATACGCCAAGCGCGGGCTGGATGTGAAAATTCTCCAAGGCGGTCCAGGCTCAAACATACCGCAATTGCTCGCCACGGGCGCAGCCGACCTCGGCATCGGCTCCAATAGCTTCGTTGCGATGAATATTGCCGAAGAGCACGTCCCGGTCACGGCGGTGATGGCGGTGATGCAAAAGGACCCGTGGGTGCTGATGGCCCATCCAGATTCCGGTGTGACGCGGATCGCTGATATGAAGGGCCATCCGATGCTGTTGTCCGACGCGTCCTTGACCGGTGTTTGGGTCTGGCTCAAGGCGCGGTACGGCTTCACCGACCAACAGGTGCGGAAATACACCTTCAATTCCGGCCCGTTCATCCAAAATCGCCAGGCCATTCAGCAGGGTTATGTAACAAGCGAGCCCTATACGATTGAAAAAGAAGCCCATTTCAAACCCACGGTCTTCGTCCTCTCGGACGAGGGCTATCCCGGCTATGCCGATCTGGTTCTCGCCCCCACAGCCTTGATCGCCAAGGACCCAAAGACGGTGCAAGCTTTTGTCGAGGCCTCAGCGGCGGGCTGGAAGGCTTATCTGCACGGCGATCCCAAGCCCGCCGACACGCTCATCTTGAAAGACAATCCTGAGATGACCGAGGACATCCTCGCCCAAGCGCGGGACAAGATGCGCAAGTTTGGCATTGTCGATGGCGAGGGCGCGCCGCCGATTGGCAGCATGAGCGATGCGCGTTGGCAGACGCTGGCCGAGATCATGGCCAAGGCGGGCGCCTTGAAGCCTGGGACCAAGGTGTCAGACGCCTATTCGCGGGCATTTGCGCCTCATTAGGGGGCTGGCGGAACCGGACTGACCGGTCAAGCGGGGACACGCCTTCTGTATCTGGCGAATACCAACAGGGCTATGGTTCCGGTCATCACCGTATAGGCGACCAGGGCCGAGGCTTGCAGATGCGGCAGGGCCCAGAAGATCAGGTGGTCATTGCCGCCGCCCGCGAAGGCGCCGCCTATGCCCATCAGGACGGCTCCAGCAAAAGATGCGCACCAGCCGCGAAGATCAGCGGCGCGCCATGCAAACCCAACCAGGGCGCGGCCCGAAAGCACAGCGCCCGCAGCGAGGGCAGCGATGCTCAACACGGCCAGCGGATGGATGGCGACACCCATCATGGTGGTCTGGGCCCGCACCACCCCATGGATGGCGTCCGAATAGGTCCAACCCGGTTGGAGGGCATAGAGACAGCCGCCGACTAGGCCGAGCAACGGCATGGCCCAGCGAATTGACCAAGCGCCTTTGACCCCGTTCTGCGCAAACGGCCAAAACGCCGCAAGCGCCAGGGTTGCAAGCACCACGACCAGCCGCGCCGCTCCTGGCGGTGCCAGCGGGCTTGTGATCGCGGTGCCGCCCCCCAAAACCGCCGCATGGCCCGCTTGGGTCGCCGCCATGGCAAAATCTGCCACCCCGAAGCCGATAGCAAGTCCTGGAAAAATTGCCAGAAACCGCAACTCGCCATTTCCAAGCCGGGCGATGGAGCCCAGGAGACACGCGCCGTTGATCACCGCCCCGACGCCCACACCCGCCGCACCAACTAGCCCCAAAACCGCCAGGCGAGCGGTCATCTCCATGGTTGCGCCGCCACCTAAGCCTTCCCAAACGAGGCTGACCGCCGCAGCCCCGCCTGCCGCCAGGCCCAAGCCGACGACCGCATCGGCTCGTCCGGTCAGAACCCAGGTCTTGACCGCACTGACACCGCAACTGGAGGCCCGATGGATAAGGACGCCGAGCAGGGCGCTGAGGACCAAAATGGCAGCAGCGAGTAACATAGAGGACCCTTCGCGCAGCAAGCTGTTCAGGTTACACCTGTGCGCCATGAAGGATGCAAGCTCTACCGCGACAAGTCTGATTGAAACCTTGGCGCTCGCGCCCCACCCCGAGGGCGGGTGGTATCGCGAAACCTGGCGTGCGGCTGCAGCGCCGGGCGCCCGCGCAGCGGGCACGGCGATCCTCTTCCTGCTCGAAGCAGGTGAAACCTCCCATTGGCACCGGGTCGATGCGAGCGAGCTTTGGATCTATCAGGCGGGCGCGCCACTTGCACTGTCGCGTGCCTCAGGCCCGGTTATCGAAACCCTCCAACTCGGCCCAGCCGTTCGTGAGGGCGAGACCTTGCAGGCCATCATTGCGCCCGGACAATGGCAGCGCGCCCAGGCGTCACTGGGGTGGAGCTTGGTGACTTGCGTGGTGGTTCCGGGCTTTGAGTTTTCCGGTTTTGAACTGGCGCCCGAGGGCTGGTCGCCAGAGGGCTGGTCGCCCGAGGGATGGTCGCCAGACGCGTCGACCTAAGTCATCAGCGCCAAAACCCCCTCCATCGGCGATCCGCTCCGGATCCAAAAAAGGCGGCAGCCCACGGCAGCGGCGTCGGGGTAAACATCTGGCTTTTCAGTTGAGACCTTGGCAGCGATCACGTCGGGCTTGGCCTGAATGGCGGCTAGCAGCCGCTGGCAGACCGTCTCTTGCAAGTCGTAATGCTGGGCGGCGAGAATTTCCGCCAAGCTCTGGCGCAAGAAATCATAGTCGGTCACCGCCTCGATCGTGTCTGCGCCGGGCTCACCTTTGAGCACTAGGGTGACGTTGACCCGCAAGCGTTGCGCCCCCGCGCGCTCAAAGGCGTGAATGCCAATGCGGGCGGTGACCTCGTGATCGCGAAGAAAAAGGGCGTACATCGTCAAAAATGTCCTCTGTCAGTGCGGTGTCGAGATCGCCGTTTGTCTCTTCGGGAAAACCGGTTTCCACTTTTCCCTGACAAACTTCTGTGTGGGCGTTTGTCTTTTCGGGAAAACCGGTTTCCACTTTTCCCTGACAAACGCTAGGTCTGGCCGCGCACTAAAAACATCACATCGCGGGACTGGGGGGTTAGATGTTGCCCGCCGTCGACCAAAATCGTCTCGCCGGAGGCAAGCGCCCCGGATGCGGCGAATAGCACCGCTGCGACCACATCGGCAGGTGTAGTTCTGCGCTGCAACAGGTTCATCACCGCGCTGGCCGCATGTTCCTCAACGGTCTGGTCGCCGCTGGGCAGGGTCAGTCCCGGCAGCACGGCATAGAGGCGGGTACGGGGCGCAAAGGCCATGGCCTGCATCCGAACCGTCTCCTGCAATGCGGCTTTCGATGCCGTATAGCTGAAATAGTCGGGATTAGGATTGGCAAGCTTTTGGTCCAAGATCGCCACCACCACCCCATTGGCCACTGTGCGATGCAGGTCGGCGGCCAGCCGGGTGGGCGCATAGGCATTGGTCATCATCGCGATGCCCCACGCTTCCGCGTCGGGTCGGTCGGGCAGGTCGCTCTCAAAGACCGAGGCGCTGTTGATCAAGATACCAAGGTCAGGTTCCAAAGCCAGGGCGCGCGGAACAAGTCCTTCCACCTCGCCAGGCGCGGCGAGGTCCGAGGCCAAGACATGGGCCCTCCCGCCTTGAAGCCCAATGGATTTGGCCAGACTGTCGGCAGCATCGCGCGACCGGCGGCAATGGATGATCACCGGATGGCCCAATGCCGCAAAGCCCCGGACGATTTCAGCCCCGATCCGCACGGCGCCGCCTGTGACCATCACCGCGCGTTTCACACGTTTCCCCTTGCCTCGCGTCGCCTTGCCGGTTCGCTTGGGTCGACAAACTCTAAGTGATGTGGTCTAGAGCCCAACCGGTTCAAGAGCCTCCGCGCGACACCCTCGACCTTAGGTCTGTTTGCGCATCCAAGAAAACCGATAATCACCCGCCTCGCCCTGTCACACCTGCACGTCAAACCCATGCCTCACCTGACCATCTCTCGCCGCTTTGAATGGGACGCCGCCCACCGGATTCCCGGCCATGAGGGGGCGTGCAAGGCCATTCACGGCCATCGTTATGTGGCCGAGATCGAGGTGGAAGGTCCAGCGCTGGATGCCTTGGGTCGAATTATCGATTTTGGTGTGCTGAAGTCCGAAATTGGCGGCTGGATCGACCAGAATCTCGACCATACCGCAATCTTCTGCCGCTCAGATCCGGACGTGGTCGCGGTGGCCGAGATCAACGCCAAGATGGGCCGCCCGGTCTATTGGATGGACGCAGCCCCTACGGCTGAAAATATCGCCGCTGAACTCGCCAATGCCGCGCAAAAGGTGCTCGCCAATACCGAAATCCGCTTGGTGGCCGTAAAGTTGTGGGAGACGCCGAACTGCTGGGCCCTGTGGCGGGCGGAGCCGCCTCTAAATCTCTAGTCAAAAAGTTGAGCGTGGGTGCCCGTCCTGACAAAAACCACGGTATCGTCGAGGACCTTGTAAATCAGGAGGAAGTCGCCTCCAATATGACATTCACGGTGGTCGGCCCAGTTTCCACGCAAGGGGTGGTCGAGCCATTCAGGTCCGAGCGGCGGATCACGTGCAATAAGTAGAAGCATCACTGTCTTGAGCTTCTGCATATCGAAGCGTCCCGACTGAACTTTTTGCTCCCAATCTTTTTGAAAAGCTTTGGTGAAATCGGCTTTCAGCGGGAGAGAAGTGCGCTTGGACTCAAGGCTTTTCTTGTTCAAGCTCATGAATCAGTGCCTCGGCGTCAGAAAACCGGATTTTACGCGCACTGATCATGTCCCGCGCCTCTTGCATGGCCGCACGGGTCTCGTCGTTCGGAATCTTCAAGTCAAAAGGCAAGGCCTTATCTCTAGCAATGCGAGTCAAGGTTATTCGAACCACATCGGAAACCGTCAAGCCGAGCTCGGCCAAAACCGCCGCAGCATCATTTTTCAAGGTCTCGTCAATGCGAGCTCGAACGAATGCTCCCGCTGCCATGGAGGTCTCCTCACCAGGGCGATATTGTAGCTCACTTGAGCTACACTTTCAAGCAAGCGCGCGACTTCCCCTACCCCGCCGCCAAGTCCTCACCGGCCAGCGCGCGGCGGATAAGGGCGCAGGTGCGCTCTACGCCAAACAAGGCGACAAAGGAGCCAAATCGCGGGCCTTGGGTTTGGCCGAGCAGGACTTCATAGAGCGCTTGGAACCAGGCGCGCAGGGGCTCAAACCCTTGCGCCTTGCCGGCGGCATAGACTTCCGCCTGGATCAGCTCGCCGTCTGTCGTCTCCGGCGGCAGGGCTTGCAGACGCGCCAGCAGGTCTTCCATTGCGGCGCGCTCACGGGCGTCGGGCGGACGGAAGGTTTTGGCCGGACGGACAAAATCCTCGTAATAGGCCATGGCATAACCGGCCAAGCGGTCGAGCAAGGGCGCAGTCTCGGGCGTGGCGCCTGGCGCATACCGCGACAAAAAGCCCCACAACATGTCCTTGGATGAGGCATTGGCGGCGGAGACCAGATTGAGCATCAAGCCAAAACTTACAGGCGAGCCCGCGCGGGGCGGTGCGCCGGAATGGACATGCCAAACCGGATTATCGAGCGGATTGACCTTTTTCTCATTGGCCGCGTCCGCAGGGCGGTTATAGGCCTCAAGCTGCTGTAAATATTCATCTGCCGCCTTGGGCGCGACATCGAAATAGAGCCGCTTGGCTGAGCGCGGCGACTGGAACATGTAATAGCTGAGGCTCTCGGGTGCGCCATATTTGAGCCAATCCTCAATGGTCAGACCATTGCCCTTGGACTTGGAAATCTTCTGATTATTTTCATCGAGGAACAGTTCGTAGTTAAAGCCTTCGGGAGCGATGCCACCCAGTTCGCGACAAACCCGCGATGAAATCTTAACCGAGTCGATCAGGTCCTTACCCGACATCTCGTAGTCAATCCCCAACTCGGACCAGCGCATGCCCCAGTCGGGCTTCCATTGCAGCTTGACCGCGCCACCGGTGACCGGGGTTTCGACCTTTTGGCCGTCCTCGTCCTCAAAGACGATGGTTCCCCGCGCTGGATGGGTTTCAAGGGTCGGAACCTGCAGAACCCGTCCGGTAGTCGGACTGGTTGGCAGGAAGGGCGAATAGGTGGCGCGCCGCTCGTCCCGAAGTGTCGGCAGCATGATGGCCTGGATGGCGTCATAGCGGCTCAAGACCTTCAATAGGCCGTGATCAAATCGTCCCGAACGATAGCAGTCTGTCGACGACATGAAGGTGTAGTCGAAGCCAAATCCATCGAGGAAGGCGCGCAACCGCGCATTATTGTGCGCACCGAAGCTTGGATATTCACCAAACGGATCGCGCACCACGGTCAAGGGCTTGCCCAGATCTTCGGAAAGCATCTCCTTGTTCGGCACATTGTCCGGGACCTTGCGCAGACCGTCCATATCGTCGGAAAAAGCGATCAGTTGGGTCGGCAAGGCATCGTCGGTCAAAGCGCGAAAGGCGCAGCGCACCATGGTGGTCCGCACCACCTCGCCAAACGTGCCGATATGGGGCAGGCCCGAAGGCCCATAGCCGGTCTCCAAGATCACCGGTCGGTCAGCCAAGGCTTGAAACCGCACCACGGCTTCGTCTGCCTTGCCAGACTGGATGAGGAGGGCTGCGAGCTCGCGGTCGGCCTTGTCCGGCAACCGCGCCGCCAGCACCCGCGCCAAGAGCGCGCGCGCCTGCTCAAATGGCCAAGACTTCGCCTCGCGGGCGTGGTGCGACAATCCGGCGAAAGAGGTGTGTGACATGGGTTGAGGGGCTTAAGCGCGCGGGGTGCTCGGGTCAATGATTTGAAAATAACTTAAACGCGTCCTCGGTCGCGAGGTCTCATACCTTCCGAAACCGTTGTGACTGTCTGGCCATGATCGCTTCCGACCAGTCTTCGGGCAGGATCTTGGCAAGGGCAGCGATAGCTTTGTTGGGCGCGCCGGGGACCGATAGGCTGCGATTGGCTTCCACGGCCTCATAGCCAATGGCGGCCACCTCATCGGCGCCCATCCAGAGCCAGCTGGGCAGTTGCGAGACCGTCTCGCGCGTGCCGTTGGCGTCGTGGAACTCCGACCACGTAAACCCAGGACAAAGCGCAGTCACATGCACCCCGCGTCCGATCGTCTCAGCGTGCAGGCTTTGCGAGAACTTGATGGCAAAGGCTTTCGACGCCGCATAGAGGGTATGCCCCGCCGACCCGGGCGTCAGGCCCGCCAAAGACGCCACCGTGATGATCCGCCCAAAGCGCCGCTCCAGCATTCCGGGCAGCGCCTTGTGGGTCAATTCGGCCACCGCCCAGGTCAAGACCTGGAGAAACCGGGCCTGCTCGCTCCACAAGGTGCGGTCATAGGCCCCAGGCAGTCCATAGCCGGCATTATTGACCAGAGCATCGAGTTCGCGGCCTTCAGCCTCGACAGCTGCGAGAATCGTATCCACAGCGCCGGGGTCGGCCAAATCTGCCGCAACCGAAAAGGCCTCGACGCCATATTGCAGCCGAAGCTCCGCCGCCAAGGTCTCCAAGCGCTCGGTTCGCCGCGCGGTCAGGCAAAGGTCATAGCCATGGCGGGCGAATTCGCGCGCCATGGCTGCGCCGATGCCAGCGGAGGCGCCTGTGACCAGACAGAGACGGCGAGACATCGAAACATCCTCAAATGGACTTCAAGGCTGCAGTCGTCGCATTTCGCCGCCGTCTCTGGCAAGGCCGAACACGCCTTTCCGCCTCTGCGGTAGGTTCAGTCTAGGCCGCGGTCGCGCCCGCCTTCCACCGCGTCGCCGCCTTGGCCATGCGCTCCCCAAAGAGGTGCGCTGTCTTGCGATCCCCGGCGCCCGGGGATTGATCCGGGGCGACATTGTCCGACTGGGTCATGACGCCGAGCGACGAGCCCAAGCGATTGACACCATCGATGGAGACATCGCCCGTCGAGGCCCCGGGCGGCAAGCCTGTCCCAACCCAAACCATGCTGTGTTGGGCAGCGAGGATGGAGAGATAGCTGAGCGTCGAGAGCTTATCGCCGGATAGGCTCAGCGAATTGGTGAAGCCCGCCGCCAACTTGTCCTTCCAGGCGCTGGTGAACCAAGCCTGAGAGCTTGCGTCGGCAAAGGCTTTAAACGGGGCTGAAACGCCGCCCATATAGGTGGGTGAGCCAAAAATAACCGCGTCGGCCTCGCCGACTGACTTCAGGATCGGCGCGAAGTCTTGGGCGGCATTTTCAATCCGCTCCAGCCGAACCTCAGCCCCGGCAGCCCGAGCGCCTTCTGCGACGGCCTCAGCCACCACGGCGGTGTGGCCATAGCCGGAATGATAGACGATAGCGATGGTCGGTTTGGTCATAGGAGACCCCTTATCTGCAATTGTACCAGTTACGGTTATATATGGCGCCTAGGGGGCTTGGGCAAGCGCTGTGCGCTTTAGTCTGCTGATAAAAGATCTGCGACGGTGATTTTGGCCAAGCCCTCCGAGGCTGCCGTTTCAGCGGCAAGGATAGCCTTCGCGACTTGTTTGGGGATTTTCTCGCCGACAGGGCAGCCCTTGACCCCTGGCGGCGGACAGCCGAGATGGGCGCAGCCGTTCACGGCCCGCAAAACCTCGTCAAGCCGAATGTCTGAGGGCGAGCGAAGGAGCCAAGCGCCGCCGGACGAGCCCGCACGGGTGGCGATCAACCCTGCCTTGGCCAGCATGGCCGTCACCCGTCGCACCACCACCGGATTGGTCGGCATGGAGGCGGCCAAGCACGCGCTCGACACCGCTGTCTCAGGTCCAATCGCGCCGGAATGGGCGAGATAGGCGAGGGCATGGGCGGCGACGGGAAATCTTTGGCTATCCGACATGATGAGGGTCAAGATGAGGCGTCGCGGCCCGAGTTGCAATGGACACAATCAGGCTTTGAGCTAAGGCGGTGCTACCTCGCGATTGAACCGCAGGAAAAAAGGGAGTATCGGGCGCGACCTTTCCTCCTGGGCGCTTGAGTCTTTTCAGCCGGGGCGAGAAAGTTTTGTAAGCGCGTAGCCTTGGTGAAATTTTCACTCAGCTGCGGCGGAGGATGATGATGGTTTCCCAATCCGAGGGAACATTTGCGGACGCCCCCCCGACAGGAGAGCCCCCCGCCCCAAACCCTGACGCCCCGAAAAAGCGGGGATTCCATCATACAACGCTTGGCCTCGCCTTAGGGTCCATCGGCGTTGTGTTTGGCGATATTGGGACGAGCCCACTCTACGCCTTCCAGGCGGCCATGACCCAGGCCGCCAAAGATCCCGTGACGGATCGGGCAATCTTGGGTGTGGTTTCGATGGCGCTTTGGGCGCTGATCCTGGTGGTGACGATCAAGTACGTCCTGTTCGTCATGCGGGCCGACAATAAGGGGGAAGGCGGCGTCCTCTCCTTGATGGCCTTGGCCGGTCGCGCGCTCGGCCGCAGAACCCGGGCTGTTTTCTTTCTCGGCGTCGTCGGTGCGGCGCTGTTCTATGGCGACTCGATTATCACGCCAGCGATTTCCGTGCTCGGCGCCTTCCAAGGCCTGCACGATGTGAACGGGCTCGGCGATGTAGCGAGCCCTAAGGTCATCACCTTCGCCTCATTCTTCATTCTGATCGGATTGTTCTTAATCCAGTCGCGCGGCACCGAGAACGTCGCCAAAATGTTTGGCCCGGTCATGTTGGTTTGGTTCTTGAGCATTACAGGGCTTGGCTTGATCCACCTTGCCGATGCGCCGAAAATCTTCTTCGCCTTGAGCCCTCACTATGCGGTCGCCTTTTTGATCACCCACAAGCTGGTGGGTCTGCTGGTGCTGGGCTCAGTTTTCTTGACCGTTACCGGGGCTGAAGCGCTCTATGCAGATATGGGTCATTTCGGTCGTTGGCCGATCCAAGCCTCATGGCTGTTCTTTGTCTTGCCTGCCCTGGCGATCAACTATCTTGGTCAAGGGGCTTACGCGCTAAAGGCACTGCAACTGGCCGTGGCGCACCACCATGCCTTTGAAAGCCAAGACTGGTTCTTTGTCATGTGCCCGCCGGAATTTCGGCTGTTCTTGGTCGGCCTTGCGGTCTGCGCCTCGACCATTGCCAGCCAAGCGGTCATTACCGGCGCCTATTCCCTGTCCCAGCAGGCCATACAGCTTGGCCTCTTGCCGCGCATGGACGTGCGCCGAACGTCGGAGACCCATACCGGGCAAATCTTTATCCCACAGATCAACACCACCTTGATGATCGGGGTCTTGGCGCTGGTGCTGGTGTTCCAAAATTCGGACAATCTGGCCGATGCCTATGGCCTCGCCGTCACCGGCACCATGTTGGTCACCACCATCCTTGCCTATATTGTCACCCGCCGCATGTGGCACTGGCCCATCGCCGCGTCCGCCGTGATTGTGGCGCCGCTTATCGCCCTCGACACTGTGTTCCTGTTCGCCAACGGCTTGAAGATCGCCTCTGGCGGCTGGTTGCCGCTCACCCTAGGCCTGTTGATTTTTTCCATCATTGCGACCTGGGTCAAAGGGACAGAGATCTTGGCTGGCAAGACGCGCAAGGATTCCGTTCCCCTGTGCGACCTGATTGAGATGTTGAGCGCCCGCCAACCGCACCGGGTGCCAGGTACGGCAATTTTCCTCACCTCCGACCCCGATGTCGCGCCTGTGGCGCTGATGCACAACCTCAAGCACAATAAGGTTTTGCATGAGAAAAACATCATCTTGACCGTGCGCACTGCCGAAACCCCGCGGGTGCCCGAAGCCGACCGGGTGAAGATGGAGGCGGTCAGCGACGATTTCCGCAAGCTCGTCCTGACCTATGGCTTCATGGAGACGCCCAATGTGCCGAAAGCGCTTGGGCTGTGTCGAAAACATGGTCTGAAGTTCGACATTATGGCGACCTCCTTTTTCCTCGGTCGCCGTTCCGTCGTGCCGTCAGCCCAGAGCGGCATGCCGCTGTGGCAGGATAAGATTTTCATCTTCTTGATGCGCAATGCCGCAAATCCCACCGACTTCTTCCGCATCCCACCGGGGCGCGTGGTGGAATTGGGGGCGCAAGTCACCGTCTAGGGGGTTGAAGCGCTAAGCGGCGAGCCCGAGCGCGACCAACAAGGATTTGATCGCCACGAATTGGTCTGGGGCTTGGGCGAACTCAGCGCGGGTCTCAGCGGCGCGCATCAGTTTCAAGGCCTCGTCCTTGGCCTTGCCAGCGATGGGCCCCAAGGGCGCGGTCTGGCCGCATGCGAGCTTCAAGAGGTGAATAACCCTTTGGGTGCGCGGAATATTGGCCCGCGCCAACAGATGAATGAGATCAGACTCGGCTTCAAGCTGTGCCCCCAGGTCGCCAAGCTTGGCCGCACACCAGGCCTGGTCTTCCGCCGCAAGCTCTGCCTCCCTGAGACGCTTTTGCAGATCGGCAAGCAGGGTGAGCCGGGACGTCGGGCTGAGTTGGCCAGAGCGCAGCTCCTTTTCAAACTTCAGCGAACTCAACAGCGATGCGATCCACTTGGCCGCCTCACGCTTGTTGGCCGAGCCCGTAACATTTTCCGCCAAGCGGATCATGGCATTGATCTTGGCCAGCGCAGTGTCGAAGCTCTCAAGATAGGGCTCAACAAACCCTGCCGCCACAAGGCCGCGTGAGCGGTACAAAAAGGCCTCGCGCATGATGGCCTTATCCGCGTCATCTTCGATCAATGCAGTCAACATGACGGCCAGCGTGCGCAAAATTGCGATCTCGCCCTCCGGATGGGTGGGGCGCAGGCGTTTTGGACCTTGAAGCTCGCTAAACACCCGCTTGACCAAGGCGGATCTTGCCAGACGCAGTCCATTGGATGCGAGGGTATTGGCGAGCCGGAGCGGCATCGCCTCCAAGGGCGGTAAAAGGCTATCGGCCTGGACTTGAAAGGCGCCCAGTCGGCGAACGCCGGGGCCTAAGGCGATGCGCACCCAGGCGCCGAGCTGCCCCCCCAGATCAAGGTCGCGACCCAGAATTTCTGATAGTCCCAGTCGCGACCCAATAATCTCAGCCAAGGGGGTTTCAATCAATCCCAAGGCCAGATCGCGGGCTTTCGGCTCGCTCGGGGCCGCATCGGCGAGGTCGAGGAGCCTTTGAAGCTTTTGCGACCAGTCGCTCGCTGGCGCCAGATAGGCCGCCACTGCGCCGCCGAGACTGTAGGTTCGATCAACGTGATCTGGGGCAGCCGCGCAGACCTCCGCGAAAGTCTCTGGCGTAATCAGGGGGAAGAAGCCCGCCCGCCCGTCAGATACCAGCCGCTGGATCGCGCGCTCGACGACACTTTCAAGCTCGCGCATGGTTTTGTGCACATCCATGCCACGACTTTGGTGCTCCGCCACAGCGATCTTTTGGATGGCTCCGCGAAGGTCGTGGCCTGAATCCAACAGCTCGGCCATATCCGGACGATGTAGCAGCTCCCACACCGTGATGCGGTTATTGGCCAGCCAGACCTCAAGCAGCCGCCCTATCTTTTCTCGGGCGTGCAGCGTATACAAATCTGCGGGCGTGCCGCAGCTTGGCGCGTCGTCAACGATGAGTTTCGGTTTGGACTTCACTTGGTCCACAGCGCCCTTGGCCAAGATCGTCACGGATCGGAATTCACGCGATTCCGGATCGAGGGTTTCCTTGGTCACCTTGATGGCGGCAACGGATCCCGAGGCAAGCTGGGCTTCGCCCCCCTCAACAATCTGGGCGCGATTCTCCGAAGCCGCCTCTAGACGCCAAGGCTCATTCGCCCGTTTGCGGACATAGAGCTCGAAATGAACCTGGTCGGTACTCATCGCCGTGGTATTGTCCATGAATAGACTTAAATGTGACTTAATCGAATAACAGTTCTGAGACGTGAATTTGTTTCGTAAATCCCGCGTAATGACCTGACAAACCCAGATCGGACCCATGGCTAAGATCACGCTTGTCGATGATGATGAAAATATCGTCACCTCTGTCTCTTTGGCGCTCGAGAGCCACGGACACGAGGTAAAGTCCTATTTCGACGGGGCGTCCGGGCTGGCCGCCATCGAACAGAGCCCTCCCGATCTGGTGGTGCTCGATGTCAAGATGCCGCGCATGGACGGAATGGAAGTGCTGCGCCGCCTGCGCCAGACGACCAATTTGCCGGTGATCATGTTGACCTCGAAGGACGAGGAGATCGACGAAATCCTAGGCTTCAACCTCGGCGCCGACGACTATATTCACAAGCCGTTTTCGCAGCGGCTGTTGCTTGAGCGGGTCAAGGCTATTTTGCGCCGGGCCGGACCCGAAGAGCCTGACGACCTGATCAATCCTGCGCTTAATCCTGCACCTGCAAACGGGTCAAAAGCCCTCAAGCGCGGCAAACTCACCCTTGACCCCGCCCGCCATGATTGTTTGTGGGACGGGCGGGCGGTCAAATTGACCGTCACCGAGTTCTTGCTCCTGCAAGCCCTGGCGCAGCGCCCGGGTTTCGTCAAAAGCCGCGACAATCTGATGGATGCGGCCTATGATGATCAGGTCTATGTGGACGATCGCACCATTGATAGTCACGTCAAACGGATGCGTAAAAAATTCCGCCAGGTCGACCCCGAGTTTGATGCGATCGAAACCCTTTATGGCGTCGGATACCGCTACCGCGAGTCCTGAGGGCGAACGGACCCGCCAGACCCGCCCGCGAATCCCGCTCACCGGATCGCGCCTAGGTCGGCTGATCCTGTTCCTTAATCTGCTCGGCCTCCTGGTGCTGGTCTCAGGCGCCTTGGTGTTCAACGAATTTCGACGCGGTCTTGTGGAGGCGCGTCTCGACAGTCTGAACACCCAAGGCCAGTTGATCGCCTACGCCATCGTCAATGCCGCAACCGAAGGCGATCCCGAACCACGTTTGAATGCGGATCGCGCCCGGAGCGTCTTGACCATTTTCGACGTCTCCCGGTCTGAGCGCGCCCGGCTCTATGATGGTCAGGGTCAATTGATCGCTGATACGGACCTGATCGA
Organism: uncultured Caulobacterales bacterium; assembly: GCA_903840435.1. Classification (GTDB taxonomy): domain Bacteria; phylum Pseudomonadota; class Alphaproteobacteria; order Caulobacterales; family Caulobacteraceae; genus CAIMFV01. The sequence continues at coordinate 14,019 of CAIMFV010000055.1, forward strand.
CGACAAGGTCATGGTCCGCACCCTGCCCCCCGCCCATCCCGCCCAAGCGGGCGACACGGGCCAATCGGCGCGCTCTAGCCACGACGCCAAGGCCCATCTGGTCGAAACGGCGGAAGTTGCCGCCGCGCTTTCCGGACGTAAGATTTCCGAGGTGCGCGAGTCTGAAACCGGCGGCCGTCTGGTCAGTGTTTCGATCCCTATTCAACATGTGCGCCGCGTGCTTGGCGTATTGATGCTCGAGGCAGGCGGCGTCGATGACATTGTTGCCGCTCAAAGGCGAACTCTGATCCCCTTCATTGTCATTGCCGTCATGGTGACGCTCATTTCGTCGATCCTGTTGGATCAGGTCGTGGCGCGTCCTGTGCTGCGGCTGGCCCGTGCCGCCGATAGTGTCCGGCTGTCGCGCATGCGCTCCATCTCCCTGCCCGATCTGTCGAACCGGCAAGATGAGATCGGAGACCTGACGCGATCCTTGGAGACCATGACCGAGACTCTCTCAGACCGATTAGGCGCCATTGAGAGCTTCGCCGCCGATGTCTCCCACGAAATCAAGAACCCCCTGACCTCAATCCGGTCTGCGGTGGAGACCCTGGAACTGGCGCCGGAAGGGTCGGATGCGCGCACGCGGCTGATGGCCATTTTGAAATCCGATGTCGGTCGCATGGATCGGCTGATCACCGACATTTCCAACGCATCGCGCCTCGATGCCGAGCTGTCGCGCGAGACGCCTCGGGTGATTGACCTTGACCGGTTGCTGTTCGAAATGGTCAGTGCCTTGGGCCATGAACATCGCCCCGGTCGCGCCACCATTCATCTGACGCCCGAGGTGCGGGAAGCCGCCAAGGTCCATGGCCGCGAAGGTCCCTTAAGCCAGGTGTTTCGCAACCTCATCGACAATGCCCGCTCCTTTAGCCCGGAGGACGGCCAAGTGATTGTCAGCCTAGGTCGGTCGGCGACCGATCAGGGCGGCGGCCAGATCATCGCCGAGGTGCAAGATAATGGCCCCGGCATCCCCCCGGAGAATCTCGAGACAATTTTCGAGCGCTTCTATACCTCGCGGCCCAAGGGACAGAGCTTTGGCGTCCATTCCGGCCTTGGCCTGTCCATTGCCCGCCAGATTGTCGAAGCCCATGGCGGAAGCTTGACCGCCACAAATCGCCTTTCAGAGGCAGGGCAAATCCTCGGCGCCAGCTTTCGTGTTGTCCTGCCGGAAGCCAGGGCGTGACAGCGCCCTCTCCAGAGGTCCGCCATGCGGGTCTGGTGGTCTGCCGGCTCGGTGGACTGTGGCGCGGCGGTTTGATTGTCGGACCGTCGGGATCGGGCAAGTCGACCCTCGCCTTAAAACTGATCGGCCAGGGGTGGACCTTGGTATCCGATGATCGGACGTCTGTGTTTCAAAGCAGCGGTCGGGTGTTTGGTGTGGCGCCAAGGCCGTTGGTCGGTCTTATCGAAGCGCGCGGGGTGGCGGTCGCGCCAGCCCCTGGTCAAACGACTCGCATAGGCGAGATTCTTGCGATTTTCGACTGCACGCTGCAGCGCGACCCTTGCCGAATTCCCGCCGCGGCTCGCGAGACCTTGGCCGAAGTTTCTTTGCCAAAACTGGCATTTGACCCGTTTGACGCGGCGGCAGTGGAGAAATTTAGCCTCGCCCTTCGCCTCGCATGGCAATGCAATATTTGACAGGCGCATTAAGCAGCGTATCTAGGCGGCTTCGTTTGCATCCTCCTTGAGGCTTGCGGCGATATTGGGGTTCCTGAAGAGGACGGCATGATCGGTCTGGTGATCGTCACCCACGGACGGCTCGCGGAAGAATTCGTGGCGGCCATGGAACATGTGGTGGGGCCACAGACCCAGCTCGCGGCGATCTCCATCGGTCCAGAGGACGATATGGAGCGGCGACGGGTTGATATCGTCACCGCCGCCCGCAATGTGAATTCGGGCAAGGGCGTGATCTTGCTGACTGACATGTTTGGCGGCACACCGTCCAACTTGGCCATCTCGGTGATGGACGAAACCCAGGCCGAAGTGATCGCCGGACTTAACCTGCCGATGTTGATTAAGTTGGCCAGCGTGCGCGGCCGCGAGAGCCTTGGCGCTGCGGTTGCGGCGGCCCAGGACGCCGGGCGGAAATATATCAGCGTCGCCTCCTATGTTCTAGCGGGCGAAAAATGAATTCGGCGCCTGTCAGCCGCGTGATTGAGATCGTCAATGAGCGCGGTCTCCACGCCCGAGCCTCGGCCAAATTCGTCAAGGCGGCGGCGCAGTTCGATGCTGAGGTCAAGGTGAGCCGGGACGGCCAGACCGTCGACGCCCAGTCGATCATGGGCCTGATGATGCTGGCGGCGGGAATTGGCTCGACCATCGAAATTGTCGCTGAAGGTCCAGAGGCTGAGGCGGCCCTGGAGGCCCTTTGCCAGCTCGTTGCCGAACGGTTCCACGAGGACCGCTAAAACGGTCCTGATCGCTTTGTTACTGACGGCGGAGCGCGCCTAGGCCAGCTTTCGACCCATCACGCCTTCTAGGATGCGCAACGGGGATTTTTCCGGATCGTGCATTGCATTGGGCGGCAGCAAGAAGGTCTGCTCGAACAGGTGTTGGCCCGCCATGGCGGCATGCTGCACACAATCGGTATAGACGGCCCAGGTGGTCAGGGCGGGCAGCATAGCGTCCTGTTGCGGCGTCTGCGACTGGTGCTGCGCATCCGCTTTTCCAAGATCGTGCAGTTGCAGCATGGCGTGGTCATAGGGCGTGCGCCGCCCCTTGGTAATCGACAGGGCCTGAAGCGCTGCAGCTTCAATCGGGTTTGGTCCCTTTTTCAAACGCGGCGCGAACTGGTGGGCGAACTCGGAAAAGCTTTGCCCGCCCAGCCGCCAGTGACGCGGACGCCCTGCTGGATTGACGTTGGAAAAGATGCGCAAAATGCGCCGCCCTTGGGTGGGATTGGCCGGAAAGGCGTCGACATGCAAAAGGCGATCATCCTTTCGCGGGCTGAGCACCCGCTGGGCGACCTCACCGGGCCGAAAACTGGTCCGTCGCCGTTGCAAGGCGCGCCCGTAGCGCGGCGCGATCCGTTTCGCCAGCGCCTCCGCAAAATCAGCGTAACGCGCCACCATATTCCGGCACAGCACCAAGGCTTCACCTTCGAGGGCGACGCCACGCAAGGACCCATCAGCCGGATTATAGCTGACGTTTTTCGAGCCCCCGGAGAAGATGGCGGGGTCGAGAAAATCCGCCTCGTCCGCCGCGACGACGAAGGGAAGGGTCGACAGAAGGAGGAGGTCGCCGTTTTCCAACACCTCAGCGCCGTCGCGCGCCAAGTGCGGCGCATCGATCTCGACAATGTTGGCCATAGCCGATCTCCCGTTCCTTGAGACCCCGGTCTCGTCGGGCTTCACTTTTATAGGCTGAAAGCGGCGAGGCAATGTCGCGATTGAAATAGGCGAAGACGGATCGCCCCTTGGCGCAGCATCCAAGACACATTAAGTCATCTTGTAGGCGCTCAGCGCCCAAAGTGGATGGATAGAGACGCAAGATGCAAACCGACCGGTCGATTGCACTGGGATTGCGGCGTGGGTTTTTCACCCGATGTCCCGCTTGCGGCGAAGGCGCTTTGTTTGGCAAATATCTGAAGGTCGAGCCCACCTGCAAGGCCTGCGGCCATAATAATGGCCAGTATCGCGCCGACGACGCGCCGCCCTATTTCACTATCCTGCTTGTCGGCCACCTGATTATCGGCCCGATGTTGGCCTTCAACTTCATCTCAACCTGGCCTCTGGCTTGGGTGTTGGGAACCACCCTGCCCGCCTTGTTGGCAGCCACCTTGTTTTTCCTGCCGCGCGTCAAAGGGGCGGTGATTGGCTTTCATTGGGCGGCAGGCGTCGAAACACCCGCCGAGATTTGAACCCCATCGCGCGCTGAGACCGTCAAACGGTTCGTTTGCCCGAGCCGTCAGGGGCGCCTTGGCTTGGATCGATGCCCGCAGCTTTGCCCGGTTCAAACTGAACCGGGCAAACTCCACGCTACCCTAACAAGCTTTAGTGGCGCTGGTCGGAGGTCTTGTCGCGGATGGTCTTAAATTCAGAGCCGTCCTGCCAGGTCGGCCAAGCCGTGCCATCAGCTAAGGCGCGACCGACCTTATAAATCAGGCCGTCATCAATGGCTTGCCCGCGAAGGTCCCAATCCGCCTGCCATTCGTCGGCAGGTTGGTGATAGCGATGCACCACATAGTCACGCTCTGCTGCTCGGCCCGCAGCCTCGCCACCCTGATAGAGATCAACGCCACCATTGACCGAGATGGCGGGCACGCCGCGCTTGGCGAGCGAGAAGTGGTCTGAACGGAAGAAATGGCCCGCCTCTGGCACCGCATCCGGCGTGAACCGGCGTCCCTCCGAAACCGCCATGGCGGCAATGTCGTCTTGAAGGCTGAGATGGCCATTGCCAGAGGTGGAAATGTCGCGCGCTGGCCCAAGGGTCGAGAGGCCGTCGCGATTAAATACCCCCGCCGTCTTGGCCAAGGGATAGACCGGGTGAGAGGCGTAGTATTCAGAGCCTAACAATCCCTTTTCCTCAGCCGTCCAAGCGATGAAGCCCACCGTGCGGCGGGTGCGCGGGGCTTGGGCATAGACGCGGGCCAGTTCCAGCAATGAGGCAATACCGCCAGCATTATCAACCGCGCCATTATAGATCCGGTCGCCCTTTGCGTCCGGCAGCCCAATGCCCAGGTGGTCCCAATGGGCGGAATAGAAGACATATTCGTCCGGCGCCGCTGTTCCGGGCAAGACGCCAATGACATTGTGGCTCTCAATGGTCGACGCCGCCACTTGATAGGCGGCGCTAAAGCTTTGGCCCTTCAACGGCACAGGTTTGAAGCTCGCATATTGGGCCTTGGCCTTTTCGGCGTCGAAGTCGAGCCCAGCGCGCTTAAACAGGGCGACGGCTTGGTCGCGCTGTAACCAGGCTTCCAGCAAGGGGTGGGCGGCGGAAGGGTTGGGGCGAATGACGTCAAATTGCGGCGCTGAATTTGAATTTTTCACCGTCGCCCAGCCATAGGCGGCAGGCGCAGTCTCGTGGACGATCAACATGCCAACGGCACCTTGGCGGGCGGCTTCCTCATATTTGTAGGTCCAGCGGCCATAATAGGTCATGGCCTTGCCGTCGAACTTACCCGTGGTCGGATGCCCCGGCGGTGTTTCGAAATCAGGATCATTGATCAGGACGACGGCGATCTTTCCCTTCAGGTCGACGCCTTTGAAATCGTCCCAGCCGCGCTCCGGCGCCTTGACCCCATAGCCGACAAACACCAGCGGCGCGTGCCGAATGGCGACGGATGTGACCGGAACCAGGGTGTGCGCCACCACATCATCGCCAAACTTGAGCGGCAACCGATGCCCATGATCGGAAAAGGCCAGTTTCGGGCTGCCCTTGACTTCAAACCGCGCCAAAGCCACCGCCTGGGTCCAGGACCGCGTTCCATTGGCTTGCAGATCGCCGCCGGGCGCCAAGCCCGTCTCTTTCATTTGCCCAATAATATAGTCGAGGGTTTTGACCTCGGCGCGGGTCGCGGGGCCCCGGCCCTCAAAGCTGTCATCGGCCAGGACCTTGACGTGGGCGGAGAGCCTCGCCGGATCGATCGGAGTCGCGGGCAGGGCCGCCACATCGGTTGTCGTCGCATCGGCGGCCGGAAGGGCGAGCGCCAGAGCCGGCAGACCAAGCGGAGCGAGCAGGAGAGCGCTCAGTGTCGCGCATGTTATGGTTCTTCGGATCATCTGGGTGGGCATCCTATTTTTTCGCTCAGCCGGTAAGTCACGCGACTGTAATAACTGTTGGTCCTCAGGTCGAGGGCCGTCGCTGGGCGCGCGCTTGGGGCGCCGGGCAGAGAGGTGGACTTCCGGAGCACCCCAGGGGGCGTTCGGGGACCTCTTGGTGAAAATCCGTTTCAATTGCTGTGAAAATTCGCTATAGCCTCCCCCTGACCGCCCGGCCGCAAGGCCGGGCGCCGCTATTTGTGGACCGCCGTTTGCAACCGTCTCGGCCCGATCTGGGCAGGGCTTCGAAGCAGGCGAGATCTCAGATAGGGCATGGTCTGCAAGGCCTTTTGGGCCCAAAACAGTGAGAAGGGCTGGGACGCCATGACTGATATCTTGATGCCGAAAGCGACCGCCGTTTGGTTGATCGACAATACCTCGCTGACCTTTGAGCAGATCGCGCATTTTTGCGGCCTTCACCCTTTGGAAGTCAACGGCATCGCCGATGGCGAAGTGGCGCGCGATATTCGCGGCGCCGACCCGATCGCCAATGGCCAGTTGAATCGTGAAGAGCTCGACCGGGCACAAGCCAATGCCAACTACATGATGAAGGCGCAAAAGAGCCGCCATGCTGAGCTTTTGAAACCCAGCCGCAAAAGCCCGCGCTATACCCCTGTGTCGCGTCGTCAGGACCGGCCGGACGCTATTGCTTGGTTCCTGCGCCATCACCCCGAAATCACCGACGGGCAAATCTCGAAACTGCTCGGCACCACCAAGGCGACGATTGACCAGGTGCGCAGCCGGGCCCACTGGAACGCGGCCAACATCAAGCCCGTCGATCCCGTAACCCTTGGCCTCGTCAGCCAGTTGGAACTCGACGCGCTGGTGAAAAAGGCCGCCGAGAAGCGCGCCGCCGAAGACGCCAAGCGCGGCATTGTCTCGACCGGCCCGACCCTCGCCCCCGCCGGGCAGGCTTCACCTCCCGTGGTCGAGGACGATGATGATCCGCGCGCGCGGCGTCAAAGCCCGGCAAATATCGAATCGGTTTTCGGCCCGAGCTCTGGCGTCTCGCACGCGGACGACGACGACGAGGCTTAGATCACGCCCGCCGCCGCGTTCGCGCTTCGGGAGGAGGAAGGTTTCAGTGGGGAAGGGACTTTTTCAGACCTTCAATCTGATCTTTCAGTTTCAATTTCTGTCGCTTGAGCGTTCTAAGGCGTTGAGCGTCGGCGGAGGGGCGAAGCGTTTCTTCGCGAATGGCCTGTTCGAGAGATTGATGCCGATGGTCGAGTTCGCGAATGCGAGCTTCAAGCGCCATGGAACGCCTCCTTTGCAAACAACCCGACCAGTGAACACCTCTCTTTCATTCTTGTCAGGTCAAAGTGGCGTGATCGCCAGCGCGACCTCGCCCGGCTGAAGGCTTCGGCTGAACCTCTGCTGTGGCGGGCGGGGAAGGAGTGCAGATGAACGATCTTGAGACGGAAGAGGATGAAGTCGCAAGAGCTCTAGCGGCTAAGCTCGCGCACCTTCGCCAAGACCATCAGGACCTCGATGCAGCGGTGCACGCGCTCGAATCCCAGCCCTCCCCCGACATGATCCAGATCGCGCGCCTGAAAAAGCGTAAGCTGGTGCTTCGCGACCAGATCGTGCTGCTCGAAAACCAATTAACGCCCGACATTATCGCCTAACCCCCTTTCACTTCACCCCGCACACCTGGGTGCGGCGAGAGGATCGTCTCGTGACCGAGCCCGTTGAAACCCAAAAAGCCAAGGCAACAGCGCCACCTGTGGCCATCATCATGGGCAGCCAAAGCGATTGGCCAACCTTGAAGGCCGCTGCCGCAGCGCTCGACGGGCTGGGCGTCGCGTATGCCACCAAGGTGGTCTCGGCCCACCGAACCCCGGATCGGCTCTACAGCTTCGCCAAGTCGGCAAAGATGAGCGGCTTTCAGGTCATCATTGCGGGCGCGGGAGGAGCAGCCCACCTGCCGGGCATGGTGGCGTCACTCACCGAATTGCCGGTCTTGGGCGTTCCTGTGGAGTCCCACAGCTTAAAAGGTCTCGATTCGCTCCTCTCCATCGTGCAAATGCCAGGCGGGGTACCTGTCGCGACGCTCGCCATCGGCACGCCCGGGGCAAAAAACGCTGGCATCCTCGCCGCACAGATTCTGGCGCTCAGTGACCCGGCCTTAGCCCAAAGACTCAGCGCTTGGCGGGCGGCGCAGACGGCCTCTGTCGCCGAAGATCTGACGCTGTGACCCCTCCCCTTTCACCGACAGCCACGCTTGGCATACTTGGCGGCGGCCAGCTTGGGCGCATGTTGGCGCTCGCCGCCGCACGGCTTGGCTTTGACGTCGCCATCCTCACGCCCGAGGCCGATTCGCCGGCCAGTCGCGTCGCTGCCCATACCCTGGTGGCCAACTATGGGGACGAGCAGGCCTTGGCGGAACTTGCCAAGCTCTGTGCTGTGGTAACGTTTGAATTCGAGAATGTACCGGCCGCTGTTGTGGCGGGACTGCAAGCTGCGGGCGCAGAGGTGGCGCCCGGTCCCAAGGCCTTGGCCATTGCCCAGGATCGCGTGCTGGAGAAAAGCTTTCTCAACCAGATCGGCGTGCCGACGGTGGGCTTTCATCAAGTCGACACAGTGGCCGACCTCACGGCTGGCCTCGACCTCCTCGGCGCACCCGCCCTCCTGAAGACCCGTCGACAAGGCTATGACGGCAAGGGTCAGGTCTGGGTCCGCACCGTGTCCGAAGCCGAAGCTGCCCTCGAAAGTCTGGGTGGCGGTGACTGCATTCTTGAAGCCCGCGCCGCCTTTGTCCGCGAGGTGTCGGTCATCGCCGTTCGCAATCGCAGCGGTGCGTTCGCCGCCTATCCCTTGGCTGAAAACGTCCATGAAAACGGCGTCTTGCGGGTCTCAACCGTGCCTGCAAATGTCCCGCCTGAAACCGAAACCGCAGCGTTTGCCATGGCCCGCAAACTGGTCGACGGGCTCGACTATGTCGGCGTCATTGGGGTCGAAATGTTCGACATGGGCGACGGGCGGCTCTGGGTGAATGAGTTTGCGCCGCGCGTCCACAATACCGGCCATTGGACCCTCGATGCCTGCCAAGTCGATCAGTTTGAGCAGCATATTCGCGCCATCGCCAATTGGCCGCTTGGCCCAACCACGCCCTTCGCCGCCGCCGAGATGACCAATCTCTTAGGCGCTGAAGTCGAGACCTGGGCCGAGCTCGCCGCCGAGCCCGATGCGCGGCTCTGGCTCTATGGCAAGCGCGACGCCAAGCCGGGCCGGAAGATGGGCCATGTGACGCGGCTCAAAGGGCGCTTTCCAACAACAGGCGGTGCTTAGCCGTCTGGACTCCAACCTGGGTTGGGATGAGCGGCTTTTATTTAGAATATCAATTACATCCGCTCATGACCTTCGAAGACCGGAATCCAGGGGATCATCCACCAACCTTAAGCAGGCCCGTCCCTGGACCCCGGCCTACGCCGGGGGGAGCGGCTTAGATGTGGGTTCTCAATTAAATCCGCTCATACCGGCGTAGGCCGGTATCCAGAGGATCATCTGCAAACCTCGGCGGGCCCGTCCCTGGACCCCGGCCTCCGCCGGGGGGAGCGGTGGAAAGGTGCGGGATTCCAATATTTTCCGCTCATACCGGCGGAGGCCGGTATCCAGAGGATCATCTGCAAACCTCAGCAGGCCCGTCCCTGGACCCCGGCCTACGCCGGGGGGAGCGGCTAAAAGGTGTGTGATTCCAATATCTTCCGCTCATAACGGCGAAGGCCGGTATCCAGGGGATCATCTGCAAACCTTAAGCAAGCCCGTTCCTGGACCCCGGCCTACGCCGGGGGGAGCGGTGTTTAGGGAGGTGCTGCATCCTATTCGCTCATTCCGGCGAGGGCCGGTATCCAGCCAGCTTTACGCTCGCGAGGGGAAAGACTTGGTCGACGCGCGCGCCAAATGCTTGCAAATCGAAATCATGTTGGCGCAGAGCGCTGTGACTTGGACCAGAAGGCCGCTTTCGGGTCCATCTCGTTTGCCCCCTTCGTCCACGGCACTTCTTCGATTAGCCGTCGGCGTTCTGCTGCGGTCCAAATCCGGTCGGCCATGGCTAAAGGCCGAGCGTACGCGTGAGAAAGAAGGTCACACTCATCATCACACTTCCGACCACCACCGCAGCACGCCGACCCATGGCGTCAATGCCGGTTTAAGTCGCGGGTTTTGATGAGGACGTTGCCGTAGGCGCCGGGTTTGTCGGCGGGGCGTTGCGCGGGCAGCTGCCGGGGGTGTTGCAGTTATAGGTGGTGATGGAACAGCCGTTGAGCGCCAAGGCCAGGCAAAGCACGATCAGAGGTCGCAAGGGAAAAGACGGCATCTCAACGCTCCGAAACCTCAGTTCAAACCCCGTATCGCACCCGCGCCAAACCGCGCACCGCCTGTTCCGCCAGCGCCACTGGATCGAGCGAAAACCGGGATTTGAGCTTTTCGAATTGCATGACGCCGTCAATGGCGCGGTCGAGGGTCTGTTCAGCCGCCGCCTCACCTTGCCGCAATCGCACGCTTAAGGTCGCAGCGATCACACCTGAAAGCAGGGCACGCTTCGAATAGTGGTTGAGGTCGGTGGCGGTGTCTCCCGCCCAACGCCAGATCTGGTCGGCGGCGCTCCAAAGCAGGTCGGCAAGGGTCTTGGCGTTCGACGGCAAAACCAGGGTTCCCAGGGAATGGCGCACCGCCGCCTCGTCGGCCATGGCCGCCTCAACCCGCGCCAGGACGCCCGCGCGAACTCTGGCCCGCACCTTCAAGGAAGACGGGTCGATCTGAGCAAGGCTGGCAAACGCTGCCGCGTCATGACGACGCGCAAGCAGGGCACTCAAATCGCGGGCGCCATTTGGCAGGATCAACGCGACCAAGGCCTGCGACAGGCCCAGGCGCTCACCCGCCTTGCGAACCAGCCCTGCATCCCAGGTGCCGTGCTCGGGCACCAATGCGATCGCCGCGTCCAGCAGCGCCGTTTCCTGCGTGGCGGTCCAATCCAAATCCATATCGGCGGCGGATGACGACATCCTCCCGATATAGGCGAAATTGGCCCTGAGCGCCAGACACGTGGACCCGTCACGAGAGCCAGCCTTACGCGCGGCCAAAATTATTGAATAGCGACGCAGCTTGGAAAGATGATCGTAATTTATTCTTGCTAGGGTTTGCGGATATTTGAGGATGTGGAATGACGTCTCAAGCTCGCCCCTTCGGTCGTCGCGGCCTTTCGGACCCAAGACCGCGCGCGCCTCATGCCAATCGGACATCGCCTCGGCCCGATACCCCCCGCCCCCAGGCGCGCGAGGTTGAGATGGATGACGACGCATCGCCGAGCTGGGTCGCATTTTTGTTTGGTTTCAATGGCCTAGCAAGCCGCTCGCAATATTGGCTGATCCGCCTCTGTTGCGCCGTCCTGTGTATCACCACGTCCCTAGGCTTGCTCGCCGTTTTGGGCAAAACCGGCGCCGCCTTGCCAAATCTCGGCATTTCCTTGGTGAATCTTTGGATCGTCTTCGCTACCGATGCAAAGCGTTGGCATGATCGCGGCAAGTCGGCCTGGTGGATCGCGTTTTCCTGTATTCCGATCCTGGGTTGGATTTGGGGCTTTGTCGAATGTGGCTTCCTGCCGAGCAAACCCGAAGGCGCGCGCTTCGCTTAAAGCCCCACGGCGTCGTCTAATAGCCAGGCCTTGAGGGCATCGGCGTGATGGCTCCAGGAGCGTTTGCGGACCTCCAAATCTCGTCGCGCCGACAGGCCAAGGGTGCGAACGTGATCGCGGTTTTGGAAAGCAAACTCTAAAGCCGCGTCAATTTCCTCCGCATCGCTTTCGCCCCAGTCGTCCAACATGGGACCAGGGTGCGGCGGGAACGGGGTTCCGGGCGGCACCCTTATCGGGCCTTGGTGTTTAAGCAGGATGGCTGTCGTCTCGGTGAGGAGGTCGACCATACCGGTATTCCAGGCGGCAATGGTCGGCAGGCCGCAGGCCATGGCTTCCTTGACCACCAGATTGGTACACGCCTCTGCCCGCGAGGGTTGCAACGCCACATCCATATCCCGCAGAATCTGCGGCAGCGCGAAATTGGGCACCCGGCCCAGATCGATAAACTGAGACGCCAGCAGACCGTTCTCTGAGGCCCAACGCCGCAAGCCCAGTCCACCATCCGGTTCAAGGCTCAAGGCGCTGTCGAGGTGCCCCTTCATGCCGCGCGCCAATTGCGGCCAGGGCGAATTCCACGCCGTCACAAGGACTGCTTTTGGATGGCGGGCTGCGAAACGCCGAAAGCCGTCGAGCACGAGGTCCTGGCCCTTGCGATATTCGAGCTTGCCGCCGGAGAAGACGTAAAACGCGTCAGGATCTCGCCAGCGGGAGGAGGGGCCCGGTGCAAACAGGGTCAAATCGACCCCCTCGTGGATAATTTTTGCGTCGCGGCCGCTGGCGGCCTTGATCCATGCGGCGGTCCAAGACGATGCAGTCAGCAACTGATCATAGGGGGCGAATTTCGCTGCAGCGCCTGCAACGTCGATACTTTCGAAAATCGCCCGGGCGACCTTTGTCCGGGTGTTTAGGGGCGAGATTGCGTTTAGATCATTGCCAAGACCATCAACCCCGATGGCCTCGCCCGGAGGCGGCCCATCGCCGCGCTGCCGCGCCTCTAAGGCTGCATTCGACGTCCGAACCGCCTTGGCAATATGAGCCCGCTTCAGGGCATCCAGGCCGTCAAGATCGGCTGGCGTGATCGGCTGGCCCATCAAGGGGCGAATGTCCTTATCGTGGGACCAAAGAGCAAAAAGGTTGAGGCCCAGAAGGCCCCAGCCAAATTGCGCGCCAACGCCCCAATTCAGTACGACGTCGCGCACGGCGATGTGACCTCAGCCTAAGAGATGCTCAACCGAAGGCCGATTCGGGCCTGGGTCAAAGTCCCCTCAAACGTCCCCCCAAACGCGAACGGGCGCCTCCGGTGAGGGAGACGCCCGCCAGGCTGAGATGCGGTTAAGGCTTTGGATTAGCCGTGGTCGTGCAGGGCTTCGCCATGCAGGGCCGCGTCCAGGCCTTCGGCTTCGGCCTCGTCGGAGACGCGCAAGCCTGTGGTATATTTGCAGATCATCAGGATGATCCAGGTCAAGACCGCCGTCCAGGCGATGGTGGCCAGACAGCCTTCCAGCTGGGTCAAGACCCCGTGGCCCTTGGGCAGGGTGTTGATCTTGTCGCTGGCGAACACGCCCGTCAGGATCGCGCCCAAAAAGCCGCCAACGCCGTGCACGCCAAAGGCATCGAGGCTGTCATCATATTTGAACAGCTTCTTCAGCCAGACCGCAGAGGCATAACAGCCCGCGCCCGCCACCAGACCAATGATCAGAGCCCCCATGGGCGTAACAAAGCCAGAGGCTGGCGTCACCGCCACCAGACCGGCAACCGCGCCCGAGGCCAGTCCCAAAATGCCCGGCTTCTTGCGCTCGAACCACTCGACCATCATCCAGGCCAGGGCCGCTGCCGCCGTGGCGATCTGGGTATTGGCCATGGCTGCGCCCGCCAAGGCATTGGCCGCATTGGCCGACCCAGCATTGAAGCCAAACCAACCCACCCACAACAGGCTCGCACCGATCATGGTCAGGACCAGATTGTGCGGGGCCATATTGTCGACGCCATAACCTTTGCGCTTGCCAAGCACCAGGGCGCAAACCAGACCCGCCACACCGGCATTGATGTGCACCACCGTGCCGCCAGCAAAGTCCATAATACCCATATTGCCCAAGAAGCCGCCGCCCCACACCCAGTGGGCAATCGGCGCATAGACAAAGATCGACCACAGCACCGTAAAGAGCAGCAGGGCCGAGAACTTAAACCGCTCGGCAAAGGCCCCGCAAATCAAGGCTGGCGTGATGATGGCAAAGGTCATCTGATAGGTCATGAACACATATTCCGGGAAGGTCGGCGTCGACCCGGCAATAGAATAGGGCTTGTCCATGGTGATGGCGCCGAGGAAGAAGTTCGTCGTGCCGCCAATATAGTCGTTCAGCTTGGCATTCGGATTGGTGCCAAAGGCCAGACTATAGCTCGCCACCGCCCAGACAATCGTCACCACCGCCGTCATGGCGAAGGACTGGGTCAGGGTGGCAATGACATTCTTCTTGCGCACCATGCCGCCATAAAAGAGCGCCAGACCCGGAATGGTCATCAAGAGGACCAGCGCCGTCGAGGTCAGCATCCAGGCCGTATCGCCGCTATCGGTCTTCCAAGGCGCCGCCGCAGCAGGTGCAGCCGGAGCCGCCGCTGCCGGAGCCGCCGCAGGGGCCGCAGCCGCAGGTGCCGCCGCCGTGGCATTGTCCGCCGCTTGCGCCAAGGCCGGCGACACCGACACAGGCGCCACACTCAAGCCCCCCACAAGGGTCGCCACCAAAACGAGGCCGGCCAAGCGCCGACCCCACGCCTTTATGTTCATCTCGCTCATCCCCCTTGATCCCATGGTCATCAAAGCGCCGCAGCGCCGGTTTCGCCGGTGCGGATCCGCACAGCTTGTTCAATCGTCAACACAAAGATCTTCCCATCGCCGATCTTGCCCGTCGCCGCCGTCGACGCGATGGTCTGAACCACCTTGTCCGCCAACTCATCGCTCACCGCGACCTCAAGCTTGATCTTCGGCACAAAGTTCACCTGGTACTCAGCCCCCCGGTAAACCTCCGTCTGGCCCTTCTGACGACCAAACCCCTTCACCTCCGAAATCGTCATGCCTTCCGCCCCAACCGCCGTCAGAGCTTCACGCACCGCTTCCAGCCGAAAAGGCTTCACCACCGCAATTATCAGCTTCATTCCCTGCTCCTCGAAGACAAGACCCCAGCCCCAAAACTCCAGGGCCCACACACCAAGCTCACGTCAAAACGGCCCCAACCCGACCAAGCTCGCCATGCAATCGGCCTCAAACCCAAATCCCTGCTAATTCCCCAAATCCCCTCAGGCCAAGACGAACCCACAAATATCCCCCCACCTCCAAAAGATGCGCATTTTTTAGACG
>CAIMFV010000056.1 GCA_903840435.1 uncultured Caulobacterales bacterium
GCGCGGGTGGCGACCCCAGAGGGGCGGATCGCCAGAATTCCATATCCGACAAAGGGTTTCCATCAGCGAAAGGCCTGCCTCGGCCAATAGCCGCCAGCAGCCCGGCCACTGGGAAGCCGACTTCATGTTGATCGGGAAATACGGCCAGTCAGTTCTGGTTCTTCACGAGAGGACCACCCGCCTGACAGCCTTTGTGCGGACAAAGGACCGCAAAGCCAAGCCGACCGCAGACCACCTCGCCAAGCTCCTAGAGCCCCTCCCTCAGCCCCTGCGCCGCTCCGTCACCTTCGACAACGGAACCGAATTCGCCGAGCATCACCAGCTCGCCTCATCCCAAGGACTGGCCACCTTCTTTTGCGACCCACACAAGCCATGGCAAAAAGGCGGGGTCGAAAACGCCATCGGTCGAATGCGACGATATCTCCCACGAAAGACAGACCTCGAAACCCTCAGTGACGAGCATTTCCTCAACCTAAGCCGCCTCTACAACCACATCCCAAGAAAATGTCTGGACTTCCAGACCCCCGCTGAGGCCTTTAGCAAGGTGTTGCACTTCGAACGAGACTCCACACCCCGGCCTCCGCCGGGGTGAGCGGCTTAGATGTTTGTTCTCATTTATATCCGCTCATACCGGCGAAGGCCGGTATCCAGAGGATCATCTGCAAACCTTAGCAGGCCCGTCTCTGGTTCCCGGCCTGCGCCGGGGTGAGCGGCGGAAAGGTGCGTATTTTCAATTACATCCGCTCATGACCTGCGAAGGCCGGTATCCGGGAGATCATCCCAAACCTCAGCAGGCCCGTCCCTGGACCCCGGCCTGCGCCGGGGTGAGCGGCGGAAAGGTGCGTGATTTCAATTACATCCGCTCATGACCTGCGGAGGCCGGTATCCAGAGGATCCTCCCAAACCTCAGCAGGCCGGTCCCTGGACCCCGGCCTCCGCCGGGGGGAGCGGTGGAAAGGTGCGTGATTTCAATTACATCCGCTCATGACCTGCGAAGGCCGGTATCCAGAGGATCATCTGCAAACCTTAGCAGGCCCGTCTCTGGTTCCCGGCCTGCGCCGGGATGAGCGGCTTGGGGGCGAAGCTCAAGCCTCGCGAACCACCACCTGGTTGCGGCCAGAGGCCTTGGCCTCATAGACGGCGTCGTCGGCCCGTTTTAGCAGGGCTGGGCCATTGTCTTCGCCGTCGAGGGTCGCTGAGACGCCAATGGAAATGGTAACGTTCAAAGGTTCAGCCAAATCGCCGACCTCGAAGGATGAACCCGCCACATGTTCCTGGAGGCGTTTGGCGATACGGGCCGCAACCTCAAGACTGGTGTCGGGCATGATGACAACAAACTCTTCGCCGCCATAGCGACAGGCAAGATCGATGGCGCGGATATTGGACGCCAAGCGTACCGCGAATTCCTTCAAAACCTCATCGCCGACGCCATGGCCAAAGGTGTCATTGATCCGTTTGAAGTGATCGATATCGATCAAAAGCGCAGCCGCGCTCTCGCCCCCAAAGGCGGCGCGCCGCACAAGCGCCGTCAGTTGGCCAGACATATAGCGCCGATTGTGTAAGCCGGTCAGCGGGTCGGTGACCGCCAGTTCAAGGCTTTGATCGAGATTGTTGCGCAAGAAATCCGTATAGCGCTTTTGGCGAATTAGGGTCCGCACTCGGGCGGATAATTCCTCAGGGTCAACAGGCCGCGGCAAAACATCGTTCACGCCCAGTTCGAGCGCTTTCAGCATCCGCCCGCGTTCTACCGGATCGACAATGGCGAGAATGGGCAGGTTGCGGGTCGCATCGTCTGAACGAATATGGGCTGCGAGCCTTAAGGCGTCGAACCCGGTTGACGTGGCATTGACCACAACAAGGTCCGCCCGCGCCCGCGCAGCGAGCAGAGCTTTTTCGGCGTCCGCCTCAATGACGGGGCGATGGTCCTCGGACAGTTCGTCAAAAATACGCTGGGCCTGGTGGGCATTGTCATCAGCGATAATGATTCGCCCGCCAAGCGGCGACATGCGCGATGCCGCCCCTTCGATGACGCCCAACCGGCGACCTGACGCCTCGCGCTGGCGCAACTCGTCAATCACAAGCTTCAGCCGCGTCAGGCTCTTCACCCGCGCAAACAAGGCCACATCATCAATCGGCTTGGTCAAGAAATCGTCGGCGCCAGCCTCAAGGCCGGTCAAGCGGTCGCGTCGGTCATTCAGCGCCGTGACCAAGACCACGGGAATGTGGCGCGTCGTCGAATCCGCCTTGAGGCGACGACAGACCTCGAACCCATCCATACCGGGCATCATGACATCGAGCAGGATGATGTCGGGGCAATTCTCTTGGGCAGCCTTGAGTGCCGAGGGCCCGTCAAAGGCGGTTTGCACGTCGTAATATTCAGCATTCAGACGTGCTTCGAGCAGCCGAACATTCGGCTCGACGTCGTCAACGATGAGAATGCGCGCTGTCACCTCGCCACTCTATCAGGCAAGGAATTTACGGACCGTATCCAAAAAGTAGGAAACGGAGATGGGTTTTGAAATATAGGCCTCGCACCCGCCATCGCGAATGCGCTCTTCATCTCCCTTCATGGCGAAGGCGGTGACGGCGATCACAGGGATGTGCGCCAGTTCGTCGTCCTCCTTCAGCCATTTTGTCACTTCGAGACCGGAAATTTCCGGCAACTGAATGTCCATGAGAATCAGGTCGGGGCGGTGCTGACGGGCAATCGACAACGCCTGCAAGCCCTCGCGGGTTTGCAGGGTTTCGTAACCCTGGGCATCGAGAAGATCATGAAAAAGCTTCATGTTCAGCTCGTTATCCTCAACAATGAGGACTTTCTTGGTCATCTCGTCATCATGCCTAGCGGGCCGAAACCGGCCCGACTCGCGCCCGACCATTTCGGGCTATCGGGAACTAGATGACATGAATATCCTTAAATCCGGGTTATTCATCACAAAGGGGGCGAAAAGGATTCAATGGCGTCGCCCCTCGACCCCGCATTGACGTCTAAGACATTGCCCGGGCTCTGCCGAACCTGTTTGGCGCGCAGCCAAGATCAAGCCGGGCCTCGGTGTCTACACTGCGGATCACCAAGACTGTTGCGGCATGCAGAGCTCGACACACTGACACTTGCCCATCTCGACTGTGACGCCTTTTACGCCAGCGTCGAGAAACGCGACCGCCCAGACTTACGCGATACACCGGTCATTGTCGGTGGAGGCACACGCGGCGTTGTCTCGACCTGCTGCTATATTGCCCGCACCTATGGGGTGAAATCGGCCATGCCGATGTTCAAGGCCCTGCGCGCCTGTCCAGACGCAGTGGTGATTCGGCCGGATTTTGCCAAATACAAGGCCGAGAGCCGTCGCATCCGCGCGATGATGGATCGGCTAACACCCCTGGTGCAACCCCTCTCGCTTGACGAGGCCTGGATGGATTTAAGCGGGTCGGAGCGGCTGAACGGCGGCCCCGCTTCCTGGCAACTTGCGCGCTTACAAAACGCCGTCGAGCACGAAACCGGGCTTAGCGTCTCGATTGGTCTGGCCGCCAACAAGTTTTTGGCCAAGATCGCCTCGGACCTCGATAAGCCGCGTGGCTTTGCCATTATCGGAGCGGCCGAAGCCAAGTCCTTCCTCGCCCCGCGTCCGGTCGGGCTGCTGCCTGGCGTTGGCCCGGCCATGGTGAAGAGCTTGGCGCGCGAGGGCCTAAAGACCATTGGCGATATAGCCAGGCGCGATCCGCGCGACATGGTGGCACGCTATGGGGCTTTTGGTTTGCGATTATACGAGCTTGCCAATGCCGACGACCGGCGCAAGGTCTCGCCAGACGAAGGCCGCAAAAGCATCAGCGCCGAAAACACCTTTTTCACCGACCTCTCTCAGCGCAAGGCCCTGGAAGACGAGCTTTGGGCGGTCTGCGAAAAGACCGCCGCAGCGGCGCGGCGCTATGGCTTAGTGGGGCGCGTGGCAACGCTGAAACTGAAAACCGCCGATTTCCAATCCCTCAGCCGCCGCAAGACCTTGGCCTATCCCATCCAAACCTCAGACATGTTGTTTCGCGCCGTGCAGGGCCTGCTGGCGCCCGACGTCGATGGACGGGCCTTTCGCTTGATCGGGGCAGGACTGAGCGACCTTGAGGAGGCCGACGCGGTAAGCGACGACTTTTTTGGCGGCGATGAGGCCAGGGCCCGGCGGAAAGAATTCGCGCTCGATAAGGTGCGCGCCAAGTTTGGCGCCAGCGCCATTGTCGCTGGACGGAAGTTGAAACGCGACCCGCGAGACTAAAGATCGCAGTCAGAAAGGCTTGACGTCTAAGTTAAGGAAGGCAAGACCAGCGCCATGTCTGATTATCGCGTCATAGCCCGAGACCGTCGGGACATTTTAGGCGAGGGCCCACTGTGGTCCGCGCGCGACGGTGCGCTCTATTGGGTGGATATCAAGGGCAAGCGCATCAATCGTCTGACGCTCGCTACGGATGCGGTTGTGAGTTTTGAGACCTCGGAGATGATCACCTGGCTGATCGAGCGGGAAACCAAGCCGGGCTATCTCGCCGGTGGCGAGCGCGGCGTGTCCTTCCTGTTTCTCGATCCGTTTTCAATGCGCACCGCCGCCGCGCCAGAAGCCCATCTCCCGGCCAACCGGATGAATGACGCCAAGGCGGATCGTTACGGGCGGGTATTTGCCGGAACCATGCATCGCGATTGCGCCGGCCAGGAGGGGTCTTTTTATCGGATTGATCCAGACCTGAGTGTGGCGCGCCTCGATAGTGGCTATGGGGTGGCCAATGGGCCAACCTTTAATCTGGCCCAGACCAAGTTATACCACACCGACAGCAATGCTCGAACCATCTATGCCTTCGACCTTGCAACGGATGGCAAGATTAGTCGTAAGCACACCTTCATCTCCTTTCCTCCGGAATGGGGCCATCCTGACGGGATGACCACCGACGCCGAAGACTGTATTTGGGTCGCCCATTGGGACGGTGGACGGATAAGCCGGTTTCGCCCCGACGGGACACTCGACCGCAGCATCGCCCTCCCCGCATCGCGAATCACCAGCCTTGCCTTTACGGGCGAGAAACTTGATCGGCTTTTTGTCACCTCGGCCTCCGAAGGGGTGGAAGACGAACCCTTGGCGGGCGCCCTGTTTGAATTGAATGTCGGCGTGTGTGGGCTCCCGCCCGGTCGCTTCAACGGCTAGGACCGAAAAACATGCCCCCCTCCCTCGCTTCGGTAGTCGCCGACCTGCCCCTGATCGCCATTTTACGCGGCATTGCGCCCGATGAGGTGCTTGCGATTGGCGAAGCGCTGGTTGATGCGGGCTTCCTCTGTCTCGAAGTGCCGCTGAACTCGCCAGAGCCGTTTGACAGCATTGGCCGCTTGCAAACCCACCTCGGCGACCGCGCCCTGATTGGCGCTGGCACGGTGTTGACCCCCCAAGACGTCGCGCGGGTGGGCGACGCGGGGGGACGGCTGATTATCTCGCCCAATGCCGACCCTGACGTGATCACGGCAACCAAGGCGGCGGGCCTGACGTCTCTCCCCGCCTTTGCCACGCCTACAGAAGCCTTTGCCGCGCTGAAGGCGGGTGCCGATGGCTTGAAGCTCTTTCCCGCCGAAGCCGCGAGCCCAAAGGTCTTGCAAGCCCTGCGCGCGGTCCTGCCCAAATCAACGCCCGTATTTGTTGTCGGCGGCGTGGCGCCAGACAGCCTGAAGCCTTGGCGCGCGGCGGGTGCGACCGGTTTTGGCCTAGGCTCGGCCCTCTATAAGCCGGGCTTCACCGCTGCCGAGGTTGGGGCGCGGGCCAAGGCCTTTGTGCAAGCCTCGCGCGAGGCATAAAGCTTTAGATCTGCCCCATCTCGCCCCTAAGGGTGAGGTCGCCTTTCGCCTCCACAGATAGGCTAAGACAGTCACCCTGTGGAAACAGCGAAAGCGTTAGGGCGCCGACGCCCTCAGCCGCCAGCAGCTCAAATGAGGCGGCGTCGAGCAGCACCTCAAGATCGATCTCATCCAAAGCATTGGCCTCCACCGCCATGGTCCAGCGGCTTTGTGCGTTCGGTTGGCGATAAGCCTCCTGGCCCATCTCAGACACATCAACAAAGGCAAGGCCAGAGGCGCCGTCAAAGCCAAAGGAGAGCCGCGCGCCTGTGCTCCAGGCCAGATGAAAGGTCACGGTCTGACGCGGCCGGGCAAACTGCACCCGCGCCCAGACCGGTTTACCGGGGCTACACCTCGCCAAGACCTGGGTCGCGCCACCGTTGACCTGTCGTGCAAGCATGGCCTTTTCGGTGCAGATCGGACCCAATGGCGGGTCGAAGGCCTGGGCGATGCTCCACCCTGACGGACCTGATCGGGCCTGCATGCGCCGAGGATAGGTCATGGCCCCACGCCACGGCGTGGTGGGGTGCAGCGGGGCGTCGCGATGATTGGCCATCCATCCGAGCCATAGCGGCCGTGGGTCGGCGGCGGGAAGGTTGGAAAAGCTCACCGCCGCATAAAAATCCGGCCCGTAATCGCAAAAGCTCCACTTCACCTTGCCCTGCGGGTCGCGGTCAGGGAGAAAGCTTTCACCGTCGAAATGTCCGGTAAACAGTTGCGCGGACGAGCCGCCCGCAACGCCCCCCTCAAACACATCGACCTTGAGCAGCCACGTTCCGCCGCCCGCTTCGTCGCCTGCCGAGACCCAAAATAGGTCTGGACATTCCCAAAGATTGCCGTCGCAGCCCGCTGGCCCAAAGGTGCTTAGAGCCCGCCAGGACTTGAGGTCATCTGAGGCAAAAAACGCCACCTGATTGGCCTCGGATAAGGCGACCACCATGATGAGGGCGCGTGACGGCGCGTGCCAAAACACCTTTGGATCGCGAAAATGGGCAAGCCCCAGGTCGAGCACCGGATTTTGGGCGTAAGGGGTCCAGGTTCTGCCGCGATCCTGGCTAAAGGCGAGGCACTGGCTTTGCCGCTGGGGCGTGGTCGGATGGTGAGCCGTATAGATGGCGACCAGGGGCGGTGCGTCGCCTTTGCCAAACCCGCTGAGATTGGCGTGGTCGCAGACTACCGACCCTGAAAAGATCATCGCCTCATCTGTTTCGGGCAGGGCGACCCCAAGCTCGGTCCACGACACGAGGTCGGTGGAAACCGCATGGCCCCAACTCATATGCCCCCAAAGATCGCCAAAGGGGTTGTACTGATAGAAGAGATGATATTCGCCACCGAACCAAACGAGGCCATTGGGATCATTGATCCAATTGCGGCGCGGGGTGAAATGCAGGCGGGGGCGATAAGGTTCGGTCATGTCGGTCTAGCGCTCGGGTCGACGCACATCAAAGGCAATGACAAGGCGCTCGCCATCGTCAAACGGCTCCGTACTGTGCCAGAGCGTCGAGGGGAAAATGGCCAATCGGCCCGGCGCGGGGGCGATGTGACGCATGGCGCCCAGTCCGGTGGCGAGCTCAACCGGCGGCGTCCCGAGCGCTAGAAAACCCGCAGGCGCTGGTCCCATCTCGTCTGGCTTTGGGATGGAGACGTAAAAGGCGGTGCTCAGCCATCCCTTGGGGTGGGTATGGGGGACATTGTACCCTTGGCGGGACAAGCGCACCGACCAACTGCCCTCAATGGCCAAATTCCCTCGCGGCGCACTCAACAATGGGTGATCCGGCTCCGGAGGCGGCAGGTGGGAGACATAGTCAGCCAAGACCTCCATCAAGGCCTGGCGCGTCTTCACCAATATGGGCTCGTGGCGCAACAGAACCGAGCGGTCGGTCTGGGTGCCGCCGCGCACGGACTGCTCGGGATAGGGGCGCTGGGCGATATGCAGAGCGCGCAAGGTTTCAGCTAAATTCTGCAGGTCGGCGTTGGACAGGCCAGCGTCGCGTGTGGCGGGGAGCAGGTTTGGCCGATCCAGCCATTCGGCGCGATCATCGCCCATGAGCCGCCAAACAATCGACGCATAGGGCCAAAACAGCGCCGCCGAAGGCCCTTGCAAACGCGGCGAAATTTCCCGTTCCGCAGCTTCAAAATCTCCGAGGCGAATGGCGTGGCGAATCCGGCACAGGCTGACCCCATCGCCAGATATATGGCGGGTCGCTGCGAGCCATTTGACGCTTTCGGCTTGGTCCATCGACTCGGTCGCGAGAAAGAGGCGCGCCACCATCAGGGCTGGGGTCGCGCCGAGACGCACTTCGGCCTCGTCCAATATGGCCCGCGCCTTTGCCCAATTGCGCGCTTGTGCCACCAACTGGAACCAGGTCATCCAGAGTTCTGGCCGGTTGGGCAGTTTCTGGCAGGCTTCGGCGAGCGAGTCGGCCGAATTAGCCCCCTCGCCTTCCAACCAAAGAAAGCTCGCCAGGCTTTTGTGCCCATCAAGCCACTCGGGATGGGCCACCAGACTGTCTTTCAGCGTCGCAAGCGCGTCTTCCGCCCGCCCTTCCGCCACGAGGGCAGCGGCATATCGACGGATGAGATCAAGGCGCCCACCACTGCGATTCACCGCCTCCCCAAACAGCTCTGCCGCAGGCAATCCAAGCTCGAATTGGATCTGTGCGAGGTCGGTCAGCGCGCCGATATCATCGGGGACCATGGCCTTGGCTTTGGCGAACGCCTCGCGCGCCTCAAGCAGGCGCTGTTCCAAGCGAAGCCCATGACCGAGGAGCGAAAAGAGACGCGGACGGCTCACACCGCGCTGCGCCAACAGCTGCAACAGCGGCAACGCCAGATGGGCTTGGCCGGCCCGCAGACTGTCCTGACAGATATTCAGCCCATTTTCGACCTGCTCCGCATGAAGGTCAGGCGTCGCGGCGCACGCTGCATAGGACGCCCGCAGAGCTTGGGCCAGAGCGTCAGACGCTTGCGACATCAGCGCCCTCCTGCCCCGCCACCAATAGCGCCTTTAAGCCGCACGACAGTTTTGATCGATATAGTGTTGGTGGCTCGGGAGCGCCTCGGCGGCTGCGGTCATCGCCGCCCGAAGCTTGTTCAACCAATCTCCTCCATCGACCGCCCGATGGCTGAGAAGCGGGTCGAGGTGCTGAGGCAGGTTCAACTGGCCAAGATGCACAGCGAGCCAAGAGGTCGGCCCGAAAATATCCATGTCCCGGGCGATCAACCGTCCATAGCGGCGGAAATGGTCAATCTTGTATTGTAAACTATCGGGCACGGCCATGTTGGCGGCGTCACGCCAAAGCTGCGAGTCCGTTCTTTGATTGAGATGATAGTGCAGAATAATGAAATCGCGAATGGCCTCGGTCTCATGTTTTGCCACGCGATTAAACTCCGCCGTCACCAGAGGATCAAAATTCCGATCGGGGAAGAAGGCTAAAATCTTCGATATATTGGCTTGGATCAGGTGAATACTGGTGGATTCAAGCGGCTCTAGAAAACCGCTGGAGAGACCCACCGCAATGACATTTTTGTTCCAGCTTTGGTTTCGGCGCCCGGCGGTGAACCGCAAGGGGCGCGGATCGGCGAGGGCTGGACCATCAAGATTGCTGAGCAGGGTCTTGGCCGCCTCATCATCACTGATATGGGCAGAGGAATAGACATAGCCGTTGCCGGTGCGATGCTGAAGCGGGATGCGCCACTGCCACCCCGCCGCCCGGGCGGTTGAGCGGGTATAGGGGGGGGGATTTGATGTTCCGGCACAAGGAACCGCAAGCGCTCGATCGCAGGGCAGCCAGTGGGACCAGTCCTCAAAACCCGTCTTCAGCGCCTGCTCGATCAAAACACCCCGAAATCCCGAACAGTCGATAAAGAGATCAGCAGCAAATTCGCGACCATCTTCCAAGCGAATGGATTCAACCCATCCCGTCTCACCCGTGAGCCGAACATCGGCGACCTTGCCTTCGTTTCGCTCAACGCCCCTTTTCTCGGCATAGTCACGCAAGAAGGCCGCGTAGAGACCGGCATCAAAGTGATAGGCATAATCGAAGGTGCTCAACACATGACGCGCGTCGGGCGATGGTTTGGAAAATTTTCCGGCCCGCGCCGCCGCCCAGGCCATTGAGTAATCGTCCAGACTGTCTGCACCGCCGTGCATGGAATTGGCCATCAGGTGGTGATGGAGGCCGACCACGTCGAACGGACGCCCAAAGCTGCCAAAGGGATGAAAATAGCAGTGGCCCAGCTTCGCCCAGTCAACAAACTGGATCCCAAGCTTGAAGCTTCCCTTGGTGCGCCGGACGAAGTCGTGCTCGTCAATACCTAGCATCTGATTGAACAGACGGATGGTGGGGATGGTGGCTTCGCCAACCCCGACCGTGCCGATCTCGTCTGACTCGATCAGCATGATTTTACAGTCGCGCTGGACGGCATAGGCCAGGGCCGCCGCCGTCATCCACCCCGCCGAACCGCCTCCAAGGATGAGGATGGAGCGAAGGGGCCGAGACGTCCCGGAATTGACGCGCGAAGCCATTGGGTCCTCGAATGATTTTCCGTGCGGGTGGCGACCGAAAAAAGGGCGGATGCATTCCTGCACCCGCCCCTAGTCGAGATCAAGCGCCCACCGAGATGGGCGCTTGGAGGGGACTGAGAAACTAGAAGGAGAACTTCGCGAAGGCCTTGATAGCTTGGCCTTGCGCCACACCGGCATTCACCAACGAGGAGCTGCCGCCGACAAAGCCGGCTGGCCCTTGGGTGGCATAGGCGTTGAAGAGGTTATAGGCCTCGACGCCGACTTGGATGTTGCTGAACACCTTGTATTTCGCAAAGGCGCCGAAGATCACCGAACCCTTATAGGTGTTGCCGTCGCCGCCGAGGGTGTCGGATTGACCGTCGAAGGTCAGGCCCACTTCACCCTTGGAAAGCACGTCATAGCTGACCAGACCCGAATAGGTCAGGTCTGGAATGTTCGGCGACCGCACCCAAGGCTGACCTTGCGAGGACTGCACGGTCGAGTGGTCATAGGTAGCGCTGAACATGACGTTCAGGGCTTGGCGGTGATAGGTCGTGAAGAGCTCCAAACCACTGTCGTGATAGCTGCCCGACACGACGCAGGTCGTCGCCGTGTGACCAAGCAAGGGCGTACACACTGCCGAGTTAATCTCTTGCGAGGAGATCTTGTATTCGGAATAGAAGCCCGTGGCTTCGATCGTGTAGTGGCCGTCCAAAAGCTC
Organism: uncultured Caulobacterales bacterium; assembly: GCA_903840435.1. Classification (GTDB taxonomy): domain Bacteria; phylum Pseudomonadota; class Alphaproteobacteria; order Caulobacterales; family Caulobacteraceae; genus CAIMFV01. Next base: position 11,086 of record CAIMFV010000056.1, read on the forward strand.
GCCACGGTTCTTCAGACCCAGCTCATACTGCGTCACCGGGAAGGCTGAGTTGGGCTGACCAGCCGCGCTCAATCCACCATCCGGAGCGAAATAGGACGGGGTGGAACGGGTCAGACGGTCCGCGTTAAAGCGCGTGCCATGCGAAGCCCGGGTAAAGACCGACAAGCCATCGGTGACCTTGTAGAGCGCACCGACTGACCAGTTGGTGGCGTTCTCGGTCAGGTTGGCGTTTTCCTGCGGATTGTCATAACCATAGACCGGCAGGACGGTGGTCACTTGTTGGTTGGTCCGCGGATCGGTTTGGGTCACCGAGGTCGTGCCGACGGGATTGCCCGAACTGCCACGCGCCCAGCCTTGAACATTGAAGATTTCCTGACGGACGCTGGCGTCAAGGTCGAGCTTGCCGATGTCCACCGTCACGTCCGCGTAAGGCGCACTGTCGGTGAAGGTCATGTCAAACTGTTGGTTCCAGCCCTGATTAAAGCCCGTCTGGCCATAGGCTGACAGAAGATTGCCCGTCCCATTGGGGCCGCTGACGAGATCAAGCTCGGCCGGATTGTCGCCGCTGGCCTCGTTGATCGAGGAGTTCGAGTGCCAGTCTTCGGCGATGTGCTGGGCGTAGTAGAAGAAGCCCGCCTTCACATCGATGTGAGCTCCGTCATAGTCGGTCTTATAGTGGCCCGACAGATCATTGGCGATGTGGTCCATGTGGCTCATATTGGTATGAACCGCAGCGCTCGAGCTAACATAGGCGCCGGTGAAGACCTTACCGGCGTTCGGGCCGTCCGCATAGATCAGCGACTGGGTGCCAGACAGAGCGCCAGCCGTTGGGCCCGCACCGTAGAACTGCACGGCGAAGGTGCCGCTGAGGCGGGCGACGCGAGCATTGTCATCAATGGTCAGACCATTGCCATAGTCATAATGGGTCTGAACTTGCAGCCAGTTTTGCTTGGTGCTGATACCGTTCAACTCTTGATTTTGCAGCGTGCCACCGGCGTTCAAGAAGGGGACGCTCTGGTTCAGAGACGAATAGCCCGGCGCTTGGTTACGCGCATCGCACAGTGAGGACGCGCCCACCGTGCCGACGCTGTGACCGTTGAGCGAGGCGGAGCTGATGCAGCCGTTATAGCTCGGCTCCTGGGTGTCCGACGATTTAAAGAGGACGCGGATATAACCCTTATTGTCGGGCAGTTCCTTGGTGACATTGCCCTTCAACGAATAGGAATTGCTGACATTATAGGCAGCGTTTTCAATGCCGCGACCGACGTCATAATAGCCGCCGAGATTATAATAGGTGGTGTCGTTGAGGCTGCCGCCATAGCGGAAGTTAAGGCGCGTATAGTCATAATTGACGCCCTTTTCAGCTTCGATATAGCCGCCTTCATTGCGACCCGTGGCGCTGATATGGTTCAGAACCGCGCCGATGGCTTGCGAGGCGAGCGTCGAGGCGGTGCCGCCGCGAATACCTTCCACCCGCTCGGTCAACGGATCGGGGTGAGTCCAGTAGTCGTTATTGCCGAATTGGATGTCACCGAACAGAACGGTCGGCAGGCCATCTTCTTGAATTTGCACGAACGGCGAACCACCAGTAGGCGTGCGCAGACCGCGCACAGCAATATTGGAGTTACCACCGTCGCCTTGCGTACCGGCAACCTGAATACCGGGGATCATCCGGTAGAGCTCAGCGGTCGAGGTGGCGTTGAAGTTCTGGATCGCTTCCGCGCCGACCGAGCTGATAGAGGTCGAGGTGTTGAGCTTGGTGCGGTCACCTGTCGATGCGGTCACCACGACTGCGGTCAAGGTGTCGTCGGACGCTGGCGCCGCTGCGGGCGCGTCGGCTGCGATGGCAAATGCAGGTGCGCTCAGGGCCAGGGCGACGCCGAGGGCCGCCAAAGACACGCCGGTACGAATGGTGCTTTTCGTCATATGGTTCCCTCCCAGGGGTGCTGAAACTCGACCGCCGTCTCTGCGGAGTCGCGATTTGAAAACGTTTGCATGTTATCCTTACAATCCTTTGCACGCCTTTTCAATAGGCACCGCGCCTCAAAAATACGCCGAATTGATCTGTGACAAATTCGCGACAGCGATTTGGCTTGTCTGCGCGGCCTATTTGGCGGGGGTCAGCACCCAGACCTTCGACCCGTGGGGCGGCAAGGTGGACTTGATCTCACCGGTCATCAGGCCCTGGTCCGCCTCGGCCCACGCATCGCGCACTGAGAAGGATTTTGTCGTGGACATATCGAGCGGTCCCAATGCCGTCGTCACGGTTTGCGGCTGGTCGCTCTTATTCAGAACAAGGATCGCTGTGCGCCCGCCTGAAAGGTTTTTCTTCCAAACCTCAAAGGTCTGGCTCTTTTCATAGCGGCGCGCCTGAGAGCCAACCGGGTCCTGGTCAATGGCGATGATTTCTTTCGCCATCAGGATTTTGGCTGTTTCAGGCGTCATGTGTGCGACATCATTGCCGGCGATCAAGGGGGCCGACAACATGGCCCACATGCCAAAATGCGTGCGGTACTCATCGAGGCTCATGCCGCCATTGCCAACCTCAAGCATGTCGGGATCATTCCAATGGCCGGGCCCGGCATAGGCGGCCAATGGCGCCTCTTGGTCGATGATGTCGAGCACGGAGCTCCACTCGCCATAATGGCCTGAGACATTAAAACTGTCCCAAATGTCATTGGTGGTGCGCCACAGATTGCCGCCCGCAGCCGCGCCCCATTTCCACGGCTGATGCAGGCCCCATTCGCACAATGAAAAGACGATGGGTCGACCGGTGGCGCGCAAGGCGTCGGCCATGGTCTCATAGGCAACCTGGGCGTTGACGTTTTCGGTATTGCACCAGTCGTACTTCAAATAGTCGACGCCCCAACGCGCATACTGGGCCGCATCTTGATATTCATGACCGCGCGAGGCGGGACGCCCCTGACAAGTAAAGTCGCCCGCATCGGAATAGATGCCGAACTTCAGACCCTTGATGTGGATGTAGTCAGATAAGGCCTTGATGCCTGAGGGAAAGCGTTTGGCGTCGGCGAGGATATCGCCATGGCCATCACGACTGACCTGCCAGCAATCATCAATAATCAAATAGCTATAGCCCGCATCCTTCATGCCAGAGGCGACAAGCGCATCGGCCTCGGCGCGAATCTTCGCCTCATCAATGTCGCAGCCAAAACGGTTCCAGCTGTTCCAGCCCATGGGCGGGGTGAGCGCAAGGCCATTGGGAGGGCGCACCTTGATCGGGTATTCGGCATGGGCCACGGCGGGCGCCATTGCCAGTACGGCAAGACTTAAAAGAAGGGCTGAAAACCAGCCCCGCCATGCCTGAATGTTCATTTGCGTGCTCCTCACGAAATCAAAGCTTAGGCCGCTGACGCGGGATCTTCGCTGGCGCGATGGCCAAGGCTTGGGTTTTGGACAAACTGCGCTGCAATCGCAGCCAGCAGCAAAAGGACCCCTGAGCCCATAATGACAAGGCGAGGATCGGAATGCAGCAAGGGCCCGTAATAGAGCGGCAAGGTCACCCCTTGGATCAACATTGGGATAACGATGAACATATTGAATATGCCCATATAGACGCCCGTCCGCTCAGGCGGGATGCAATCGGCCAGCATGACATAGGGATTGCCCATGATACTGCCCCAGCCGAGACCAATGCCGACCATGGGCAAAAAGAGCCACGCCCGATCGTGTAGGTTGGGCAAGGCAAGCATGGCTGCGCCCGCGCATACCAAGGCAAAGCCGTGCACCCGCTTGGCGCCAAATTTTTTCGTGAATGGCGTCATCGAGAAGGCGGCGATAAAGGCGACAAAATTGTAAAATCCGCCGAGCTGACCAACCCAAAGCCCCGCCTCGCGAAAGCCGGCACTGGTCGAATCCGCTGTATTGAAGACGCTGCGCGCCAAGGAAAAGACGATGAACTGCCAGTAGCAGAACATGGCGTACCATTGGAAAAACTTCATCACCGCCAATTGCCGCATCGGCTTTGGCATGGCCTGAACTGCGTCCCAGATATCGCTAAGCGCGGCCACAAACCCAACCGGCCTGGCGCTGATCCGCGCCTTTTCCTCAGCGTCGAGGGGAAGCTCGGGCACGCTGCGGATGGAATAGACAATGGTCGAGATGGACAAGATTGCGCCGACGCCAAAGGCGATCTTGGTGGTCAGCGGGATGTGGTGGGCATCGACCAAATCGCGATTGACGCCGAGCATGACCATGATGCTCGGTGCGAGATAGGAAAGGGTTTGGCCAAGGCCGGTAAAGGCGCTCTGGGTCAAAAACCCAAGCGGCCGCTGATCCGGCGGCAATCGGTCACTGACATAGGCCCGGTAGGGCTCCATCGTGACATTGTTCGCCGCATCCAAGATCCACAAAAGCGAGGCCGCCACCCATAGGGCTGGACTATAGGGCATGGCAAGCAAGCCAAGCGTGCACAAGACCGCGCCGATGAGAAAATAGGGCGTCCGTCGGCCAAGCTTTGACAAGGTGCGGTCGGAGAGCGCCCCGACAACCGGCTGAACCAGCAGCCCGGTAATCGGTCCAGCCAACATCAAAAGCGGGATCGCCGATTCCTTAGCGCCGAGGTAGGAATAGATCGGGGTCATATTGCTCTGTTGCAGTCCAAAGCTGAACTGCAGACCCAAGAACCCGACATTCATCTGGATGATTTCGACCAGGCCAAGCCTCGGACGCGCTTTCGCGACTTCCATTCCCGAATTCCTCCCCGGTCTTTCGACCTGCGCCGCCGCCCTATCCCCCGAGCTTTGAACGCGCCGGGTGTGGAGACCGCTTTAACCTCAGTTGGCTTAGCCGAAAACCCACCCATTTACAAACGATTGCAAAATGCGGGCTGTCAGGACCTCGAGCGGTGTGAAATTTGACATCTCCCACCCTGGGCGATAGGCGTCGCGCATGGGTGTGTGGTGATGACGTCGACAAACGGATCCAAGGTGAAACGGCTGAAAATGGCCGATATCGCTCGGATGACGGGTGTTTCGATCTCGACCGTGTCGCGAGCTTTGGCAGGCAGCCCCCTCATCCCCGAAGCGACCCGCGAAATGATCGCCGAAGTGGCGCGAAGCCATGGCTATGTGGTCAATCCCTTCGCCCGCGGCCTGCGGATGAAGCGCACCCAAACCATCGGCGTGGTCATTCCGTTAGGCCATGAACAACGGCAACTGATCTCGGACCCGTTTTTCCTTGAGATGCTTGGCCACCTTGCCGACGAAATTACCCTGCGCGGCTATGAAATCCTCTTGTCAAAAATCGTCGCGCCCAAGCCGGGTTGGATTGACGCCCTCATCCAAGCCCAACGCACCGACGGATTGGTGTTCATCGGCCAGAGCGACCAACATGCGGCGCTGAACGCCTCGGCCCAAAGCTATGATCAGATGGTGGTCTGGGGCGCACACCTGCCAAACCAGGACTATTGTACGGTCGGGGCCGACAATGCTTATGGCGGCTATATTGCGACGCGACACCTGATTGACCAAGGGCGGCGCAGAATTGCGTTTTTAGGCGATCCCAGCCTGCCGGAAATTGGTCAAAGGCACGCAGGATATCTGCGCGCCTGTCAGGAAGCGGGCCTGACGCTCGACCCCCGACTGGATGCGCCAGCCCATTTTACCGCTGAAACCGCAGCCGAAGCCGCCGACGCCTTGCTTGCCTCCGGCGCCGAGCCAGATGGCCTGTTCGCCACCTCGGACGTCATCGCGATGGAATTCATCAAAGCGCTTGGCCGCGTCGGAAAATCGGCGCCAACCGATGTGGCCGTGGTTGGATTTGACGATAGCTCGCTCGCGCCCCTGGTTAGCCCGCCCCTGTCCTCGGTGCGCCAGGACCTGACCGCCGCAGCTCGGATCATGATCGACCTGTTGTTTCGCCGGATCGATGGCGAACTGGTCGACGGCGTGCAAATGAAGCCTGAATTGGTCGTTCGCGCCTCTTCCTCTCTGTAAGCCAAGACCGACACTGCGGCTGAGACTGGCACGGCATTGCCCGTAATTTAAACTTGCAATCCATTGCATCGCTTTCTAATGATGCAAAAATATCACTCGACTTGACGCTGATGGACCTGCCCTCCCCGCAATCCTACCCATTCCCCTTGGAGGGCGACATTCGTTCCGCGCAACGCGATCCCTCGTGGCCAAAGATCGTCACCAACCTGGCGGCTCTCTATGGCGACCACGCCGAATTTGATGGCTTTCTCAAGCGTTTAGCCGCGTGCATGGACGCGGCCCGTTCGGTGCGACCCCAAAGGCTCAAGACCCTCGACGCGGCCCGAGCCGCTGACCCTGACTGGTTCCTAGGCGCATCGGCGATTGGCTACAGCGCCTATGTCGAGCGCTTTGGCGGAAATCTCCAAGGGGTGGTGAAGAACATTCCCTATCTGCAACGCCTTGGTGTCCGCTATCTCCACCTGCTGCCCTTTTGGAAGGCCCGCGACGGCGATAATGACGGCGGTTTTGCGGTGGCGGACTTTCGCCAAGTCCGGCCTGATCTTGGCACCACAGCCGATCTTGCAGCGCTGACCGAAGCCCTGTCGGATGCTGGAATAGCGCTCTGCGCCGATTTTGTTTTGAACCACACCTCCGACGATCATCCGATCGCTCAGGCGGCCCTCGCGGGTGATGCCCGAGCGCGCGGCTTCTACCATCTGATTTCCAATCCCGTTGAGGTCGCCGAATGGGAGGCCGGTCTCGGCCAAGTCTTTCCAGAAACAGCACCTGGGAATTTTACCTGGCGCGCGGAACTTTCGGCCTATGTGTGGACGACCTTCTATCCTTTTCAATGGGATTTGAATTGGTCGAACCCGGAGGTGTTTCTGGAAATGGCCTCGGCCATGCTCGACCTCGCCAATCTTGGCGTCGAGGCGTTTCGGCTGGATTCGGCGGCCTATCTCTGGAAGGAAAAGGGCGGACCTAGCAAGGCCCTGCCGCAGTGCCACTTGATTTTGCAAGCGCTGCGCGGCGTCTGCGAGGCGGTTGCGCCTTGCGTGAAGCTGAAGTCGGAAGTCATTGGCCCGGTTGCGGAAACAGCGCCCTTTCTTGGCGACAAATATCATCCCGAATGCCACCTTGCCTATCACGCCGGTCTGATGACGGCCGGGTGGGCGGCCTTGGCTGAAGGGGATGCAGACCTGATCAGGCGGGTCCTTGCCGAAGCGCCGCCACCCCCGCCACACGCAGGCTGGATCACCTATGTGCGCTGCCATGACGATATCGGTTGGCAGAGCCTTGCCCCGCAAATGGCCCATTTAAGTGCCGAAGCGCGTGAGGCGAGACTGCGCAAAATCGCCGCCTTTTACGACAGTGGTGCGACCTATGCGCGGGGTGTTGCCTTCCAGGCCTCAGGCTCTGGCGTGCATGGCCTGAACGGCATGGCGGCGTCATTGACGGGCTTCGAAACCGGCGACCCATCGGCCCTGGCAAGGCTGCGCCTTCTCTATGGACTTGCCTTTGCGGCGGGCGGTTTGCCTCTAATCTATATGGGCGATGAGCTTGGCCAGTTAAACGACCCAAGCTACCGCGACGATCCCGACCGTCAGCACGAAGGACGCTGGCTGCACCGTCCGGCTTTTGACGCGGCGCGGGCAGACGGGCAAGACGCCGAGAGCGCCGCCGTGCTCGCCATGTTTGAGGCGCTCCGCAGGGCCCGCATGGCCCTCCCCCCCTTAACCCATGAGAGCGCACCTTTGGTGGTGGAGATGGAGGTTCCAGGCCTCCTAGCCTTCTCCCGTGGCGCCGATGCGCTGTGCCTGTTTAACTTTTCGAGCGAGGCAATTCCAATCGGGCGCATCGCGTTTCCGCTTGGCACGGACGTCTTTACAAGCCGCCCAAGCGCCGCCATTGACCACCTAGCGCCATTTGGCATGGTGTGGCTAACGAGGGGACCTGCGGCATGAGCTCGACGAAGAAGCGCTATGGCGGCGTCGAAGCTGGCGGGACAAAATTCGTCTTGGTGGTTGGAAACGCCGAAGACGGCATTGAGACACGCCACAGCCTGCCGACCACATCGCCCGAAGAGACCCTGGCGGGCGTCGTGGCGTTCTTTAAAGCCCAAGAGCCGATCTCAGCGTTGGGGATCGCTAGCTTTGGCCCTTTGGTGCTTGACCCACGACGTACGGACTATGGCGGGTTTGGCAAGACGCCGAAGGCGGGCTGGAGTGGCGCAGGCTTGGTCGGCCCCTTGAAATCAGCGCTCAATGTGCCAGTCGGGCTCGATACAGACGTCAATGGTGCAGGGCTTGCCGAAGCCGTCTATGGTGCCGGACGCGATGAAGAGGTTGTGGTTTACATCACAGTCGGGACAGGACTTGGTGGCGGTCTGATCGTTCGCGGCGAACCGGTCCATGGCTTGACCCACCCAGAAATGGGCCATGTCAGGCTCCCCCTCCACCCGCGAGATGCCGATTTTGCCGGCGTCTGCCCCTTTCACGGGACTTGTTTAGAGGGGCTGGTCAGTGGGCCGGCGATTTCTGCACGGCTTGGGACACCGCTGTCCAACGCCGCCAGCACTGACCCGATTTGGGAGCAGATCGGTTACTATCTGGGCGGCTTCTGCGCGATACTCACCCTTGTCGCCTCGCCTGGAAAAATCATCCTCGGCGGTGGCGTGATGGAAAATACCGCCCTGTTTGCGCCCACGCGCGCGGCCCTGGCTAAGGCGCTGAACGGCTATGTTGGCCATCCCCGGCTGACGGGCGATCTGTCCGACTATGTTGTTCCTCCGAAACTCGGGTCAAATGCCGGAGCTATCGGCGCTTTGATCTTGGCGGATCGCGCCCTCCACGCCTGAAATTCGGGCGCCAAGCCGGAAGGTGCTGCTTCCGTGGCGCTTTTCCTCGATTCCCGGGGCTGAATGCGCTATCCCAGCCATTGTCCAACGTTGTCTTTTTGGAAACCGCGATGACCCCGAAACACCCCCGCGCGTCGGAGCTTCGCGATACGGTGCGTCGGCTTGGCCGCCTGCTCGGCGATGTCATTCGAGACCAGGCAGGCGAGCGGGCCTTCACGCAAATCGAGGAAATTCGTCGCGCTTCGGTCGGCTCCCATCGGGAGGGAGGCGAGGCCTCCGGCCTGAAACTTCGTCAAGCCTTGGGTCGGCTGTCACCGCCAGACGCGGTGAAATTTGCCCACTCCTTCGCTCTTTTCCTTCAAATGACCAATCTGGCTGAGGACCATGCCATCCGGGTCAGGCTGGAAGCGCGCAAGGAGGCAGAACCCCGTCGCCCCGATTCCCTCGCGTCGGCCTCAGCCCGGCTCGCCAGCCAAGGCATTCGCGGCGACCAGATTCGCGATCTTTTAGAACACGCGATGATCGCACCCGTGATTACCGCGCACCCAACAGAAATTCGCCGAAAGAGCGTGCTTGACCGGTTGTCGGCCATTGCAGACCTAATCGACCAAAAGCCATCCGGTACCGTTGACTCTGCCGCTGACGCCGCCATTCGCACCGAACTGACAATTTTGTGGAACACGCGGCTGCTCAGGCGAACCGGGCTTGCCGTGCTGGAGGAAATCGACAATGCGGCGGCCTTCTTTGACCGCACATTTCTCTCCGAACTGCCAAAGCTCTATGAGGAATGGGAAATTGGTTTCGCCAGTCCTGAGCCCCTGCCCGCATTTCTAAAGATCGGATCTTGGGTGGGGGGCGACCGAGACGGCAATCCCAATGTGACGGCAGAGGTGCTGGCGGCGGCCTTGCAACGCAATGCGCGTTCGGCCCTAAGTCACTATCTGACCGAAATCGATGCCCTTGGCGCCGAGCTGTCCATAGCGTCACCTCCGGCGCGGGTCTCGGCGGACTTGGCCGACTTGGCGGCCCAGGCCAAAGACCCATCCTTACAACGCGCCGATGAGCCTTACCGGCAAGCGCTGGCGCTCGTCTATGCGCGCACGGCGGCCAGCTTAACCGACTTGACCGGAAGGTCCCCGCCTAAGCCGCCCAAATTGCCTGCAAAGCCCTATGAATCGGCTCAAGCGCTGCGGCACGATCTGATTACGGTGCAAGAAAGCCTTGTGGCGAACCACGGCAAGGCTTTCGCACGCGGGCGATTGGCGCGGCTAATCCGGGCGGTGGATGTGTTTGGCTTCCATTTGGCGAGCCTTGACCTTCGACAAAATTCGACCGTTCACGAGCGCGTGGTGGCCGACCTGTTTCACCTCGCAGGCGTGCAGTCCGACTATCCAAAGCTGAGCGAGGCGGAAAAATTAGACCTGCTGCTCGCCGAACTTAGTCACGACCGGCCCCTATATTCACCCTACGCTGCCTATGCTGAGGAAACACAAGGGGAAATTTCAATCTTGCGCGCCGCCGCAACCGTGGTGGCACGTTATGGCGCTGAGGCGATCCGCTCCTATATCATCTCAAACTGTAACTCGGTGTCGGACCTGCTCGAGACCTTTATCCTCCTGAAGGAGGCGGGCCTCTTCGTCGGCGGAGCGCTGCGCCCAGCCAAACTGCTGCCCTCGCCGCTTTTCGAAACCATTGCCGATTTGCGGCAAGCCCCGGACACGATGACCGCCTATTTGGGCCTGCCGCTCGTGCGACGCGCCATTGGTGTCGGGCGCATTCAGGAAGTGATGATCGGCTATTCGGACTCAAACAAGGACGGCAGCTATCTGACGTCAATCTATGAGGTCCGCCAAGCCATCCATGGTTTGCAAGACCTTGCCCAGCGCGTCGAGCAACCCATCGGCTTTTTCCACGGACGTGGCGGCGCCGTCGGACGCGGCGGTGGGTCGAGCTTTGACGCCATTATCGCTCAACCTGCAGCCGCTCCGATGGGACGCATCCGCATTACCGAACAAGGCGAGGTGGCAGCGAACAAATATTCAGACCCCTTGATCGCGCGGCGCAATCTCGACAGCCTGGCGGCGGCGACCCTATTGGCAGCGCTTGACCAGTCAGCGCGGTCCGCCGACGCCACGCCGCGCGACGCCGAGGTGCTTGGCCAACTTTCTGCGGCCGCCCATCGGGCCTACCGGCAACTTGTCTATGAGACGCCAGACTTTATCGACTATTTCCGCAGCGCGACACCGATCTCGGAAATCTCCACACTCAAGATCGGCTCACGTCCCGCTTCGCGAACAGCGTCGGGCAAAATTCAGGACCTACGCGCCATTCCATGGGTGTTTTCGTGGTCGCAGGCCCGCGTCATGCTGCCCGGCTGGTACGGGTTTGGCTCGGCGATCACGGGGAGCGGCGTTGATCTTGGGCAACTGGCCGATCTCAGCGCCCAATGGCCTTTTCTGGCAACGACGCTCGCCAATATGGAAATGGTGATGGCGAAGTCGGACATGGCAATCGCCGAACTCTATGCCGACCTTTGCCGGGATCGTGCATTAGGCGCGCGAATCTATTCGCAAATTGCCGATGAGTGGCAACGCACCCATGACAGCCTTTTGACGATCACCGGCCAAGCCCACCTTTTAGAGACCAATGCCGACCTGGCAGCTGTGCTTCGGCTTCGCTTGCCATACATCAGTCCGCTAAACCATTTGCAAATCGAACTGATCCGTCGCCATCGCCAAGGCGAAGCCGACCCGGCCATTCGGGACGGTATCCATCTTACCGTCAACGGCATCGCCGCGGGCCTAAGGAATTCGGGCTAGCGGTTTTCGTCAAGCCACATCCGAAGGCGCCGAAGTGTCGGCAAAATGGCGAGCATGTCTGCCTCGGAAAAAGCCGCGAGCAGCGCAGCATTTCGCGGACCCAGGCGTTGGGCAATGTCGACATAAGCGGCGTGGCCTTCTGGCGTGAGCGACACCTGTTTCGAGCGACCGTCCTTCGCATCCGGCACGACCTTGATAAGGCCCTGGGCTTCAAGCCTCTGCAGGGTATTGGTCATCGCCCCCCGCGTGACCTGAAATGCCGACGCCAAAGCAGCCGGTGTCGCCTGCCCCCCTCGACGCATAAAATGGGTCAAAACGCCAAATTGCGCCGCGCTCATTTCGGCGGGAAGGATTTGTTCAAGGCGCGCAATGGCGAGTTGGTGGATAATGCCGATCTCCGTAAAGGCTTGTAGATGGATCGGCTCAAGGATGGGATCTGGCGCACTCATGCGCCTCTTTTACGCCGATCTGATCAAAGGATCGAGTCCGCGACGCGGCGCGTGGGGAACCTGATCGGCATAACCGATACGCGCCAACATTTGGATGCGCCCGCCTTTTGGGGCCAGCACGGCGTGGACATCGCGAAAACATCCCGCCATTGCGGCGTATTCTTGCAAGGCTTGACTATTGGGCTGGATCGCCAGACCCAAGGTCTCAGCCTTCAAGGCAAACCTTGCATAGGCGCGCCCGGCTGCAATCTGATGCACGCGCCGATTACCCGACGAGACGATCCAGCCATAGGCCTGCGTGCTGTTTGCGGTTTGGCGCATCATGTCGGTTTGGCCCTTAAAGGCTAAGGAGCCGGGTGTCTTGAGGCCATCGCGACTGACCACCCCCAACCCAATCAGCCACTCAATATTGCCTCCCCGAATGGGAATGCCCCAAGGATGAGCCGCGACCTCCCGTGCGCCAAGAAAGGTTCGATCCGCGCTCTCATTATTGGCGGCCCGATCTGATTGTTCGATGAGCATGGCTTTGAGAGTAAGGTCGCGAAGCTTATCGCGCACCTCACCTTGCACCACGCCCCCAGCCAACAGGCCTTCCGTCGTGGCCGCCCCGACCAATTCAGCGATTTGTGTCTGGGAGACGGGGGCATTGCGATGCGCATTGCGATTGGTTCGCCTTTGGGTGATCGCCGAAAATAGGGGAGCAGGCGTCGCCCCTTCACTCAGTCGCATTCGAGCAATCGGACGATGGTCGAGGCGACCGTCCGGCTCGCCTTCCGGAAAAGCCGAAACCTCGACACGCCTCCCAAGGCGTCCCGCCGCCAAACAAAAGAGCTCGATAAACGCCCCACATCCAATTGTGATTTGCCTGTCGAACGGATCGGTCACCGGAAGCAGGCGCGTCGGATCAATCCTTAGGACCACTTCGTCGGGGGTGCTGAGGTCGACGAGCCAGGGCTGCATATTGTGGGGATTGGGCGCGAGAATGGCATAGGACAGAGCCTTGCGGCGCACCTCTGGCTCCGTCTGACCCGGAGCGATCCAAACATCGTCACCTGTGACAGCTGACCACGCCGCTTTGGCCGTGGCGGCGAAAATGACGCCGCCGCCGACACATTGAATAAAATCTCGCCGATGCATCTTCAATCTCTCCATCTAATTTAACGTTAAACTATTATCACAAAAAAGCAGCAGCGCAAGCCGACTTGCCACCCGCCCGCCTTAAGTCGAATTTACAGGTATTAAACAAAAGTTTACGGAACCCCGTCATCGTCACGCTCTGTCAATCTGATGTGAGAATCAGTCCCCGTGACCGTCACGATCGACGCCTCATTGCTGACGAGTTACTACGACAATCGCGCCGGCGTGGCGAACTCGGCTGCGTCGGCGGCGTCGTCGACCAATACTCTCTCAACCGCCCCGCGCGCGCCATGGTCAAGCACGACGGTGGCCACATCCGCGTCCATCAGTGCGAGCGCGAGCGCCTTAGTGAGCGCGGCGCTGTCGGGCCAACCCTTTATCAACGAGGCGGCTGCCAAACTGTCGGCACCCTCGACCTCTGCGGTCACCAATTCCGACTATAAAAATCTCTTCGCGCTCTACCAGGGATTGGCAACACTGCAAGCCTTGGCGAGTGCCGCTTCGGCGAGCACCACCACTTCAGCCTCCCTGTCGCAGCTGCAAACCGCATTTAATAGCGGTCTTTCCCAGGTAAGTTCATTTTTGCAGAGCTCGCCCTTTAAGCAGTTTCAGATCGCCCAAGGCCAGGTCAACACTTCCGAAACGGCAACCGCTGTTCAACCTAGCCCGAATTACAACTACCAAACCCAGCCCCTCTACACGGGCAATTTGAATGATGCCGTGCCTGCCTTTGCGGGGAATGTCAGCTTCACCCTCACGGCGACAAAGGCGTCCGGCACACAGGTGCCTGTGACGTTTAATTTGGCCGATCTCGGTACCGAAACCCGGAGCATCCCCAATGTTGTGGCTTATCTAAATTCGAAGCTGAAGGCGGCGGGACTAACAACGCGGTTCGCAGACGTACGCATTCCCGCCACGCCGAAAACCGTGACGGAAAATGGCAAGACCACCACACTGCCCGCAGGGCCGGACAGTTTTGCACTGAAGGTGGTTGGAACCGGAGCCGAAACCTTAAGTTTCTCAGCTTCATCAAGTTCAACGGGGGTCTATGTTCTCCAGGGGTCGGGCGTTACGGGATCAAGCCAGCAACTGACGAGCAAAGGCCTACAAACCGTCTCGTCGAGCGCGTCACAACAACTGATTAAACTTGGGACGTCGACAAGCACCACCAGCGCGGTGACGCAGTTCACCAAAACGCTTTCCTCAGCGACAACCAACGCCTTGGCGACGGCCTCGGGTCCTGACGGGTCGATCTATGTGGTGTCCAGCGCCACCAAAGGCTCTTCATCGCCCCAGACCGTTTTGACCAAATATGATAGCGCTGGAAACGTCGTCTATACACGCACCTTGAATTCCCAGACCGCGTCAACCGGTTATTCGGTGGCGGTTTCCCCCGATGGAACCAAGGTTGCCGTCGCGAGCGGGCTTGCATCAGCCTCCAGCGCGACAACCTCAACGGCGTCAACCACACCGGCAGGAACAACCGTCACCGAGTTTGACGCGACGACTGGCAATCAGAATTGGACAACGAACACAGGCCTTTCCAGCGGCGCGGATCATCCCACCGGCATTACCATCGGGGCAAATGGCCAAGTTTACGTGGTCGGCGAAACCTCGGCACCCTTCTCGAAACAAACTCAGACCGGCAGCCAGGACATATATCTGCAATCCATTTCGACATCGACCGTGGTGACGGGTGTGGTGGCGAACGGCACGAATTCAGCCGGGCATGCGACCGGCTTCACTAACGTCACCCAGCAATCGGGAGTCCTGGCTGGGATCACACAGTTTGGGCAGGCTGGCGTCAATCAAGCCGGGGGTGTGGTGGTCAGCGGAAGTTCGGTTTTCGTGGCCTCGGAGCAAGGCGGAAACGCGATTTTGCAGCGCTTTGACGTTAGCGCCCAAGGCGCGCTGACCCTTGGGCTGACGCGTAACCTGGGCGCACTTGAAGGGGGGACTATTGCTGGCGTCACCCTAAATGCCAGCGGGGATGTCGTCGTCGCCGGTTCTACGAAGAACCCAGCGCTCAATGCCGGCACGATCCAGAACGCCTCAACCGGGGGGCTGCAAGCCTTCGTCGCCACGCTCTCGACAACGGGCGTAGCATCGTCGAGCGACACCCTGACCTATTACAACCCAGGCGGTGCAGCGACCACAACCGGCGTCAGTGTCGCCAATGGCCAGGTTTTTTTGTCCGGGGAAATTTTAGGCTCAATTTCGGCAACGTCGGACGGCCAGCGCACCTCAACCGGATTTGTCGCCGCAATCAATGCGTCCACCGGCAAGGCAGCCTGGAGCCAAACTCTGAACGGCCAGCAAAATGTCGACACTCCTGTCGCCATTACTGCGACCAGCACGGGATCGTCGGTGCTAGATGCGTTTGGCCTGCCCGAGGGCACGCTGAACTACACACCTGGGACCACATTGTCAGACATTGCCTCCATCGCGACCGGCGACAAATTTTCCATCCAGTCCGGATCGGGGGCCATCTCTACAGTGACCGTGTCTGCCAACGACACATTGGCGACTCTCGCGACAAAAATTCAACAAGCTGGCCTTGGCACGGTGACGGCGACGGTGACGCCCGGCGTGGGCGGGAAAACCCTCAAAATTGCCCCGTCAAACCCGACCGAAAAGATCACGCTGATATCTGGCCCGCCCGGCAAGGATGCCTTAGCGCCGCTTGGGCTGCAGGCTGGCGTCCTGACCAATTCCGCATCCTCGACGGAGACGATTTCGTCGAGTTCTGACGTGACGAAAAAGCCCTATGCCCTCAATCTCTCGTCAGCGATCAATATTTCCAACGCGAAGGCCATTCAGCAAGCCCAAGCGCAAATTTCGATCGCGCAATCAACGCTAAAAACCATTTATCTTGATCTGAACACCAAACCGGCTTCGGCCAGCAAGTCGACCAGCGGCCACTCGAGCTCAGCCCCAGTTCCGGCCTATATCACCGCCCAGATTTCAAACTACAAACAAGCTCTCGCGCGCCTGCAAGGTGCGTCGGGTGGCAGCTCCAGCTCGGCGAGCTTATCGCTTTCAAGCCTGATCGGCGGCTAATCGGGCCGCCGTCAGGGATTTTGGCTGAGAAGCTCTTCCTCGTCACGGATCGGCAGATCATCTTCAGGCGTCTTTGGAGTAACAAAGCGCGAGAAGAACGGCGTGACCAAATGCTCGAACATATCTACGAACTCATAGACCACCGGAACCAAGACGAGCGACAATAGGGTCGAGGAGATCAGGCCGCCGATAACGGCAATCGCCATGGGCTGGCGAAACTCTGAGCCCTGTCCCAACCCCAAAGCTGTCGGGGCCATACCCGCCATCATGGCCACCGTCGTCATGATGATCGGACGCGCCCGTTCCCGACAGGCCGCCATCAAGGCCTCAACCCTGGGCGTCCCGCGGCGCTCCTCTTCCAAGGCGAATTCGACCAGCAAGATGGAGTTTTTCGCCGTAATTCCAAACAGCATCAGCATGCCAATAAAGACCGGCATAGTGATGGCTTGGCGGGTGATGATCAGAGCCAAAATCGCCCCCACCACCGCCAGCGGAAGGGCGGAAAGGATGGTAAGCGGCTTAAAGAATCCACCAAACAGCAAGGCCAGGACGGCGTAGATCAAGCCGACGCCTGTGGCGAGTGCGATCAAAAAGGCAGGGATCAGCTCGGCGAGAGCCTCGGCCTGGCCGAAATTGGTCGGCTTCACCCCGGGAATTTGATTATTCCGGATACGCTTCATGATCGGAAGCTTATTGATTTCCGCCGTTGTGGTGCCAAGCAAGGCGCCCGGCAACAGATCAGCCTGAACCGACGCGCGCCGCTCACGATTAAAGCGGACAATTTTTGCCGGGCCCGACTCGAACGAAAGGTCTGCGACACTTTCCAGCGTCGTCGCGCCACCGGTGCTTGTCGGAACCTGAAGTTGGGCCAAGCGGCTGAGGTCCGTCCGAGCATGTTCTGGCAAGCGAACCCGGATTGGGAGACGACGCTTACCCTCAGAAAATTTGGCCAGCGCCGGGTCAATGTCGCCAATCGTGGCCACCCGCAATATGTTAGAGAGCGCTTGCGAGCTCACGCCCAGCCGTGCGGCTTCATCCCATTTCGGCCTTACGACAAGCTCCGGGCCGGGCGGTGGCGGATAGGGTCGGATGTCCGAAATGCCAGGAATTGTGCGCATCTCCCGTTCCAGCTCGAACTGGGTTTGGTCTAGGAGCGGGCCGTTTTCCGACGAAAGCAGGATATCGACATCTGCTGAACCCCAGTCTCCCAATGTGTTCAGCCGAACATCTGGGATTTTGCGTAGCTCCGGCCGGATGAGGGCCTTAAACGCGTCCGTTGAATGAAGACGATTGTCGTTCAAGACCACCGTCACCGTTCCGGTGTTCAACTCCCCTCCGCCGCCAGAGCTAAATCCTTCTGACGATGCCGCGCCCATGTTGATGAAAACCGATTTGACATCGGAATGGGCCAAAAGGGTTGCAGAGGTGCGTTGCGATATCGTCTCCATGTCTGCGCGAGTGGCGCCGGGCGGCGCCAGCACGTTCAGGTAAAAATACCCCGGGTCTCCCACCGGCTGAAATCCGACAGGCAAGGCACCAGCGACAACCAAGCCCAAGGTGCCAAACACCAACGCGGCCGCCACGCCTGCGCTCGCCCACATATGGTTTAGCGCCCAGGAAAGCGCGCGACGATAGAATTCCGGCATCACGGTCGCCGGTTTGATCTTGTGCGCCGGCTTTAGAAAATATGCCGCCAAGAGCGGGGTCAGGAAGCGCGCTACGAGCAGCGAAAACAGCACCGAAACGGCAACGGTTAGACCGAACTCTCGAAAAAACTGACCTGGGATGCCTGGCATGAATGACACAGGCGTAAAGACAACGACGATGGACAGCGTACAGGCGACGACGGCCAAACCAATCGCGTCGGCCCCAACCAAGGACGCCCGATAAGGAGTGGCCCCGCGCTCCACCCGTTTCTCAATATTTTCAATCTCAACAATCGCGTCATCAACGAGAATGCCGATGACGAGCGTAAGGCCGAGCAAGGTAATCACATTGAGCGAAAAGCCCAGCAACATGATCACGCCAAATGTCGGAGCCAGTGAAAGCGGCATGGCGGTCGCCGCGACCAAGGTCGCCCGCCAGTTCCGTAAGAATAGCCAGACCACAAGCGCGGCGAGCACCATTCCTTCTAACAGCACATGGACGGTCGCCTCGTAAGAGTTACGGGTCTCCAGCACCGTCGAGACGATTTCTGTGAACTTCACCTTATTCAGGCGCTTAGCGATATCGCTGATTTTTGCCTTGACCGCACGTTCAACGAAAACATCGCTTGAATCTTGCGTCTTATTCACTTGGAACGCCACCACAGGGCGTCCATTCAAGCGGGCGAATTGTCGAACCTCAGCCGCACCGTCCCCGACCTCTGCGATATCGGCCAGCCTGACAAAGCGACCGTTCACCGGAATTTCGGTTGCCTTTAGCCGTTCAACCGTCTGGGCCGAGCCCAAGACCCGCACGGTCTGCTCATGTCCGCCGATATTGGCCCGTCCACCCGAGGAATCGATATTGAACTGCGCCAAGGCCTGAGAAACTTGGGGCGCTGTAATGCCGAATGACGCCATGCGGTCGGGATCAAGCGAGACCTGGATCTCGCGGTCCACACCGCCAACTCGCTGGACCTGAGCGACGCCTTTGAGGGCCTGTAATTCGGTCGAAATGACGTCGTCAACAATCCAAGAGAGCTCGGCGTCACTCAGCCCTTGCGAGGAGACAGCGTAGGTCAGGATCGGCGCGCTATCGACATCAATGCGCGAAACCTGGGGCGGATCGATTGTCGACGGCAGGCTTGGCCGAATGCGATCAATGGCTGTCCGGACATCGTCCGTCGCCTTTTGCATATCGGTGCCGAGCTCAAATTCGACGCCGGTCGACGAATTGCCCAAAGTTACTGTCGACGAGATATGTTTGACATGCTGCAAACTGGCCAGCGCATTTTCGACCGGCCGCGTGATCTGATTTTCGATCTCCGGCGCAGCGGCACCGCTTTGTGTCACGGCCACAGA
The DNA here is from genome assembly GCA_903840435.1 of uncultured Caulobacterales bacterium. Taxonomy (GTDB): domain Bacteria; phylum Pseudomonadota; class Alphaproteobacteria; order Caulobacterales; family Caulobacteraceae; genus CAIMFV01. The sequence continues at coordinate 30,349 of CAIMFV010000056.1, forward strand.
AACGACGGGAAAATTTACATTCGGATAGTGCTTAATCGGCAGAGCGGAATAGGCGAGCAATCCCCAAAGCGACAACGCAATGAAGAGAATTGCAACGGGGGTCGGATTGCGGATCGACCATGCGGAAATTCGAATTCTCATGGACGGCTTGGCCCCTGGGGCGCGTTCGCTGCGTCTGGGGTGGGATCGATCGGATTGACCCGATCCCCATCAAGCAGGAACGCCGATCCGCCCAGTACGACCCGCGTTCCGATAGGGGGGCCGTCGATCAAACTGACATAGCCGCCAGACCGAGCGCCCGTCTTCACGCCATGCTTGTGCACCTTATTTTGTGCGTCCACCGTGAGCACCGAGGCACCATCTGCATCGTAGTGAACGGCCTTTTCCGGAGCCGATAAGACCTGAGTGGCGCGCAAGGCGAAATTGACCCGCGCAAAGCCGCCCGATCGAATGTCATCGGAAACCGGCAGCGTCACACGGACGTGACCAAAACGGGTTTGCGCATCGAGTTCCGGCGAAACAAGGCGTACGACCCCTTGCACCGTCCGCCCATCAGAGAGTGAAACCTGCGCATGATCGCCAGCATGGATGTCACCCAGCCGGTTTTCGGGGACTTCAGCATTGACTTCGACAACGCCGCCTGTCGCCATCCGAAACATCAAGAGCGACGGAGACGAAATATCCCCCGGCCGTACATTTCGTGCCAGAATTCGCCCAGCGACGGGAGCCCTGACCACCATCAAACCTTCGCGCACCCGCAAGTCGCTCAATTGCGCCTTGGCAACATCGAGCTGCGCTTTTGCCGCCTTGGCCGCGATTCGACGGGCGTCAATTTGCTCCTGAGCTAGCACGCCTTGATTGTCTAACCCGTCGACACGGTGGGCCTCTGAATCTGCCCGGGCTGAAGACGCGCCTTGGGCCGCCACGACCGCCTCGTACTGAGCGATTTGCGCTTTCAGCAATGTGTCGTCCAATCTGACGAGCGGCTGTCCCTTTGCGACGAATGCGCCTTGGTCGACCAACACATCGCTAACACGATAACCGGTAAGTTCGGTTGTAACCGCCGCTTCTTCGCGGGGCGTCAAGAGACCTGAGGCAGAAAGCCCCCCCTCAAACGATTTGAGCGAGATCTTATCAACGGTGGCGCTCAGCGGCTGTTCCGCCCCCGCCTTCGAACTCGGGCTGGAGCATCCGATCAGTATCAAAGACGCACCGATGAGCGTCGCTAGGGCGACATGAAAGCGAGGGGTCATGCTTTTTCCTTAGGCGAAGCCATGCCGTGAGACCCGTCGTTCGACGGCCCCTCCTGTCCGTCCCATCCGCCGCCGAGGGCCTTGATGGTCGTCAGCGCATTGCTCAGAGCCAGGGTTTGTGCCGAGGTTAAAGCGGTGCGGGAGAGGCGCCACGCCCTTTCGACGTCTAACAGGCTGGTCAAATCTACTAAACCCAGGGTGTAGGCCCGTTCGCTTGCATCAAAAGCCAAATGGGCGCTGGCTTCGGCTTGGGTCAAAAGACGCAAACGTTCTTGATCCGTGTTCATCTGGGCAAGACCAGACTCGGCATCGCGGTAGGCGTTTTGCACCGCCTGCTCATACAGAACCGCCAGTTCTTCGGCGCGCGCCTTTTTTTGGCGAGTTGCCGCAAGTAGGCGCGGGCGATCGAGAACGGGAACCAAGGCGCCAGCAGCGAGCGTCCAAACCGAACTGGTCGCCACATAATTTGCGTCTTGACGTGAGAGCGATCCGGACGGGGTGAGATTGAAAGTCGGATAGAGCGCCAACCTTGCCAGGGTCATATCGGCCACTCCAGACCGCAACCTTTGTTCAGCCTCACGGACGTCGGGGCGCCGGAGCAGGAGGTCCGAGGGCGCGCCCGCAGGCGGTGGTGGCGGTGGGTTCAGCTTGGCGTCGAGGTGCAGTTCCGCCACCGGCGCCGTGCTGCGCCCAACCAAAGCCAACAGGGCCCGCTTGGCGACATCCACGGCCGTTTTCAATCTGGCGACCTCAGCATGCGCCGTCGCGAGATCTGAATCTAACCGGGCAGCGTCGGAACCGGCAGCCAAGCCGTGGGCGTATTTTCGCTGCCCCACCTCATCAAGCGCTTTGCTGATGCGTTCCGTTTCGCGCGCATCATCCAATTGAGCAAGCAAGGAGCGAACCTGGAACAGGCTGTTGGCAATGTTAGCGGCTAGAGCAAGCTGTGAGGCTTCATAGTCAAAGCGCGCTGCCCACAGATCTGCTCTGGCTCCCCGCCGCGCCGCCTTTTGCCGCCCAAACAGGTCCAATTCCCAAGAGACATTGAACGACGCCGCCAAGCTTTTGGATTCGGGCGCAGGGAGGAAGAGCGTTTCAAGACCTGATAAGCTTGACGCCGATGTGGAGGCGTTCGTGTTGAGGCCGCTATAAGCGGTGCGCGTGTGCTGATCGGAGGCTTGGCCGCTCAAATTACCTTGCGGCCCATAGGCGGAGAGCGCCTCAGCGCGGATCGCAATGGCTTCCTTTAGACGCGCGATAGCGATGCGGGCGTCGGGAGCCCGCTCCAACCCTTCTGCCTCAAGCGCGTCGAGGTCAGCATCCCGAAACACACGCCACCAGCCCTTAGCCGTAAGCTCGGATAGGGCAACCGGAGTTGCCTCTGCACTTCGGGCCGCAAAACTCGCTGGCAGTTGTGGCAATTGGGGGCGCACAGGCGCGGTGTCAGCGCATGCTGACAAGAGGAAGACACAGCCTGCCAGCGACGCCAAGTTTAAAATCGGCCTCACCGAGCGCCCTCCGGCATAAGATCGAATCCCCACTCTAGCCTCGACAGTGGCAGGTGGGCCCTAAATCGTCATTTCGCAAGACTGATTGCCGCGATCAGTCCAATTCTTTCCGCACTGCGGCATTATTTCATCTCAGCGGTCGAAAACGGGCGCCTCGAAACCACTTAACGCCCGTACTCCGCACACTAGCCGACGGTATCTAAATACTCGATTACTGGCGCCGCTGCTAAGACCGCGCCAAGTTTTGCACCCGCTGCGCGGAAATAATCCGTCTTTCCATGGTGGCTGAGCGCATCTTGGTCAGCATAAATTTCTAACACCTTATAGATCGCCTCACCCGTCTTGACCTTGGTCAACTGGTACAAGTGATTTCCCGGTTCATTTGTTCTCACAGCCTGGGAGAGAGCACCAAAAACCTCTTCGAATTCGGCCTCTTTACCTGCTTGAACGGTCAAGGTCGCAATAACGCCAATCATAAAACGTCTCCTCCGGCTATCTCATTTTCTTCGCCGCCGACCCTACCTGTGGGAACGGGCGAAGAGCAAGCTTGGCTTTTGGAATGACGGGTAGCCTATCCCGGTCATATGCGCTAGGATGGCACCGTTCGACCTCGGTTGAACTATGGGGATAAACGCGCGTGTAATAAGCGGACTGGACCCGGGTGCGATTCCCGGCGGCTCCACCAAACCACACGGGGCCGATCAGCATCGACAGACGTGTAAAGGCGACGCTTTCTTCCGGATTGGGCCCCCGCAATCGGCCCAAATCTCTAGTTGCGAACGATAACTTCGCTCATGAGGTCGCTCTCGCCGCGTAATGCGGTGCTGGTGACTTCGACCTATAAAGTCCTGGCGCCTTGAGCGGCCCCAGGCGGGGCTCGGAGGGGGCCTGGCAACAGAACCCCTCCACTTTCACAGAGAAATACGAAGCGGTGCGATCAACCCGCGACAGCGCCTGTTTCGCTGTTATAAAGTGTAGAAAACTCGGTCAGGAGCGGTTTATGGCTGACGAACACCAGGCAGTCGATCTGATGCAGTACGATAAACTCGCACAGGACGCGCTGCGCGGGGTGATCGTGGCGGCGCTCAAGCAGGCGGCCTCACCTGCTGGCTTGCCCGGCCAGCATCACCTCTACATCACCTTCAAGACCCGGGCACCTGATGTGAAAACGCCGCCCGACCTCCTCGAGCGCTACCCTGATGAGATGACGATTGTCCTTCAACATCAGTTCTGGGATCTGATCTATGATGAGACAAGCTTCGCGGTGACCCTGCGCTTTGGCGGTCAACCCAAACGGCTCTATGTGCCATTTGTCGCTATCACCCAATTTTTCGATCCGTCGGTCCAGTTTTTGCTCAAATGGCCCGAACCCGACATCGTCACGGCCGAGGTAATTGAGGCACCTATTTCCTCTGCGCACCGAAGCGATCCCCCAACTGACGGCGGAGCGAGCGAAGGACCCGACACGGCCACAAAGGGCGAAAAAATTGTTTCCCTAGATCAATTTCGGAAAAAATAATCGCCCGGGCCGGTGGCGATCGACCGCCCTATTCCGCGTCTACCACATGCTGTGTAACCCGAATATCGATCCGCTCTACATCGCAAGCGCGGCGCTCGACCACCAGACGGGCGACCTGACTATCGTCGTGAAATGCGTAGCCCTTTATCGCATCTAGGAGTGCCTTTGCGAGGTTGTCGAGATCGAGCAAAGGTGCCTCGCCCACGTGGCGCAGGATGATCTCGACGGCAAAGTCCCCGAAAGCCGGACGGCGTCCGCGCCATTCTTTCCGGAAAAACTCGTAGACTAGCGGTTTATAGTATTTTGCTTGAGTGGTGACGCCTTGAATCGACATTTCGAGCGCAGCGTCCACTTCTCGCGCCCTGACACGTCCCTGACCTATCCAGTCGACCACATGGCTCTCCAAGGTGAACGGCTTCAGCTATATTGATGGAGTCAGGGTTGAAGGCCAGCGACCTTTGATCTCGTACCTGTCGCTCCCAAGGGCATTTAGGGTGCCTGCGCATTTGAGTCGAGGTAGGTGCCTAACCCTAATGCCATGTCTGAAGACAAGACAAATACGGGCAGAAATCGCTTTGGAATTTGAAAATTCCAACCTAGCCTTTGATTCCCTGCTCAACAGTTGAAAGGAGGTGATCCAGTGTCTCATTGTCATCAACCGCGGTCGCAATCGGCCTGGGGATCGGTGATGGAGGCAGACGCTTAGGCGCCTCCATTGCGCGTATCGCTCGCCGAACGGCTTTGCGGTCACGACGATGTTTGGGCCGCCTGCGGACACGCAGGCGGCCTTTTCGCATTTATAATCAAAACTGCGTGGCCGGTGTCTCAAGGCGTCGCTCGAGCACTGAAATCAAGGGTGGGGTCATAATGACCACCCCGATCAGACCCGCCGCAAGTGTTGGGAGGTTGGCGCCACGCGCCAAGGCGCAGAGTGCCCAAATAAATATCGCCAACCCAACGAGGCCCATCAGACCCGTCAACACACCAAGAGGCGAGGCTCGCCATGGCTTAGGGGAGAGAAACTTCGTACTCCCCGCCGGCGCATCAGGCCTGGACGTTTTCGAGGAAGGATTGCCATCCTGGCCGTCTGGATACAGCCAATCCAGGTGGACGATTGGCGCTTGTTCTGCACCGGCCTGCCCCTCGACGGAAACAATTGGCGCGGCACCTTTTGCGGCCTGGTCATCGGCTTGGGGTGCTAAAACTTGCGCCGACGGTGGAAAATGATCGGGTGGCGATAAGAAGCGCGCCCGTTCAATGGCTCTTCTGCGGATGAGGAGGTCAACCACCTTTCCTTCGCCCTCAAAGGGCGAGCGACGCCAAAACTCCATTGCCGACGCGGCTTGGAAATAAGCACCCTGGTTGAGGTACTTTAAAACCTGTGAAGTCGCGAAGGCCTCAAGGCCAATGTCATAGGCGAAGGAGGTCAGAGCCTCGAACTGCACGGGATTGAGCGGGGCGAGTATCCACTGCTCAAGTGCATCTGCAACGTTTGACAGGTCTTGGATCAACAGGATTTCAGCTTCAGCCGGACTTACCGGAGGACGCTCGGCACTTTGCCTGTGGCCGTAACCAATCACGTACCCCCCGTCCACATGGCGGCGCGCGGCTAGGCTCAGGCCTTCAATGTCCTTGATCCAATCGACCAGCCTCAAGCTGATTCTGCGATTGATCCTGATCCGCTCCATTATGGAACTCGCGCCGCTTCAACAGCCCTCCCCCTTGCAAAAGGCTGGCCACGCCGCCTTGGCAAAGCGGGACGGCTTGGTCCCATTGTGACGCTGTACTGAATAGGGTCGATGGTGCGGTCGAGAAGACTCGAACTTCCACGGGTTGCCCCACAGCGACCTCAACGCTGCGCGTCTACCAATTCCGCCACGACCGCTCGCATCGGAGGGGCGGGGGTAGCAAAGGTGGAACCGTTTGTGAAGGGAAAAAGCAGCTTCTAGCGAACGCCGCCCGCTAAGAAATCATAGACGTCGGCCGCACGCGTGACGCAAATAGCAATTCGATCATCATTGATCTGGATTTCGCCGCGCGCCACAGGGTGATTATTCGCCAAGATCCAAACTTCATCATTTTCAGCGGCGTCGAGCGGGATCACCGCGCCACGCCCCATTTTCAAGAGCTGGTTCATCGGCAAAACGCTCCGCCCAAGCAGGACGGCGATTTCGACATTGACGGCTTTGATCTGGCTCACGAAAACCTTTTCTCCATCTCCGCTCGACTCAGGCGCCGGTTGCGACGCAAGAGATGGGACACATATAGGGGCTGAGATGCTTGACCCTTTATTAATGCGCCACGGAAGCTTTCACCGAGGAGATGGCAAAGCCTTGGGCTGGGCCGTCTCCCAGACTGCGGTCCCCTATGTCGATGCGGTGCAGGCAATGGAAGCGCGCGCCGCCGCAATCGCAGACGGAACGGCGGAAGAAGTCGTCTGGCTCCTTGAACACCCCCCCCTTTACACAGCAGGCGTCTCGGCCAAGCCTGAGGACCTCCTCGATCCCGGTCGGTTTCCAGTCCACTCCTCGGGGCGAGGCGGACAATTCACCTATCACGGACCCGGCCAAAGGGTGGCCTATGTCATGCTCGATCTCAAGGCCCGCCGACGCGACGTCCGCGCGTTTGTGCAAGCCCTAGAAGCCGCCATCATCCTGGCGCTCGATCATTTTGGTGTCACCGGAGAGATTCACGAAGGGCGCGTTGGGGTCTGGGTCCGCAGGCGTGTGTCAGGTGTTCCAGATCGGGAGGAGAAGATCGCCGCCATTGGCGTGAAGATTCGCCGCTGGGTGAGCTTTCACGGCATAAGTCTGAATGTTGAGCCCGACCTCTCCCATTTCGGCGGCATTGTCCCCTGCGGCCTCTCGGATCATGGCGTGACAAGCTTGGTTGATCTCGGCCTTCCCGTCGACATGATGGAGGTCGACGAAGCGCTCAGACAGGCGTTTAAAACCCTATTTGGCGAGGTCCGACCCACCGAACCGCTTGTCTAGCGTCAAATTTGCGGCCTAGGACCGAAACGGTTCGGTCCCTGCTCGCTTGGCATGAGACCCAGTTCGACAGCCGCCCAAACAAGGACGAGGGCGAATAGTGCGCGCCATCCGGTTGGTGACGGCCAAACCATGCCGAAGGCCAAAAGAATCAAAGCTGCCCACCATCCCGACCGACCTCGGTCGTGCAGACGTTTCGACAGAAGGCACGCCGCACAAAAGAGCAGCCCCGGATAAAACGCCACGGCTGTCAGGTTGCGAATAATGTCGGGAACAGCATTTTCAAAAACTACCAACGCCGCGAGGAGCGCCGCCGAACCAACCAGAAACTGTAGGCGCGGTGCACGACCTGCCGCCGAAACGAAGATGAGCGACCATGGCGACGTCGGGGAAACTTGGAATGCATCATTCATGGATCGTCCTGACTTCCCAAACGCTGGCCAATAAGACAGCTGCACAGCTTCGCTTCATATCTAGCGAGGTTTGGCGTTCTCGGAAACTGAAACCGGACAGTTTGGGTCTAACCAGCGGGGTTCGGGGTCTCGAAACAGCAAGCCGCTCTGTCGCTAGCCAAGCTCGATAAGCACTTCATCAGCGGCGACGCTCTCGCCCATTTTGGCGCCGACTGCCTTGACTGTTCCGTCGCGCTCGGCCCGGATAATATTTTGCATCTTCATCGCCTCGATTACCGCGACCGTCTCCCCTGCCTTGACCTCGTCACCAACCTTAAGGTCAAGGCTCACCACGAGGCCCGGCATGGGAGAGAGGATGAGCTTCGAGGTGTCGGGCGGTGCCTTTTTGGGCAGTCTGGAAAACAAGTCAGCCGCCAGGGGCGTCAAGGCCAGGACGATCCGCACTGAGGCGCGGTGACGCAGAACAAGGCCGTTCTGCGTGGGACGGACGGAAACGGTAAATTCCTGCTCGTCTAGCCGCCCTCTAAACTGCGCAAGCCCCGGACGCCACGCGATGGATCGAAGTTGGAGGACCTTTCCGACAGCGCCGTTCGCTTCAGCGACATCCACGTCTACACCACCTTCAACCCTGCTGAGGCTGACGTCTCGCCTCGCATCGCCCAAAATGATGGCGAGGGCTTGAGGACGCGAAATTGGGCTTCGACCGCGCGACGATTGAACATGGGCGATATAGGCGCCAACAGCGGTAAAGATATCCTCCTGCTCAGGCCTCGGGTCAGCGCCCTGAAATCCTGCTGAAAACTCTTCCGCAATGTAGGCTGTTGTGATTTTGCCAGACTGGAACCGCGGCTGGTCCATCACTGCGGAAAGGAAAGGCAGGTTGTGACCCAATCCTTCAATATGAAAGTCCTCTAAGGCCCGAGCCATGCCCGCAATTGCACCGGATCGGCTCGCCGCATGGGTACACAGTTTCGCGATCATTGGGTCGTAATAGATTGAGATTTCATCCCCTTCGCGCACACCCGCGTCATTGCGAACCTGGTAAGCGCCAAAATCGCCTTCTTTGGGTGGGGCATAACGAACGAGGCGACCGATTGAAGGGAGGAAATTTCTGTAGGGGTCTTCGGCATAAATGCGACTTTCGACCGCCCAACCCGAAATGCCCACATCGGATTGGGTCAGGTTAAGCTTTTCTCCCGCCGCCGATCGCAACATTTGCTCGACCAAATCGACCCCTGTGATCAATTCCGTCACCGGGTGTTCGACTTGCAGGCGTGTATTCATCTCAAGAAAATAAAAGTTCCGATCCTTATCGACGATGAATTCGACCGTGCCAGCGCTATCGTAGTCGACGGCCTTCGAAAGTGCGACCGCTTGCTCGCCCATAGCGCGGCGTGTTTCGGGATCGAGAAACGGCGAAGGTGCCTCCTCGATAACTTTCTGATTTCGCCTTTGAATCGAGCATTCCCGCTCATTCAAGTGGATGACTGAACCGTGCTTGTCGCCAAGAACCTGAATTTCAATATGGCGAGGCTCTGTGACAAACTTTTCGATAAAGACCCGGTCATCGCCGAAACTATTGCGCGCCTCCGACTGAGCCGCTGGAAAGCCTTCTTGCACGTCCGTTCGCGTCCACGCGATGCGCATACCCTTACCGCCGCCGCCAGCCGACGCTTTCATCATCACGGGATAGCCAATTTCCTCAGCGATCTGCACGGCGTGGGTCACGCCCTCGATCACGCCTATATGGCCCGGGACTGTGGAGACGTTGGCGGCCTTAGCAAACTTCTTCGATTCGATTTTGTCGCCCATCGCGTCAATCGCACGTGGATTTGGACCAACAAAGACGATGCCTTCAGAGGCGCACAACCGCGCAAAACTGGCCTTCTCAGATAGAAAACCGAAACCGGGGTGAATGGCCTCCGCGCCAGATTGCTTCGCGGCACGGATGATTTTTTCCGCAGAGAGGTAGCTCTCCGAGGCCTGAGGGGGGCCGATCAAAAAGGCTTCGTCAGCCATGTCCACGGCAAGGCTGTCAGCATCCGCCTCGGAAAAGACCATTACAGTTTTTATTCCAAGCCGACGCGCTGTCTTGATCACCCGCACAGCGATCTCGCCGCGATTGGCGATAAGAATTTTTGAGAACATCGGACACCCTTAGCTCCGGGCGCGCCCAGTCACCGGACACCCCATCCCTCATGCCCTGGGTTACCGTTCGCTCAACGCCAATGCAATCGTGACGCTGCGTCGGCTAGGCCCGGAGCTGTCAAGTCTAGACGCGGTTGAGCGCAATTTTTGTTGAGAGGTCTGACTGCGCAGCGAGATATTCATGGTGAAGCCGGGTCACGAGTTCGCCCGCCGTTGGAATATCGTGAACCGCGCCGATACCTTGACCGCACCCCCAAATATCCCGCCACGCCTTGGCATCTTGATTACCGCCCGATCCGAAATTCATCTGCGACGGATCGCTGGTCGGCAAATTATCTGGGTCGAGACCGGCTCGAACGATGGACGGCTTCAAATAGTTACCATGAACGCCGGTAAAAAGATTTGTATAAACAATGTCGTCAGCATTACTCTCGACAATCATTTCCTTGTAGCCATCCATCGCATTGGCTTCTTTCGTCGCGATAAAGGCCGAGCCAATATAGGCGAGGTCCGCGCCCATGGCCTGTGCTGCGAGCACGGAACGACCGTGTGCAATCGAACCTGACAGCGCGATGGTGCCATCGAACCAAGCGCGAATTTCTTGCACCAGAGCGAAGGGTGACAGAAGGCCCGCATGCCCGCCGGCACCAGCCGCCACCGGGATCAGCCCATCGGCGCCCTTTTCTATCGCCTTATGGGCAAAGGCGTTGGTGATCACATCATGTAGCACGATGCCGCCATAGCTGTGGATGGCCGCATTGACGTCCGCACGCGCGCCCAGGGACGTGATGACCATCGGAACCTTGTACTTTACGCAAAGCGCCAGATCTTCCTCTAACCGATTATTGCTGCGGTGGACGATCTGGTTGACGGCGAAAGGTGCTGAAGGGGCTTCTGGATGGACCCGGTCATAAGCGGCGAGAGTCTCAGTGATCTCAGCCAGCCACTCGTCAAGCAGCGAGAGCGGGCGGGCATTCAATGATGGGAAAGACCCCACCACACCCGCCTGGCACTGGGCGATAACCAATGCCGGATTAGAAATGATGAACAGGGGCGAACAAATGACCGGCAGTCGCAGTCGACCGCTCAGAATGCTTGGCAAAGCCATTGAACTTCCCCCGAGTTGGATGCAGCCACAGGACTGTTTTCGTTATCGGCGTTCAGTTAAATGATCGCTTCAGCTTGAGCAAGAGGCGGCCACGAACCCATGACGGTAGGGCCAAGACTTGACGCCTCGCCAGGACAGGCGCATCCGAAGCCAACCTATAAATCCAAGCCTAGCCGAACCTGCCGGAGGCGACCTTGCGTGAATTCCGCCTTCCAGACCCGTTTAAAACCGCGACCGAAGCGCTTTGGCGCCAAGAGGTCGATAAGGTGCTCAAAGGGGCGGACTTTGAAAAGCGTCTGGTCAAATCCACTCTGGACGGCATCAAGATCCCACCGCTTTTTCCGGCCAATCTCACGAAAGCCTCAGGCATCGAAAGCCGGTTGATCGATCTGCCCTCGGACTTAGAGCGCCCTTGGCAAGTCTTGACGTCGGTCGCCACCGGATTGCCGAACCAAGCTAACGCGCTGATCTTAGACGATCTTGCTCATGGCGCTGCGGGGGTCGAGATGAAACTTGATGCAAACGGCATTCTCGGCGTCGCGGTCGCGTCAAAGTCAGATTTCGACATGCTACTCGCAGGCGTGGTGACAGACCTTGCGCCGATCCATCTCGACGCAGGCTTTGACGGGCCGGTCGCCGCGGACTGGCTGGGCGAATTTGCCAAACGCGCGCCGAACGCGCCGCTTGCATTCAACCTAGATCCGCTGAGCCCATTCGCTCACGTAGGGTCGAGCCCAAAACCCATCCACGAGCATATTTCCGATGCTGCGAAAACTGCCCGCAAATGGGCTGAGCCCTACGCAAAAGCCCAACTCTTCCTTGCCTCGGGACGCAGCGTTCATGAGGCAGGGGGTTCAGAGGGCCAGGAGATCGGCTTCGCGCTCGCGGCGGCGCTCTGCTATGCTAAATCTCTGGTGGCAGAAGGAATGAGCCTGGATCTCGCTTTCCAGCGCATCTCAATCGGCCTTTCTGCCGATCAAAGTCCCTTTCTTACCATTGCCAAATTGCGCGCGGCCCGACGCCTATGGGATCGCATAACCCGTGCTTGCGGAGCGCAAAGCGAGGCGATTTTGGATGTCCGCTCGTCCCGACGCATGCTTTCAACGCTAGACCCTTGGGTCAATTTGCTTCGACTGACCATGGCGGGCTTTGGGGCAGCCTTAGGCGGCGCGAATTCCATCTTGCTTGAGCCATTCACGGCCCTAACGGATCAGACCGACCCAATGGCGCGCCGACAGGCACGCAACATCCAATTTGTGCTGATCGAAGAAGCCCACCTTGGAAAGGTTTTTGATCCCGCTGCCGGGTCAGGCTTCCTCGACACCCTGACCGACGACCTCGTCAAGGCGGGGTACGCAACCCTTCAGGCCCTCGAAGCAGAAGGTGGCGTTGTCGCGGCCCTTGTGGCCGGACATTTTCAAAAGCGCGTCCTCGCCGTACAGGCCAAGCGAGACGAAGACGCGCGATCGCGAACACGTGGTATGGTCGGCGTCAGCCACTATCCATCCAGCGTCGACACCCTGCCTGTCACCCCACCCATGACCCGAAGTACAGAGGTCCGGGAGGAATGGGGTTTAGCGCTGCAATATTGGCGACCCGCTCAAGCTTTTGAACACCTACGCCACCAAGTGGCGGCTTTGCCGAAAGTGCCGAAAGTCGCCTTGGTGACGCTCGGTGATGCGAAGAGCTCAGCAGCACGCAGGGACTATGTTCAACAGGCGCTCTCTGTGTGTGGCCTGACGCCGATCGACCTTGAGTTTTCACTTTTGGACCAAGAGATCGACCTCGTCGTCCTGTGCGGATCGGACGAGGATTATAGAAGCCTCGGGGCGGAGGCGGTGCGCCGGGCCAAATCCATGGGTGTCCGGCTGGTCCTGATCGCAGGCCACCCAACTGAAGACCTTGTTCAAGCTGGCGCAGATGAATTTCTCCATCTCGGCTGCAATTTTATCGACCTAGGCTCACGCATCTTGGAGCGCCTCGCATGACCCCCGGCTTTGACACGCGCTCGTGGGCCCAGCTCGCGATTTTCTCCGGCGGCGTTGCGTCCGACGATGACGTAACATCTGGACGGGCGATCTATGCTTTAAAGGACACACTCAATGGTCGCCCCTTAGAAATGGACCTGCCCCAACCGGTCATCTGGTATGAAGACGATGATGAGTTCGGCGCAGTTGTCGTTCAAGCCGAGGCGCACGATACTGAAGATGGCGAGACACTTGAGGTGCTTGGCTTGATATTGCCGTCGGGTGAAGAAGCCATCGCCTTCACCGACGATGTTGACCTCGTCGATGCGACCGACCCCTTTTGGGTGGCCTTGGTCGACGCCTATGCCGACGAGGACCCTTCGAGATGACGGAAGGATTCCCAAATTTTGCTACACTCAAGCTTGCAGATTTGCCCGAAGCGCCAGGCTTCGTAGGGGCGGCATCAAGCGCTTGGCGAACCCCAGAGGGGATTGATGTGAAGGCGTCTTACGGCGCTGATGATCTTGCGGGCCTTGATTTTGTCTCCACATGGCCCGGGCTCGCACCGTTCGTGCGGGGGCCCTACCCCACCATGTACACGACCAATCCATGGACAATTCGTCAGTATGCTGGCTTCTCCACCGCCGAAGAGTCCAATGCGTTTTACCGACGGAATCTAGCTGCAGGTCAAAAAGGTTTGTCAGTCGCCTTCGACCTCGCGACCCATCGCGGATACGATTCCGACCACCCCCGGGTGGCGGGGGATGTGGGGATGGCAGGCGTGGCCATCGACTCCATCCTCGACATGCGCACCTTGTTTTCCGAAATTCCGCTCGATCGAATGAGCGTTTCGATGACAATGAACGGTGCTGTTTTACCGATTTTGGCCCTCTATATTGTCGCAGCCGAAGAACAAGGCGTGACTCCCGAAAAATTATCTGGAACAATTCAAAATGATATTCTCAAAGAATTTATGGTAAGAAATACATATATCTATCCACCAACACCTTCGATGCGAATTATTTCCGATATTTTTTCCTTTACATCACAGAAAATGCCAAAGTTTAATTCTATTTCTATTTCCGGATATCATATGCAGGAAGCCGGGGCCACGGCCGATCTGGAGCTTGCCTATACCCTAGCTGACGGCCTCGAATATGTCCGCGCGGGCATAGCGGCTGGCATGTCCGTAGACCAATTTGCACCCCGCCTTTCGTTTTTTTGGGCGATTGGCATGAACTACTTCATGGAAGTCGCCAAACTTCGCGCCGCGAGACTGATCTGGTCGTTGAAGATGCAGGCATTTAACCCTTCAGACCCCCGATCCCTGTCGCTGCGCACCCACAGCCAAACCTCCGGTTGGAGCTTGGCTGCCCAGGACGTATTCAATAATGTCTCTCGCACCATGGTTGAGGCCATGGCCGCAGCCTCCGGGCAAACCCAGAGTCTGCACACCAACTCGCTCGATGAAGCGCTCGCTCTCCCGACAGATTTTTCGGCCCGCATCGCCAGAAACACCCAACTGGTCCTTCAAATTGAAACCGGGCAAACCGACGTGATTGATCCGTGGGGGGGCTCCTACTATGTCGAGCGCCTAACAGCTGATCTCGCAGAGCGCGCCTTGGCCCATATGGCCGAAATCGAGTCTCTGGGTGGCATGGCAAAGGCCATTGAGGCGGGTGTGCCCAAACTTCGCATCGAGGAGGCGGCGGCGCGCACCCAAGCTCGGATTGATGCAGGGCGCCAGACCGTGGTCGGGGTGAACAAGTACCGCCCCGAAGTGGTGGATGAAATTCCAGTCTTGAAGGTTGATAATCGGGAGGTTCGCAACCGCCAGCTGGAAAAATTGGCAATCCTGCGCGCCACGCGAGATTCCGCCGAAGTTGAAGCGAAGCTCAACCAACTTTCTGAGGGGGCGAAATCAGGCGCCAACCTTCTAGCCCTCTCGGTAGAAGCCGCGCGGGCGAAAGCAACGGTCGGGGAAATAAGTTTCGCGCTCGAAAAGGTGTTTGGCCGACACCGAGCGGTCATTCACACCTTGTCAGGTGTCTATGGCGCAGAGGCTAAGGGCGACCGAAAACTCGCTGAAGCCAAGGCCATGGTGGCTGCCTTCGCCAGCGCGGAGGGCCGGGCACCTCGGATCTATCTCGCCAAACTTGGACAAGATGGCCATGATCGCGGTCAGAAGGTCATCGCATCTGCTTTTGCCGATATCGGCTTTGATGTGCAGGTCGGTGAACTCTTTCAAACACCGGTGGAGGCCGCGCACGATGCGGTTGCGTTTGGCGCCCACGTCATCGGTGCCTCCTCCTTGGCCGCTGGCCACCTGACGCTCACGCCAGAGCTAAAGGCCGCGCTTGAGAGTGCGAACGCGAGCCAGATGATGATCGTGGTCGGCGGAGTCATTCCTCCCGCCGATGTTGACGTACTGCTGCAATCCGGTGCCTCGGCCGTCTACCTGCCCGGAACGGTGATTGCAGAGGCCGCGATCGATCTCGTAAGCCGTTTGAACTTGCGACTAGGCTTTACTCAGGAGCGAAGAGCCGGTCGCGAAACCGAGGCGGGTTGATTTAGCCCTCGGCGACGGCTGCCTTGCGAACTGCAGGTTTCCGCGCCGCGGGCTTACGGGCAGGCGCGATTTCCCCTTCGGAGGCGGGCTCTGAAACTTCCCGCTTAATCTTCGCCGGCTTTGCTTGCTTGACCGCTTGGCTCTCAGAGGGCGCGCTTACAGTCGGTTCGGCAGCGGGGTGCGCGACCACCGGCGCACCCTCGACGGCGTCACTTAGCGCCTCTGATTTGGGCGCTAGGGCCACAGACTTCGACAAGAGCGGCATAGCTTCAAACCGAAAGGCGCGTTTGGAGAGTTCCGACATCCACCAATAGGCGATGCCTGCACCCGCAACTGCGGCGAAGGCGGGCCACAGCGGAGACGCGAAACCGACGCCGGCCTTCAAAGTCTTTTCGGGAGAAGCGAATTGAATTTCAGCGGCAGAGATGTGCGGATTTGTCATGGTCGACCCCATCATTAGCGCCGTCAAACTTCGCTCGACGCTGTGAAATTGTGCGCCGCAGCATAACACAGAGCCAATTTGTTCGCACTAGCGAAATGTGAATGCCGCGCCAAGTCCTCAAAGCGGAAGGCAAGCGCCTTTCGCACATTGACCGCCGAGCGCGAGGGCAATCCAATCAGCGGCCTCATGAACCTTGGCGACGTCGAGCGTGGCGCCGATGACGATCATGGCGCTCCCATTCAGGCGCAGCGGATTTTCAAGTCCGCGAACGCGGGACTGCACCACCCATGTCGGCGGAGGACGCAGGCTTTCGATATCGCGCAAGAGTCCGTCGAAGGTTTCCAAATCTTTGATCGGGGCCCAAATGGCAATGATGGGACGGGGTCGAAGTCGTAGCAGGGCTTGGGTCGCTTCGAGCACGCAAGCATACTCATCACCCCGCTCAAACGGCGGGTCGATCAAAATAAAGGTGTTGCCTTGGGAATATGACGCCAGCGACTTTGCGGTTGCGTAGCCATCTGCAAAGCTCGCCACGCGCCCTCGGGTTCCGAAACGGCTCAAGGTTCCGCGCAAGACGTTATAATCGTCTGGTCTCAATTCGCAGCCGAGATAGGAGTCGACCGCGCCAAGATACCCGCAGATGATGTGGGGCGATCCTGGATAGGTCCGAATAGGTCCAGCTGAATTTTGACTGCGCACATAGGCGACGAGTGGCGCGAGCAGAGCGGGTATTCGCTCGGCCTCCATCAAACGCAAGATGCCCGACTTAGCCTCGCCAGACTTCTGCGCCATGTCGTCGCCCAAATCATAGACCCCGGCACCGGCATGGGTATCGACGACACGGATTGGCCGCCCGTCAGCCTTTAGAGTCTGCAAAATGTGGAGAACGACGGCGTGCTTTAGGAGATCTGCGAAGTTTCCGGCGTGAAAGTGGTGGCGATAGTTCATCCCAGAGCCCACCTCACTTGATCCGGTCACCGTCGCACCCGATCTACCGGGGAACGGTTCGAATAGGAAGGCTACAGGATGGAATATCGGCGTTTGGGTCGCACGGGCCTTTATGTGTCCCAACTCTGTCTTGGCACCATGACCTTTGGCGGCCAAGGCATGTGGAAGGCCATTGGACAGCTGGATATTGCGGCAGTCGAGGAACTTGTCTCGACAGCGCTGGCGAGCGGGGTCAACTTCATCGATACGGCGGACGTCTATTCTGAGGGCCAATCTGAAATCTTGCTCGGCCAGGCATTAAAAACTCTAGGGGTGAAGCGCTCCGATGTGGTGATCGCGTCCAAGGTCTACGGCGCTATGGGCAAGGGTCCAAATGATATCGGCGCAAGTCGCGCGCACATTATGGATGGGGTCGCGGCCAGCCTTGAGCGTTTGCAACTCGACTATATCGATCTCTATCAGATCCATGCGAACGATCCGATTACGCCAGTGGATGAAACCCTGCGCGCGCTCGATGACTTGGTGCGTCAGGGTATGGTGCGCTATGTCGGCGTGTCGAACTGGCAAGCCTGGAAAATTATGAAGGCGCTAGGCCATGCCGAGCACCACAACCTCGCGCGGTTCGAGAGCCTGCAGGCCTATTACACCATTGCAGGCCGGGACCTTGAGCGTGAAATCGTTCCCCTGCTGCAAGACCAAAACGTTGGCCTTCTGGTCTGGTCGCCCTTGGCTGGCGGCCTGCTGTCGGGCAAGTTCGGTCCGGGTGCGAATGGACCGGAAGGAGCGCGGCGGATCGACTTTGACTTTCCGCCGGTGAACCGTGATCGAGCCTATGCCTGCGTCGAGGTGATGCGCGAGATTGCCAATGCCAAAGGCGCGACGGTTGCGCAGGTGGCCCTTGCCTGGCTCTTGGCCAAACCCTGGGTGACGAGCGTCATCATTGGTGCCAAAACCCGTGACCAGCTGACGGACAATCTTCGTTCCGTCGACGTCGCGCTATCGTCAGAGGATATGGCCAAACTGGACGCGATCAGCAGCCTACCGCCGGAATATCCGGGTTGGATGTTGGAACGGCAAGGGGCGTCTCGGCTGCCCAAGCCCTTCTCGCCCAAGCCCTAAATGCGAGGTTACAGGGCGGCTTAAGTGCTGATAAAATCTGCGAGGTTTGGTTTCAAGGTCGCGTTCCAATAGTCGACGAGCGGGAATGGCCAGTTTTGGCTCACCCGCCCCGTCGCGTTCTTGTACCAACTGTTTACACCCTTCGCGCCCCAGGCCATTTTTGAATTGCCTTCGTCGACTTCGGCATTGAAGCGGGCAAAAACCTCTGGTCGCACCGAGATGGAGTGCAACTTCTCTTTCGCCAGCATCTCAAGACAACCGACGACATACCGAACACTGCACTCGGAAAAGAAAATAATGCTGCCATTGACGACGATGTTGGTATTGGGGCCATAGAGGATGAAGAAGTTAGGGAAATCTGGCAGGGTCATGCCAAGATAGGCCCGCGCATCTCCCTTCCAGACATCGGAATGCAATTCTCGTCCTTCGACGCCATAGACTTTGAACGTGCGAAGAAAATCGCTGGCGTGGAAGCCTGTGCCGTAGATGAGCACATCGGCGGACCGTTTCACGCCCTCCCTTGTCACGACGCCGTCAGGTTCA
Source organism: uncultured Caulobacterales bacterium (assembly GCA_903840435.1). GTDB lineage: Bacteria > Pseudomonadota > Alphaproteobacteria > Caulobacterales > Caulobacteraceae > CAIMFV01. The sequence goes on from CAIMFV010000056.1 coordinate 48,876, forward strand.
ATGCTCACAATCGGATCGGTAACAAGCTCGACATTGTCACGCTTTAACGCCGCGATCCAAACGCCATTATCTCTGACCGATCGCTTCCCTCCCATGGGGTAGGTCGGAATGACCTTATCGGCGAGATCGGGTCGATCGGCGCACTGGGTCCGGATAGCCTCGGCGAGCATCTCCCGCAGCATGTGGTTCATTTCGCCGACCGCGGTCGAGGGACCGGTCCAGTCTGGATCGGCCTTGACGAAGTCATAGATGCCGTCCGTCATGGTCCAAAACATCCAGAACCGGTACCAGCGATCATAATAGGGCAGGTTCTTCAGAAGCCATTTTTGCCCCTCCCCCACAGCCTCGTGATAGTTCGGTGTGGGACCCAGCCACGGCGGCGTCCGCTGGTAGACGTCGAGGTGAGCCACATCTGGGGCAATTTCGGGAACGAACTGGAACGCGCTCGCGCCTGTGCCAATTACAGCCACGCGCTTACCCTTCAGATCGATATCTTTCGGCCACCGAGCGGAGTGGAAGCTTGGGCCCGCAAAATCCTCCCGGCCTGGAAGATCGGGATAGCGCGGCTGATTCAATTGACCGACAGCGGATACGACCGCCGAATAGGCGACCGTGCGGGTCTGCCCTGAGGGATCGCGCAAAGTAACCCGCCAAAGATGATGTTTCGCATCCCAGCGGGCGTCTTGAACCTGGACGCCAAATTGGACCTTGGCCCGAATGCCATATTTCTCTGCTGTCTTGTGAAAATAAGCGAATAGCGCGTTTCGGTCAGAATAGTGGTTCGGCCAGTCGTGATTGGGTTCGAAGCTGTAGGCGTAGAGGTGGCTCGGATTGTCAACGCGGCAGCCTGGGTAGAGATTTTCCAGCCAAGTTCCGCCGACATCAGGGTTTTTATCGACGATCTCATAGGCGACGCCAGCTTGGTCAAGGCGTATCGCGGTCAAGATTCCTGACATGCCCGCCCCGATGATCAAGACCTTCAAGCGGGTGCCAGCTTCGCCATAGTCTGCCGCACGCCAGGTGGGACGCTTGGCGTCAACGCCGTCCACCGAAAGCTCTTCGACCATCAAGGGCAAATACCTGTCCGGTATGGTCGCGCCGGCGATAAAATTCATCATTCTCTGCAAAAGCGCCTCATCAATCGGATGGTGCGTGCGTGTGCCAGACTGGGCTTCGAGCAGGGCCTGAAGGGCACGCGCCTTGACCGACGCGATCCGCTCGGCAGACAACCCGCCTTGCCCATCGCCGAAAAAATCATAGACCGGCGGCTCGCCATTCAGGTCAGACAGATCGCCGGTCAAATGGATCAGAGCCATCATCACGGAGGGAATGTGGGCCTCGTTTAGCGCCGCCTCAATCTGGCTCCGCGTTGCCTCTACGCTCATGGTATTTCCTGCCCAGCTCGTCTTTTTTGGACGGTCGACGCCGCCTTGACAGCTAAGCTAGCACCGATGCGCCACGGTTCAAGTCAGCTTGCCGGGAGCAAACTGGCTCTTGTCATAGGACCGCATCGCGCCCAGCCCAAGAAGTCCAAGCATCAGCGGCATTAGGCTTTGCATATCAAGCTGCGGCCACTGTGTTGTGAGACGGTAAAGGCTGGCGATGAAGATGGCAAAGGGGCGCAGAATGAAGTCATTCGCAATCGCGGCCCCGCAAACCCAAATCACGAAGGGTCGTCCGCCTGCAACGAACAAGCTGGACGACGTCGCCTCGGCCCTATTCACTTCGATCTGAGCCTTTGCGAGGTCGGAGAGGGCCGTGAGTTCTGCAAGCTCGCCATTGGCCTTCATTTGCAGCAGTGACTGCGCGGCAGCTGCTTTGGCCTGGGGATCAGGGATCAGCCGCTCAATCAGTTGCCCACCAATATCAAGTGCGGCGGTAACCGGATCAATGGCCATGGAAAGTCCCCTTCAGGTTGGCGTTTGGATTTAGCGCTCCGCTACGCAATTGCGCAGCCATACGTTTTGCCCGTTCTGGGGTCTGCGAGGCCCATCGCGACTTTAAGGCTTCGTCTGCCGCGAGGTCCGGCCGACCGGCTGCCAGCAGGCGCAAAAACGTCCTAAATTTCAGCAGGCCCGCAATACCGAGCTGATAAGCCATGATGACCAAGACATCTTGGCGCGCATCCTCAAGCTCCCGCCACCAGGGCAATTGCGCGTCGAGATCGTGCAAGAGCGCCGCAACCCTCTGGTCGAGTTGACGCTGTGACTCCGCGGGCGTCCAGACGACGCCCTCCCTGATGTCGGGCCCGGTGCAGCCGACGCCAATCGTCCATGGCGCGCCGTCGAGGTGCTCAAATCCAACAGCCCTTTTGTAGGCCTCCGGCCGAAGGCCTTGGCGCGCACAGCTTAGACCCAAGGGGCTGAGCGGGTCTGGATAGGCTTCCAACACCTCCCCCTCTTCCCGAATGATTTGCAGCTTCAAATTTGCGGACGTCATGGCGGACCTACCAGCTAATTGCGCTTAGTGCAGCCGCTGTGGTGGAGATCGCGATTTTTGCACGCAAGGCTGCCAAGTGACTCAAATTGGCCGAAATCATCGCCCTGCAGTCTGACGCGACCTGTTGCACCTGTGCCGCGTTGTGGGGGCGGCTCGCCCAATTTCCGCTTGGGTCAGCACACATGAGCGGCGCGGACCAACTCGCGGCAAGACCAGGACCCAACGCCGCCAGAGCCGCAAAGGTCAGGTTGTGTTGATCGGTCAATTGGGACGGATAGCTGTAGGACGCACCGAGCGCCTGTGAGGTGAAACCCGCCGTAATTTGGGCCTGGCACACCAAACTCAGCGACGCGCCGAGTTGGGCCTGAGCCTGCGCCAATGCACTCCCGGCCGGCGGGGGCGAAAGCGCGCCGTTCGCCACGGAGAACCCAGGCGTTGCCAAACATGCAAGCCATTGGGCGTCTGTGATCTTCAATAGCTGCGCCGTCTTGGGCGGCGGACTGTCGACGGCGTCGTAGAAGCCGGAAATCGTTCCTGAGGTCGTATAGGCTGCGTACTTCTGTCCCATGAGACTTCCTAAAAACCCAGCGCGATGTAAGAACCGCCACTGTTGGTGATGCTGGAATGAAGATTGGCCCCTAACCGCGACGGGCTGTCGTACCAACAACAGGCATTCAAACCAGAACTGGTCGCATTGTTCTGAACAACACTAAGGGCTACACAGCCCGATTGCGGGAATGCGATCGGAAACGTTACCGGTACTGCACCTCCGGGGCTCGCCGCGCTCTGCCACGGCCCCCATTGAATGACGATCCCAGACGGCAATTTCTGATAGCCCGCCACGCCTTGGGTTCCGGCGAATAGCCCGCTACTCGACAGCGTTGCCGAGCCGAGGGCCAGCCAGCCCCCGCCATTGGTCTCTACCACCAGCCAATCACCGGACGGGATGGCAATGGAGGAAACGGGCGCGCTGCTCGGATAAAGCAGGTCAGCCCCTTGGCACTGGACCGTTGCAGTTGCGATGCTCGTATTGACAAACCAAATCGAGGTCCCCGATGGCGCAGAATTGGCAGGTGGCAAAGTGAAAATATTTGAGTTCGACCCATAAATATCAATAACTTGACCGAAGTTTGCGCTGTTCAAGGTGCCACCTGAACTGACGCTAATATTACTTGCAAAACCCCCAGCCGACGATTTGACAAACGCAGTGGTGGCCAAGCGGTTTGAGGCGTCTGACAGCGGTGCCGTCGGTGCAGTTGGACTTCCGGTTAAGGCGGGACTGATAAGGGGAGCGAGCCCCGTCAACTTGGTTGAGATGAACGGCGCACCCGATGCCACCGAGATATTAGCGTTGACTATTGTGGTTTGCCCATAGGCGAGCGTGATCGCGTAGAGCGGAATAAATCCGGCATCGGCTGAGGGCTGGACCTGGGTTCCCGTGGGGGCGGCCACACCGGCCTTGAGTTGCACGGTCACACCACATTTTCGGGTGGTGAAACTGGTCGCGTCAGAATTTGCCGGGCCGCTATAGGGAACCGCTGGGTTGGCTGAATTGTAGAACGGCAAGAGGACCGGGTTGGTGTCGACCTCCGACAGGGCCGCTTCAACCAAATATATGATCGAGGTTCCCGGACTGGTGGGAGCGGTGAGCGGTCCGAGTTGCAGCCCCGCGCTCGCCAACACGACCCCTTGTTTCAGGATCAAATCCGAAGTGTCGGCGGCAAGAGATGAAAAGGGCGTCGCATCAAGGGGTTGGAGCGAATAGAGGGAACCTTGCCCAATCGTGACGCTCATGGACGGCGCAGCCGTTTGGCTACAGGCGAGACCATCCGCCAGGGTAGAACTGCCGAGAATAGCTTGAGCCAGCTGCGCCAGTCCCACCATCATATTCCGGTTCGTATTAAGGAGGTCGGTCTCAAGCGGGATCGCACCCGGCCAGACAATCTGACGGTCCAAGGGCAAGACTCCTGAAGATGGGGTTTAAGAGGAAATCGCCACCCAAACGGTGGTGGAAACGGGGCGCACGCTTTCAACAGCGGCGTAAATGTCCTGATCTGTGATGCCGGAGGTGATCAGGCGGGCTTGGCCATAGGCCATCGTGCCTGAACCATATCCGCCAACCGTTCGATAGCCGCAGAGGCCTGAAAAGGAGCCACGTGTCGGGCGAAACGCCGTGACAAAAACTGTATTGGCTAGGGAGAGCGAACCATAGGCGCCAGCGACGGAATAGGCTGGGCCCGCGATACCATAGCCGCCAACATCTGCCGGCCGCCATACCTCGACAAGGCTTGGAACGCGCTGCGTCAGGTCGGTCAGAGCTTGAATAATGGCCTGACGTGTCGACCTTGGCCGCAATACTGAAGCCAGGATTTGCGCCCGAAACGCCGCGTCTGTTTGATTGGGTTTTCGAAGGAGACGCGGGCCTAGAAAGTCCCAAGCGATAAGATCAAGCGACGCTCCAGTGGCGGTCCGGATACGCGACTGTCGCCTGACTTCGCTTAGGAGATTGAAAGCGAAGTTTAGCGACGCTGCGAAGCCTTGCAGTAAAGCCGATAAGACTGGGGCGTCGTCGGCGAACCAGCCGCGCGGCAGCAGCGAGGTCAGGCGGCGCTGAATATCGGTCTGGTCGCCTATAGCCATGAAATATCTCTCTAGGTCAGCGTGATCGCGCCGACCCTGATCACGGTTTGGCTTCCCGCCCAAAGATCGGTCGCCGATCCATTCAGGGTGACACCGGTGATGTTGACCACGCCGGGTGTGGCGTCGAACGCCAATTGCGCGATGCGGCTCACGGGTAAGGTTTGCCCAAGCTTGAGGCTGTTCACATAGAGACGAATGGCTTGGCTCACCGCTTGCACCACAGCGGCGTGCAGGTAGCCGGGGGCTGAGGTGACGCTAGCTGAAATATTGGCAACTAGCCGCGTCGGTGCGATCACGGCGAACTGCACCCCCGCCGGTCGAACCCGATCAATGGCCGCACCGGCCGCCGCCAAAAAGGTCGCATTCGGCGATCCGCTGCCATCGTCAACAATGGCGTAAAAATAGCCGATCTGCTGCGCCCCAGAGGGCGTTTGATTTTCGACGACAAGCGCCGTTGCTCCAGGCTTCAAATCGGCCACAGCCTCGGCCACGGCCAAGGGCGTCGCCCGACCGAGCGACGCAACCCAGGCTGAGAAGCGCGCTTTGAACGCATCGTCAGTTTCAGGATCAGCGCCGGTCTGAAAGGCCGCCCCATTGGTCACCGTGTCAACAAAGGCCAGCGCACCGACCAGGGTTGACATCGCTGCGGCAGCAACGTTACCAGACGCCCCTGCCTTTACTGCCTGAACGGTGGCGGCACATGACGCGGTCCCAGCCGGGATCACATACCCCCCCAAGGTCGCAGAATAGGCACTCTGACCGACATCTGGAATGACCCTGAATTGCTGCGCACCGTCCGCCGTTTGGACTAGCGCTCCGCCACTCCACTCAGTTTGACCACTTGGGAGGACGCCGGAGGCAGAGGCGGCGGGGATGAAGCCCTGCTGCGTTGCGGTGAACCGCGAAAAGGTCACGGTTCCCGTGGCGGCATAGGCGGGTAGGCGGCTGAAGCCGAAATCAGCCCCGAAACTATCAACATCGGTGCCGACAGACGTGGCCAATCTGGTCGCTGAAGCGATTTGCAAGGCTAAGCTTTGCAACCACACGGCCACGCCAGCAACAGATTCAACCAGCGCCCGAGCGACCGACCCAACCGAGAGATCAATGGCCTTGGCGGCGGCCCCTTGAACGGCGGCAGCGCTCGATTCAACCAGAGCCGCAAAGCCTTGAGTTTGCAAAACTGGCATCACGACCCCAGCTTAAAGGCGAGATTTTGGGAAGCGCGCGCGGCCGCATCGAAATAACTGATATTGACCAGTATCGACGTCGGGTCGCTGGGACCTTGGCTGACAGAAACGGTCGGTGAAGGTGTTTTCGCGACCGAGGCCTCCAACAGCATCTGGCCGGTGACGACCCCGAGAAGGCGATTGGTTTGCAGCGGTTGCCCGACAAAGGCCGCCAATCCACCGCCATAGCTTGGGTGGAAAATCGCTGCACCTGGCGAGGTCAGTAATCGCCGCAAAACGCGCTGTTGCGTCCGCCGGGATTGAGAGACCACAGCAATGTCGCCTGTGGGACCCAGAGAGAGGTCGCCACCGATAGGAAGGTCAAGGTCGTTTTCTAACACAGCCGCTATCCATTAGGGGGTTGAGTCTGGCTCGTGCCGGACTGGACGCCAGAATGGGTGTGGGCCGAGACGGTATGGCCCTTAAAGACCCCCTCTCCGGTCGCCGTCACGCGTCCCTGAACCAAAAGGTCGCCTTTGAGGATGGCAAGGCCAGAATTGGCTAAGGTCAAGCTGACGCCGGAGGGATCGGTGAAGGTCAGGGCGCCGTCATTGGTGAATTTCGCCGAAGCGCCGGAGGCGTGAACAATCCACAGCTCTCCAGAAGGAACCTGCGGTGGTGTATCCTCATCATTGAAGAAGCGCAGACCCACAGCGCCCGCATCGTGAGCGCCATCTTCGAAACTGACCTCGACCATGTCGCCAAGCGTTGGTCCGGCGAGCATACCAAATTGAGCTCCGACCCATACCGCGCCCAGCGGCATCCAGCCGGTTTCATAGCCTTCCGGTTGCAAGGTCACCTTGACGGCATGACGGGCGGGATCATAGCCGCTGACCAAGCCCTTCCGGTTAAAGCTCCTTAAGTTTGACAGGGCCAAGGCTTGACCTCGCACCGCGTTGGCAAGAGCTTGGCTCATGCGGCGTCCTCCTGGGCCAGGGACCGCGCATCAAGGGTCATGAGAAATCCCTCTTCACGTGAAAGGCTCCAACTGGTTGCTGCGCACTGATAAAGTCCGTCCACGAAGGGATTGACCCCTGTCAGAGCGATCAAGCCGCGCGGATCGAGCGCGAGATCGGCGGGGAGACGGATGTTCAGACTTGCTGCCTGCTCCGCGAGGCCCCTGGCTACGGTGGCGGCAAATTGGGCGACCTGATCTTGCGTCAGTCCTGGTGTTGTCAGGCGATAGGATGATGCGGCTGCACCCGGCGCGCCATAGGTCGAAAGGCTGCGATAGGCCTGTTTTCTGCGAGCGTTCCACGATGCAACTTCGACGGTTCCCCCTGCGCCATAGCGGATGGATTTTTGAAACGTTAGATCGAGGACGGATACCCCTTGCCCCAGATCCGAGGATGAACCGTAGGCGACCGGAAATGTCTGTGCATCACTAGCCCTTGGTTTGGGCGTGAAGACGAGCGTTTCGCCCGTCATAAAGACTAAGGCATCACACTCTTGCGCCAATCCGCAGATCAGATCCCACTCGGTTCGTCGACCCGAGAGGCGGTTCCAATCAATATTATAGAATAGCCCGACCGGTTCGCTCGGCGCGGTGATTTTGGCCTGCAGACCGTGTTTGGCGGCAAGTTCGGTGAGCACGTCTGATGCACTGCGGTTTCGCAGGCCAAGATCGATGCGCTGGTCTAAAAACCGGGCCGACAGGTCTCGCCCCGAAAGCGCGATGACGCCCGTCCGCGGATTGAAACTTAAGCTGTCGACAGGCCCCTTGATCAGGGAGATGAGCGCACCTTGCGGGTCGGCTGTTTCCAGCTGGCCTATCGAGCTCAGGCCCGCCCGAATTTCAATCACCATCTCAGACTGCGACAGGAGCCAATTCAAGTCATAAGGCGGCTGCAATGCCGCAACCGCCAATTCGACTTCGAAGGTATCGGCGCTAAAATGGATGGATTGCTCCACCCTCCAGGACAGGCACGCCGGGAGCACCACGCCATTGCAGGTCACCTGCGACATGGGGCGTCGGAGAGATGAGATCATCTCGACCTCGAAGGTTCTAAAGTTTTGAGGAGCGAATTAGACCTGCAGCACCCCGTCGGAGCCCGACGAGAGGGCTGGGATAACGAGGGTGTTGAGACCGGTAAGACTTGGGTCCGTCAAGCCATTGGCCTGGGCCAAGGTGGTCCAGTCCAGGGCAGACCCATAGGTTTGAGTTGCGATTTGCATCAAGTCACCTCCGGCAACGGTGAGCACAGGACTGCCAGATGTGAGGTCGCCCAATTGGGCAATAACTTGGCTAAGTCCGTTTCTGACGCTGACGAGAGCGGCGCTATTGAGCGCTGCCGCTGTCCGTTGCTGAAGGTCCGCAGCGCCGCCGAGCTGAGAATCCGAGCCGAGCCCAACGTCTGTTCCGGCCAAAAGCACTGCCGTACGCGACAAAGCCAAGTTTGCGGGCTGCAGGACAGCCAGAATTTGGCCTTGGGACGCGCCCGTCAGGCTGGCGATCTGGGTGAGCGACTGAACCGCGCGCTCGAGCTGAGCGCCAAGTTGGAGGTCGCCAAGCGACATCGCTAAGGCTTGAACGGCGTCTAAAGTGCTCGCAATCCCCACCAGCGAAACGGTTTGATCTTGAGCTTTAAGTGGCGCGGACAGGTCGTCGCTTGGCGTGAATGTGATCTTGTAGCTGATCCTAAAGGCGCTTTCACAGCTTAAGCTGAGTGCACTGATGAGGCCGCGAAACCGAAATCTCTCCCAGGTGAGAAGGGTAGACCCACCCGACGCAGCAAGGGCCTGCAAGGCAAGGCCAGCGTCGAACGCCATTGGCGCGCCAAGGAAGACACCCTCCCAACTCACGGGGGTCATCTTGCGTCCAAGGGCCTCAACCACACGGCCCCCGCCGATCAGATCGTGCACTGCCAGCTGCTGAGTGTTTGCAATATCCAGTGCCTGGGGTTGCGCAAGGTCGGGAAAGGTCAAAACCGCGCCGGTGGCTTCGTCGACCAAGGAAAGCGTCGTCAAAGGACCAGTCCGATATTGGGGTTGAGGAGGGCATAGGTCGGATCAAAACCCGAAACGCCGGTTGGCTGGGCCAGCAGTCTGGCCTGGTGGGCGCTCACCTGCGCGACCAGTCGCCGAAGGTCGACCTGATCTGGGAGTGACGCCCTGGATTGTTCTGAACGCGTCTCCCAAGCGCGACGGCTGCTCAATTCCGGTCTGGGTGCGAACGACGCCAACTCTCGCGCCCCCGCACGCTGACCTCTGCGATGCGATGCAAGGGGGCTTGGCCAGTCCATCGCGGTGAAGGCAGTCTTGGCAAACACCTGCGACATGGCGCCGCTGCCAAGCATCTGGCGCGCCGTTAAAGTGCGAAACCCGCCGAGTGCGGTAAACCTTCCTGGCACAAAACGAAACCCAGCTCCCCCGCCCGTCTGCTCAACAGAAAATCCTCGCGGTTCTAACCCGTTCAAGGCCGCATAGGTCTTTGACAGCGGCGTCGCACGCCAAAAGCGTCGACCTATCGCAGCGATTTTCTCACTCAATTTTCCACGCGCTGCGGTGTTAGCCGAGGCGCCAAACCCTCTCTTCGGGCGCGCTAGGAAAGGGCCAAGCTTCGGCCAGGATCTGCCTTCAAAGGCTGGCCGCGATGCAAAATTGCTGAGCCGCCCATACCGCGCTGCGCTTCGCCCCAAGGTGGCGATCAAAAGCCGCTTCGACTGAGGTACAGCGACGCTCACACGAAGCATCGAGCGTGCCATGTTGGGCGCTTGCACCCGAATGCGGCGTTTCAGCATCACCGGCGCGACTCCCCCGTTCGGCACAAGGCCAGCGTCCTCTGCCTCCAGATTTGGGCCTTCCACCCTGGAGGGGATCGGACCGATGCTAAAATAGTGCGGGGCAGCGCCGGCGAACCTGTTCAACATGGCAAGACAGCCTGCGCCGATTGCCGAAATGGCGCTTGGGATCTGACCTAAATTTTGGACCATTGATCAACCTCGCTGCGGCACAGAATTCGGGTCACGCCAACACAACTTCTCCCAATCCCACAGGCCGCCTTCGAATTCGCCCAGAACAATGGTCCAGGCCAATACCTCGTCCGGGGTCAAACTGAACGCCACGTCAAATGGCACATGGCGGCTGACCAACATCAGGGGTCCGCGTAATTCGGGCGCGCGGACGAGACACTGGACCCGCCTGCGCCAAGCGACTCCCCCAGGGCTTCGCCTTCCGCGCCTCCCGCGCTATGGGAATTGAAATTGGCCTCATGGGCGGCGCTCGCGGCGTCTAGACCCTCATCGTCAAGCCGTTGGATGAGCGCACGAAGTTCGCGCTCAGTGCGCAAGGGCGCCACCGGTTCGCTGTCGATTTCGCAGACCGATTGCGCCACGAGCGCCAGGCCGATCAGGTCGGCATGACCCGCCGCATCCGGGCCCAGTAACCGCAAGAGGTCATAACGCGCCAGCGCGCCGATGCGCCTGACCTTGAGGCGACGACCCAGCCGATCCGTGACCGAGATCACCTCGCCAGCGCGTCGCAAAACCACCTGACTGGGCGTTTCCGCTTCGAAACCGGCTTCTTGCATAGCATCATCCCTCCAACACATTTGAAATGAAATCATTTATGTTTGAAAATATAATTTTGTTAACAGAAATGAGGGCAATTACACGTAATGTAAGTAAGTATTCACAGAGACACCTTATCGTATTTTTCGCTATATTTATTCAAATTATTTCAAGATTATAGTTGGTTTATGGCCGATCTAAACTTCTACTCAGCGGGCAATATCAGATATCGCGCGATATTTCCAAAAAGGTGCTCTGAAATGCGGTCAGATGGTCCCTCATGGAACAAACTCGATGAAATGCGACAGCGCGCAGCCAGCGGCTGGCGGCGGACAGTCACGGGCCCCGGTGATGGCGCGCCAACCTATGCCCTTTGGCCGTGGCAGGGAACTCGGCAAATCCGGCGAGCCCGAACGCGGACCCGGCCTCGTCGACGGCTCACGCCACGCCGCAAGCGCCGGTCCTAGCGCGCCCGTTAAGCCACACCCCTCAAGCCACCTTGACGCGCCGCGAGGCGACGAAGGAGATGGTCTGCTTCACGGTTGAATCCCCACTCCACTCGCCAGCGGAGTCTAATTTGAGCAAGACGCCGACATAGCGGTACTGGGTGATTGCGCCCGAAACTTCGCTGACCGTCTCGGTCAGGGTCACCGGATTTTCACTGATACCGGCGAAATAATTGGCCTCAAGTTGGCTAAAATAGTCGTCGGGCGTGGAATCGGCGCGCTCCAATTCAAAACGTCCTCGCCAACCGTTGAATTGCCGCACGGGTCTTGGAACGCCATCGAGCCCCTTGACCATATAGTCGCGAGTCTCCTGTTGGGCGGAAAAAGCCGTAATGAGGTTAAAGGTCAGAGGACCTGAGCTGGTTACGACGGTCAGCGCAATATCGCGCCCGACACTAAATCCATTGATCGACATGAGCGACCTTTTCTCTATTGCGTTTTAGGGAGGGCGACTGCGACGTTTCAGGTCGGAGAGGTGGCGGGTTTGACGATTTGCACGCTCGCTCCCGCTTGAACGTTGATGAGGAACTTCTCTACCGTCGCCAAATACTTGACCTGGACATCGGCTTGCATGTAGCCGAGCGCCACACGGGCGGGTGGGTTGTTGGCAGCGTCGATCTCGACCGAGAAGGCCGGGCCGCCACTGGGATCGCCGATCATCCCTTGGGTTTGTAGGGTCTGGAGATAGGCCGACAGGGTGGCCACGGCCTGCTGCCGGAGCGTCGCTGACTGCAATCCGCCAACGAACCTTCCCATGCCTGCATTGAGCGTTGCGGCAATATAGTTGGTCAGGGTGGCGTAATTATCGCCATTGGTCATCGGATTGGACGATGTGCTGTGTCCCAAGCGCAACGCAAAATATGCGCCCCCGGGCACGGGATTGGTGATGACGTCGATGCGTCCCTGAGCCAGGGTTTGAAGGTCAGCCGAGGCATATTGTTGCCCGGCATAGCTCTTCTGGGTGCCCACAATGCCTTGCAGCGGCTGATTTAGGCCGGAGAGATGGGGGCTGAGCGCCGCCCGCTGTCCGGCAACAAAGGCTTGCGGCGAACAGAGCCTGACGCCGTTATTGACCGTATCCAACCAATAGACCCAGTCGCCAAACAGGAGCTTAGCGGCATAGCTGTCGACCCCCGCCGACGCCAGGGTCGCCACCGCATTGGCGATATTGTCTCCAGGCGGTCCGGTCATCACCATATAGACGCTTTCGGACAGGCCAAATGCGGCTTGGGTGGCATAGCTCGTCGGATCAGAGAGATCGGCCACCATGGCCGCAACACAGCCCGCATTGCGCAAAGCATAGAGCCCCCGCCTGGGCGTGACGTCTTGGCCGAGCAGGACGGAGGTGGTTATCGAGGCGATGCCGTCGGTGCCGCCCGACAAGGTAATGGTGGTGGGTATCGCCGCAGCCGCTCCACCGCCCGCTGTCGCGACAATGACGCCAGACGGGCCGCGCAGGGCTGAGACACCTGCATTGACACTATTGGCGATGGCCGCCCAAAGCGCCGCGCCACTCAGGCCAACGCCTAGATTGTCGAAGGATTCCGCCACCAAGCCCGGCGCTGCAATCACCAATTTCCAGCTTCCGGATTGGGTTCCCGCTGAGAGGCTGGCGGAGATCGCATTGCCAAACGACCCCGTATATTTCGACGTCAAGGTCAAGCAATTCGCCTGGATCACGCCTGTCGCCGCCAGATCTGAGCCGTCGGTAACGCGGACCAATCGAAAGGCATTGGCGCCTTGCTGGGCAGCGATGGCGACCGCCGTTACAAGGTCATTGGCCCGGCTTTGTTGCGGTCCAAACAGCGCCGCCGCCTGGGCAAGGGAACCGATTGAAATCGGGCTATTGGTCGGACCCCATGTCGCGGTGCCGACAATCCCAAGCACATTGGTTGGAACACCGTTCAGAGACGGCGCCTGAGGCGGAATAATCTGCACATAGAGGTCTGGAACCACGAGCGCCGTCGTATTGAGAGCGCCTAAAGGCGTGATGGGCATTTGGACGTCCTTAGTTGGGCTCTTGGGCCGTGCTTGGGGGAGGCGTTGGGCTCGGCGCAGCTACCTGGACCACCTTGTCAGCATCGACGCCGCCTAAGATCGCGGCCATCGTCGCCGCGTCATCAATCTGATCACCTCTTTGATGATCACCGAACGGGTGAACTACGAGGAGGACGGGCATGTGGGGGTAGTCTCCGTTAATGAGAGGAGCGGAACCGAGGTGGCACCGACAGGGGTTGAAACCGCAATGTCGACCTCGAGCACGGGCGTGATCGTCTCGGTCAAGGTCGTGGCAAAGGTCACGAGGAAGGCGATGTCGCGCCGCCAAAGCTCGGCTGTCTCGGCTGTGTCGACGAGGACGGTCCGGCGATAGATGAGACGCCCAAAGCTGGTATCGGTGAAATGTAAGAACCTGACCGGGGCCAAAGCCCGTTCCAAAAGATCGCCGACTTCCCGCCGTCGTGCAGGCGAGTCTGAATAGATCTGGACGACCACTTCACGGGTTTGACGACGCACCTCGTTCACCAGGGTGCCAAGACTGGCGACGTTTGGCTGACTAAGGCTCGCGGCGGCAGGGGCCTGCAAGGTCTGACCGGTCAAACTGAACCCCGGCGAGATCGCCAACAGCGCTTGCGCAGCTGTCACGGGTCCAAGTCCAGCTTGGATGGGCAAGCTCACCAATTTGCCATTCAGGCGGTAGCTTAAGAGTTGCGCAGGGCCAGGCGCGCCCGAAACCGTCAGAGCGTCACCGCTCAACGTCAAAGCCAGGCTCGGCGCAAGTCTTGGCGCTTCCTGCACCATTTGTAGATAGCCCGGCGTCGGTTGCTCCTCCTCGCCGGCCACGACCGAAATATGGATGTGTCCGCCGGTTCCGCTGGCGAGCGCTGCGATGTCATTGTCCAATTGTGCTGCCTGCGGCGGGCCAGCATAGATCAGCGCCGGCGCCGAAAGGGCGCTCGGCCCACTCAGCCCTTGCGGATAAACGGCGTTCGCACACAGATTGGCGAGTGTTTGTAAAACCTCTTCGAGATCGGCCATCAGAGCCGCGCCTCCTTGGCCAGGATGCGTAATCCCCCCGGCAAGACCTCAATCGAATCCATGCGAAAGCGGCGGTTCATATCATCGGCGAAAATATCGCCTGCTTGAAATCCCACGGCATCCGCCGGAAGGGGCGGCAGAAATATTTCGACGCCCGCGAGCCGCGCACTATCGGGCAATTTGGCGTCGCCAAGGCCGACACCGCTGATGATCCTTAGTCCGGCCGGAAAGGTGTTTAAGAGCCGCGTCGGGCCAGACGACGTTTCCCCGCCGTAGCTCCCTGGTCCCGCTGCGTTGCCAACTGAGGTCGCGGTTGCACTGCGCGTCACGGTCATTAAGGCGGTGCAGCGCACGGCGGCAGGTGGCGAGAGGGGTGACAAGCTCGAGACGAAGTAGATCGCGCCATCCGCCTGCCTTTGCAGATAGTCTCCCAGCTGAACGGCGCTTGGATCGGTGAAGCAAGCATAGTTGAGTTGGGCTTCGGAAGGCGGTCGGTCTGCAGACGCACCCTCTGCGACCAAGCGGGCGATGACGGTGCCTATTGCTCCCGAGGGGTCGAGGGCTGGCGTTTGGGCGCTGATGGGACGCCAATGTTGGCAGGCAAGGCCAGTCCTGGCTGCGCCCCGGGCGAGGCCAAGGGCGAAGCGGGAAAGCAAGGTTTGACCGTCCATGCTAGACGCTCAACTGTCCGGTTTGGTCAGGACTGGGCAATCCCGGCCCCGGTGGAACCCCTAAGAAGCGGCAAAGCTCGACACGCTGCCATTGGTAAAGGCGGATGCGGTCTTGGGCTTCGCTGCGGTTTCGGGTCCAGCCCGCCGCTCCGTCCGTATCCATGGCTTGGCCCGCGCTCGGAATAGCCGCCTCCAGCCCGCGCAACGTCGCCAATTGGCTTTGGGCAATAGAGGCTTCTTCTGGCGCACAATTGGCCAGCCGATATTCGAGCACGCCATAGGCGGTAAAAAACCGATAGCCGGACGCAGGTGTCACCTGCTGGCCAAGCGCCCCATAGCCGCAATAGCGGCGCAAATCGGCGGCGTCTGCGGCAGAAAAGCCCATTTCACCCCCCTCTCGACTTGGCAGGGTTGGTAAAAAAAGGGGCCCACCGTCCGGCGAGCCCCTTTGCGGGATGACACGGGGCTGGCGATCAGCCCACGTGCTCAATCACCACGGCGCGCTTCAGATATTGCGCCCCAGCCGACGGAATAATGACAGAAGTCGCAGTAGCGTCCGTCGGCGCGACAAAGCCGCCGATCCAGAACCAGGATTGCGCGACAATCTGCTGCAAGCGATCGAGCGGCGCGCGCACCACTTGCATGATCCCGTCCAGCATCTGCACCTCTGAATTGCTGCCCGCCACCTCATAGGCCTTTTCGCGCATGCCCGCGAAGTCGCCCTCAATCAAAACACCTGGCGCGCAGAGTATGGGTCGCCTGACCCGCACAGGGACTGCCGAAGAGGCGGGCTGGACGGGCGCTTCGTTGGTGGGAACAAAATTGACGCCGAACAGTTGGAAGAGCTTGCCCGTCCGGACCTCCTCCGAACCGTACTGCCCCTGATACATCAGCTTGAAGTCTGGATCGGAAAACAGCTGACGCATGGAAAATGTGTCGAGGTAAAGGAAGAACGGGTCTTGCAGCATGCCGGTATTGGCGCGCAGCTGGGCAACCGCATCCTCAATGGCGCCAAGCGTCAGCGTATCGGATGCGACCAGTGAGGCAGTTGTCGCATTGGGAGAAGCCCCGCCCCCCCACTTACCATTTGGTCGCACCACCACCGGACCATTGGCATGGGCGACGAGATTGCCGGCCGTCGCGTCGGTCGTCGCCACATTGGTCGCGAAGGTGAGAAGGCCCGACTGACCCGATATCCCTGTTGTCCCAGGCAAGACGCTTGAGACCGAGCTTTGGTCCGGCGTGACGCCGATCAGGGTATAGACATTGGCCCCGACCACCACCTGAGCCGTATTGGTCGGTGACACAGGCAAGAACTGACCATTATTCAACACGGTCAGGAAACCGCGCACATCATCGACGGCAATATTGGGTCCAGCCGAGGTCAAGCTGACCCGAACCCGCGTATTTCCGCCCAAATAGGCGCTGTAGAGGGCGTTGCGCGCCAGCCGGTCAAGGGTTTGGCGGGCCTGGATGCCATTAATGGTCGTGTTGAGCAGAAATTGGTTTCCAATCCCCACCTGGCTGGTGACGATATTCAGGTCGATTGTGTCGCCATACTGGTTCAAGGCCAGCGCATATTGTTCAATCGTATAGGCGGACGGGTTGAGACCATTGTCGAGATTAGTGTTGGCGCTCGGCATCATGGGCGCCATGGCGGGCGCCTTTAAGCCATTACGCGTCTTTGTGACCGTCTCACCAACATTGATCGCCACCTCTTCCTTGTCGGCGATGGCACGGAATCCAACTGTGGACCGCAGCGCCTCTTCAAAGTCGCGAGCGAGAAATCCTTGTTGGATTGCGGCCTGAATGCCTTGCGGCATGTTCTGAATGGGCAAATTCGGCTCCTCTAGCCAAGCAAAATGGGAAAATCAGCTGAAGTGAAAAACGTCGCGTCAGCGACCGTAGGTGCGCAGAAACTGATCACGGGCCCGGGCATATTCCTCACGGCTCATGTGACGCACATCGCGCGCCTCAATAGAGCCCGGCTTCGGCGCGGGACCGGCGTGGCTGGTTCCCATCCGTGAGGACGCGTCTTCCGGATGGAAGAGGTAAGGCTTGGATTGGCGAAGGGCTGCGAATGCCGCGTCTGCACCTTCCAATTGGTCGTCCGCGCCGAGCCGAACCTCAGAAAGGTCAGCCAGTTGGCTGTCGGCTGGATCGCGAAA
>CAIMFV010000057.1 GCA_903840435.1 uncultured Caulobacterales bacterium
AGGGACGGGCCTGCCGAGGTTTGGTGATGAACTCCTGGATACCGGCCTCCGCAGGTCATGAGCGGAAAATATTGAAAACACGCACTTTTCCGCCGCTCATCCTGGTCGTTCGAGGCGGGCGAGGAGGCTTCCCTCCTGCACTTGATCGCCGAGGCCGACGGCGAGGTCGCCGACTTGCCCGTCAAAAGGGGCGGTGAGCACATGTTCCATCTTCATGGCTTCAAGGGTGAGAAGGGGGGTGCCCTTTTGCACCTTGGCGCCTTGAGCAACGGCGACCGAGATGATCCGCCCAGGCATGGGCGCCAGAATTTGGCCATCGCCGTCGCTCTCGCCCGCTAAGGCGGCCGGGTCGGGGGCTTGGAACACATAGGCCTCGCCCGCAGCGAAACTCACCCGTAGATCGCCATAGATAAAGGCCTTGCTTGCCGTCGGGCGGGCGGGATCGACCTGTACGGTCGTTGGCTGCCCTGCGCATAGGCAAGAAAGCGGAAAGCGGGCCGCCGCATTGATCCGAAAGCCTGGCAGAGACGTCCAAGGTGCGCCGTCACTTGGGGTGACAAAGGCCATGGATGCCGCCTGTAAGGCGTCGGCGCTTATCGGTGGGGTTTGGGTCAGGCTGTCGCCGCGTTCAGCGATCAGGCCCGTATGGACCGCGCCGCTTGTCACCTCGTCATCTCGCAGAACGCGGGCGAGAAACCCGGCATTGGTTGCCACCGGATAGACCTCCACCTGGGCACAGGCCTCGGCCAGCCTTTGTGCAGCGGTGCGGCGGGTAGGCGCATGCACGATCAACTTGGCGATCATCGGATCATAGAAGGGACTGATTTCTCCCCCCTGTTCGACGCCCGTATCGATCCGCACCCCGCGCGGCAGACGGAAATGGGTCAGGGGTCCGGTGGAGGG
Organism: uncultured Caulobacterales bacterium; assembly: GCA_903840435.1. GTDB lineage: Bacteria > Pseudomonadota > Alphaproteobacteria > Caulobacterales > Caulobacteraceae > CAIMFV01. Next base: position 904 of record CAIMFV010000057.1, read on the forward strand.
CAAAAAGCCGGTTGCCGGTTGTTCGGCATAGAGCCTCGCCTCGATGGCGACGCCGTTGAGCGGGATGGCGGACTGGCCGAGGGGGAGGGGCTCGCCTGCTGCAATACGTAGCTGCCATTCGACCAGATCAAGGCCGGTGACGGCTTCGGTAACCGGATGCTCGACCTGTAGGCGGGTGTTCATTTCCATGAACCAGATGCGATCAGCCCTGAGGCCTTGGGACGCATCGGCGATGAATTCTACCGTTCCGGCGCCGACATAATCGACCGCCTTGGCGGCTCGCAGCGCGGCCTCGCAAATCGTGGCGCGGATCTCGGCCGTCATGCCCGGCGCGGGGGCCTCTTCAATAACCTTTTGGTGGCGGCGCTGCAGCGAGCAGTCCCGCTCATAAAGGTGCACACCAGACCCAAAGCGATCAAAGAAAACCTGAACCTCGATGTGGCGCGGGCGTGGCACGTAGATTTCAAGTAAGACCTTGTCATCGCCAAAACTCGCCTGGGCTTCGCGGCGACATGCGGTAAGCGCCTCGGAAAAGTCCTCTGGACGCAGAACCTTGCGCATGCCCTTGCCGCCGCCGCCTGCGACAGCCTTGATCAAGACGGGGTAACCGATCCGTTCGGCTTCCGACTGCAGGCGATCCAGCGACTGGTCCTCGCCCGCATAGCCCGGCGTTACGGCCACGCCCGCTGCGGCCATGCGTGCCTTGGCGGCGTCCTTCAATCCCATGGCGCGGATGGCCGCAGCGGGTGGGCCGACAAAGATCAAGCCAGCTTGGGTGACCGCTTCGGCAAAATCAGCGTTTTCCGACAAGAAGCCATAGCCGGGATGGATGGCCTCGGCCCCGGTCGCCTTGGCGGCGGCAATGATCTTGTCGGCGCAAAGATAGCTGTCGCGCGCCGGTCCTGGACCAATGGCGATGCGAGCATCAGCCTCGCGCACGTGGCGGCTCTGTTCATCTGCCTCGGAATAGACGGCGATGACACGCAAGCCCATGGCCCGGGCAGTTCTGGCGATGCGTGCGGCGATTTCCCCGCGATTGGCGATCAGCAGCGACCCAAACATGCTCTGCCTTACATCCGGAAGACGCCGAACCGAGGTTCGGGAAGAGGGGCGTTCAAGGCGGCGTGCAAGGCAAGGCCGATCACGTCGCGGGTCTGAACCGGATCAATGACGCCATCGTCCCACAGCCGCGCCGTGGCGAAATAGGGATCACCCTCGCGTTCATAGCGTTCACGGATCGGGTCTTTGAAGGCGGCCTCGTCTTCAGCGGCCCAAGCCTCGCCCCGTGCCTCATAGCCGTCGCGTCGAATTGTGGCTAAGACGCTCGCGGCCTGCTCTCCCCCCATGACGCTGATCCTGGAATTGGGCCAGGAGAACAGGAACCGTGGGCCATAGGCGCGGCCGCACATGCCGTAGTTTCCCGCGCCAAAACTACCGCCGATCAAAACGGTCAGCTTAGGCACATTGGCGGTTGCCACCGCCGTCACCATCTTAGCGCCATCCTTGGCAATCCCACCCGCTTCATAGCGTCCACCGACCATGAAGCCTGAGATGTTCTGCAAAAACAGCAGCGGGGTGCGCCTCTGACAGGCCAGTTGAATAAAGTGCGCCGCCTTCAGCGCGCTTTCAGAAAAGAGCACGCCGTTATTGGCCAGAATTGCCACCGGGCAGCCCCAAATATGGGCAAAGCCGGTGACGAGGCTTGTGCCATAGAGGGCTTTAAACTCATCAAATTCAGAGGCATCGACCATGCGCCCAATGACTTCGCGCACGTCATAGGGTGCACGCACATCGGCGGGAATGATCCCGTAAAGCTCCTCGGGATCAAGCTGCGGCGGGCGACTGTCGATCAGGCCGACCGATTTTACCGGCGAGGGTCCGAGCCGCGCCGCTATTCGCCGTAAAATCTCCAGCGCATGGGCATCATTGGCCGCCACATGGTCGACCACCCCCGACCGCCGTCCATGGGTGTCAGCCCCGCCCAATTCCGTCGCAGAGATCACCTCGCCGGTGGCGGCCTTGACGAGGGGCGGGCCGCCTAAAAAAATGGTGCCTTGGCTCTCGGTGCCAGCGCCGCGTACGATGACGGTTTCGTCTGACATGGCCGGAACATAGGCGCCGCCTGCTGTGCAACTGCCCATGACGCAGGCGATCTGGGGGATGCCCTCAGCGCTCATCTGGGCCTGGTTGAAAAAGATGCGACCAAAATGGTCGCGGTCGGGAAAGACTTCGGCCTGATGGGGTAGGTTCGCGCCGCCGGAATCGACGAGGTAAAAGCACGGCAGGCGATTTTCCCGCGCGATCTCTTGTGCCCGTAAGTGCTTTTTGACGGTTAAGGGAAAATAGGCGCCGCCTTTGACCGTCGCATCATTGGCGAGCACCATGGCCTCACGTCCGGAAATCCGTCCGACGCCGGCAATCAGTCCCGCGCCTGGCGCTTCGTCGTCATAGAGGCCAAAGGCGGTGAGCGCGCCGATCTCCAAAAAGGGTGAGCCCCGGTCCAACAGCTGCTCAACCCGGTCGCGTGGCAACAGTTTACCGCGGGCTTGGTGCCGGTCCCGCGCCGCTTGCGGGCCGCCGAGGGCGGCGTTTGCTGTACGCACCCGCAAGGTTTCGACCAGGGCGCGATTAACCTGCTCATTGTGCAAGAAGGTCGCCGAGCGCGGCGAGACCTGGGAGACGATGCGGCTCATCCGCCCACCAGCTCCCGACCGATCAGATAGCGGCGAATCTCATTCGTGCCGGCGCCGATGTCATAGAGCTTGGCGTCGCGCACCAGACGTTCCACCGGCCATTCCTTGGTATAGCCTGCACCGCCCAGCGCCTGGACGGCTTCCAGCGCCACCTTCACGGCGTTTTCGCTGGCCATCAGGATCGCGCCCGCTGCGTCAAAGCGGGTGGTTTTGCCAGCATCACATGCCTTGGCCACGGCATAGACATAGGCCCGGCTGGAATTGAGTGCCACATACATGTCGGCGATCTTGCCCTGCATCAGTTGGAAGCCGCCAATGGCTTGGCCAAACTGTTGGCGTTCGCGCACATAGGGCAGGACCACATCCATGGCCGCCTGCATGATCCCAAGCGGGCCAGCGGCGAGGACGGCGCGTTCATAGTCGAGGCCGCTCATCAAGACGCCCGCGCCGCCGCCGACAGGGCCTAAAATATTCTCCTCCGGAATATCGCAATCTTCAAACACCAATTCGGCGGTGTCTGATCCGCGCATGCCCATTTTTTCAAGCTTGGGCGACACCGAAAACCCTTTGAGCCCCTTCTCGATTAAGAAGGCGGTCAGGCTCTTCCCCTTGGGCGTAGGATCGGTCTTGGCATAGACGACCAGCGTGTCGGCGTGCGGCGCATTGGTGATCCAGAACTTGGTTCCGTTGAGCCGATAATGATCGCCACGTCGTTCAGCGCGCAACTTCATGCCCATAACGTCTGAGCCTGCGCCCGCCTCACTCATGGCCAGGGCACCGACATTATCGCCCGAAATCAGCTTGGGCAGGTAGCGGCGTTTTTGCTCAGGTCTCGCCCAGCGGCGAATTTGATTGATGCACAGATTGGAGTGCGCGCCGTAGGAAAGCCCGACCGAGGCGGAGGCGCGGCTGACCTCTTCCATGGCCACGACATGTTCAAGATAGCCAAGGCCAAGTCCACCATCCGCCTCTTCGACCGTAATGCCGTGCAGACCCAGCGCCCCCATTTCGGGCCAAAGGTCACGGGGGAAGGCGTTTGTGCGGTCGATCTCGGCCGCGCGGGGCGCTAAGCGATCGGCACAAAAACGGCGCGTCGTCTCGCGGATGGCGTTGGCGGTCTCGCCGAGGTCAAAGTCAAGCGCCGGGCCTTGCAGGTTCGACATGGTCCTCCCTTTGCGACGTCATTGGTCGATCCGAGGTTTGAGCGGCTTTGTAGCCTGAGGGCTGAACCGACGCCATGGGCAACTGCGGTCGGACCCACCTCTGGACAGGCGGGTTCGGGCGGGCCCATATGCACTTCAAGACCGGATAAGGTTGAGGGAGAGAAACGTGGCATTTATCCATCGGTTTGGCGCGGTGCTTGGCGTGATCGCGGGCGTGACGCTGGCGAGCTGCAGTTTCGCCGCACCTTCGACCTTAGCGCCGGTTGCCCTCGATAGCGGTCCGGTGCAAGGCGTCGAGGCGACCGCGACAGTGAGCTATAAGGGCATCCCCTTTGCCGCCCCGCCGGTCGGCGCGCTGCGGTGGGCCCCACCCAACCCGGTCACATCCTGGACCAATAGCCGCGTGTCGGACCATTTCGGCCCTGGCTGTCCTCAGACGCCGATGAAGGGCTCTGCCTTGGTGATGAATGGCGGCGATACGGGCGCCACCAGCGAGGACTGCCTCTTTCTCAATGTCTGGGCGCCAAAGGCCCCGCCGCCCGCGGGCCAACACTATCCGGTCATGGTGTGGTTGCATGGCGGCGGTCTCAAGCTCGGCTCGGGCAGTATCCCCTGGTATGACGGAACCCACTTCGCCGAAGACGGTGTTGTGCTCGTTACCCTCAACTATCGCTTGGGCCCCTTAGGCTGGCTCGCGCATCCGGCCCTGTCTGCGGCGGCCAAGGCCAAGGGCGAGGCCTTTGGCAATTATGGCCTGATGGACCAGATCGCCGCCTTAAAATGGGTGCAGCGGAATATTGGCGCCTTCGGCGGCGACCCGAGCAATGTCACGGTGTTTGGCGAATCCGCCGGTGGCTTCTCGGTCTTGATGCTGCTCAGTACCCCCGCCGCCCACGGGCTCTATGCCAAGGCGATCATCGAGAGCGGCGGCAGTGGTTATGCCATGCCGCTTGCGGAGGCCGAAGCCAAGGGCGCGTCGCTCTTGGGCGCCGATCTCAGCCTTGATCAATTGCGCGCCTTGCCACTCGACAAGATCAATACGATGGAAGGGGCCGCCAATTCCGGAGAAATCATCGACGGCCAGCTTTTGACCGAGGCGGCAGCGGCGAGCATGCTGAACGGGCGGGCGGCCAAGGTGCCATTGATCATCGGCTCCAACAGTGGCGAAGATTCGTTGTTGCGCGATACACCCGACGCGCAAGCCCATTTGTTCAGCCTTATTCCACCTGATCGCTTGGCTGCCGTGCGCGCCGCCTATGGCGAGGATGGCAAGTCAGACCGGCGCTTTGCCCACGCCTTGTTTACCGATCTGCACATGGGTGCCCCGGCCCATGACTTTGCCGCTGCAGCCTCAGCCGGAGCGCCCACCTTTCTCTATCATTTCGATTATGTGCCGGGCAGCTTGAAGCTTTTCTTACCCAGGGCCGTGCATGGCATGGAGATCTTCTTCGTCTTTGAAACCCAAGATAAGACGCCGGTTCCGGCCCTCATTTCGGACGCGGATCGCGCCGAGGGCAGGCTGGTGCATGGCTGTTGGGTGGCGTTTGCCAAGACGGGAAAGCCAGACTGCGGCGTCCCGTGGCCAGCCTATGATCCGAGCCAAGATGCACTGCTCTATTTCGGCAAGGACAACGGCGTGAAGTCGGGCTTCCGCAAGGACGCCTACACCGCGCTACGCGGGATTTGGCCAGTGTGGTAAAGGGCGAGCGGTGGGGGCGCGGTTTGCAAATAGGCCAGCGTCCCCTTGGCCGCCCAAGCGCCGGTGGAGAAGGCCGCTTGTAAGAGATAGCCGCCGGTTGGCGCGTCGAAATCGAGCATCTCACCCGCGACGAACACACCGGGTTTGTTCACGAGCATCAGTGAGGCGTCGAGCGCATCAAACCGGACCCCGCCGGCGGACGAAATCGCCCGGTCCAAGGATTGCAGTCCGCAGACATGCAAGGGGAGCGCCTTGATCAACCCCGCCTCATCCAGCCCATGGGGCCCAGCCTCACCGATCAGATTGATTAGCACGGGAGCAAGGCCGCACGCCTTGCGCAACCGATTGGCCCGCGATTGGCCAGGTTTCTGGCGCGCCAGCCTTTGGCGAATTTCGCTTTCTGAGAGGTCGGGCTTTAGGTCGAGCCAAAGTGTGGCCGCGCCAGTTTCCGTCACCGCGTCCCGAATCTGACGGCTGAGCGCATAGATGGCGCCGCCCTCAAGGCCATAGGGCGTGACGACCGCCTCGCCCCGCGATGTGGCGCCGGCACAGGAAACCTGAATGGCCTTTAGCGGTGCGCCCGCAAAGCGCGTCCGAAATCCGAGCGACCAGTCGAGATTTACCCCGCAATTGGACGCCGTGAAGGGCTGGACTGGCACGCCTGCCGCCCGCAGGTGCTCCAAAGCTTGCCCGTCCGCCCCGAGCCGTGGCCAAGACGCGCCGCCGAGCGCCAGAATGATAGCGCGGGGTTCCTGTAGCCCACCTTCGCCGCCGACGAGACGGACGGCGCCTTTGTCTGTCCAACCTTCGAAGCGACACCCCAGGCGCAAGACAACGCCAAGCCCGCCCAAGCGCCGCAACCAAGCGCGGAGCAGGGGGGAGGCCTTCATGCTCTTGGGAAACACACGCCCGCTTGGACCGGTGAAGCAGGGCTCGCCCAAATCTGCGGCAAAGGCTTGCAGGTTGCTTGGCGCAAAGGCCGCGATGGCCTGGGTCAAGGCCTTCGGTTGGGCGTCATAGCGGCTCAAGAATTGCGGCAAGGGCTCGGAATGGGTCAGGTTGAGGCCGCCGCGACCGGCCATCAGCAGCCGCCGCCCGGCGCTTGGCATCTTGTCGATGACCGTGATGCCCACCCCCGCTTGCGCCAAGACGTCCGCCGCCATCAGCCCGGCGGGTCCGGCGCCAAGTATCAGAACCTCCGTCACGCAGCGATGCGTTTCGCCAGCCGCAAAAACCCTTCGACAGGGATGGTTTCGGCGCGGGCGTCAGGATCAATCTCGGCGTCCCGACAGAGGGCTTCCCCGCCGAGCGGTCGCAAGCTGGAGCGCAACATCTTTCGGCGCTGGCCAAAGGCGTGGGCGGTCACGGTTTCTAACGCCGCGATGCGGTCAGGGGGAGGGCGGTCGGCGAGCAGGCGGAAATGAACCACGGCGGACTCAACCTTTGGCGGAGGGGTAAAGGCGCGTGCAGGGACCTGCATGACCACCTTCACCTCGGCGAGCGCCTGGCTGATGACCGAAAGCCGACCATAGGCCGCACTTCCCGCCTTTGCCGCCGTCCGCATCGCCACTTCCTTTTGAAACATCAAGGTCATGGCCTTGGGCGTGAAGGAACCGGTCAGCCATTTGATCAACAAGGGCGTGCCGACATTATAGGGCAGGTTTGAGATGATGTGGGTATTGGTCGCGCCGCCGAAGGGGGCCGTCAATTGGGCTTCATCGATCGAGAGGGCGTCGGCCTCGACCAGCGTCATCCGCCCCAAAGCCGCTTCGGACAACTCGTTAAGCAGCGGCACAAATCGTGCGTCCTTCTCAATGGCGATCACATGGGCGGCCGGACTTTCGACCAAGGCGCGCGTCAAGCCACCGGGGCCGGGCCCCACCTCTAGCACACAGGCGCCGTCAAGTGGCTCGGCCTGGCGGACGATCTTGCGGGTGAGGTTGAGGTCCAAGAGGAAATGCTGACCAAAGCTCTTTTTCGCCGCGAGGCCGTTTTCGTTCAGCGCCTCGCGCAAGGAGGGCAGGTGATCGAGGTTCACCGTCCCGCCTCCCGATAGGCTGCGCGGTTTTGCGCCATTTGGCGCGCCAACCTTAAGCTGGCGATCAGGCTGTCGGCTCGCGCCACGCCCTTGCCAGCAATATCGTAGCCGACCCCATGGTCGGGCGAGGTGCGTACAATCGGCAGTCCGAGCGTCGCATTGACGCCTCCCCAAAAATCGAGGGTCTTGATCGGGATCAGGGCCTGATCATGATAGAGCCCAATGACGCCATCATAGGTACGGCGTGCATCGGCGTGGAACAAGCTGTCGGCTGGCTTGGCGTCGGTGCAGTCCACCCCTTCGGCCCGAAGTTGGGCGGCGGCTGGATTGATGATGTCGATTTCCTCGCGACCTATAGCGCCGCCCTCGCCGGCATGGGGGTTCAGCCCGGCCAAGGCCAACCGGGGCGATGGCACGCCAAAATCTGATCTCAGCGCATAGTGAAGCACTCGGCCGGTTTGCACGATGGCTGAGGAGCTCAAGGCGGCGGGGACCTTGGCGAGCGGGATGTGGATTGTGGCCAAGGCCACACGCAAGGCGTCGGTGGCCAAGAGCATGATCGGTCCGCGCGGTCCGGTCGTGGCGACTTTTGCTGTCAAGTCGGCGAGATATTCGGTGTGGCCGGGAAACTGAAAGCCCGCCTGATAGAGCGGTGCCTTGGCGATGGGGGCGGTGACGAGGCCAGCGGCTTGGCCAGAGAGGCTTAGGCTGACGCCCTCTTCAATCCAGCTCAAAATGGCGCGGGCATGGGCGGGGTCGCTGCGCCCAGCCTCGACCGGCGCACCCACAGGACGGTGCAAGACAGGCAAGGCGGCGGGGAAGGTGTCACAGGCGTCTGCCAGGGTTTCGATGGCCGCGACAGGGGCAAGGCGGGCCAACAGGTCTTGGTCACCGAGAACCGCAAAGTTGAGGTCCGTGCGGCGCAAAACTTTCCAAGCTTGCGCAATGATTTCCGGACCGACGCCCGCAGGATCGCCAAGGCTGACGACCAGGGGCGCGTTCGGCGCGCTCATCGCGTCTCAATATTGGCGGAGTTGCGCAGGTCGCGCAAAAACCGCTTGGCCAGCATGGCGAGTTGTTCGCCATAGAGGCGGTTTTCAATCTCTTCCTTGGTCGGGTCATTATGTCCGCCGGTTCGGCGCGAACAAAGCGCGACGACGTGCAGGCCCTGGCGGGTGCGAAGCGGCGCGCTGACCTCGCCAACCCGCAACTTGACCACGGCATCGCGAAACTCCGGCGCCAATTCGTTCAGGTCGGTTTCTCCGGTTTCACCCGCGATCACACCCGGAAGCAATGCCGCCTTGGCTTCAAACCCTTCGCAACCCTTTGCCCGAGTCCGGAGGTCCATCAGGCTCTTTTGCGCCGCCTCGGTATCGGCAGGCGCGGCGTCGGCGGCAAGACGCACAACGGCCTGTTTCACATTGACAAGCTGAGTGTTCGATCCGGCCCGCTTATCGCGTAGCAAGAGGATATAGACGCCGTCTGGAGTCTGGATGGGCTCGGACAATTCGCCGGGGTGCATTTGCTCCAGCGCCGCTTGCACCAAGGGAGGCATATCGCCGGAGGCCAGCCAGCCGTCATCGCCGCCGGAATTGGCCGAGGGCGAAGAGGAAAACTGTCGCGCCACCGCCGCAAACGGGGCGCCGCGCTTGATCTGCTCGATCAATTCCTTGGCGCCATTCAGGGCGATCTGCATTCCGCCGACCCGCTGGGCGTCGATCAAGATTTCTGAGACCTGAAATTGTGGCTTGGCCGCCGCTGCGCTCATCCGGTTCCGGACGTTTTGAATCTGATCAGCGCCGATCTTGATATCGCTGCCAAACCGCCCGCCCATATAGCGCCGCCAGGCCACCTGGGCGCGGATCTGCTCGCGAAGGGTTGCGATACTCACCCCTGCGGTGGTCAACTGACGTTCGAGTTGCTCGAGTTTCATGTTGTTGGAGCGGGCGAGATCGCCAAGCTCGTCGTCAATTTCTTTATCCGTCGGCTCAATCTTCATTTTTTGCTTGGTCTGCACCCGGCGAATTTCTTGCAGCTGCAGATGCTCTTCGACCAAGCCGCGCAGAGACTCGCGCTGCAGTTCGGGCAGGTTTTGTTCCGTCGGTTGCACGCCGGAGGTTACGATCAGCAGCATCATCCGTTGACGCAGGTCATAGCTCGTAATGACCTCGTCATTGACAGTTGCGGCGACGTCGCCGGAAAGGCTGATCTTGGCGCGCTGCGCTTCGATTTCCGCAGGCGTCGGCGGCGCTTCAGCCAAGGCAGGGGCCGGGGCTGGCGGGGCGATTTGTGCTTGCGGTGCGGCGAAGGCGAAAAAAGTCGCCGCGACGCCTAAGGCGACCGAACTCCGGTATTTCATCAGTATCATCCTGTAGCGCTTTGCAGCGCGTCTAAACGGCTCATGTTCACTCTGCCCACCAACCCCTATCGACTGTCATTGCGGGGCGCACCGATTGCGGGCGCACCGCCAAATCCAATGAGAGTAAGTCGTAGGGCGACAGATTCGGATGTCAAAGCCGAGACGCCCGATCCTTGGAAGATTTGGTCGTGGGTGTAGAGCAGGTCCAGACGAATGCAATCGTCTTTGTAGATCAAGCCAATCTGGGCCATGGGAAAGATATGGTTTCTGAGATCGCGGCTGGCATTGAGGCTTAGGCCCCAATTGCGGTTGAGAAAGATCGACCCGCCGGCCTGCGCATCTTCGGTCTTGCCGAACACGGTCTTGTACAGAATGTTCGCGCCCGTCCCCTGGGCGATATAGGAAAGCCCCGAGGTGTTATAATCGTATCGCAAGAAGCCGCTGATCCGGTCGTATGAGACATTTAAACCGGTTTCGGTCCGCTCCGGCGTCCAACTGTCCCCGCCGAGCCGACCACGGTAGAATAGGGTAAGAAAGCTCAAGGGCTTGAGCTGGGCAAACGCCACCCAATCCGACGCGGCCGAGGTGAGGCCTGAATTGGGTGTAAAGAGCGTGGACGCGTGATCCCGGAAGCTGCGCCCGAGCAGGAAGGTTCCGGTCCGCAAATCGCCAAAATCAACCGTCGCCCGACCGGCCAGATTAACCCTCTGGCCGCCCTCGTAGAGATCGTAGCCGCTGAACTTATTGATGGCGAACAGGTTGGACTCGTCGAATTCAAAGGCGGTGGAATCTTCGTTTGGAATATTCGGATTAGGCTTCACATCTGGCGAAATGATGACCTGAGCCAGGGGCTCAAGGATAATCGAGCCCTTTTCTCCCAGGGGGCGAAACAAGGGATAGCTCACATTGGCGCCGAGGGTCTCATAGCCCTCGCTGGACTGGGCCTTGGCCGGGCCAAGCGCTGTCTCGATGCCGTTTGTGGCAACCCTTACGCGTTCTCCATCGGAAATTGAGAAAAGGTCGGCGCGCGCTTGCACAAAGGGAGCCACGCGCAGGCCAAAATCGCTGGTAAGGGTGGTGTTCCAGTTGAGGGACAGGCTGGTTCTTTGGCTATTTTTGTACCGCAAGCCCGTCAACGCCGTCGGCGAGCTCAAGGCTGAGCCGACGGTTTCAGGACCTTGAGGTTGCAAGCCGCTTGGGTCGACAAGGGCGACAACGGGGTCGTTGCGGGTTAGTGCCACAGAATTAAAGTCAAGATTGAACCGGCCGCCGAGCAGCCATCTGTCGAGCCGACCCTCGATCATCGGCGCAACCGTGGGAAAGCCATGGGGGCTTTCAAACACCGGCAGAGCATAGGTCTTGCCACCAGTGGTCAGTGAGGTGGCGCCGATTTGTCGGATGCTCTGGAAGTTGAGGGCGGCGACGGAGAGATAAGACTGGTCATCCTCTCGCGCAGCAAAGAGCTGCGACAATAGCCGCGCTGTGTCGGTCGAAAGCTCGCCCCGATCAGAATAGATGTCGCGCAAACTATAGCGCCAGAACATCGACCCATCGGTCACCCGCTCGGCGCCAAATCCCCAGGACCAGTTCGGCGTAATGTCGAAAGCGCCCTTGCCCAAGAAATAGCTGCGAGAGGTTGCGGTTCCGTATTTGATATCGCTGTTAAAATTCTTCTCAATTGTATAGCCCGCCCGAAAATCGAGCTCGCCCGAGTAGAATTTCTCCCGATAGGTCAGGTTGAGCAGTGGATTCACCCGCTCACTGATTTGCGGCGAAATAATCGCATCGGCAGACGGCGTGATGACCAGATAATAGGGTAGTTCAATTGAGACGCCGCGCTTGGCCTGTAACCAGATTTTGGGTGTCAGGAGGCCAGATTCGCGCTCGGCATTGGGATCAGGGTGCCAAAATACCGGCAGGTAAAAGACCGGGATATCCTTCACCCGAATAACCGCATTGGTATAGTAGACGATCTGATGTTGGTGGTCTTCGAGGATGCGGTCGGCCTGAACCGAAAAGGTCGGGTGGGTCGCGCCGCCATTGGCAAGACAGGCCTTGCACGGCGTATAGATGGCGCGATTGAGCTCGCGGACATTTTCGCTGCGTCGGATCGCCGCCCCGGCGGTAATCGTCACATTGTCCTGCTCACGGGCGGAGAAGGCCAGAGCGACCGCCGTCGACATATCCTTGTCGAGTTCGACGTCCTGGGCGAATTCCATGGTTTTGTCGGGGTTGAGGATGACCACATCGCCCGCCGCATGGGTTTCGCCCGTGTCGGAATTATAGGTGATGGAATGGGCATAGACGAGGCGGCCGCGATAGCGCGCAATCGCATTTCCCTTGGCCGTATAGGTGTGTTGATGGTCGTCATCGACCATTTCGTCCGACTGGAGCAGCACTTCATTGGGGCCCAGTCCGTCGTCTTCCAGCGGCGGCGGCGGTGGGCGGCTTGGGCTTGGCTTTGGCGGCGGCTTGGCATGGGCTGCCCCCGCATTGGCAACCATCGCCAAGACGCCAAGCACCGAAAGTCCCTGCCAAAGGTTCCGCACGGCGCGCCTCAAAACTGCGACCCTCAAAGTCAAAACTTCTCCAGGATGCACCGCCGCGTCAATGCGCTTGGCGAGCTGTGCGCGTGACGGATGCGTCATCCGTCCTCCGTGTAGCATAGCAGTGTCAGGCCGGACAGGAGGGCCAGAAGCGGCGGTGTCCAAGCTGCAAAAAAGGCCGGGAGCACGTCGGCGCGCCCGAGCGAAACACACAGCTGGTTGAGAAAGAAAAACACAAAGCCCAAGGCCACAGCCGCAGCCGCCAATCGGGCCATGCCGCCAAGGCGCATGAGGCGTAGCGAAAAGGCAGCCGCCAGGACCGCCATCCCTGAGTACATAACGGGCGTCGCCAGAAGTTGGTGGAACTGCAACCGGTAACTCGTGGCGGAAAAGCCAGCCCCTTCCGTGCGTTGGATAACGCCTGGCAGGCTCCAGAACGGTACAGCCGCCGGTGTCGCCACATGCTCTAAAGCGGTGCGTTCGTCCAAGGTCGATGGGATGGCGTAGGCGCCATAGGTTTCAGACTTGGCGCCGGCTTCCGCCGACTTGGCGCCAGTCAAGATCCACTGATGGTTCTTTAAGACGGCCTCTTGCGCGTCAACTCTTTGGCGAAAGTCGAGATGTCCGTCGGGGCGCACGGCGTAACGAAACAAGGAGACGTCGAGGAGATCAACGCCGAGGCCGGGCTTCTGTCGCCTTCCCAAGATGATCACCTGCGTGCGACCGTCCCCTTGGCGAAGCCAGATGGGCTTGGCGGAAGCGCCTTGAAAAGCCGCTTCCAGAGCGGCCTCACGGGCTTGGAACTCGCCGTTTAAAACTGATGCCAAGGGATTGAGCGCCAAGACGGTGATGACGCCAATGGTGGCGGATGCCGCCGCCGCCGGAAAGATAAACCGCCATGCGGAAACTCCGGCTGCGCGCATGGCAATCAATTCCGAGCGGCGATTGAGGTTGGCAAAGGCCCCGAGCACGCCGAAGAGAAAAGCGAAGGGGAAGAGGATGAGAATGAGAGACGGGCTTTGCAGCAAGGTCAGATAGGCGGTCAATCCTGGTGAGATATCGGCGGTCCGACCGCTGAGGGTGCGCGAAAGCTCGACGAAATTGATCAACAAAATCATGAACGAAATGACGCCCAAGCTAACGGCGACCCCGATCAGGGTGTGTCGCAGCACATAGGCTTCAAGACGTCCGAGCGACAGCTTCCTCCGGCTCATCGCGCCGCCCCTCCGATTGGCGTTAGTTCGGCGAGCGGCTGCAAGGCGTTTGCGTTGCTAAAGCTCGTGCGACCATAGAGCTTTTGCAGCACATAAAGGATGGGGGCGAGCGGAATGACGTACTGCAAAGGATTGAGTGCTGGCGTGGAATCGCAGGCGGCCTGGACTATAAAGCCCAAGATACGCACCACGCCTGCCGTCGCCGCCACGGCTGCGATGCGTCGTCCATAGCCGTTTCGACTAAATGCCCCGCCCAGCACGCCATAAAGCGCCAAGGCCATGAAACTAATGTTATAAAGCGGAGAGGAGAGGCGATAGTGGGCCTCCGCCGCATATTTTTTCTTATTATGGATATCCCAGGGGATTTGAGGGTTGGGATAAAGGAGTTCATGCAGAAATCGATCTGATATTTTGTAATCTTCAACTTCCGATGTATTTAAATATTCGGAAAGATCCAGCGCATATTCCTCAAAGGCCAGATAATTCAATACACCCTTGCCATTGAATTGTTGATTGGCGCCATTTTTCAAAATCATGATCGGCTTGCCGTTTTGCGAGGTAATCAGGCCGCGCTCAGCCGTATAGGTTGACGATTCTCCCCCCTGCTTTTCCTCATGGATGAAGACGTTTTTCAGCAGGCCTTCTGAATCGACCGATTGGGTATAGACGGTCAGCTTGCCAGCGCCGGGGGATGAAAACTCACCTTCGCGCACCAGGCTCGCCGCCAAATCAGTGCGAATGCGGAATAGCTCGTCGCGCAGGGCGCGCATGCAGATGGGCTGCACCCAGAGATTGATGACGAGGCTAAAGAGCGCGGCGAAGGCCGCCAATTTGAAGGCGGGCGATGTCACCTGCCAGCGGCTCATGCCACCTGCATAACACACGACAATTTCTTGCTCTGTGTGCAGGCGATTGAGGGTGAGCAGCATGGCGACAAAGACGGCAATCGGCAGCACCATGACCAACATTTGCGGCATGGTCAGCATGACGATTTTCAAAAAAACCAGCACGCCCTGCCTTTGGCCCACCATGATGTCGAGAAAGGTCAAGGTCTGGGCGAGGAGTGCAATCCCGACCAGCGCCGCTGTTGCAGCGGCGGACGGGCCTAAAAATTGTTTCAACAGGTATCTGTCGATCAATCGCATAAAGACATCGCGGGGTTAGCGGCCGGTGGGGTTTCTATTTCCGCGCCGAGATTCACCCTGAGCGCCGTGACCCGATTGCTTCTACAGGGCGAAGTCCTCCGTGCCAACCGCACATTGGAGCGCTTGCACCTGCGGCGGATTTAAGGCGCAAGCTTAGCCATGGCGCCTTAACGCGCCTTGGCGAACCCCCTATAAGGCGTGCTAACTGTACGCGCACGACGCACGTCCTGCCCTCATCAGATTACCCCAACGGAGTTTTTCCATGGATATTCACTTCGCCGCTCATGCGCCGACCTCATGGGAGGCGACCGGCCTTGTGCTGTTCGCGGCGGACGGGGGAAAGACGATATTGCACGGGCCAGGGCTTCCGGGAGCGCTGCTGGAGCAGATTGACAAGGCGGGCTCCAATGCGCGCTTCACCGGCGCGAAGGGTCAGGTCTTAGACCTGCTGGCACCGTCTAGCCATGATGCGGCGCGGGTAACGCTGGTTGGCCTGGGAGCCGACGCCTCCGTCGCGGCCCTGGAGCGGGGCGGCGCTTCGGCTTGGAAGGCGTTGGCGAGCAGTGGCCTGACACACTTGGTCGTGCTTCTGGGCGAAGCCTCGGCCGACCTTGCCGCGCAGGCGGCCTTCGGTGCTGTCTTGGCGGCCTATCGCTTTGACGCCTACCGCACGACGGAAAAGCCTGAGCAAAAGCCGTCAGTTGCGTCTGTCACCTTGGTGGTCGCCGACCCGCAGGCGTCGCAAGAAGCCTTCGCGTCTTTGCAGAGCCTGGCAGACGCGATTTATTTTGCTCGCGATCTTGTCTCGGAGCCCGCCAATATTCTCCATCCCGAAAGCTTCGCCGAACGGGTTCAAGGGCTGGAGCGCTTGGGCCTTGGCGTCGAAATTCTCGGCGAAGTCGAAATGACCAAGCTCGGCATGGGAGCGCTTTTGGGCGTAGGCATTGGCAGTGCCAAAGAATCGAAGCTCGCCATCATGACCTGGATGGGCGCATCCGACCCGAAGGCCCAGCCCATCGCTTTCGTCGGCAAAGGTGTCACCTTCGACACTGGCGGCATTTCGCTAAAGCCCGCTGACGGCATGGAAGAGATGAAGGGCGATATGGGCGGCGCCGCCGCGGTGACAGGCCTGATGTACGCGCTCGCCGCCCGCAAGGCCAAGGTCAATGCCATCGGTATTCTGGGGCTGGTTGAGAATATGCCCGACGGCCTCGCCCAGCGCCCTGGCGACGTGGTCACCTCCATGTCCGGTCAAACCATCGAAGTGATCAATACCGATGCCGAGGGGCGCTTGGTGCTCGCCGATGCGCTCTGGTACTGTCAGGATCGGTTTAAGCCCGGTTTGATGGTCGACCTCGCCACCTTGACCGGCGCCATCGTCATTGCACTTGGCGAAGACTATGCGGGTCTCTTTAGCAATGATGACACCCTAGCCGCGCGCCTAACCTCTGCTGGCGAGGCCGAGGGTGAGGGGCTTTGGCGTTTGCCGCTGCCGAGTGCCTATGAAAAGCAGATCGAAAGCGCCTTTGCCGATGTTAAAAATACCGGCGGGCGACCGGCGGGCTCGATCACGGCGGCGCTGTTTTTACAGAAATTCGTCAATGGTGTTCCGTGGGCCCATTTGGACATTGCGTCGACAGCCTGGCGCAAGGGGGGCTCAAACCCAACCCTGCCGGCCTGGGCGACGGGCTTTGGCGTGCGCCTCTTGAACCGTTTCGTCGCTGACCATTACGAGGTCTGATCCTCGTGACCGGGGCGGGCTGCGAGGTCTGGTTCTACCATCTTGAGCGGACCTCGCTGGATCAGGCCCTGCCGGACCTGTTGGAAAAGTGCTTGGCGCGGGGCTGGCGCGCCTTGGTGGTCACGGCTGCGCCTGACCGGCTGGCGCATCTTGACGGATGGCTTTGGACCTATCGCGACGATAGCTTTTTACCGCACGGCCTGGCGTCTGAGGTTGAGGCGGAGCGCCAGCCTGTTCTGCTGTCAACCGAAGCCGATAACCTCAACCACGCCGAGGCCCTGTTTCTAATCGATGGCGCTGAGGCGGACCGCGTTGATGGCTTCCAAAGGTGCGTCGATATGTTCGACGGCCGCGACGAAGTAGCCCTTACTGCGGCGCGCAACCGCTGGAAAGCCGCCAAGGCCAAAGGCCTTTCAATCTCCTATTGGCGCCAAGGGCCACGAGGCTGGGAAAAACAGGCCTGACGCGTCAAGGGCAGGCTTGTTCAGCCTTGCAGATGATCTCTTGCCTTCGCAGGTCATGAGCGGAAGGTATTGAAAATACGCACTTTTCCACCGCTCATCCCGGCGTAGGCCGGGATCCAGAGACGGGCCTGCAGACGGTTGGGGATGATCTCCTGGATACCGGCCTTCGCCGGCATGAGCGGATGTAATTGAAATCAAACGCCTTTTAGCCGCGCATCCCGGCGCAGGCCGGGGTCCAGGGACAGGCCTGCAGAGGTTTGCAGATGATCTCCTGGATA
>CAIMFV010000058.1 GCA_903840435.1 uncultured Caulobacterales bacterium
CATGAAGCGCATGTTCGCGCTCAAAACCGCATAAGTCCTAAGAATTTCGTCCATCCTCGCCTTGGCGGCATCGCATTGGCCATATCAGCAGCGCCCCGCCGTGAAGCAAACCCCGTCCATTCCAAACCAGCGCGGACACGAAACACTACGGTAGTGTGCGCCAAGTTCTGCAAATTCCCAGGAAGGGTTGGTCATGGCATGATGGAGATGTTTGACGTCACCAGACCTGTGGAAAGGGCATGCCATGACCAAGTTGAAGATAGCGCCTTGGGGTGCGGAAATGAAGGCGTTGTTGTTGTCTGACGAGCACGGCTTTCGGGCGGTTCTCCAGGCGGCGTTGCAGGAGGTTCTCGAGGTCGAGATGACCGAGGCGCTGAGTGCTGGCAAGAGCGAGCGGACGGCGGAACGAGTGGGTTACCGGTCGGGATATTACGACCGCAAGCTGATCACGCGCGTTGGGGTATTGGAGTTGCGGGTACCACAGGATCGGGCGGGTCATTTTTCGACGGAGTTGTTCGAGCGGTATCAGCGCTCGGAAAAGGCGTTGGTTTCTGCCTTGGCGCAGATGTATGTGCAAGGTGTCTCGACGCGGAAGGTAAAGGCGATCACCGAGGAGTTGTGCGGTCACAGCTTTTCGGCCTCGACGATCAGCGAGTCGACGGCGCGGCTGGACGGGACGCTGAAGGCTTTCTTCGAGCGCCGGCTGGCGGAGCCTTATCCCTATCTGATCCTGGACGCGCGCTACGAGCGGGTGCGCGAGGGCGGGACGATCACGAGCCAGGCGGTGTTGGTAGCGATCGGCGTGGACTGGGAGGGACGCCGGCAGGTTCTCGGCGTGGATGTGGCCAACCGCGAGAGCCGGTCGAGCTGGCGCGAGTTCCTGACCGGCTTGCGCGGTCGCGGCTTGCATGGGGTGGAATATGTGGTCAGCGATGATCACGCCGGGCTCAAGGCGGCGATCCGCGAGGTTCTGCCCGAGGCGGCGTGGCAGCGCTGTTACGTCCATTTTCTGAGGAACGCGCTGGATTATCTGCCGCGCAAGCACGACGACGACTGCCTGATGGAATTGCGCTGGTTTTACGACCGGCGCGACATCGGCGAGGTCCGCCGGGACATCGCCCAGTGGATCAGGAAATGGCAGGACCGCTATCCCAAGCTGGTTGCCTGGGTAGAGGAGAACGTCGAGGAAACGTTGACCTACTACCGGCTGCCGCGAGCCCACCACAAGCACATGAAATCGACCAACATGCTGGAGCGGCTCAACCAGGAACTCAAGCGCCGGACGCTGGTGGTGCGCATTTTCCCCAATACCGCCAGTTGCCTGCGCCTGACGCGCGCACTTGCCATCGAGACGCATGAGGGATGGCTGGAGGCGACCCGCTACCTCAACATGGAACATCTCAAGGAGGCCAAGAAAGAGAGTCTCAGAGCCATTGCCGCCTAACGGCGGCGGCGGGGCCAGCGCCGAGCTATATGGACGGCTCAGCGCCGGCCCCGCCTAACACCATAGGCCATGACGCTTTTGCAGAACTTGACGGACACAACTCCCCCGCACCTCTTATAGGGGCGGGGGGCGGGGAACAAAGCGTCAGCTGCTATTTATCTTGTGTACTATTCTGCTTTTTTGCCTGTGTAGGCCAGCTGCGTATTCCGACGAAGCCGGCCACTTATTCCGACACGAAGCCGGCCACCGTACCGATTTGAAGCCGGCCATCATTCCGACGCGAAGCCGGCCATTTGA
>CAIMFV010000059.1 GCA_903840435.1 uncultured Caulobacterales bacterium
CCTGCGCCGGGATGAGCGGTGGAAAGGTGCGTGATTTCAATACCTTCCGCTCATACCGGCGAAGGCCGGTATCCAGGTGAACATCTCCAAACCTCAGCAGACCCGGCCCTGGATCCCGGCCCGCGCCGGGATGAGCGGTGGAAAGGCGTGTGATTTCAATAAGTTCCGCTCATACCGGCGAAGGCCGGTATCCAGGGGATCATCTACAAAGGTCAGCGGGCCAATTTCTGGATCCCGGCCTGCGCCGGGATGAGCGGTGGAAAGTCGTGTGATTTCAATAACTTCCGCGCATTTCGGTAGACCATCCAACCTACAGGCAAAAAATTGCCAGACCCCAGAAGGCAGCGAGTGCGGCGACTCGGGCGTCGCCGAAGGCGCTGGCAGACAGTCTTTGGGCAAATAGCGGCGCGGCCGCGGCGACGCGATCAATCAAAGCCCGCGCTGGCCCCTCGCCGGGGTGACGCTGGACCGGCGGGGGAAGCGTTTGCGCCTGATCGGCCTCCACCGCCCCGTACCACAAGGCCTCCACCCGATCATAGGCAGCGCGATGCGCGCGGGACTGAACCATCCAACCCTCGAACGCCCGCCAATCAAACAGGTCCGGGGCGTGGCGATGCAAGCGCACGAACCAGCGCTTGGCGTCCCCCATGGCGAGCGCCTCGGCATTTGATACCCCAGACGTCGCCCGCCAGGCATCGTCAAGGCGATTGGCGGCCACCAGCCCACAGATGATACCGATGAAGGACGCCGCCCACAGCGCAAGGCCAAGCCTTGGCGCGCCAGGATTGAGGGAGATTTCGAGGAAGGCGCTCGCCAAAGCCACCGCGCCGACGCCAAACCGGCGAACCTCGCCCGAGGCCAAAAGCGTGATCACCACTGAAATTCCGGAGAATAGCCCGAACTGGAAGGCAAGGGCGCGGAAGAGGGCCGGATGAAGGCCAAAGCCGCCGCTCGGCGCTGGCAGCACGAGGAGGACAAGCGCGGTCGAGGCGACAAGGATGGCCGCAGCAAAGCTCGAGCCCAAACCTCCCACAAGCTCATCGCCGAGGCTCAGTCGGAGCCAAAGGACGCATCGCTGAAAATGACGCACCAAATCCATCAAGGGTAATACTTCGCGCCGGATCACATGCCAGGTTCCTGATGAAGCAAGACCTTTTGGTCGTCCTCGACAAGAGGAATTTGCGACCTTTTGCCTCACTTTTTCGATAGCGACATCTAGTCGCAGCCTTGGCGCGTTATCAATGCTTTTTTTACATCCTTAGCGTGTTTTTTAAGTTTTGGTTAACTTTCAATGGCCGCCCATGGCTTGACGAACGAAGAGCGCAACCGTCAACAGGGTGCCTAGTCCGACAATGCCCTGCTTCAACAGGCGCTCAGGCACGCGCGCCAGGGCATAGACGCCAAAAAACCCGCCAATCAAGGCGCCAAGGGCGAGCACGGCGATTCGGCGAAAATCGAGGCTGGGTGTGAAGACGAAGAGGGTGATGGCTGCGCCATTGATCACGGTGGCCAGCACGTTTTTGGTCGCCGCTGCGGTTCGAACCGACTGGCCAGCCACCGTCAGCGCCGCCAGCATCAAAAAGCCGATGCCGCCGCCATAATAGCCGCCATAGACGCCAATCGCCAGTTGCGCGCCAAGCACGAGCCCGGGCTTGGCCGGGCGCTCGGATGTGGCGGGCTTGCGGAAAAAACTTCCCCAAGCGAACAACACTGTCGCTGCGAGCACCAGCCAAGGCAAAAGGCGGGCGAAGAAGGATTGTGGCGTGAGCAGCAGGAGCAACGCGCCCAAGACACCGCCAAGCACGCTGACCGCCATCAGGGCGCGCAAGGAGACGGTCTGCACACCGGCCGCCCCGCGCAAGCCCGCCCGACCGGCATTGATCTGGCCGGGAAACAAGGCAAGCGTCGAGGTGATATCGGCCGACCAAGGATCAAGGCCGGTCAACATCAAGGCCGGAAGGGTGAGAAAGGAGCCGCCCCCCGCCAAGGCATTCTGCGCCCCGGCCCAAATCGCGGCCAGGAACAGCAGTATCCAAGACACAGGCACCCCCATCAGCCCTCCCCAGACTTTGTCGTCGTGCGGGGCTTAGGGAAAGCGACGCCGGGGCGCGGCATTGGCCTTGAACCCGCCCGGTCTACCACTGGCAGCCTTGGCCGCGCCATTTTGGCTTTGAGCGACCTTTGGCCGTTCCGCTGCCATGGGATCCCACCGCGGGGCGGCGGGGGCGGTTGCATGGGCGGGCTTAGACGGTCCTCGTCCGCGCGGTGCGGGCTTGCCCGGCTTTTTAGGCGCCCGGGGTGCCTGGGTCGGATCGAGGCGCTTGTCCTCGCTCGCCAAGGTTTGGCGGGTGGTCTTTTGGATGGCGCGCAGCAAGGGACGCTCGTCATCATCACACAGGCTGATCGCTGAGCCGCCGTTGCCTGCCCGGGCTGTCCGACCGATGCGATGCACATAGGCCTCGGGCGTCATGGGCATTTCATAATTGACCACATGGCTGACCGCATCGACATCGATGCCGCGCGAGGCGATGTCGGTCGCGACCAAGGCCTTGATCTTGCCCTGTTTAAACTCCGCCAGGGCGCGCTCGCGCTGGCCTTGACGCTTGTCGCCATGGATGGCGGCGGCGGCGACGCCTGCCTTTTCCAAATGGTCGGCGACGCGGTCAGCGCCGTGCTTGGTGCGGGTGAACACAATCACCCGGCCAAAATCAGGTTCATTGAGCATTTCCGTCAACAGGGCGCGCTTGCGACCCGCTTCAACAAAAATCACCTTCTGATCGACCCGCTCCACCGTGGTTGCGGCGGGCGCCACCGACACCTTGGTCGGATTGCTCAACAGCTCGTCGGCCAGTCGGCCGATCTCGTCGGGCATGGTCGCCGAGAAGAACAGGCTTTGGCGCGCCTTGGGCATGAAGGAGACGATTTGCCGGATCGGGCGGAAGAAGCCCAGATCGAGCATTTGATCGGCCTCGTCGAGCACCAGAATTTCGGTCTCACGCAACGAAATCGTGCCTGAACTCAGATGATCCAAAAGTCTTCCCGGCGTGGCGACGACCACATCGACACCGGGCGCAAGGCTGCGAATTTGCGGCGACATCTTCGCGCCGCCATAAATCACCACCGCATTGACGCCCAGCCCCTTGCCATAGGCGCGGAAGCTTTCGGCGATTTGCGAGGCGAGCTCGCGGGTCGGCGACAAGACCAAGGCCCGACAGCTGCGACGCGCAATCACCTTGCGAGTGGCGTTCAAGCGGTGAAGGATGGGCAGGGCAAAGGCGGCGGTCTTGCCGGTGCCGGTCTGGGCAACCCCCAGAATATCAAGGCCCTGCATGGCGGGAGGGATGGCTTCAGCCTGGATCGGCGTCGGCGTCGTATAACCCTTGGCCGTCAACGCGCGCAAAAGCGGTTCGGCGAGGCCTAGGTCGGAAAATTGAGTCACGGAAAGGTATCTTTCTCATAGGCAGAAACGTCCGCGCGCACGGCTTGCGTCGCGGTACGGCTGCGAGGTGGGACCAGCGCCCAGCGTGCGAGGGCGATTTGGAGCGGGGAAAAGTCCCGTCGCTCTCCAGCCAGACCGAAAATACGGTCAAGCACGCTGTGGGAGCGTCGATCCGGCGACGCAAAAGCGCACCGCCATGGCGGCCTTCTGCGCCGCTCAGCACGAAATGTCAAGATTTTATCGGGAATTAGCGGACATCCCCTCCTCAATGGCCAAATTCCAGCCCCTCCCCGCGACTAGGCTTTGCGGCGTTTGGCCATAGAGACGGTGCCAAAAGCCCTGGCAGAGTGGCGGTCTATCCGTGACGAAGGTTCCCCTGCCCACCCGTCACCCTGCCCCGCAAATGCCAGGGTTCAAATCTCAAGGCCCGACGGCGGGGTGGTAGGTCGCCTCGATATGTCCCTTCAGGTCGGACGGATAGAAATAAACCGGCCTTAGGTCACCCTTGGCATAGCGCTGGGCCTGATCGATGAAATGTGGCGATTTGGGGTCTCCGCTTTCTCCCCCGGCGGAAACGGCCACGGCCCGCACCTTTGGGCCAAACTCGATCACGGCGACGAAGCTATTGCCGCTGGTGCCGTAGTAGCGCTTGGTCCCCGGATACCGCTTGGCCCCGAACGAGGCGAGCGAGCCCCAATTGGCCGAGGTAAAGGGCACAGCGAGGCTGGGCTTCTCGTCGGAAAAGGGCTGGACGATCTCCCCGGTCAGGCGTTGGAACCGGTTGATCTCCGACCAGGGGGTTTTCCAGCCGCCAAAGTCTTGGCCGAGCCGGTCAACCGCGCGGTCGAGCGCGGCAAGCTTCATCTCGGCGGTCGTGTCGTGATCAATGCCCGTCATGGCATTATCGCCATTGGCCTTGGCCTCGTCGGCGATCTGGCTCCACAGATCATCGCCCCAGAAGACGGCTAAGGACGTCGCCACTGACCCGGCAGACCAGCGGTCGTCCCAGGCTTTCAACACGGCCACCGGTTCAGCGAGTTTCGCTTTGCGCGGGTCGGTCTCAGGCAAGGCGTCATAGGCGGCTGTCAACTCGGGAACGAGCTTACCGAAGGCAGGCAGGTAGCTGTCATAGGCGGCGTGTAAGAGGCCTTCGAGACTGAAATCATGGCGATCGTGCAACAGGAGCGCCGCGTGCAGGCCGCGCGGATTTTCGCCAAATGTGTCCATGTAACGCGGGAAATCAGCCTGTTTTGGACTGTCTGGACCCGAGGCGGAATAGGGCCAATTATTGGTGTTAAAGACATAGCCTGACTTTGGATTGATGACGCGTGGCGCCTCATCAAGCGTGTGAAGGCCGCGCCAGTCGGTGGCGGGATCTGTGCCATCGACGGGTTTGCGATAGTCAAAGCGATCATCGCGGCGCGGAATGAATTGGGGGTGGAGATAGGCGATTTCGCCCTGGTCGTCGGCGAACAAGGTATTGTTCGACGAATTGGCCTTCAGTTGTGCGACTTTTAAGAACGCCTTCAGCGTCGTGGCCTTGGTGCGCAAATAGGACTGGGACAGGGCCTCGACCGGCCGATACATCATCGCAAAACTGACCCACCGCCCGGCCTTGCCGGCAATGATCGGGCCCCGATGGGTGAAATACGCGGTGAAGTCGCGTGAGGCGACGCCAGAGGCCGTGCGATAGGCAATCCTTACGGTCTTGGTCGTGATCGGTCGCCAAGCCTTGCCATAGCGATAGGCAAAATGGCCATTTTGTCGCGAGACGGTTTCCGAAAAGCGGTCGACCGCATCGACGCCGGAAGAGGTGTGCATCCATCCGGCATGGGCATTAAAACCTTGATAGACAAAAAACTGCCCCCAGGTCGACGCGCCATAGACGTTCAAGCCTTGGTCTGACTGCACCTTGGCTTCGGAGCGGAAAAAGAAAGTGGTGTGCGGGTTGATCAGCAGCAGGGCGTGACCGTCGCGGGTCAATTTCGGCGCGATGGCGATGCCGTTCGATCCACGGGGTTCTTCGTCAATGACCTTGGCCCGCGCCACCTGCGGCTCTCCGGGCGCGCCGTAAAAGGCTTGCAAATCCTGCAGGTCCACCCGCTCAATGTCTCCCCCAATGCTGCCCTCGCTGAAGCTCAAGGCCATCCAAGGCTCAAAATGGCTGATGACCTTGGGATGGGAGTTGGGATGGCTGGCGAGATAAGCGTTTAGGCCGTCCGCCCATGCCACCATCAGCTTGCGGAGCCAAACCGGGCTCGCGGCATAGCGCGCCTTGAGATCGTCGGGGTCGACATAGAGCCGGGCGCGCAGATCGGCCCAGATGGCGCCCTCCCCCTCCGCCTCGGCTGTCCGCCCAAGTGCAGTTAAATAATTGGTCTCAACCCGGTTAAAATCGTCCTCCGCCTGGGCATAGCTCATGGCAAACACCGCATCGGCGTCGGTGTGACCATGGATGTGGGCGATGCCGTGATCGTCGCGAACAAGGGTGGAGGCGACGGCCTCGGCCCGCCACCGGGCGATCTCGGGGGCCTTTGCCGCCTGCACGGCCAAGGGTGAAAAGATCAGACTGAAAACCAAGCTCATGAGAAAGGGCTTGGGGCAAACGGGCTTGGCAATCATGGGCGCTCCTCTTCCAATGATCTTGGCCCAGTCTCTCCTCAGCGGTCCAGCCCTGATTTGGCCCGTCCTCACCCAGACCGCGAGATAGGCGGTCAGGGGTGGAAAAATTTATACTGAATAGCCTGATAAGATTTTTGCTGCACATCTCGCGAGACCCGCCTACGATCAGCCTATTACAGTAACGGCGAGGCGACGCAGTGTTCGTCCGCGTTGAGTACGGAGTAAATGTGATGCGTAAACTGATGGTCGCCGCCTTGATGGGCACTTTCGCCCTTTCAACACTCGCTGTCACCCCGACCTTCGCGGCCACCCAGTGCCGGGACGCAAAGGGCAAATTTATCAAATGCGCCACCACCGCAGCCCCCAAGCCCGCAGCCAAGTGCCGCGATCCGAAGGGCAAGTTCATCAAGTGCCCAGCAAAATAGGGGCTTTGTCGGGTCGCGCCTCAGAGGATTTTTGACATCCGGACGAGCGGAACAGGCGTTCCTCCGGCGCTGTCGGTGAAATGCTCGACGGCGCGATACCCGGCGACCTCATAGAGCGGCAGACCCGAAAGGGTCGCCGCCAACTGGACCTCTGAAAATCCTTCCGCCCGGGCTGCGGCTTCGGCGGCGTCGAGGATCGCGCGTCCAACGCCCCGGCGAGTAAAGCCGGGCCTTGTATACATGGCTCTCACGCGTGCAGGCTCCGTTGTCGGGTCCAACAGGCGTGGCACGCGACCGGGCGTATGGTCTCCACCATAAAGGGTGGCGCGTCGGCTCCAGCCGCCGCAGCCGACCAAGGCCCCGTCGATCTCAGCGATGAAATAGGTGCCGTCTTCGACCAAGGCCCGGTCGACTCCCATGATGGCGCGGCTGGCTGCAACCTCAGCCGGCGTCAGGACATCCGGCAAATGGGTCGCGATGGCGGCCTCGACCAGTTCCAGCAACCGGGGAAGGTCTGCGACCTGCGCCAAGCGAAGTGTGACGGGATTCACCCGCGGTGCTCCTAGCCTTGTGTGGGGCGAATGAGCCCCTCTTGCGCCACGCTGGCGACGAGGCGACCGGCGGTGTCAAAGATGGCGCCGCGATTAAAGCCGCGCGCGCCGCCCGACCAGGGACTGTCTTGGTCATAGAGCAACCAGTCGTCCATCCGAGCCGGACGATGAAACCAGATAACATGGTCAAGGCTCGCCATTTGCACGCCCTTAAACCACGAAACCCCGTGCGGACGGGCGCAGGTGGCCAGCAGCGACATGTCGGTCGCATAGGCGAGCAGGCACTGGTTGAGCACCAGATCATCACCAATCGGTGCCTTGGCCTTGAACCAAAGCCGTTGATGCGGCGGCGCTTTTTCTGGAGCAAACGGATTGACCGGGTCCATTCGGCGCATCTCAATGGCAAAGTCGCGCTCCACCTGCCCCATCATCGTCCGCACGGCTTCCGGCGCGGCGGCCATGCGCTCTTCATCGCTGGGCACAGTCAAAGGATCGGGCGCAGGCGCCATGTCAGCTTGGTGCTCATAGCCGGGCTCATCCACCTGAAAGGAGGCCGCGAGGTTGAGAATTTGCTCGCCATGCTGAATGGCAATCACCCGACGGGTTGTGAAGGATCGCCCTTCGCGGGAGCGTTCGACTTCAAACAACACAGGCGCCTTCGGATCGCCCGGCCGAATGAAATAGGCTTGCAGAGAGTGGCAGGTCCGTCCTGACACGGTGCGATAGGCTGCCGTCAGGGCCTGAGCGATGACCTGCCCGCCATAGATGCGTTTGTGGTCGCGCTCGGCCATTGGGGTTTCGCCCCGAAACAGATTTACCTCGACCGTCTCGAGGTCGAGCGCGTCGAGCACGCCTTGCAGCGCCGTCATGGGGGTGTCTTTCACAGGCGACCTCATTCTTCCACCAGGCGTGCGGTCGTTACGCCTGCGGCCTCGAGCGCCGCCATGACTTCCTGAACCGTGAGGGTTAGCTCTTCGAGGTCGCGACCGCGTATAACGAGATTGGCGCCATAGCCTTCAGCGGAGAAGAAGGGGTAGCTGCCAAGCGACAAGGTCGGATGGGCCTTGGCCACGGCTTCTAACGGGGCTGCAATCACGCCTTCACCAAAACCTTCGACCCGCACGGTGCGCGCCAGCACGACTTTTCCAGTTTTCAGCCTGTGCCCAATATCTTGCAACATACCGCGCATGATCGAGGGGACACCTGCCAGGACAAAGACATTGCCGATCTGAAAGCCCGGCGGGCCATTGACCGGATTGATGACCTTTGATCCTCCAACCGGAATTCGCGCCATGCGTCGGCGCGCTTGATTCGGCGGCTCGCCGAACCGGGCGGTCATGGCGGCGATAATCTCGGCGTCTTCTTCCAGCGCGACTCCAAAGGCCTTGGCCACACAGTCGGCGGTGATGTCGTCATGGGTGGGACCAATCCCGCCCGTGGTCAGCACATAATCGTATCGCGTGCGTAGAGCATCGAGGGCAGCGATTATCTCGGCCTCCTCATCGCCGACAACGCGGGCCTCAGCGACGTCGACACCATAGGCGCCGAGATAGCGTGCAATGGCATTGAGGTTGGTGTCTTGGGTCCGCCCAGACAATATCTCGTCACCGATCACTAAGACCGCAGCCGTAACCACGCCCTCACCCTTGACGCCCATGCTGGTTCACTTCCTCAATTCAACTGATGAGACGCCGTCGGCGCACCGCCTCAGATGGACCGCTTAAACACGTAGGACAAGATGCAGTTTGACCCGCCGTTGATCGAAGCGCGTCTTGTGAGGCGCTACAAACGTTTCTTGGCCGATGTTGAGATCGAGGGTCAAGGCGTGGTCGTCGCCCATTGCCCAAATCCAGGACGGATGACCGGACTGGACGCGACAGACACCCGCGTCTGGGTCTCCCGAGCCGGACGCCTGGATCGCAAACTGGCCTTTACGCTCGAATATGTCGAGGCCAACGGCCAGATGACCGGGGTCAATACCCACCGCGCCAATAGCCTGGCCCGCGAGGCGCTGGCCTTGGGTCGGATTGAGGCCTTAGGCGCCTATGACGAGGTGCGGGCAGAGGTGGCTTATCACGAAAAAAGCCGAGTGGATTTTCGCCTGTCCGCAGCGGGCGCGCCACCTTTGTGGCTTGAAGTGAAGAGCGTGACCCTGTCGCGCCAAAGCGGCCTGGCCGAATTTCCAGATACGCCGTCTGAGCGCGCCGCACGGCATGTGGAGGCCTTGAGCGCCATGATTGCCAAGGGAGACCGCGCGGCGATCTTGTTCGTGGTGCAAAGGTCAGACTGCAGTGCTTTCCGCCTCGCCGGCGACATTGATCCCAGCTTCGCGCGGGCCATAAGATCAGCAAGACACAGCGGTCTTGAAATCTATGCTCTCAGTGTTGAGGCGTCACCCGAGCGGGCGGAGATCGGCCCCGCGCTTCGCGTCGCGGCTTCAGACGATGGTGATCTAGAATTCGGTCCAGTCTTCAGCGTCTGAGGATGGGGAGGCCTTGAGGACGGTATTGCCGACAATTCTCGCCGGAGCGGGACGCGGTTGGGGCGCGGGCTCGGGGCTTTGTTCAGGTGCTGCCGTCGGGCTTTCGACGGGGGCAGAGGCGCGCAGGGCTGGCCGGGCCGGGGCGCGGCTTGCGGTGCGGGCCCGATTTCCGGTCAAGGTGGCCACCCGGTCTCCGAGTGAAAACTTGCCGACCAACTCCATCAGATCCGAAGCATCGCGGGCCAGTGCGTGGCTGGCGGCGGTCGCCTCCTCCACCATGGCAGCGTTTTGTTGCGTGACCTGATCCATCTGATTGACGGCGGTATTGACCTCGTGCAGGCCGGTTGACTGTTCTTGCGCCGAAGACGCGATCTCGCTGACCAGACCGGTGATCTCGGCGACCTTGGTGACAATGCCCTCCAAGGCTTTGCCCGTGGTATCGACCAGTCCAACCCCGGCTTCCACCTGCCGGGTGGAGGCAGAAATCAGAGTCTTGATCTCTTTGGCGGCTTCAGCGGAGCGTTGGGCCAAGGCGCGGACTTCGGAAGCCACCACGGCAAAGCCACGACCGGCTTCACCGGCGCGTGCCGCTTCAACACCGGCATTGAGCGCCAGTAGATTGGTCTGGAAGGCAATTTCGTCGATGACGCCGATGATTTGGCTGATTTGCCGCGCCGACGATTCAATTTCGCTCATGGCGGCAACGGCATCACGCACCACTTCCCCAGACCGTTGCGCATCGGCCTTAGCGGCTTGGACCACGCGCGCCGCTTGGCCAGCACCTTCGGCGGTCCGACGCACCGTCGCGGTGATCTCGTCAAGGGCGGCGGCGGTTTCTTCCAGCGAGGCGGCCTGTTGCTCGGTGCGGCGGGACAGATCGTCGGAAGCTGAAGTGATTTCGCCTGAGCCTGAACGAATACCGTTGGCGGTGGCTGCAACCTGGGCAATCGCGTCTTGCATCCGCTCCATGGCGGCGTTGAAATCCGACCTAAGTCCTTCATATTCAGACGGAAAGGCGTTTTTCAACCGATAGGCGAGGTCGCCTTCGGACAGGCGCCCAAGGCCCTCACCCAGTTCCTGCACCACGGCGGCTTGGCGTTCGGAAATCTCGCTCGATTGCAGGGCATTTTTACGGCGCTCTTCTTCTGCGGCACGGGTGGCCTCGGTCGCCTCGCGTTCCGCCCGCACCTTTTCGACGGCATTGGTTCGAAACACCTGGACGGCTTGAGCCATGGTGCCGATTTCGTCCTTGCGCTCCTGACCGATCACATCAACGGCTGTATCGCCATTCGCCAAGCGGCGCATGGTATCTGACAAGCGAACAAGCGGACCCGACACCATGGTGGAGGAGATCCAGAAGGACGCAAATAAGCCGCCCACCAGGGACCCAGCGCCCATCAGCACCATGGTCGCTACAGCAGCGGTCGCTTCGGTATGCAGTTTTGCCGTGGTTTCAGATTGCTCTTTTTCCAGCGCTTGATTGCGCTTGGACAGGGTACTGGTGAAGCTCAGCAGGCGGTCATCGACGGTCGAAAGCTTATCGAGCGCCTCCGCTTGCTTTTCCTGCATGCCAAGCTCGAGGGCATCATGGGCCATGGTGGCGATTTCGCCATAGGCGGTCTCAAACTTGTCATAGGTCTCAGAATTGGCCGGATCGACATTCTTGGCGCTTTGCAGCTGGACCTCACCCTTCTTCTGGGTTTTCTCAAAGTCCGCCTCAGTTTCAGCGCACACCGACGCGCCATCACCGAGGCATTTCACCGCCACGGTGCGATAGGCGTCAATGACTAAGGAGTCTGCGATCCGATTGGTGCGGATCATATTTTCAGTTGCCGGGATTTCGTGCCCGACAAGCTTGTCATATTTTGCCGAAGACTGAGATAGCTCGAAAACGCCTAGCCCGATGCAAAGCGCGAATGCAGCCGACGCCACTAGGATGGGCGCCATTGACTTGTGCGCAACCTTCATATTGTCGAGCAATTTCATCATCGGGAGGGCCTCGTTTACCTTAAGTCGCCATCCTCGGTGGAAATTCTAAAAAAAATCATAAAAAAAGTTGACACTAATTTACATTGCGGTTGGAAAATTGACCTTGATTACTACCTCACCAAAACCCAGTTTCTCACAATTCGCCCCAGCGGCGCCCAAGGCCCCTTGTGATTTCTCCAAAAGTGAAACGCGCACGGTTGAGCCTTTCGTCATGGGCATTTGGCGACTATAGTTGCGCGGGAATGTTTCAAAGGCTTGGCGATGACCGACCTCCTCGATATGCCCGTTCGCGAAGCCGCACCCAAGTTGCATAGCGCGGACGATTTCGCCGGTATGCGCAAGGCGGGTCGCCTCGCGGCGGAGTGCTTGGACATGCTGACCGACCATGTGCGTCCTGGCGTCACCACCGAGGCGCTCGACGATTTGGCGCGCAGCTTTGTGTTGGATCACGGCGCCCTGCCCGCTTGCCTGTTTTATCGCGGCTATCGTCACACCGTTTGCACCTCGATCAACCACGTTGTCTGCCATGGCATTCCCGGGCCGCGTGCCTTGCGTGAGGGCGATATTGTCAATATCGACGTGACGGTGATTGTCGACGGCTGGCACGGTGACACAAGCCGCATGTACGGCGCAGGCCCCGTCTCGCCACGCGCGAAACGCCTCGTCGATATTACCTATGAATCGCTCAATCGCGCGCTCGCCATCGTCAAACCGGGTGCGACGGTTGGTGACATCGGCCACATCATTCAAACCTATGTCGAGGCCAATCGCTGTTCAGTGGTGCAGGACTTTTGTGGCCACGGTGTCGGACGGGTTTTCCACGACAGTCCCAATATTCTCCACTATGGCCGACCGGGGACAGGCCAAGTCCTGAAGCCTGGAATGTTCTTTACCATCGAACCGATGGTCAATCTGGGTCGGAAGGACGTCAAGGTGTTGTCCGATGGGTGGACGGCGGTGACACGTGACAAGTCGCTTTCGGCCCAATGCGAACATTCGATTGGCGTCACCGAAACCGGCGTCGAGGTATTCACAGCCTCTCCCATGGGCCTGTTCCAGCCTGAAATTCTCTCGGCCTAGCCCTTTGGCAACCGGCACTTACAGTTATGTTATTGAATATTATAACATAATTCCGCTTTCTATTTGATTTTTCGCCAGACTCCGGCTTGATTAGGCGAGTCATGCGAGACGCGCCCCAAAGTTCCGCAAAGCTTACCCCTGAAGGCGCTCCCCATACCGGGCACCGAGATCGGTTGCGCGCCCGCGCCCGCGAAGGTGGCCTTGGCGCCTTGCCGGACTATGAACTGCTCGAGCTTTATCTGTTTCGCAGCTTGCCGCGCGCCGATGTGAAGCCTTTGGCCAAGGCGCTGCTCGCAAGGTTCGGGTCCTTACAGGCGGTAATAGCGGCGCCGGAGGCTGATCTTTGCGGCTGTCCCGGCATGGGCGCTGCAACGGCGCTGGACCTCAAACTGGCGCATGAGTTTGCCCTGCGGGCTGCGCGCGCTGAGACCCATCACCGCACGGTCATCTCGTCGTGGAGCGCGCTCCTTTCCTATGTGCGGGTCGCTTTGGCCCACGAACCGCGCGAGCAGTTTCGCGTCATCTTCTTGGACCGCAAAAACCAAATGATCCGCGATGAACTGATGGGGCAAGGCACGGTCGACCATGCGCCGGTCTATCCGCGAGAAATCATGCGCCGGGCCTTAGAGCTTTCGTCCTCGGCGGTGATCTTGGTGCATAATCACCCTTCAGGCGATCCAACGCCCTCGCCCGCCGATATCGAAATGACGCGACAAATCATCGAGGCAGGGCGGCCCTTGAATATCCTTGTGCATGACCACTTGGTCGTCGGCCGCCAAGGCGTCGCAAGCTTCAAAGCACTGGGCTTGATGTAAGCTGCGGCTCAGACCGCATCTAGGCCAAGATCAAGCACCGGGGCGGAATGGGTTAGCGCGCCTACGCTGATGGCCGAAACGCCAGTTTCGGCAATGGCTCGGACAGTTTCAAGCCTAACCCCGCCCGACGCCTCCAGACGGACCCGACCCGCCGCCCGGACCACCGCCGCGCGGAGGGCCTCCAGCGGAAAATTATCCAGCATGATGACGTCAGGCCCAAGCGCCAGCGCCACGTCAAACTGGTCGAGCGTATCCACCTCGATCTCGATCGGCGTCAAATGTCCCGCCACTTCGCGCGCTAAACGCATGGCCTGCGCCACACCGCCGCAAGCCGCGATGTGGTTGTCCTTGATCAGAATAGCATCGTCCAAGCCGAACCGATGATTAACCCCACCCCCACACCGTACCGCCGCCTTCTCTAGGCTGCGAAGGCCAGGCGTTGTCTTTCGGGTATCGACAATGATTGCCCCGGTGCCCGCCACCTCGCGCACATAGGCAGCCGTTAAGGTCGCAATGCCCGACAGGCGTCCCATCAGGTTCAGGGCTGTGCGTTCCGCTGACAGCAAAGCGCGCGCATCGGCCTCGATCCGCGCCACGGGCTCGCCAGCAACAACCGCATCGCCATCAATCTTGGTAGCGAGAAAATGGGCGCTGGGGTCGAGCATTTGCACGGCCAGCCGCGCGCAGGCGAGCCCCGCAATCCGGCCCTCGGCGCGAGAGGCAATCTGGGCAGTGAGGCGTTGACCCAGCGGGATCAGGCTCGCCGTCAAGTCCCCGCCCCGTCCGAGGTCTTCCAACAGCGCCGCCTCAACGATGGGGCGCACCATGACGTCTGGCAAAATGCCCACCTAGGCCTCCATGGGCGCAAAGGCCGCGGTTCGCGTCGGAAGGGTCATGCGGGTCGAGCGCGCCTGGGCATGGGGTTGCGGATGGTCGCGGCGGAAATGCGCGCCTCGGCTCTCGGTCCGTGCCAGGGCAGCCGCCACGATCAGCCGCGCCGCCGCCAAGATCGGCCCCTGCCCGTGCAATTCTTCCAGCTCACTGATTACCACCAATGCTCGTTCGAGCCCGGCGGCATCGCGCTGGACACCGACCTCGCGGCTCATCGTGTTGCGCAACTTCTGCAGGTCCTGATCTGGCAGATCGGGAAAAGGCGCCAAGGTTTCGGTGGCAATGTCGCCAAACCCAATTGGGTGCGTGTCTCGCGACGCCGCAAGGCCCGCGCGATGACCAAAGACTGCCGCTTCCAACAGGGAATTTGATGCAAGGCGGTTCGCGCCGTGCACGCCGACGGCGGCGCACTCCCCCGCCGCATAGAGGCCAGGACGTGTGGTCGCACCTTGGGCGTCCGTCTCCACCCCGCCCATGTGATAGTGGACGGCTGGCGCGACGGGGATGAGCGAAATCCTGGGGTCCAGTCCCTCGGCCATACAGGCCGCGAAGACCGTCGGAAACTGGGTCGGGAAGTCAGCGCCAATCGCGGTTCGCGCATCCAGAAAAGCACGCTGGCCCGACTGCATTAAGCGATGCAGGCGGCGCGCCACCACATCGCGCGGGTGAAGATCGCCATCGGCAAACAGCGGTACGCCAGACGCGTCCACCAGCCTTGCCCCTTCTCCCCGAAGCGCCTCCGACGCCAGGGGCGCCGGATCGCGGCCAAAGGCCATGGCTGTGGGATGAAATTGGACAAATTCCGGATCACGAATCTGGGCGCCCGCCAAGGCGGCCATGCCGAGGCCTTCGCCGCGCACTTCAGCTGGCGTTGTGGTGCAGGCAAACAGCCCGCCAATACCGCCAGTGGCCAAGACCACCGCCGATGCAAGCACGACGACCGGGCCGTGACCCCTATCGATCACCGCTCCACACACCCGCCCATGCTGGGTTTGAACCAAGCGCCTAAGCCTAGCCCCTTCCCAGATCGTGACGTGGCTTGCGGCTCTGAGGGCAGAGATGGCGGCAGCCATAATCGCGCGACCAGCTTGATCCCCCTTCACCCGCGCCACCCGCGCGCGACTATGGGCGGCTTCGAGGCCTTGCACGAAGGCGCCGTCCGGACCCCGGTCAAACGGTACGCCAAGATCAACTAAACGTTGCAGCGCTTGTGGGCCTTCGCGGGCGAGCAAGGCAACGCGGTCAAGATCGCAGAGCCCTGCGCCAACCTTGACAGTATCCTCAGCGTGGCGGTCTGGACTATCATCCGGTCCTTTCGCCACGGCGACACCGCCCTGGGCCCAGGCTGAGGATGCGCCGTCGCCCAAATGCGTCGGGCTGATCAGCAAGACGCGGGTCGGCGCGGCGGCCAGCGCTGCGGAAATACCAGCCAGCCCGCCCCCAATGACCAACACCCCGTCAACCGTGTGACGTCGAAAAGACGTCTTTGGGATTAGCGACGCCATCTCTGCACGCTTAAACCAGTTCCACGGCGACCGGCCTTTGGGCCCGCACCAGGTCGTAGCGGGCCGGGACCGCGGGCGGAGGCAGGTCGATCATCCGCTGCACGGCTTGGCGGGCCAAGGCGCTGACCGCATCGGGCACGTCAACCTCGAAGCGGTCATAAACGAGGCTCTCATAGATGGACTGCAGCGATATCTTCTTCATATGCGGACACAGGTTGCACGGGCGGATGAACTCAACGCCCGGCGTTTCGATGGCCACATTGTCGGCCATGGAGCACTCGGTGATCAGCATCACCTGTTTCGGGCGTTTGGTCTGGACATAGTCAACCATGGCCGCTGTCGAGCCGGTAAAGTGGCTGACCGCAACCACCTCCTCTGAGCATTCGGGGTGGGCCAGAACGTGCGCCCCCGGATAGGCCTCGCGCATTTCCACAATGTCGGCAGCGCTGAACTGCTCGTGCACCTCGCAGCGCCCCTGCCAGGCGATGATTTTGATGTCCGTTTGCCGGGCGACATTGCGCGCCAGATATTCATCGGGCAGCAAAAGCACCTGATCGGTTCCAAAGGCCTTGGCGGCCGCCTCGACCACTTGCACAGCATTGGCCGAGGTGCAGCAAATATCGGTCTCAGCCTTCACTGCCGCGGTCGTATTGACATAGGTGACCACGGGAACGCCAGGATAGCGCGCCTTTAGACGTCGCACATCTTCGGCTGTGATGGACGAGGCGAGACTACAGCCCGCCGTCAGGTCAGGAATAAGGACGGTCTTTTCGGGGCAGAGCACCTTTGACGTCTCAGCCATGAAGTGAACGCCAGCCTGGACAATGCGCGTAGCCTGCGCACGTGCCGCCTCCCGGGCGAGCCCTAGACTGTCGCCGACAAAGTCGCCGACGCCATGGAAAATATCCGGCGTCATATAGTTGTGCGCCAAAATAACGGCGTCCTTTTGCCGCTTCAGGCGGTTGATCTCGACGATCAGGGGGGCCTGCACCCGCCACTCCAGCGGTGTGATGCGGTCCTTGACCCGCTCCCAAAGCGCCGCCGTCTCTTTTTCGACGGCAGGGGTAAAGGCGGGCAGCGGCGCTCCGGCATTGCGGGCTTGCGGGTCGCTATAAAATCCATCCGGCATTGCCGCCTCCTTATGCTCAGGATGAGCATTATAGAGTTATAGAAAAACGCCAGGGGACGGGCCCCAGGCGGCCAACTTATGCTAGAGTTGAGCATAAGCTAGGTAAGATATAGACGCCTCGCAGGGGTTTCGCAAGCCAGCCGCAGTCACGCTTGTGCGATTGGGCGCGGCCTTCGGCGGCGACGGCGAGCTTTCCCTTGTTGAATCAATGACATTAATAGGCCCTCGCGCAAGCCTCTGTCAGCGACACGCACCCGCTCGCACGGCCAAACCTCTTGCACCGCTTGCAAGATCGCGGCGCCCGCAAGCACAAGATCGGCGCGATCAACGCCAATGCACGGCTGTGACGCCCGATCACGTGGACTGAGACTCAGGAGGAAATCCGCCGCCTGCTCGCAGTCGGCTCGCGTCAGCCAAAGGCCATCAACGCGGTTACGGTCGTAGCGTTCCAATCCGAGATGGACGCCCGCCAACGAGGTAATAGCCCCTGATGTGCCCACCAGATGGGCGCGGCCCATGTCGAACACGGGGCGCAAGGTTTCCGCATCGGCTTGCGCAGTCAAGTGGGCCTTCACATGGTCAACCATTTGGCGAAACCAGCCGTGGTCTGCACCAACCCGCTCTGGAAACTGCTCGGCCAAGGTGACAACCCCAATCGGAACCGAGGTCCAAGCGCGGATTGGCAATCGATCTGGGCTGAGGCGATGGGCGTGGTGCATCGCCGGATCGGTCAGATCGACCCAGGATAGCTCGGTCGAACCACCGCCGACGTCCAAGACGAGTGCGGCCTCAAGCGTCCGATCTAACAGGGCGAGGCAGCCCGCAACCGCGAGGTGGGCTTCCTCGCGCGGCGTGATGATCCGCAGCCGGAGCCCCGTTTCAGCTCCGACGCGGGCAACAAACGCCTCCCCATTGCTTGCCGACCGACAGGCTTGGGTGGCCACGGCCAAGGTCCGCTCCGGACGGCGGCGTTTGAGCTTTTCGGCGCAAATCTGCAGAGCCTCAAGGGCCCGATCCATGGCGGCGGGGTCCAAACGACCCGACTGGGAAAGGCCCTCGCCAAGGCGCACGATACGGGAAAAGGCCTCAACCACCCGAAAACCGTGGGGGGTCGGCGCGGCGATCAAGAGACGACAGTTGTTGGTGCCAAGGTCGAGCGCGGCATAGAGGGGGGCATCCCGCGCGCCAGGCCCGCGGCCCGCCGGGAGTGGCTTTATGCCCTCAGTTGCTTGCGCCTGCGTCATCGGGCGACCGTCTCCTGGGGCGAGTTCCTTGCGAATTCGCCCGCCCCGCGAAACCGCCCCCCGTTTTCGTGCCTACCCTAACAAGCGTCGATGCAGTTGCAAGTCCGACACATCCTTGTGTATGCGTCATCGAAGCGTCATATCCAAAGCGCTGAGGGTAAAGCATGACGTTCACCATCGCGAAATTTCAAATCGGACAGGTCGTCAAACACCGCTACTTCCCGTTTCGGGGAGTCATTTTTGACGTTGATCCGCAGTTTTCCAATACGGAAGAGTGGTGGATGTCTATTCCTGAAAATATTAGGCCACGTAAAGACCAGCCGTTTTACCATCTGCTGGCTGAGAACGATACGGAAAGCTATGTTGCTTACGTTTCGGAACAAAATTTACTTCCAGACGACACAGGCACGCCGGTGTCCCATCCTCAGGCCGCAGAAATGTTTGAGGGCTTTGAGGCCGGGCGCTATCGCTTGCGGCCCTATGTGAGCCATTAGGGAGCCCCAAACACCTGAGTCCCTTGGATATTTTGCTATTTATAATCCTGCCGGAACCTGACCGAAAGGCTCGCATCCCCCTGGGTGCCGACCTGAGAAATCACTGACAGATTGCGCCGTACCCGCAGCTCAACCTGGGCAGTCGGCCCTAAACGCCCGCCCCCGGTCAATTCGACATAGACATTGTCTGTCAGATATTTCCCGCCTGAAATGGTTGTCACCTGTTTGACGCCGGGCAGGTTGACGGTCGACTGGTCGACCCCAACCGAAAGTCGGTCAAGTCTGGCGAATTGGCGCAAGCCTCCCATAATGTCGAAGCCCCCTCCGGTCGCTAGGGAGGCGAGGGCTGAGGCAAGCTGGGCGGCTTCGAAACCGCTCAACTGCGAGGCCGACACCCCAAAGAGGACGCGGGCCAGAATTTCGTCTTGAGGATAGACGGGCGAGGAGGTTAGCGCAATTTCGGGTCTTGCCGCCGTGCCGGTAATGCGGATGACCGCTTTCAAGCTGGGATCGTCACGTTCCGCCGTCAAATTGAGTCGGGTCGTCTCCGGGGTGGAGCCAAGCCGAACCGTACCCAATTCATTGAAATCAAATCTTTTTCCCGAAAAGTCATAACTGCCGCGCACAATGCTCGCGACACCGGTAAAGTCCGGCTTGAGACTGTCGCCCCGCACATGGCTGTCGAGTGACAGTTCAACATCGACGCCATTGCCGCGAACAAATATGCCCCGGCTGGCGCGGATCGAAACATCGAATGCCACCTGTAGCGGACTTGGACGGGGCGTGGGCGCATCTGCCCCCTCTTTGACCGGC
Organism: uncultured Caulobacterales bacterium; assembly: GCA_903840435.1. Taxonomy (GTDB): domain Bacteria; phylum Pseudomonadota; class Alphaproteobacteria; order Caulobacterales; family Caulobacteraceae; genus CAIMFV01. The sequence goes on from CAIMFV010000059.1 coordinate 19,480, forward strand.
ACATGGATTTCACGCACCCGTAAAGGCGCCACGCCGCTGGGTGTGGGAGGCTTGGCGGCGATATCGGCCCGATCCACGGCCAGGGCGCCTGTCAGCTGGGCGTGTCCGTCAGGGTCGCGGCGAACCGTCACTGCGCCTGAGGCCTGCGCCCGGCCGACCTCATTGTCGAAAAGCTGAAACTTACTCAGATCAAGCTTTAGCGTCGATTCGCCACTCGGTTTCAAACTGAGCACGCCCTCACCGGTGACGCTGCCCAGGTGGCCGTCTGAACCCGAAAGCTTTTTGAGCGAGATCGCGGTTTCGTCGAACTCGGCCAGGGCGGTAAGGTCCTTCAAATTCAAGCCGGTTGCGGCGTCGTGCAACTGACCGTGGGCCAGGCCCGCTGACCCCGTCGCGCGGAGATGATTGAGAGAGCCGGACAAGGCCCCACTCGCCGAAACAATCCCAGACAGACTGCGATCACCGCCCGCCAGCAGGTCCCACAGGGAACGAATTTCACCCGAAACGTCGAACTGACCGCGCAGCGGCTTCGTGCGATCCACCGCGATGCGGAACGGATAGGCGCTCGCTTCGGCAGGCAGGGCAAGATCAAGATGGGACTTAAGGCCCGCCGCCGTTTCCGCTGACGCCACCAGCTGCAAAACACCCGAATGCAGTCCGCCACGTAATTCGGCGTTCAATTGTTGGTCGACAGGCGCGTCGCGACTGCGTGCGCCCGAAAGGTTGGCGCCAAAACTGCCGCCAAGCTCTGGACCCAGGCCCGACAATTTCAGGTCTCCGGAGACAGTGCCAATATAGTCATCCGTCAGACCTTGCAGCGCGACCCCTGCGAGGTGGGCCTGCAAATCGAGCTTGTCCCCCTGTTGCGCCGCATCGACCTCGGCTACCCCGCCCGCAATCGAAACCTTGGCCTGCAGCCCTTGGGCGTGGCTGCTCCAGCTCAGGCTAGCTGGCCGGAGCAAGGCGAAATCCGCCTTGCGAATACGTCCCACCGCATGATCGAGCGTCAGGGAGACACCAGCGCTTTCCTGAAACCGGCCGTCGCCGTCTATGCGCCAGGCAAAGGGTGTCGCCCCTTCGGCTTTGACGCTGACCGGAAGGTCGGCGAGCGGCCCCCGCCCGACAATCCGTAACTTGTGAACATGTCCTAGCACGCCGACCATGACGAAATCCTGGCCCGAGACGTCGAGCAAGCCTTGTTTGACGCCAAGGAGGGCATTGAGACGCAGCTGTCCGCTCAGTCTGCCTTCGCTCAGAAACGCTCCGGGTCCGAGGGTCAGAAGCAGGTCGGCTGCGGTCAGTCCGCCACCCTGCAATCGGGCCGCACCCGTCAGCTTCACCCCGCCCGCGTCAGTTTCAATGTCGCTAAGCTCGATCCCATCGGTCAGGAACCGAAACGCCGACTTGGCCGATGCCACGCCATAGGGGCTCGCCCCCGAAACGCTGACCAGCCCCTGCACCGACTCGCCGACCTTAAGAAAGGTCAGGTCAAGCTTGGCAGGCGTGACTTTCAGCTGACCAAAATCAACGCTGTGGAGATCGGCCTTCAAATCAGCCCTCGGCGTCTCAACGTCGCCGCTGACCTCACCAGTACCGCGCGCCGAACCTGACATTTCTATCGGCCCGACATCGAACGGTCCTTGAGCCGTCCAATCCAAGGCCATCTTCAGCGCCCCTTCACGGCTAAGGAGCCCATGCAAGGTCACAGCGCTCGCGGCACCGTCGAGCCTCGCTTCGTCGAGCTCAAGCCCGCTCAGGGTCCATCGGCCGCGGGCGGAGAAAACCGGCGCCAAGCCGAGCAGCCGGTCGGTCGCAGCATCTCCAGTTGTCAGGTCGTGCCCCTTGGCTTGAGCGGTCAAGGTCCAAACACTCTGCCCCTTGGCAGCGCTGGCGCGCCAGCCGCCAGTCAGCACGCCTTTGCCTTTGCGACCCAGTCCGACCCCGTCAATGACCCCGTCGCCATTGAAATCAAAGCCGCCGAACAAGGCCTGACCTCCTCGGCCCTTCAACGACAGGTGCGAGCCCCGCACGTCTAAGCTCTTAAACACGTAACGCCCTTCGGCCCGACGTTCGCCCTCGAAATTGACGGTCGGGGCCGCGCCGAGCAGGGTCCAAAGCAGGCCAGAACCGCCGCCGCCTTCAACCTTCAGCTTGGCGTTCAGATCGAACACCCCTTTTGCAAAGCTGAAAACACCCGGTCCGACAGCACGCTTGGCCACATAGCCGTTTTGCTCAATGTCATTTCCGATCAGTTGGCCTTTGAAGACAAAATGGTCGACGCCACCGGAAAGCTTGCCGCGCGCCTCTGCCGCACCGATTTTCGGGATGGGAACCCACCATTTTTGCAAGGTGTCGACCGAGCCCACGACATCGACTTCCTTCGCTTCCCGGCTTCTCCAATCCAAGGGACCTTGCGCCCGCAAACGGCCATGGGCGCCGGCGAGCACGAGGTCGACCTGGAAGCGGCGGCGATCCAATCGATGACTAGACAGGGTCAGGTGCGCATCGGGACCTAAGCGGTCGGCAAAGAGACTGGTGCGCGTTGACGTGGTGAGCTTGGCGTCGGCCTGGATGCTGGCGCCATCCCGGCCCCAGGTCGCATCCACAACAAGCGGGGTGTCTGCGCCCGATTTTGCGACGAGGCGCAGCTTCGCCGCCGACAGGACGCCGTCCGCATCCGCTCGCAGCGCAAAAGGCTTGTCCGCCGGAAATCCGAGATAGCCAGCGAGCGCGCCGCCCGGCGCCTCAACGCCCACAGCTTCAAGTGCAATGCGGTCTTGCAGTCCAATCACGAACCGCGCGGCGAGACCATCTCCCGCGTGTAGACGGCTCTTGGCAGACAGGGCGCCCTTGGATTTGCCATGTCGATAGACGGCAACCCCGCCAGAAACGTCCCAAGACCCCGGCCGAAGGCTAAACTGCGGGCGGGTCTCAAGATTGGCGTGCAAAGCATCGATAATCACTGTCACCGGGGCCTCGCCCGGCGATTTGGGCGCGGCGGACGAGGTGGTCTCCGGTTGACGCAGCACAAGGACACGGGCTGCATCGAGGCTGCGAACATGTAGACGCCGCGCCAAAAGCTCTCCAGGCGACCAGCGCGCCTCAAGGCGGGACACATCCAGCCACACGCCCTTGGCGTCGATCATCTGCAGGCGTGCAAAGGCGAAGTCGCTGAACAGGTCTCCCGAAAGGCCCTCAACATGCAGTCGGCCAACGGGTCCCACAGAAAGCCCGTCAAGCGACTGAACCACCAGCCGCCGCCCCCAGTCGGTCAGAACCGCCAGCCGAACGCCGCCAATCCCCGCCGCGATCAGCACGACGAGGCCGAGGGTCAGGATCAGCACCTGCCGCATCCACCCCTGTCCTTGCGGGGCGAATTCGGGCGGGCCTGAATCGGCGTCGAGGGGGTCAGCCTGCATATCGGTCATGGGCGCAAATCCATCAAAACGCCTGACCAATGCTTAGATAGATCTGAAAGGATTTCTGCTTGATTCCGCCAGGATTCTGCAGGGGCACAGCGACATCGGCCCGAATTGGGGCAAAGCCCAAATGGTAGCGAAACCCTATGCCGACAGAGGCGTTGAAATGACTAAAGTCCGGTGAGGCAGCGCTGGCCACCGACCCAGCATCAGCAAAAAGGACCCACCCAATCGGGCTCGTGCCAAATCGCTGACGCAACTCAAGCGCGCCTTCGGCAATGGACAGACCGCCCTTTGGCGTATCATCGGGATAGTGCGGACCAATGGACAGATAGGAAAAGCCGCGCACCGATTCCCCTCCGCCCGCATAGAAGCGATCAGCCGCCGGAACAGCTGGAATCTGGCCTCCCCAAATCGAGCCCACATGCACCTTGCCCGCGATCAACCAGCTTTTGTCCGCCACCAGCGGAAGGTAGGACGAGACCTGGATTTGAGATTTGATATAGCCGATCTCTTCGTCGCCCTCGATCTGGGTTGGGGTCACATGAACTTCGAGTTTCCAGCCCTTGTGGGGGTCGAGGGGGTTGTCCGAATGGTCGAGCGCCAGGACACCGAGCAAGCGCAGGGTATTGATGTTCAACCTGCCCGTCTCATCGCTTTCGGTTGAGCTGGTTAGAGAGACGCCTTCGCTGATGTAAGACGTGGTTTGGAACCGCCGGGTCAGATTTGCCGATACCACTTCACCGCGCTCGTTATAGGCGTCGGTAACGGTGCGAAATCCTTGCACATCGAGTTTCAAGGTCTGACCTGGGCTAAACCAATGGGGTTGAGACCAAGCGACGTCGATGCGGCTGTCGATCTGGGCGAGGCGCGCTTCGTAGGTCAAGGTATCGGCGCTGCGAAACCGATTATAGTCCGACCATCGCACATCAAAGGACGAGCCTTCCGACGTTGAATATCCCGCCGTGAAGTCCAAGGAGTGTTTGGCCCGTTCCACCAAGGCGATATCGACCGGGCGTAGGCCCGCGTCGCGGTTTGGGACTGGAGCAGGTTGGGGGACGCTCGATTCCGTCGCAACCGATCCTGTTGGCGTTGGCGAGGCCTTAGGTGGCTGAGGTGGCGGCTCAAGCGCGAGGGTCACACTGTCAAACACACCCGTGTCGAGCAGCCGCCGCTCCAACAGGGCGATATCTTGTGGATTATAGACCTGGCCAGCCTTCCAGGGCACAAGCTTTCTGACCCAGGCCGGATTGGTTCTGCGCGTATCGTTAACAAAATGCAGGTCGCCGATGCGCACCAATCCCCCGGACTGAATGGGGAAGGTCGGGTTCATGGTCCGATCCGCGTGATCGACCACCACATCTGGCTCCAAGGCTTGCACATCGGCATAGCCGCGCACCTTCAGCGCCGCGACGATTCGACCTTGGGCGGCGATGACATCCGGCGCCCGGGCCGGCGCGCCGGTCTTGAGGTCGAGGCCGTCAAACGCCGCCTGCATGGCCAATTCGTCCGGCGTCGAAGCTTCCCAATGGATATTGATTTGGCCGAAGGTGGTTCGCGGGCCCGGGTCGATTTTCAGCACACCCATCGCCCGACCGTTTTCGCTCTCCGTGACATCGGTATCGACGGAATAGTCATAATAGCCTTCTGACCGCAGCAGAAGCTCTGCCGAGTCGGCGGCGTCTCTTGCCCGGCGTCGCGCCTCGATCCGGTTGAAAGGGTAGTCTTGACTGTCGCCAATGGCGCGGTCGAGTGCGTCACGGAGCTGCTTATTCCCGTCGACCCCCTGGATCAAAACCTTGCGCAAATGCGGCCGCCGTTCGACCGCAACCCGGTCCTCTCCGACGCGGGAGGACTTGCCAATGAAGGGCAAGGACACGGCAGGAAGGGCGATATGCGGCATTTTCAGCCAGGAGACATCGGGCCAGACCGCCGCTGCCACCGCATGGCCAGGCACCAGCGCCGTCAAGAGCCCAGCTGCAATGACAAAGGGTCCGCGTAAATTGCCGGGACGCGGACGCGCCATGTTAATCGCAACTCGACCAAAGGGGTGGGTAATGAACGTCAATCCCGCGCCGCCAAATACGCCATCGCGAAGCGGTGGGACCGTTCGCGTCTCTCAGGGAAGCCTAGCCTAACACTGTGCGCAGGCTGCGGCAAAATCGCGACCTCGGTCGCGTAAAAACGCGACGTCTGGCGCAAAGGTATCGCCTCAAGCGTCATGAATAGCGCTGGCGATTTGCCGGGCGAGATTTTCCAGCACATCTGGGTCGGCGCGCGCGCCGGACGCATGGCGGCCCAAGGCTTCGCTGTCATAGCGCGGTATGATATGAAAATGCAGGTGAAACACGGTTTGACCCGCGGGCGCGCCATTGAACTGAGTGACAATCACGCCATCCGGTTGCAGCGCCTTGACCACGGCACGCGCCACCCGTTGCACAGCGATCAGTAAAGGGCCGGCAAGGCTTGCCTCCAACTCCAACAGATTGCGAGCTTGGCTAGGTTTTGGCACGACCAGACAGTGGCCCCGCGATTGGGGAAACAGGTCCATAAAGGCCAGCACCTGATCGTCTTCATAGATACGATAGGCGGGTAATTCACCGCGGATGACCTTGGCGAAGACATTGTTTGGATCATAAGCGCCGTCGAGGCTCATCTTTTATCCTTTCTGCGCCCCCGCTTCACCGCTTTGGCGAAACGGCGAATAGGCGTCCTCAAGATATTCCATCTCTTGGCGGACCGCGCGACGTTCCTGCTCGAGGTAGCGTTCAACCGGTTGGCGAAGCGCCGGGTCAGCGATGAAATGGGCGGAATAGACAAGGCTCGGCAAGTAGCCCCGCGCCAACTTGTGCTCACCTTGAGCCCCGGCCTCGACCCGCGCCAGTCCGCGCCGGATCGCCTCTTCGATGGCTTGGTAATAGCACAGTTCAAAATGCAGGAATGGCACCTGTTCGAGCGCGCCCCAGTTGCGGCCAAACAGGCAATCGTCGCCGACAAAGTTGAGCGCACCAGCAATATAGCTGTCGCCGCGTTTGGCCATGATGAGCACGATTTGCGCAGCCATCGACTGGCCGATCAGCGAGAAGAACCGACGGTTGAGATAGGGGCGGCCCCACTTGCGACTGCCCGTGTCGGTATAGAATTCATAAAATGCGTCCCAGTGGCGTTCCTGCAAATCCGAGCCGCTCAGGCGTTCAATCGTTAGGCCGTTGCTTGCGTCTCTCCGCTCGCGGCGAATGTTTTTCCGCCGGTTTGACGACAGGTCGCCAAGAAAGGCGTCAAAGTCGGCATAGCCGCGATTGTTCCAGTGGAACTGTTGGTCCTGGCGCAGCAACAGCCCCGCGTCGCCACAAAGCCGCCATTCCGTCTCGGTCAAAAAGGTGATGTGCAGGCTCGACGCACCTAGCCTGTCGGTCAAGGTGGCGGCGCCGCCGAGGAGAGCGCCGACGCCAGCGCCCGCCGCGACATCGGGCCGGACGAGGAAGCGCGGACCGGTGACGGGCGAGAACGGAGAGGCGCATTGCAGCTTTGGATAATAACGGCCGCCCGCCCTTTGGTAGGCCTCCGCCCAGCTATGATCAAAGACATATTCGCCCTGGCTGTGGGTCTTCAAATAGAGGGGCATGAAACCGGCCAAAGCGCCGCTCTCGTCCTCGACGGTTAAGTGGCGGGGCGTCCATCCGGTCTGCGGCGACACGCAACCGCTGTCTTCGAGCGCCAACAGAAAATCATAGCTGACAAAAGGATTTGTGGTCGCTTGTGCGGCGCTCTCAAAGGCCCGCCGGTCAATGTCACCCAGCTTGGCGGCGACCTTGACCTGGGGTTTCAGCTTCACGAGGGAACAAAGCCTTCAAAGATAAAGTTGTCAAAATGCGCGCGGTTTGCCGCGAGTTCGGCCTGAGACCGGACGGTCCATGCCAGGACAGGCGTCCCCTTGATGCGCATCGCCTCCGCCTCCGGGCTCGGCAACATATCAAGGCCAAGCGAGAGAAAGTCGGGATGGGCAAGGCGTGCATGTTTCAAACGGCGCTGATCCTCGGCCGCCTCGCGCGAGAGCCGCGACTCACCGGGTGTGAAGGCGTGGCTGTTCAGGCCACGGAGCACTGTCGGATGGTGGTCCGCAAACCAGGCCAAGCTATAGGCATTGAAGCTGACCACCGCCATCGGCCCTCGGTGATCTAGCATCACCTCGGCCACCCGTCGCTCCAACGGCCCGACCTGACCGGACGCCGTTTTCAACTCAATCAAGACCAAGGCATGTCGCCCGATCACAGCCAGCGCCTCCGCAAGGCTCGGCACGCCCTCCTCCGTCGCTGACAGACGAAGTCGACGCAGCTCCTCCGCCCGCAGGCTGGCGACCTGAGACTCAAGGCCCGTCAGTCGCCTCAGGTCTTCGTCGTGGAACACCATGGCCTCGCCATCGGCGCTCAGCCGGACATCGAGTTCGACGCCGTAATCCTGCTCGGCTGCATGTTGGAACGCACCGAGGCTGTTTTCCGGCACCCCGCCCACCGACCATAGGCCACGATGGGCAATCGGCCGCGTTTGCAGGCGATTAAAGGCGTCAGCGTCCGCGCCCGACCTCAGGGCAACGGGGCTCATGCGACCTCCACGATGGCGTCCACCTCGACCGCGAAGCCTAATGGCAACTGGTAGACGCCGACCGCAGACCGTGCATGGCGGCCCGCATCGCCGAACACCTCAACCATCAGGTCAGAGCAGCCATTGACCACCTGAGGAATGGCGGTGAAGCCTTCCGCCGCCTGGACAAAGCCGCCCAATTTCACGATCCGCTTTACCCGACCGAGATCACCTAATGCAGCTTTCATCTGCGAGATCAGATTGATGCCGCAAAGCCGAGCGGCGGCTTGGCCTTGGGCAAGATCGACATCGCCGCCGACCGAGCCCTTTATGCCGCCCTGCGCATCGGTCGAGACCTGGCCGGATATGAACAATTGCGCGCCGCTGAAAACGAAGGGCACATAATTGGCCACCGGCGCCACGGGTTGAGGTAAGACGATCCCTAAGGCCGCCAGACGGTTTTCAATGTCCGACATTCACGCGCTCCCCAAGCCCTCAAACCGGCCCTGATTTCACACCCGCCGAGCAGGGGTAGCGCAAGCCAGCGACCGTGAAGGCGATGGTCGCCCTAAGTCTTGCGCCGCGCTCACATCGGCCTCACTCGCCGATCTTGGTAGGGCATTTTCGAAAAGGTGGGAACCGCTTTTCGCGGCGCTTATTTGGCGCTCTTGCAAACGCCCGTCCGGATATGGATCGGGATGAGGCTCTGCTCACGGGGTTCACCCGCAGGGAGATGAAACTGGCTGGCCATTGAGAGCGCGACAGCGCCCGCGCTCAAGCCATTGGGGTCCTCGGAGACGACCTTGCAATCGCGCGTTGCGCCCTCGCGGGTCACACCGCATTGCAACATCACAGTCAACTCGCAACCTTGCTCCCCAGGCGTTACCGGCGGCGTGGGCGAGGCTCCGTGAAGCAGAGCGGAGATGGCCAGCAGGGCTGCATAGGTCATGGGCGCGCGTTTCAGTTTCAAAAGGGGACTGGTCGCCCCTCCCCAGCAAGCCTGGGGCCAAGCGAATGTCCGACAACGACGTTAACCCTCAATTAACATTCGTTAATTTTAACGTCGATTCTTTTCTTTTTCGCTGAAACGGGATGACGCCCTGAAACCCGGAGGAAGGGGGACGCGCGATAACGCCCCCCACCCCTGACGCCTTAGGCCAGCGCCGGTTCGTCCGACGCAGCTTCATCCGAGGCGTTGTCTCGATTGGACGGCTTTTCTTCCTCGATCTCGAAGGCGATTTTGCCGTCTTTCAGGCCAACAACCACGTGACCACCGCGCACCAGCCGCCCAAACAGGATCTCGTCGGCCAAGGGCTTTTTGATCTGCTCTTGGATGACACGGGCCAGGGGGCGCGCACCATAGAGCTCGTCATAGCCATTTTTCGCCAACCAATCGGCTGCATCTTCCGAGAGCTCAATCGTCACATGCCGGTCGGCGAGTTGCGCCTCAAGCTGCATGACGAATTTTTGCACCACGTGGCGGATCACATCCGGGCTTAGCGCCTTAAAGCCGATAACCGCGTCCAGCCGGTTGCGGAACTCTGGCGTAAACAGCCGGTTGATCGCCAATTCGTCGGCATCGGTGACCCGACCGCGACCAAAGCCGATGCCCGCCTTATTATTGTCGGCCGCGCCCGCATTGGTGGTCATGATCAAGACCACATTGCGGAAATCGACCTTCTTGCCGTTGGAGTCGGTCAAGGCGCCATAGTCCATGACCTGCAACAGGATATTATAGACGTCTTGGTGAGCCTTTTCGATTTCGTCGAGCAAGACCACGGCGTGCTTGTGTTGATCCACCGCATCGGTCAGTTGCCCGCCTTGATCATGGCCGACATAGCCCGGAGGCGCACCGATCAAGCGACTGACCGTATGGCGCTCCATGTATTCGCTCATATCAAAGCGCAGCAGTTCGATCCCCAGGGTTGCGGCCAGTTGCCGGGCAGCTTCGGTCTTGCCGACCCCGGTTGGGCCCGAAAAGAGGAAGGAGCCAATCGGCTTTTGCGGATCGCGCAGTCCAGCACGGCTCATCTTCATCGCCGAGGCCAACTGATCCAGCGCATCATCTTGACCATAGACGGCCCGTTTCAAATCGCTTTCCAAACTGCGCAACGCTTCCACGTCCGACTTGGAGACCGACTTGGTCGGCACGCGCGCCATCTTGGCGACGACGGCTTCGATTTCCTTCAAGCCCAGGGTCTTTTTGCGCTTTCCTTCCGGCACCAGCATTTGCGAGGCGCCCGCCTCGTCAATAATGTCGATGGCCTTGTCGGGAAGTTTTCGGTCAGTGATGTACTTGACCGACAGCTCCACCGCCGCCTTCACCGCATCATTAGTATAACGCAGCTTGTGGAAGTCTTCGTAATAGGTCTTTAGGCCCTTCAATATCTTGATGGCGTCCTCAACTGACGGCTCGGCGACGTCGATCTTTTGGAACCGCCGCACCAGCGCCCGGTCCTTTTCAAAATGCTGGCGGAACTCCTTATAGGTGGTTTAGCCAATGCATTTCAGCGTGCCCGACTCCAAGGCGGGCTTCAGGAGGTTTGAGGCATCCATCGCGCCGCCCGAGGTGGCGCCCGCACCAATCACGGTGTGGATTTCATCAATGAACAGCACGGCATTGGGGTGGCTTTCCAACTCCTTAACCACCTGCTTGACCCGCTCTTCAAAATCGCCGCGATAGCGGGTTCCGGCCAAAAGCGCGCCCATATCGAGGGAGAATATGGTCGCGCCTGCCAAAACCTCTGGCACCTCGCCATTGACAATCTTGCGCGCCAAGCCTTCGGCAATGGCCGTCTTGCCAACCCCTGGGTCGCCGACCAAAAGTGGATTATTCTTGGTTCGGCGGCAGAGGATTTGAATGCAGCGCTCAACCTCGGCATGGCGACCAATCAGGGGGTCGACCTTACCCTGGCGCGCCTTTTCATTGAGGTTGATGCAATAGGCGTCGAGCGCCTCTGCCGATTTGGTCGAAGACTTCTCCTCGGGTTCGGCCTCTTGCGTGGCGCCCTTGACGTTGCGCGGCTCAGATGCGCCAGCCTTTTTCGCGATGCCGTGCGCGATGAAGTTGACCGCATCATAGCGGGTCATGTCCTGCTCTTGCAGGAAGAAGGCGGCGTGGCTCTCCCGCTCGGAAAAGACGGCGACCAAGACATTGGCGCCGGAAACCTCGTCGCGTCCCGAAGACTGCACATGGATCACCGCGCGCTGGATCACCCGCTGGAAGCCCGCTGTCGGCTTGGCGTCGTCACCTGTGTCGACAATCAGGGACCGCAGCTCGGTATCGAGGTAGGATTCGAGATTGCGCTTCAATACCGCCAAATCGACATTACAGGCCCCCATCACCGCCGTCGCTTCGGCGTCTTCCGTTAGGGACAGAAGCAGGTGCTCAAGGGTCGCATACTCATGCTTTCGCTGGTTCGCGAACGCAATGGCCCGGTGGAGGGTCTCTTCCAGATTGCGCGAGAATGACGGCAAGGCGGACCTCTCAATCTTTTTCCATGGTGCATTGAAGGGGGTGTTGATGACGCCGCGCCGCATCGACGACTTGGGCCACCTTGGTTTCAGCGACTTCGTACGTGAATACGCCACACACGCCGACGCCATGTTGATGGACATGCAGCATGATGCGGGTCGCTTCTTCCCTGTTTTTATTGAAGAAACGTTCTAGGACATAGACCACGAACTCCATGGGCGTATAGTCGTCATTTAAAAGGAGAACGCGGTAAAGCGACGGCTTTTGAACCTTAGGCTTGACCTGCGTCACAACCGCAGATCCCGTTCCACCTCCTTGATCACCTTGCTTTCGCTCGGTCATCAACACTGTCTCCATGGCTTGCGCGTCCACCGCCTCGTCTCACAAGAGATAGGTCGAAACGCAGAGATTTTAACCCCTGGCTTACTTTTCAGCTCGCCATCGAAGGAAAGGTTGCATCAAGCCGCGGGCCTTGTCGATGCGCTCAAACCGACAAAACGCCTAAATTTTAGCTTCATCCACGGGATTGCGCGCCATTAGGGCGCCCAGGCCACCATGGCGCCATGGGGATGGGCGTCAGCCAGTTTGCGCACCGCGCCGCTTGGCCAAGATTGCAAGGTCACCTGCGGCATTTGCTTGACATCGGTTGGCGGTTCAAGACGCAGCCAAGCCACGGGCGCCTCCGCCGTCGCCTGTGCGCCCACCCGCTCCATATGTGAGCGAATACGGGCCTGGGTTGGCTCTGGCATATATTGCCACATGATCGAGTGGTAGAGGACAGAAACGCTCCCCGCGACGGGGTAGACGACTTCTTCCACCCATTGGCCAGCATCGGCCATGTCGACCTTGGGCGGATAGGTCTTAGCAAGCTCAAGGGCAGCGCTTAGGGCGTCTACGCGGCGGGCTTGATCAGCCCAGCAATAGGCCCGCAGCCTCAGCGCCTGTTCAGGGTCTAAGGCATTGATGGGGGATATGTCGCACCCGCGCTTTTCAATCGCTTTCAACGGCCCATTCAGCTTGGCAAAGGGCGGCAAGGGGCCGGACCAGTCACCGTGAATCTGCACCGGGCTCGCGGCGTCGCCAAACGCGCCCTGCATGCCAACATCATAGCGATAAAGGTCCCAATTCATATTCAGGCCAGCGCTTGCGCCGATCTCAAAGGTGCGCAGCGGCAAGCCGGTTTCCGCAGCGATGGTGGCAAATCCACCGATGAGCGCCAGCGATCTGCCCACCTCATTGGTTTGCGGCGGCGAGGTGAGGAAGTGCGCAAATCTCATTTTCTCCGCACGCGCCAGTCGCGCCAGAGCCGCGCGCACTGCGAGAGGCTCGAAAGGCTGAGCCACAGGCGGATAGAAGCACGCGAGATCCGGCGCTAAGCCCTGCAAGACGCTCGCATGGGCGAAACCGGCGAAACGAATGGCCACGGCCGCCTGGGCAGCACCCTGTTCATCAAGAGCCGCGAAAGGGGCCATGAGCGCGGCAAGTGCCCCTTGCTCACGCGCTTCCTCCGCAATCGCGTCAATCAGGTTGGCGGTGAGATCTGAACCAAAATAGCGACAGGCGCGGCTTTGAAAGGCGAAGGCGGCGGCGAGGGCTGGTGTGAAATCGGTCAATGTGCAGCTTCCTCGTGTTTGGCCGGGAGGATCGAGAGCATAAAGGCGATCAGGCAGCCCGCAACCACACCGGTTGTCAGATCAAACGCCAGTGTTCCGAGATAGGTGAGGCCAAACGGCACCGCCTCTCGCCAAATGCCCAACACGCGGCGGACCTCGGAGAGCTCGGTCATATTGGCGCACACAAGGACGAGGACGCCCGACAGAACCGCTAAGGGAGTAAAGCTCGCCAGGGGTGCGGCGACGAGCAGAAAGATGAGCACGAAGAGCGCATGCAGCATGCCGGCAACCGGGCTCACGGCGCCGGCGCGAATATTGGTCGCGGTACGGGCTATGGTTCCGGTAACGCTGATCCCGCCGAAAAAGGCCGAGGCGATATTGGCAAAGCCTTGTCCGACAAGCTCCATATTCGGACGATGCTCCCGCCCGGTCATGCCATCAGCGACCTTGGCGGAGAGAAGGCTCTCCACACCACCGAGGAGGGTGAAGGTTAGAGCTGTTGGCAAAATGGCGACCAGACGGGCCATGGAAATGGCTGGAATACGCGGCATGGGGAGGCCGGAGGGGATCTGACCAAACCGTGCGCCAATGGTCTCAACCGGCAGGCCAAACAAGGTCGCACACGCGGTCGCCGCGACGACGGCCATCAACAGGCTTGGCCAAGCGGGTCGAAAGCGGCGGACGCCGAGGATGATCAAAACCACCGCCATCCCAAGTCCCAAGGCGGACAGATTTACACTGCGCCAAGCCTGAGACAGGGCGAGAAGCTTCGGCAGAAATTCGCTCGGCAATCCCCCTTTGACCGAAAGTCCGGTCAGGTCTTTGATCTGGCTGACAAAAATCGTCGTGGCGATACCAAGGGTAAATCCAAGGGTCACAGAGGCAGGGATGCGTCGGATCAAGCCTCCCAATCGCAAAAACCCGCAAATGGCAAGCAGCACACCGGAGACAAACACCGTCAGCACCAGGCCATCGAGGCCGAAACGCGCCACGGTTGCCGCGACGAGCACAATAAAGGCGCCCGCCGGTCCGCCGATCTGAAAGCGACTGCCGCTGAGGGCTGAGACGACAAATCCGCCGATGATGGCCGTGTAGAGCCCGCGTTGCGGCGAGACGCCGGAGGCAACCGCAATGGCCATGGACAAGGGCAGCGCCACGATCGCCACCGTTAGGGCGGCTGCGGCATCGCGGCGAAAATCCGCGGCCCTATAGCCCTCGCGCAGGGTGGTGACGATTTTTGGCAAAATCAGGTGGGCCGTCGCGGCGCCGTTCGGCATGCAAGTGACCTCGGTCAAAGTCTCGCCGCGAACCTAGCCCCTCTTACCGCCAGCCGTCCATGATTTGGCACAAATCGACCTAGCCATCCCAAGGCGCACAAAAAAGCCCGACGCGAAACGCGCCGGGCTCATTGTCACGTCGAGCGTGAAGGCTGGTGTCGGCTTGCGCCTTAGCGCTTCGACTGCACAGCTTCGACCAGGGCGGTCGCACGCTCGTTAAGCGGCTTCATCGCGTCCTTCACCGCTGCGGAGACGATCTCCGAGGCGCTGTTGACTTGAGCGATGTAGGATTCCATCGCGGTCTTGGCGAAGGAGGTTTGCAGCTCAACCACTTCTTGCACCGAACGCGCGCCGGTCAGCGACTTGGCAGCGGTCGATTGGGCTTCAACCGTCGACTTGGCATAAGCCATGACCTGAGCGCCGAGCGCTTCAGCGCCCTTGGTGGCCGCCGTGGCGCTGGCCACAATGGCTTCGACGTTCTTCTTCGAGTGTTCGTTGATTTCGTTCAGGGCCGCCAAGGACTTGTCGGTCGCGTCCTTGAAAGCTTGATTACCAGCGGCGGTCACTTGATCAACCGTCGCGCGGATGTGTTCGGCGCCATCAGCCATGATAAGATCTCCTAAAGTCAGCTTGTGATGCAGTCGGCAAAGACCGCGGGAACCTTGAGGTCGGGAACGCCCGATCCATGGCCGTGGGTATCTTCCAATTCGCCCCCTCAGTCAAGAAAATTGTTGCATCGCACAATGAATTTTTTGTGCAGCGCACCATAGCGGCTTGCATTTCCAATTTTATTGCAAATATTCAATGTATTAAAACAGATGCGATGCGCCGGTTTCCTCAGCCTTCGGCACCGGTTTGACCCGGGCGCAACCCTGACGGGGCCGACGGCGTTCTATTGCGTCGCACACGGGAAAAGGGCTCAGCTGTTTACTTTAATGAAAGGATGGCTAAGGAATGATGAAGCTTGCTCCTCGACTGCAGATTCCCGTGGGCGGGAAATGTGCATCCACCGGGGAGCGGTGATGGAATGGGCGGGTTGATGTTCAAATTGCAATGCTACGCGCGAAAGGCCGTATCTTTCGCTGCCGCTCTCGTGCTTGGCCTTGGCCCCCTGGCCGCGCCGCAAGTCGTTCACGCCCAAGGTGCGGCGAGCCTCTTTCAGCACGAGAAATATGCAGCGATTGTTGTCGACGCCAATACGGGCGAAGTGCTCTACGCTCGGCGGGCTGACGAGCAACGCTATCCAGCTTCCATCACCAAGATTCTCACGCTCTATTTGACTTTTGAAGCCCTCTCCACCGGACGCCTCTCGCTGTCGGACCGCGTCGTAGTTTCCCCTCACGCCTTCGCCCAAGCCCCCTCCAAGCTCGGCTTGCGTCCGGGAGAAAGCTTGACCGTCGATGAGGCCATGCGGGCTGTGGCAGTTAAATCCGCTAACGATATCGCTGTGGCCTTGGCGGAGAAGATTGGTGGGTCGGAACAGCACTTTGCCAGCCTGATGACGCTGCGCGCGCAAGAATTGGGCATGACCAATTCGCGCTTTGTCAATGCCAGCGGTCTGCCCGATACGCGCCAGGTCTCTTCAGCGCGCGATATCGCAATCCTGTCGCGCGCCGTCATGCGTGACTACCCCCAATACTATTCCTATTTTGGCATTAAGGCGCTCACCTGGCGGGGCCAGGAAATCCCCAATCACAACGGCTTATTGCGGCGCATGTCCGGCGTTGACGGCCTAAAGACGGGCTATACCGGCGCGGCTGGATTTAATCTTGCCGCGTCCGCCGTTCGTAACGGCAAGCGCCTGATTGCCGTGGTGCTTGGCGGGTCCTCCACCGCTGCCCGGGACGAAAATGTCGAGGATCTGCTCAATAGCGGCTTCCAAGTGTTTGCGAAGCGCGCCGAGGGCAAGTCCATCTCGCTGGCGTCCATGTTGCATGAGCCGCCAGACGCTGCGGGCGGCCCGGTGCTTCGCCCGGCAACCGAAATGGGCTCAGCCGAACAGCCTGGATTGAAGATTGTGCTGGGTGACGCATCAACGCCCCTTCCCGCGTCTTTGCGGACCGCATCGCCGCCTCCGCTGCAACCGGCTGTGAAGTCCGCCGCCTCCGAACAGACGGCGGCTGCGCCCTGCACCCCGTCGCACGCACGCCGCCATCGCCGCGCTCAGGCTTGCGAATCTGCCAAGGTCTTGGCCCGTACCGAAACTGAGAAGGCCGGTGGCGGTTATGCCGTACAGGTCGGCGCCTTCACCAATTCGACCCAGGCCAAGGCGCACCTCGCCCAGCTCAGTGCCAAATTCGGCAAGGTGCTGGCCTCAGATGGTAAGGTTGAAAAGGCAGGTCGCGGTCACTTCCGGGCGGAGTTTGGCGGATTGAGCCGCTCGGCCGCAAAAGATGCTTGCCGCCGCTTGGCCGCCCACGGCGAACGGTGCTTGGTGGTGAGCGGGGCACACGGCTAAATCTGCCGCAGAGCGTCCGTCCGGCCAGACGCCTTAGCCGTCTTCCCAGTGATCTTCTGCGCCCCAGTGGCGCACAGGTCCAACATCGACATGGACAAAGTCTGACGCCGGATAATAGCCGACGCCGCCCGCACCGAGGCTAAGCGCTAATCGGTGCACCTCGGCCAGCCCGATACCCGGCGCGCGGATATCGATGGCCATGCCTTCCATGTGCAGGCTGTGACGGGCAACGCCATGGCTGATCGAGGCGAGATAGGCATTGGTCTTTGGCGAGCGATAGCCCGATATGACCTGAAGCGGGCGATCTAAGGCCATTTTCGAGCGCATGACGTGCAAGAGGTCGAGCAGGCCCGGCTCAATTTGATGCACGTCGCCGGTCCGAAAATCCCGCAAGACCTGGTTGACCTGGTCCAGCGCATCCGGAACGTACTGGCCATCTTCGAAATAGGTGACGCTGATATCTTCGCCCGTATGCAGATTGTGCAGTGCAACCTTGCGATTTGACGGGCCAATGAAGGCGAGCGCCCTGGCGAGGCCCGGAGACATGCCCGCCGCCAATCCAACAGTTCCAAGCGCTGCGGCACCAAGGCCGAGGAGCTTCCGTCTATGGATCATGTCACCCCACGGAGTCTAAGCGCTCACTGAAGCGTGGTTGCGCCGCAGAAGTCAAGTCGTAGCAGGCGCTTTTTGAGCACTGAGCAGGTTCAACAGGGCTTCGTCCCAACCATAGATGTCGGTGCGAAAACTGACCTGACCACCTGCAACATAGGCTGTCCAATAGAGAATGACCACAGGGATGGGGGTTTGAAGTTTAACCCGCTTGGTGTCTCCAGAAGCGATTTGTTCATCTAGGCTTTCTGGCGTCCAATTGGGATTGGGCTTGAGCAGCAATTTCGCCAGATCCTGCGGATGTTGCAGCCGGACACAGCCATGACTGACAGCGCGGCTGTCATTGGCAAAGGTGGAGTGGGCTGGCGTGTCGTGCAGGTAGACACCGAAGTTGTTCGGAAAATCGAATTTCAATTTGCCGAGCGCTGAAGGTCCCGCTTCTTGCTGCAATCGCACACCCCCCTGCCCATCCGGCAGGGTGTGGAAGCCATGGGCGGCGAGATAGCCGGGGTGCTTGGCTTCCTTCGGCCAAAGCTCCTTCTGGGCGATGGACGAGGGCACATTCCAGGGTGGGTTGACGACGATGCTCTCCACCTTCGACATCAGCATCGGCGTTTGGTCTGTTGGACGCCCCGGCGCGGCGCGCATCGACAAGACCGGGTGGTTGTCGCCATAGACCGTCATGCCCTCGGCAGCGATATTAACTTCAATGCGGGTTGCGGGCATGTCGCGGTCGATCCAGCGCCAGCGCTCTAAATTGGCGATGATTTGGGCGATCCGTTCTCCCACTGTCGCGTTCAGTTGGGTAAGTGTCACCCGATCCACAAGTCCAGTCGGATTTAACCCGGTGCGCAACTGATAGCGGATCACCGCCGCCGCCAAATCCGTGTCGAACAGATCGGGCTTGGGAGCGGGCGCAAGTTGCGGGTCCTCCGTGGCCAAGCGGGCGCGCAGCGCCAAGACCCGCACGCCGTGGTCGCCGACCGTCATTTTCGGCCCCGGTGGAATGAGCTTCCAGCCCCCGTGTGCCGCGAGATCACGATAGGTCGCCAGCGCTTTGCGCAAGGCCTGATAGGCTGGCGAGGGCGGCGCGAGGTCGTCAATCCAGGCAGCGAGCCGGTCTTCGGAAACCGCCGCGGCGAAACTCTTGTCCGGGTTCCACGGCTCGGGACGAACGCCCCACTCTTTCAAGAAACTCTCCGGCGCCAGCCTTTGACCATGCTGGGCGCGGGCATAGCGAAGGATGGCGATTTTAAGCTCGCGCGCCGCGATGGCGTGAACCTGGGGATCGCTATCCTTCAGCCGGTCGGCGAGATCGGTGGGCGCAAACAAGGCCCGGTGCAGGCCATGACTGGCACTGTCGTCCAAGGTCTTGAGGATGACGGCTTCGTCGCTGGGGCGCAGGTTGACGGCGGAAAGGTCGATACTGGGACGTGACCTGGCTTCAAAGGACGGCGGCGGCGGTTTCTCAGCAGGCGGCTCGGCAATCAAGGCCCCCACCGGGTCCGCATTCACGGGCGAGGGCGCACGCCTTGCAGGAGCCTCTGCTTGCGGCTGCAGAAGATCGGAAATCGACTTCGGGCGGCTCGTTTGCGGTTGGGCAGGGCCGTTTTGCGCCAAGGCCGTACTGCCTGCGGTGAACAAGGTTGCGCACAGGGCAAACACCGTCCCACAGGCTGCCGCTCGCCATTGCTGCGCCGCCGAAGACCGTCCTGGTCTCACCGCCCCTGGAACCAACCCCACGCCCTCAACCCAATTCAAGCCACACACAAACCGTACGTCACACCGTCGAACCTTGGAGCGACTCATCTTAAAAACTCTATCCCAAGTTTCAGCGGCTCCCAAGCGATGCCGTCGCGCGGGAGAGCAGTCGCGTCATGCCCAGCACCGCCGCCAAATTGGGTGTCGGCAGACCAAGCTGAGCGCCAATTTCAACCACGGCGCCCAATAGCGGCTCAATCTCCAAATCCCTTCCCTGCTCGCGGTCTTGGAGCATCGAGGTGCGAAAATCGCCGAGTTTGCGCGTCACGGCGATACGTTGTTCCGGCGTGACTGGAAGCGTGATGCCAAAGGCCTCGCCGACGGCAGCCATCTCCCGCATCATCTCGATCACCATGGCCCGAACGCCGTCATCGCCAAGGATGGCGCCTGTCCCGCTAAGGGTAAGGGCCGAAAGCGGGTTCATCGCCATATTGCCCCAAAGTTTGGCCCAGATGGGGGTCCTGATGGCGGCGTCAATATCCGCGCGCACAGCTGCGGTGCGAAAGCCATCGGCCAGAGCCGTGACGCGGGACGTCGCGACGCCGTTCGGTTCGCCAAAGATCAGCCGATCAATGCCCGCCACTTCCGAAAGCCCGGGCTCGGGACAGGCATTTGAATTGTGCAACACACAACCGATCACCCGATCCACGGGTAAGAGCTGACAAAGGGTCTGTTGCGGATCGACGGATCGCAGAACAGCGCCGTCCATCGGCCCACCAAATCCTTGAAAAAACCACCAAGGGACGCCGTTCATCGCGCTGACAATCACCGTCTTAGGCCCGATCAAGGGCGCAAGCCTTGGCGCCACCTGTGGCAAGGCCTGAGCCTTAAGGGAAATGATGACATAGTCTTGCGGCCCGAGCGCTGTCGCATCCTCGCTGGCCAGAACAGGTTGGCTGCGGGTCTCGCCGCCCTCGCGGACACGAAAGCCATGGGCCTGCAGCGCCGCCAAGGTTGCTCCCCGTCCAAGGGCCGACATCGTGGCACCTGAAGCCGCCAGACGCTCCCCCATCCAGACACCAACGGCGCCAGGCCCAACAATCACTGCGCGCATGCAATTCTTCCGATCTTTCGTGCGCTTTTAGGGTGATTTCTCAGACCTGGGAATAGATTTTCAGCGCGCACTGCGTACTTTTAGGAACTTACGCCTTAGGGAGAGAGCCATAGCTTGAATCGCCACGATTGAACACGAGATCACCGTCCAATAGTTTTGCAATCGGAATATCATCGCATTGCGCTAATCTGTCATAAAGCCCGCTGAAATCTTGCAAGGTAATGCGGCGCAATTCCGCAAGTGAGGGGATGACGAAATAGATTTGCTGAAAATCGTCAATGCGATAAGGCGTTCGCATCACCCGCTCCAATTCAAAGCCGACGCGGTGCGGCGATGGACTTTCGAGCGAAAAGCAACTCTCCGCCGCCGATGACACAATGCCGGCCCCATAGATCCGCACACCCTCTTCAGTTTGCGTCAGGCCAAACTCGACCGTGTACCAATAGAGCCGCGCCAGTCGGTCCAAAAGCCCGCGGCCATCCGCTTTCAAGCCCCCCTTGCCATATTCCACCATGTAGTCGGCAAAGACCGGATCGCACAGCATCGGCACGTGACCAAAGACATCGTGGAACACATCGGGAGCTTCCAGATAGTCGAGTTGCTCCGGGCTGCGGATGAAGCGGCCCGCGCAAAACCGCCGCTCGGAAAGGTGCTTGAAAAAGACCACATCGGGAACCAGTCCAGGAACGGCGACGACGCGCCAACCGGTCAGGGCCTCGAGGCGTCGGTTCAACTCCGAAAATTCTGGGATGGCGTCGGCGCGTAATTCCAGCGCGCGCAAACCTGCGAAAAATTCAGGGCAGGCCCGGTTTTCAAGCATTGCCAACTGGCGGTGGAAGAGCTTCGACCAGACGGCGTGTTCCGCCGCGCTATAGTCCGCATAGGCCTGGTCGATGGTCCAATCGGCCGCTGCGCCCAGCGGCGGCACGGCCTGTCGCTGCACCTTTCCCACCATCCGCCACCCCACCTAATTATTGCGATAATTTCGAATATATGGGTGAGTTTATCCCCTTAATCGATTTTTTAAAGCACCTTTTGTCTCAGATCAGCGCAGGCGCGCGGGAGGACCCAGGTGGGTTCCAGCATCGACCAGTACGGTCTCGCCGGTCATGTGGCGGGTCAGGGGTGAGCCCAGGACCAGGGCCGCATCGGCAATATCGTCTGGACCAGACGCTACTTGCAGCGGCGTTGCCTTGGCCACCCCCTCGCGCAGCCGCTCCCGAACCGAGGCCTGCGGGCCCTTGTCAAACCAGGGCGTATCGATGAAGCCAGGACAAATGGCATTGACTCGGATTTTGGGCGCCAGCGCGCGCGCCAGCGAAAGCGTCATCGTATTCATCGCGCCCTTCGAGGCAGCATAGGGCACCGATGAGCCTATGCCCCAAACCCCCGCGATGGAGGAGGTATTGACCACTGCAGCAATGCCTGAAGCGGCCTCGAGTAGCGGCTGACAGGCACGGATCATTTGAAAGGCACCAACAACATTCACCCGATAGATATTCAGAAAATCATCGCTGCTCACGGCGGCGAGATTGGCGTGGTCGGCAGCGAAGACGGTCATACCGGCATTATTGAACAAGGCATCGATCCGCTGCCAACCGCTCAGGGCCTCGGCGACGGCGCGACACTCCGCATCCTCGGCGACGTCGCACTTTACCACGACGGCCTCAGCGCCAAAGTCCCGCACCGCCGCTGCGGTCTCTTCAGCGCCAGCGAGATTGGTCGAATAGGTCAGCGCCACCGCCTTAGCACCACGTCGGGCCGCACCCATGGCGATGGACTGGCCAAGCCCACTCGAGGCGCCCGTCACCAGCACATTCAAGCCTTGAAAGTCCTTGATCATCATCCCCTCCCCCTCCGCCCTTGCAGGGCGCTGTAAAATCCACGATTTAGAGACAGAATGACGTCATTTGTCTTTGGCGTCGATGCAGGTTTCGCTGCGGAGCGCAAAGAGCGATGTCGACGGACGTTTCAGGATTGACCTTGCTGGGCGGACACGGTCCCGCCCCCGAGACGCCCGACGCCGCTCTGCTCGAACGTGCGCCCAATCCCCACCCAGAGACCCTCTATCTCGCCCGGTTCGCCGTGCCGGAATTCACTTCGATCTGTCCGGTAACCGGCCAACCCGACTTCGCCCATCTGGTCATCGACTATGCACCGCGCGACTGGATCGTCGAGTCGAAGTCGCTGAAACTCTATCTCGGCGCTTTTCGTCAGCATGGCGCGTTTCACGAGGACTGCACCGTCGCGATTGGAAAAAAGATCGTCGCAGTCATTTCCCCGCTCTGGCTTCGGATCGGCGGCTATTGGTACCCGCGCGGCGGCATTCCAATCGACGTCTTTTACCAGACAGGCCCCGCCCCTGAGGGCCTGTGGCTACCGGACCAAGGTGTCCCGGCTTATCGCGGCCGCTAGTCCCCAAGGTCCGAGATCGTCGTTCGAAAGTGAAAGTCCCAAGCCAGATGGTGTCGCGTCGAAAACTTCTCTCCGGACTGGCGGCGACGACCGGCGGACTGGCACTGCGAACCGAAGCCCGTCCTTTTGTTGACACGCCCTGGCCGAATGGGGCGCGGGGCGCGGTCAGCCTTAGCTATGACGACGGCCTGTCCAATCAGAGCCTACTCGCAGCGCCGGAACTGGCGCGTCGTGGCTGGCGCGGCGATTTTTTCTTGACCCTCGACAATATGCGCGATGCCTTTCCGGCCTGGAAGGCGGTTGCCGCTGCGGGCCATGAGATCGGCAACCACACCACGCACCATCGCTGCGACCTGCGCCCCTTCGCGCCCGGCGCCTATATCCGCGACGAGGTCATGGCAACCCAGGTGGCGTTCGACCAAGCCTTTGGGCCCCTGCCCCGGCATTTCGCCTATCCGTGCAGCGTCACCAATCTCGGACGGGGGGGACCGAATGCGGAACTGCACCGCTTTGGCGAGCTTTTGCGCGGCCAAGGCTTCTTATCCGCCCGCACCTCAGACGGCCCGCCGATGACGCAAAGCTATGCCTGGACCCATCGCATGGCCCTGACCGCCGATGCGCCGACCTATGAGAAGGACGATCCCGCCGAGGCCATCGCCTATCTTGACGAAGCCTTAAAAGGCGGACGCTGGGCGATCCTCGTCTTCCACACCTTGGCCGAAGCCAGAACCGAGTCCGGCGCCACCTCGCTCAAGGTCCACTCCGCGATTCTCGACGCCATCGCCGCCCGCCCTTTGTGGTGCGCCCCCATTGGTGAGGTATTGGCGCATATTCGACCAAAGTGACGCGGGGTATTGGTGGGGATCAAGGGGGGGCTGCAGACCGGCGGGACGATCCTCTGGCCTTCGCTGATATGAGCGGAAGATATTGTAATTAATCCCCTTTCCGCCGTTCATCCCAGCGGAGGCCGGGAACCAGACGGTGGCCCGCAGACCTTCGCAGATGCCCCCCTGGATACCGGCCTTCGCCGGTATGAGCGGATTTAATTGAGAACAAACATCTAAGCCGCTCATCCCGGCGGAGGCCGGGATCCAGAGACGGGGTCGCAGACGTTTGCAGATGACCCCCTGGATACCGGCCTTCGCCGGTATGAGCGGATTTAATTGAGAACAAACATCTAAGCCGCTCATCCCGGCGGAGGCCGGGATCCAGGGACGGGCCCGCTAAGGTTTGTAGATGACCCCCTGGATACC
>CAIMFV010000060.1 GCA_903840435.1 uncultured Caulobacterales bacterium
CAAAGAAAGGGGTCTGGTCATGGAGGCTGGCCTCCCGTCCAGCATCCATGATGAATCACGATTTGGATTCGACGAAAATAGCTTTTCGATTCAGATTAAACCTGACCAACTCTAGTCTGAACACCATTCAAACCGCGTGCAAGCGTGGCTACCGCGACAAGAGCATGACGGTCTTCGGCGCTCTCCACCATACGGCTGGCCTCCCTGAGCGCCACCGCCAATCTGCGCGTCCCAGCGGCAGAGGTTACGCGAAAGTCTGACTTCAAGAACAGCCGGATCCAGTAGTCCGACAAAGGCTGTGCTGGCTACGTGGCCTGCCGATCTACTGCCCGCCCCTCCCAGAAACCTCCCTGAACGGCCTGACCCATGTACGCTGCAGCCTTGTAAGCGAATGCATTTTTCATGAACACACGCTCTAAAAACGCGACATTGAGGCCGCCGCGGTCCGTTTCAGCCAAAATTCCATTGTCTGCAGGAAACCTCGAAATAACGATTTTCTTTTGCCCGTCCTCTTCCCCCATAATCAGGAATAAGAGACCTAGTCCCGAGCGCCCATCAGTCGCGTCTCGGAGCAATTCGGCCAATTGCGTACCCCGTTCCAATGTTGGGTCAGATACGTATTCAACAATTATATCCTCAACAGGATTTTTTTGCTCCCCACCATCCGAGTAATTGAAGCAGACATCTATGTTGCATTGTTGATTTGACTTCAAATAAACATCATTCAACATATCATATATTTTTCCAACTAATGGAACTGGGGCACCACCGATAGGTCCACGCATCCCACTTCTTGGGGGTACCAGATACGTATGAATGTGCGTTACCGGCATTTTCAACCAGTCCCTCAGTTCTGCCATTAAAATCATGGCGGATATTGGGAAACAGCACAAGTTCACTCTTTGGTCGTAACAAGTTTGGTTGAGCGATGGGAGAACATTGAACGCTTCCCAGAAAGAGAACATTCGTCGCGCAAGCTATCAGCGCCCGACTATGCAGTCAGTTGCTTGCCCGAAGCACCCTAGAAGCCACGCTGCCTACCCCATAAGCTCGTTAGGATCCTAAGCGAGCACCAATCCTTGCGACGGCCTCAACCAGTGGATCATCCGCCAGGTGGGCATACCGCTCCGTTGATCGGGTGCTCGAATGGCCGAGAAGCTTTCCGGTCAAGAAAAGGCTCGCACCGTCGGCGATGGCGAAACTCGCGAACGAGTGGCGCAGATCGTGAATCCGAAAGTCTCGCAAGCCTGCTTCGTCGCAGACCTTTTTGAACGCCCGGCGCAAGCCAACCGCGTGCCCGTCTCCCTTGGCGGAGGGAAAGACATATTCGGATTTCGGGGTGGAATTTCCCGCTGTCACCTGCTGCATCCGCCGACGTTCAAGCAGCGCGGTTGCATCGGGGGCGAGGAGTATTCGTCGTTCGCCCGTCTTCCCGCCCGCCTTGGTCCGTTCGGGCGGAAGAATGAGCATGTTGCGTCCGGGATTCCACTCGTCCCATCTCAGTCCGAGGATTTCTGTTTTTCGCGCGCCCGTCAGCATCAGGAGCAAAATGGCGTCGGCAAAGGTCTCGGAAATGGCGCCCGCGCTTTGAAGCGTCGAGATCGCAGTGTGAAACGTCCTCATTTCCGCTGTCGTCATAAACCGCGCAAGCACGCGACCGGACTCTTGATTGCGCTTTGCGAATGGATTTTCCGGGCGGGAAAGGTGGTTGTGTTCCATGGCCCAGCTATACATCGCAGCGGCTATCGCTCCCGTCCGCTTCGCAATCCCGGCGCCGCCCGTAATCCTTGCCCGTCCCCTTAAGCTTGTCTTCTCGACCTTTGCGGTTTTTCCCGCCTCGATATCGGCAAGCGCACGCATGGCCTCTGCCTTGGTCAACTCTCCCGCATCCTTTTTTCCAATCAGCGGCAGGATATGACGATTGAGGTTCGATGCGTCTGTGGTCCAAGAAATGGCGCGTTTGGTCGGCTTGGTTGCCGGGCCTTCAGACAGATAAAGCTTGATGAGATCGGCGACCGTCAACGAAAAGCGGGTCTCGCGCTTCAGAGCGTTAGGGTCCTCGCCCGCCTTGGCTTGGCGCAAGACCTCGATTGCGGCTGATCGCGCCTCCTCCGGGGTCCAGGGCGAGCCATGAACGCCGATGGTGTGAATTCGTTGACGGCCCTTGACCCGAAACTTGACGCCATAGACTTTCCGACCGGTTGCATAGATGCGAACGAAGAAACCTTTGACGAGGGAGTCCCACACGAACACTTCGCCGTCGGTCGGAGGTTGCGCACCGTCGACCACACGCTTTGATATTTTTTCGAGAGCCCCCGCCACGTTCACTCACCTCCAAAGCCTCGAAAATCCGATACCACACCGATACCACTTGGCGAGCAAAATCGTGTTTTTCACGGAACCGAAGGGAAACGCTCCATCCGCTCTTATGATTGAATTTATTATCAAAATTATAAAAATGGACGCATGGGGAATTCGTGGAAAAAGGCATGAAGCCGCATTCGTAATGCGGGGGTCGCGTGTTCGAGTCACGCAAGCGGCACCATTTTTCTTTGTGAAATCAAGGCCATATCATCTGGGCTTTCGGGTGGCTTGAGCCGGTTAAGGGGCTTGCCTTCGCTTGGTGCTGGCCGCACTCTTTGGGGTGAGACCGTTTAAATCCCCGACCATGGAGCGGCAACGCTATGCGAACCCTATCCCTTCTCATGCTTGCGCTGGCTTTGGATGTGCCAATGGGCGCGCGTGCTCAGGTGGTTTCGCCGACGACGCCCGCAGCGGTGATCGCCGATCCGGCTCCTGACCCCAAGTCTCCGGCTCGTTTGGAGGTCATCCATGTGCCGAGCGGGGGGGTGAACATCAATGGTATTGTGATGGTCGCTTCGGGTGCGGGCCCGCACCCGACTGTGGTTTTATTTCACGGTCTGCCCGGCAATGAAAAAAATCTTGATCTGGCCCAGGCCATTCGGCGGGCGGGCTGGAATGTGGTGGCGATCAATTATCGCGGCTCTTGGGGAAGCCCAGGCGTCTATTCCTTCGGCCAAGACTTGCAGGATGCGGACGCGACCTTGGCCTTTGTCCGCGATCCAGCCAATGCCAAGGCATTCAATATTGATCCGCAGCGTTTGGTGGTCATCGGTCACAGCCTTGGCGGTTGGGTCACGGCCCACACGCTGGCGCATGACGCGGGTCTGTTAGGCGGGATCACCATTTCGGCCGGCGATTTGGGCAAGGCGGGCATTGGGGCCAAGTTCAATCGGGCGCAAATTGCCGCCTTTATGGACGATAGCCGCGAAAGTCTGGCGGGCGTGACGGGCGCCAGCATGGCCGACGAACTCGCCGCCCATGCGGAAGCCTGGGGATTTGGCCCCCTGGGAGCCAAACTCGCCAACCGACGGCTTTTGGTCCTCTATAGCCACGATTTCGTCCAGAGTGACTCAGAGGCCTTGATCAAGTCGATCAAGGCGGCCGGCGGTGCCAGCCTCCAGTCCTATTATGCCGATACCGATCACTCCTGGTCCGGACGCCGGATCGAGCTGGAGAGCGTGGTGATCAACTGGCTGCAATCCCTGCCGGGGGTAAAGTGAACGCACACTCGGTTTCCGCCTGAGCGCGGGCACCGACCTCGCAGCCACCCTTAGGCCGTTTGGCGGCTATCTGCTTGTCGGCGTAAACGAGAGATTGAAATAAACGCTGGGCGTTCGCGTTCCTAATTGGAAACGGTCCGGACCGGTCGGGACCGACGCCAGGGCGTCAAAGGTCACATAGCGGGTCAAGCCAAGATCAAACCCGAGCGACACCGAATCTGCCGTTTCAAAGTAGGAGCTTGAACGCACCTGTTTTCCGGTCGAATAGTTATAATAGCTGCCAAGGGTCCATAACCAGCCAGCATCCGACGCCAGATATGGCGAAATCCAGACCCCTTTTGCCAGATCGAAGTGTTTAGAAAGCTTGAGGTTTAAACGCAGGCATTCAGCCCCCTGATAGGCAGCCACATCATAACCCAGCCCAGAGTCAGGTCCGCCATAGGTACACTCGGCCGGACTGGGCAGGACGCCATAAAGAACCACCTGAGCATCGGCCGTCGCCGCGACATCAATCCCAAACAGTCTTTGACTGCGGCCAATTCTGACCCGCGCGTCTAGATATTGAGCGGTCTGTTCTAAGGGCGAAAGCAGCGCATTTTTATAAATTGAAGGGTTCGCCGTGGTTGGGTTTTGGAGATGTTGGGTCGTGGCCCCAAATCCCGCCAGCCCTTGTTCCAGCGTAAAGCCCAGTTGGTCGGTTCCACCGAATCGGTCGGCAAGGTCATAGGCCATGTCGAGGTCGATGCTGCGGGTCTTATTCGAAATGACCTTTTGACCAAAGAATAGGTTGTCCATGTCAA
Organism: uncultured Caulobacterales bacterium; assembly: GCA_903840435.1. Taxonomy (GTDB): domain Bacteria; phylum Pseudomonadota; class Alphaproteobacteria; order Caulobacterales; family Caulobacteraceae; genus CAIMFV01. Next base: position 4,385 of record CAIMFV010000060.1, read on the forward strand.
TGGCGGCCCCCTCGAGACGGAGGGTCAACCCTTGGGACCGACTTCTGAACACCGGCACAATCAGGCCGAATTTCAAATTATCTTCATCGCCCGAGTTTTGTAACTTGCCCAGACCGCCGCTCTTGGCGCGGTTGGTCGAGCTCGAATAGGAAAAATAGACTTGATTACGCGTGCCCAGCACGGGGGTCTGATAGGCGACATTCCAGTAATGGAAGTCGTTGGGTGCAAGGCCCCGCACCGCGCCAAGGGCAAGCTCATCGCCGACCAGGGCCAGCGATCGAAACCGCGCATTTAGGCCATATTCATACCGTCCGAAGTCAGACCGCAGCCGGTTGTCGAGGCTCGCATCGGCTTCCAAGCCCTCCGAGACAAGGCTTAAGACCATTCGCGCCGCGCCCTGGCCTCGCACGCCGCGTTGAATGGTGGCGCTGACCTTCAGGCCGGCGAAGTCATTGATGGTCAATAGCATCCGCTCAATATCAGCGACGCGGACCGGGCGTTCTTCTTTGAGCTTGTTGGCTTCCCGCTCAAGCAGGTCTTGAATACGCTTTTGACCGACGAGGGAGGCGGTCTTTTGGTTCATCTGCACCGTAATGCGGTCGATATAGACTTCGATCGCAACAATGCGCACTACGCCGTCCTTGACGTCCTGCTCCGGGATGACGGCGAAGGACAGACCATAGCCAAGGTCTGAATAGAGTTTGGTGATGGCGTTCGCCACCTTTTGCATATCGGCCAGCGAAACGGTCTTGCCGCGATAAGGCGCGATGATGGCCTCGATCTTGGCCCGCGGAAGGACGCTGACGCCCTGGATCTTGATCGTCTGCAGGGGGAAGGTGACGGCGTCAGACTGGGGCTCGACAGCGGGCGGCGGTGAAAACCAATCGGCAGTGGTTGAGCGCGAAACCGCAGCATCAACGCCCGGCAACAGGCTTTCCTTCTGGTGCGGCGAGACAATGCCCGTAGTGCTCTGACCACTGGTCGGTGTCGTCTCAGCCGCCCGACCTAAGGAAGGCGCAAGGGCACAGGCCAAGCCAAGCACCGCGAAGCTACAGCTCCGATTGCGCAAACTCGCCAGTGTTCCGAGCACAGACTGCATCCCTCTGTCTTCGTGTCGATCCTCGCGAATCAACGAATCATTAAAGCTTAGCCATTGCGCCTGATTCGGTCATCTATCCGTGACAATAATTAACGTTCGTGGCGGCGCGCACGGACAATCCGGTGGGCCGCCTTATATAATTAATATAAAATTATCTATTCGACCGCATCCACCCATTAACAAAGATATAAAATTCCAACTTCGAATTATTAACATGTATTCACACTGAATAATAAGGCGTTATAAATATCATATCACATGATTTGCACTTAGTTCATCGCAAAATAACGCGATATTCACCATTATCAAACAGTATCAAATCTTGAAAGTTCGGAAATGTTCCGAGCGTGTGACGCAACTGTTGCGCCTCTGCGGCGCAGCGGGTTTCGGCGGACGGTCTGACTCGTGGAGGGAAATGTGCCCCGTTTGAATCGTTATTGGCGCTATTGGGTCTATACGCCCGCGCCGGTGTTGGTGGTGCTGGGATTGGCCATTTGGGCGATCGACTTCGTGGAATTGGCGGTGGCGAGAAATCCCATCCTCAATCTTGCGATTCTGTCGATCATTGGCGCAGGCGTGGCCGTCGCCATGGTGGCGCTGTTCTCCATGCAAAAGGAAGCCAGCGCGCTCGATAAGTTCATGCGCGTTTTTGACGAGACCAAGGACCTGGACCAAGCGACCGAGGCCGTTGAAAAGACCCATGCCGACATCGCCTCGGTGTTCCGCTTTGTGCAAAAGTCGGGCGGGACCCTGGATGGACCGATGGCCCAACGGGCCTTGGGCGAAGAGCTCGCCCATCTGCGCGAAAATTATCATGCGCGGTTGAGCCTGCCGACCTTTTTGAGCGGCTTCATGATCGCGCTCGGCCTGTTCGGCACCTTTATTGGTCTCTTGGACACCTTGCAGAGCACGGGCAGCCTGATCTCGAATTTCGGGGTCGGCAGCGCCGACGCAACCGCCTCGGTCAGCAAGCTAGTCAAGGGTATGCAGGGGCCGCTGTCGGGTATGGCGACCTCCTTCTCGGCCTCGCTCTTCGGTCTCTTGGGCTCGCTGGTTTTGGGCGCCATGCTCAACTCGCTGCAAGCTCTGGGGCATAAAATCCAAACCGTGCTGAAGCACCTGCTCGACGATCTGGTCATCCGGGCTTCGGAAACGGCGTCCTCTGGTGCTGGCGGCGGCGCTGTCGCCACCAGCGGCTTCACCTCATCCCTGACGCCAGAATTCCTCTCCGACTTTATTGAGAAGATGGCGCGTCAGCATCAAGAAGCGGTGGAAATCTTCTACCAAAGCCAAAAGTCAGATTTGGCGGTGGTTGAGAAGTTGTCGCACATCTCCAATCAAATGGAGGCACAGGCGCAAGGCATGGGTCAAATCCTCGACTCCCAGTCGCTGTTGAACCAGGCCCTGTCGACCCAAGTCGAAACCGTCGAATATCTGAAGTCGGCAGTGGAGCGGCAAAACGAGGCTCTGACTGCGGTGCAAAAGAGCCACGACGGTTTGCTCGACATTGGCGAGCGGATGGCAGGTGCGACCGACGATGTGCGCCGGATCGTCAGCGACGTCGGCGAAGCGCAACGCCGGATCCTGGCTTCGGAAAAGCGGTCGAGCGAAATCTACGAAACGCTTATGGCCGGTATCCATGCCCTCGGCGAACGCGATGCGGTGCTGCGCGACATGCAGCGTTCGGCCATCGACGCGGTCAAGCACGCTTCGCAAATCGGTGTGCGGATCAACGAGACGGTCACGCTCGGACAGCAGAGCAAGGAGCAGGTGGCCGAAGCGATCGATCACGCCATGCACCGCTTCGCCGAGTTCAAGCGCGAACAGGCCGATGGCTTGCAATCGGTCAGCTTGGCCCTGCGCGACCTGGTCCGCGATATCGAGGAGCGCAACAGCGCCCTGACCAACCTCGCCAAGGAGCAACAGGCCGACGCGTCTGTCTCCCGCAAGCTCCTGGTCAAGGTGGTTGAGGACATGTCGAATTACAAATCCAACTCCTCGGTCAATCTCGACGCCCTTAACACCTGGCTGGTCGACGAATTGCGCTCGGCAAAGGCCTCGGTGTCGAGAGAGGCGCCCCGCGAACCGGCAAGGTTCGACGCGCCAGAGGCAAAGGTGGTTGGCGGCGAGGGTTAAACTCACCTCACGTGCGGCGGTCTCTCCAACGCCGCACGAAGGAAAAACCATGGTGGGTGTTCCGAAGGGGCCCGCTCTCAGACCGAGGGCGGGCCTTCTTCCATTGCGGTGACCTTTTGGCCTGCCGAGCGCCGGCGGGTTAACAATTAGGAAACGTCAATTGGGTCATCTTGACGCATCTCGGTCGCAAGGCGCGTCGGGCCGATTGCGTTTTTGACTTGCAGCAACGGATTCGCCTGCCTGACAATGCCGAATCACCCACTCTGCGGCATGATGTCGCGCAGGCGGGAATGGAGTTGAGTAGGTCATGAAGACCGCCGCATTGGCTCAGGCGAAGGCGCCTAAGGGAGATCATTCGGCAGGGCCCACCAGCGCGCCTGCTAGCACCCCTCCCGCACCCCGCGCGCCGACCGGCATGACCGCGATGTCGGGTGCCGCCATTGTTCAGGCAGCGTCTGGCGTTTTCAAGCTGCCGGTCCCGATTAAATCCATTATCCACGTCGACATTCTCGATGTCGATCTCGTCTTGACCACCGCCGATGGTCAAAAAATTGTGCTGCAAGGCGGCGCGCTCGACGCGTTTAGTGGTGAGTCCTACGTCATCCAATTCGCCGACGGTCAAACCGCATTGAGCGAGGTCGCGGCTTCAGCCGGTGAAGTCAAAATCGATACCACGACGCTGTCGGCCCACTCTTCGCCCACCGTCACCTCGCCCTCCACGCCTTCCGATTCCACTGCCGAGAACGACGCCTCGGACGGCAAGGCCGAGGCCTCGCAACACCAAGCCCAAGCGCAGTCTCCGGCACCAGGGCAGGTGGGGCCCGCCCCGCCCTCCTACCAATCCCCACCGCAGCAGGTCCTGGTCCAGCATGCCTTTGACGCGCCGCCCGCCCGCGCCTCACCCCAGGTGCCGGTGCACACGGGCGATAGCCGACTTTCGGTCGACATAAGGGCCAAGACCGGCGCCCAACTCGCCAACGGGGTCTTAACCGGATTTTTCGGCGCGACAGGGGCGGATTCAAATCCGTCGGCCGTCGCCCAAATGGCCCCAGATCAGATCACAACCGCGACGCCGGGTCTGATCGTCCAAGCCAATGCGCTGGGCGGGCAACAGTTCGACAAGCTAATTCATATTGGCTTTAGCGGCACAGGAACCGTTTCCAGTCTTAGCCTGTCTGGCGTGCCAGCGGGGTATACAATTGTCGGCGCGACGCCGGACGCATCCGGCGTCTATACCCTAAATCCCGCGGCTTTCTTAGAATCGAACAGCGCAAATACCGGCTCGGCATTCGATATTCCAATCCAATACAAGCTGTCATCGCCCAATGCAGCCCAACCCACCCATGACAGCTTCAATGTCACCGTTTCCCTGACAACGAGCGGGGTTCAGAGCGCGACCTATTCCAACACCTATACGGTGGTTGTAATCGACGCGACCTCGGCGGCTGATCTGACAACGGCTCAGGTTGGCGAGAATATTCTGGTCTTGCCCGCCCAAGGTATCGGCTATCAGATTCAAGCCACGGCCTCGGATACCATTACCGGGGGACGCAACAACGACACCATCTATGGCGGTGGCTCCAACCTCGGCGCAGGCGGGAACGTCTTGGATGGGGCGCTGGGAACCAATACCTTGGACTATTCCAAGGCCCAGGGCCCGGAGACGATCAACGCCACGATCGGGCAAGCTTTCGGCGCTTCCGGTGTCGACACCATCGCGAATTTCCAAGACTTCATCGGCACCAGCTATAATGACCTGTTGATTGGCTCGACCACGACCCTGTCGCTGGCAGCGGGCGGACCTGGATCAAACGACACGTTCGAAAGCGGTGGCGGTGGAACCACCGCGACACCAGAATCGATCACGGGATCGACCTTCGGCGCCAACACCTTGTCCTATGCCGACGCGCCGGGTGGGGTGAATGTCGATTTGACCAAGGGCATGGCGACGGGGTTTGGCGTCCAAGCCATTTCCAATATCCAAATTCTGATCGGAAGTTATCACGACGATACCCTGCGCGGCGCAACTACGACGCGGAAGATCCAGGCGGGCGGCGTCAATAGCAACGATTTGATCGATCCCGGCGGCGGTGGCATTGCGACCGCCTATGAGTCGATCGTTGGAAGTGCAGCGGGCCTGACAACCCTCACCTATGCCAATGCCACCCAAGGGGTGACGGTAAATCTCCTGTCGGAAACCGCGACCGGCTACGGTTTCCAGACCCTGTCCAATATCGAAGTCGTGATCGGGTCTAAGTTTAATGACGACCTGATTGGCAATCTTAACACTGTGGCGCTCGAAGGCGGCGCGGGCGGCCAAGACACCTTCGATGGCGGTGGCGCGGGCACGGCTGTGGCGCCAGAATCGATTGTCGGGAGCAATAGCGGCGCCAATACCTTGACCTTCGCCAATGCCCCTGGCGGTGTCTCGGTCAATCTGACAGTGGGATTTGCAACGGGTGCCTATGGTGTCGAGACCATATCGGGCATTCAAAACGTCATTGGCAGCGGCTATTCCGACTTTCTCGTCGGCTCGAATTCGACGCGCACCCTCGAAGGCGGATTGGGCGGCAATGATACCTTTGATGGCGCGGGCGGCGGCACTGTCGCCGCGCCCGAATCCATCATCGGTAGCGCGACGGGCATAAATGTCGTCACCTATGCCAACTCCCCCACGGGCGTTACAGTCAATCTCCAGGCTGGAACCGAAACGGGCTATGGCATCCAGTCGCTGACAGCAATTCAGGAGGTGGTTGGCAGCGCCTATGCCGATAGCTTGAAAGGCGCGCGCACGACGCTTAGCCTGTTTGGCGGATCCGGCGGTGCCGACACCTTTGATGGCGGCGGTGCCGGAACGAAGGACAAGCCAGAATCCATCTCGGGCAGCCTTGGCGGTCCCAACACCTTGACCTTCGCCGCCGACACGATTGGCAGCTTGAAAGCTGACCTCACCAATGGCTTTGTCGATGCCGGTGGGGCGAGCGGTTATGGCTATGAGACGGTCAGCAATATTCAACGACTGATCGGAAGCGCCCAGGGCAATGACTATCTCATCGGTGGCCAGGGCGTCCAATATATGGCGGCGGGCGCGTCGACAGCCTCCGATACGTTTGAGTCGGGCGGCGGCGGAACCTCCAGCGCGCCGGAGACGATCGTCGGCGCGTCAGCGGCCATCAGTACCTTGACCTTCGCCAATGACAAATTTGGAGCGATCAGCGCCAATCTTGTCTCGGGCTTGATCGATGCCGGTGGCGTCTATGCCTATGGCTTCGTCCATGCGCAAAATATCCAGCGTTTGATTGGCACCGCCCAGGGCGGTGACACGCTGCGCGGCGGTCCGGGCGTCATCTATATTGCCGCTGGGTCGGATACGGCCAGCGACACCTTCGACGGCGGCGGCGGCGGGTCGATTTTCCAACAAGAAACCATCGTTGGCAGTACGGGTGGAACCAATACCTTGACCTTTGCCGCGGACACGGCGGTGTCGGGCGGGGTCAATGTCAATCTCCAAAGTGGCGTCGTTTCCGGCGCCTATGGCGATGAATATGTCAGCAATATCCATCACCTGATCGGCAGCGCCTTTGGCGCTGACGTCCTTATCGGCGACAATTCGGGAGACACAATCGAAGCGGGCGGCGGAAACACGTTGATTGTTTCGGGAAGCGGCAACAATACCCTAAAAGGCGGTATCGGCGCCGATACCATTTCAGCCCTGCTTGGCAATAATCTGATCGACGGCGGCGGCGGCAATACCAGCATTATTTCGGGTACGGGAAACAATACCCTGACCTTTGTCAACGCAAAGGGGGGTGTCAACGTCAACCTCCTCACTGGGGTTGCCACGGGCTATGGCACAGAGACGCTGCAAGGCAGCTTCCAAAAGCTGATCGGCAGTACGCATGACGACTATCTGACCGGTTCGACGGCGACGCTTGCCATCCAGTCCGGCGGTAGCCTCAGCAATGACACCTTTGACGGCGGCGGTGGCGGCACCCTGGTCACGCCGCAAACCATTGTCGGCAGCGCCAATGGCGTCAATACCTTGACCTTGGCGAACGCGCCGAGCGGCGGGGTGTCCGTCGATTTGGCGTCTGGCATCATCAATGCCGGTGGTGCCTCGGGATACGGCTACGCAAAAGTTTCAAACATCGAGAAGGTGATCGGCACCACCTTTGGACACGACACCCTCAAAGGCACCCTCTCAACCCTCTTGCTCCAGGCTGGAGGGGATTTTGCCAGCGATACCTTTGACGGCGGCGGTGGCGGCAATTCTGTCACGCCCGAAGTCATCAACGGCAGCAAGTTCGGCTCAAACACCCTGACCTTTGCCAACGATACGGTGGCAGGCAATAATGGCTCGGTGGTTGTCAATCTGCTCTCGGGGCAGGTGACCGGCGCCTATGGCTATGAACACGTCAGCAATATTTCGACGGTGATTGGCTCTTCGCTCGGCAATGACACCCTGATCGGCGCTGTCACGGGTTCCGATCTGCAGGCGGGACAAGGGGCGAGCTCCCTCCAGGCCAGTGGCGGGCTGAGCACGCTTTCGGGCGGTGTCGGCCGTGACACGCTTGATGGGTCGGTGGGGATGAATCTCATCGATGGCGGCGGCGGCAATGCCAGCATCATTGGCAGTGGTGTCATCAGCGCCACCAGCTCCGACACCTTGACCTATGCCAATTCAAATTCGGCGGTGCAGGTCAACCTCCTGACCGGGCGGGCGTCTGGATACGGTGCTGAAACCATCACCGGCCAAATCGCCGCCATCATCGGCAGCGCGCAAAGCGATAGCCTGGTCGGCTCGGCCTTCACCCAATCCATTTCTGGGGGAGCGGGTGGCGATGATTCCATCGATCCCGGCGGCGGTGGAACCTCGCTCAATCCAGAACAGGTATTCGGCGGTACGGGCGGATCAAACCTCCTCACCCTTGTCAACGACACCGTCGGCGGCGTGAATGCGAATTTAAGCTCAGGCCTGATCGATGCGGGCGGCGCGTCTGGATACGGCTTTGTCAAAACGACGAATATTCAGCGGCTCATTGGCAGTGAAGCGGGCGGCGACACCCTGACCGGCGGCCTGACAACCCGCTATCTGGGAGCAGGAAGCAATCTGGCGGTCGACACCTTTGATGGCGGCGGTGGCGGTACTGCCCAAGCCATCGAGACCATTGTCGGAAATCTCGCGGGCGGCAGCACCCTGACCTTCGCCGCTGACACCTCCTCGGCCGGGGGCGTCAACGTCGATCTCGCATCAGGCGTGGTGACCGGTGGCTATGGCGTTGAGCAGGTCTCAAACATCCACCGCGTGATCGGGAGTGCGTCTGGCTCGGATATTTTGAAGGGCGATAACTGGGCGGCGGGCGATTATCTGCAGGCTGGAAATGGCGCGACCAAGATCATTGCCGGTTCTGGCCACAATACACTGATCGGCGGCCACGGCTCGGACACGATTGATGCAACCAATGGCGTCAACCTCATCGACGGTGGCGGGGGATCGACCGAGATTTTGGTCGGGACGGGCGCCAATACTCTAACATTTGCCCATGCCACCGGCGCTGTGAATGTGGACCTCACCGCAGGCACCGTTTCGGGATACGGGACCGAAACCATTATTGGCGGGGTCGCCAATCTGGTCGGCAGCGCCTTTCAGGACACGCTGAAAGGCTCGACCAATACCCGATCGATTTCCGCCTCAGGCACGACGGCATCCTACACCATCGATCCCGGTGGCGGCGGTACGGCGACGTCCCCCGAAGTCATTACCGGCAGCGCCTATGGCGTTAATACCTTGACCCTTGCCGCAGCCAGCGTCGGCGGTGCCATTGCCGACCTCTCAACTGGACTGATCAATATTGGCGGCGTGTCCGGTTACGGATTCGACAGCGTCTCAAACATCGAGATCTTGATCGGGACCGCGCTCGGCGGCGACAGTCTTGTCGGCACGCTGACGACACAAAAGCTTGTAACAGGTAGCCAGACCGCCTCGGACACATTCGACGGCGGCGGCGGCGGAACCGCTTCGGCGCCGGAACAGATCCTGGGCAGTTCGCTTGGAAACAATACGCTGAGCTTTGCCAGCGATACGATCAGCGGTCCGGCTGGCGGCGTTTTGGTAGATCTGCAGACCGACAGCGTGTCCGGAGGCTGGGGTGACTATATTCTCAGCAATATCGAGAATGTCATTGGCTCGCCACTCGGCAATGACACCATCAAGGGGAACATCACCTCTGGTATAAATAGCCTCATTCAGGCGGGCGGCGGCACCGACTTGATTGTCGCCGGGACAGGCCTCAATACCATCATTGCCGGTTCAGGCGCCGATATCATTGACGCGACCGTCGGAACAAATCTGATTATCGCCGGGTCCGGGCTCGCAACCATCTATGCGGGCTCCACATCTCTCGGCGGCGATACGCTCTCCTATGTCAATTCCGGCAGCGGCGTCGTCGTTGATCTCAGCGCAGCCCAGCCCGGCGCCTCATTGGCGGGAAGCGCAACAGCCAGCCAAATTATCAATGGCGCGGTGACGGGCCTGATCGGCAGCGCCTATTCCGACACCTTGATCGGCTCACCCTCCACCCTTTACCTCTATGGCGGTTCCGGCGGCAACGACCAGTTTGATATTGCTGGCGGCGGCACCACGGCGCACCGGGTGGTGGTGCAAGGGAGCGATAGTGGGACGGCTAATCTGCTGACGTTTGCAGCGGACACGGTTGGGCCGGTCACCGTCAATCTGCAAAAAGGTTTCGCTGACGCGGGCCTTTATGGCTACGCGACGATTTCGGCGATCCAGGAACTTGTCGGCAGCGCGGCTGGCAATGACTATTTGATTGGTGCGCCAGGTGTCATCCTGATCCGAGCTGGCAGCGCGACTGTTGGCGACACCATCGACGGCGGTGGCGGCGGCACAGTGACGGCGCGCGAAACGATTGATGGCGGCTCGTCGGGCCTCTCAACCCTAACCTTCCAAGCCGACACCCTTTCGACAGGCGGCGTCAGCGTCAATCTGGGCACCGGATTCGTTACCGGCGGCTATGGCGTCGAATATGTCACCAATATTCATCGCGTGATTGGCAGTCACCTCGGTGCCGACGTCATCATTGGCGACTCGGCGAATGACTATTTGCAAGCTGGCGGCGGTTCCGCCAACATCACTGCTGGCTCCGGCAACAACACATTGATTGGCGGCTCCGGCACCAATACCATTGTTGCTGGGGTCGGTGCCAATTTGATCGATGGCGGCCTGGGCTCCACTTCAATTATCGGTGGGTCAGGTGAAGACACGCTCACCTACGCAAACGCTTCACAACCGATAAACCTTAATCTTCTGGCAGAAAATAATGGCAGCTACGGAACTGAGAGCGGTTATGGCACCGAGACCATCACCGGGTCCATTCGCGCCATACTTGGAAGTATTTATAATGATACGATTACGGGCTCGACATATACGCTCTTGATCCAGAGTGGTGGATCAGATTCGTCTGATTTGTTTGATGCGGGTGGTGGGGGAACCGCCGCCGGACCGGAATCAATCATCGGCTCGCAATATGGCCAGAACACGATTTCCTATGCCAACGCCACCAGTGGCGTTGTGGTTGACCTTTATCTAAAGACCGCGACAGGGGACGGTTATCAATATTTGAAATACATCACGGCCGTGGTTGGCAGTCCCTATGCCGATCTCCTCACCGGCACGACGAATACGACGTCGCTCTATGGGGGAACGGGTGGTGACGACACCTTCTTTAGCGGCGGTGGCGGGACAAACGCGTCGCAAGCGGAATCGATAACCGGCAGCGACACGGGGACCAATCTTCTGTCCTTCGCGCCCGACCATTTCGGTAGCCTCAACGCGAACCTTTCCACCGGATACATCAATGCGGGCGGCGCGACCAAATATGGTTATGTCATCGCCACCCACATCCAAGAGCTAATTGGCTCGGCCGCTGGCCAGGACACTCTGATCGGGGCCCCTTCAACCCTACTCATCCAAGCCGGATCCTCGTCGGCGTCCGACACCTTTGATGGCGGCGGCGGCGGCACCACCTCGGCGATCGAATCCATTCAGGGCAGCGCCAATGGCGCCAATACCTTGACCTTCGCCAATGACAGCGTCCACGCGGTCAACGTCAACCTGGCCACAGGGATCGTCGACGGGGGCGGCAAGAACGGCTACGGCTTTGAAAGTGTCACCGGTATTCAAGCCTTGATCGGCAGCGCGATCGGCGGCGATAGCTTGACCGGCTCTTCGACCACCACCTCAATTTCGGCCGGGCCGAATGCGATGGTGGGCGACACCTTCGATGGCGGAGGCGGGGGAACCCTGACCTCGCGCGAAATCATCACCGGAAGCCAAACCGGCATAAATACCCTGACCTTCGAAAATGATACGGTCGGTCACGTCTATGTCGACCTCGGAGCGGGCACGGTCAATGCCGGGGCCTATGGCTATGAATCGGTCTCGAACATTCAAGCCTTGATCGGCAGCAAGGCTGGCGGTGACACACTGGTTGGCACGACCTCAACTGTGAAGATGTCGGCGGCAAACTCAACCGCGTCAGACACTTTTGACGGCGGCGGCGGCGGTACGGCTCAAAATCCCGAGCTGATTTACGGCAGCGCGTCCGGAAACAATCTTTTGACTTTCGCGGCCGACCTGAATGTCGGCGGCGCGGCGATTATTAATCTCTCCGCTGGCACAGCGACCGCGACCAATTACGGCGTGCTGAGATTCTCAAATATTCATAATGTGATCGGATCGGCCTATGGCGACGACCAAATCACCGGCGATTCTTTTGGCGATTCGATTAAGGCGGGCGGCGGCAATAGCTTGATCACGGCTGTGGCTGGCGCGAGCGCCAGCACGCCCTCCAATACGCTGGTGGGCGGCGGCGGATCCAGCCAAGTCGTCATCAATGCGGTGGTTGGCTCTAATCTGATCGACGGTGGCGGTGGAGCTGCGACCATTGACGGCGCCAATACCGTCGGCGGCGCCAGCGCGTCGGATACGCTGACCTATGCTCACGCCACGGGCGGTGTAACGGTAAATCTCCTGCAAGGCAGTGAGTCAGGATATGGCCTCCAATCCTTGGTCGGCGGATTCGTCGCGATTTTGGGCAGCACCCACGGCGACAGTATTCTCGGTTCGGCGCAAACCCTGCTCATTCAGTCCAATGGGGTGAATGTAAACGATACGATGGACCCGGGCGGCGGCGGCACGATTGCTGCGCCAGAAGTCTTGAACGGCAGTACGCAAGGCCTCAACACCTTGACCTTTGGCAGCTCGCCAAATGGCGTCAATGTCGACATGACCAGCCATACGGCGTCTGGATACGGCTATCAAACCTTCTCGAACTTCGAGATCCTCAATGGCAGCGCCAGCAACGATACCTTGCGCGGCGCCCCGACCACCGTCTCCATCGTTGGCGGTGGCGGAAACGACATTATCGATCCCGGTGGTGGTGGCAGCTCGACCTCGACGGTGACGGGCGCCATGGAAACCATTGTCGGAAACACCACTGGGTCCGGCGACGACACGCTTACCTTTGTTCGCGACAATGTGGCCGCGGTCACGGCCAATCTGCAAACCGGGATCATCTCGGCGGGCGGCCAGACAGGCTATGGCGACGATTCGGTCACAGGAATTCAAAACCTGATCGGCAGCGCCATTGGCGGCGACTATTTGACCGGCGCACCAACGACAAAATCCCTCGCGGCTGGATCGGCGACTGCCTCTGATACCTTTGATGCCGGGGGCGGCGGCACGGCGCTGCATCCAGAAAGCATCACCGGCAGCAGTTCCGGCATCAGCACCTTGACCTATGCCGCCGACAATTTGGGCAGTATTTCAGCTACCCTATCGGCGACCCAGGCCGGAACGATCAATGCGGGTGCCTATGGGGTTCAGTCGACCCTGCAAATCCAAAAGCTGATCGGGAGCGCGGTCGGGGGCGACTATTTGCAAGGCGCCGCGACGACGCTCCTGTTGCAATCGGGAAGCACAATCGCCGGCGACACATTCGACGGCGGCGGCGGCGGCGCTTCTTCCCTGCCGGGCGTCATCGAGACCATCACCGGAAGCACGGTGGGCGTCAACGTCCTCACCTTTGCAGGCGATACGGTTCAAGGCGTCAAGGTTGATCTCCTGCATGGAACCGTCGATGGCGGTGGCACGGCGGGCTACGGCTTTGAGACGGTCAGTAATATTCAGCAGGTGATCGGCAGCCGTATTGGCGGAGATACGCTGATCGGAAACGCCTTCACCACGGCGCTGTCCGCGTCGCCCTTCGCGGTCAATGGCGACACATTCGACGGCGGCGGCGGCGGGACCGCTACGAACCCCGAGGTTATTACGGGCTCTTCGGTTGGGATCAACACCCTGACCTTCGCCAATGATACCCTGGCGACCGAGGTGAACGCCAATCTCTCCGACCCATCCCATCCCTTCGTCGATGCGGGCGGCGCGAGCGGCTATGGCTATCTTTTGGTCACCAATATTCAAAACCTGATCGGCGGGGCGCAGGCGGATTTCCTCGAAGGTTTAAAGCAAACCCAATTCATCGCTGGAGGCGCTGGCGCCGGGGACACATTGGTCGGTGGCGGCGGCGGTCAGGCGAGCGCTCCGGAGACGATCATTGGCGGAACCGGTGGTGGGGCGATTTTCGACCTGACCGCTGACACCATCGCCGCGGCGCAAATTGATTTGGGCACTGGGCTCGTCAATGCGGGCGGTCCAAGCGGCTACGGCTTCTATGCCTTGCAGGCCTCCTACCAATCGCAGTCCGCGCCGATTGTTACGATCCTGGGGAGCAATTTTGGCTCTGACACCTTCTACGCCGCCACGGGGGCAAGTCCGATTGGAGTCACCAGTATTCAAGGGGCGGGAAACGGCACAGACGTGCTGTCGTTCCAGAATATTAGTGGGTCTTCGAACGGCGTGACGGTCAACTTGAACGCAGGGAACTATGTCTCTGGTCTAGCCACCACCTCAATCAGCAGCATCCATATCGTCATCGGCACGCAGAGCGGGGCCGATAATATTACCGGCGACACGTCCAACGATTCCATCACCGCAGGATCGGGGGCCACGACCATCACCTCAGGCACCGGCGCCAATACCCTGGTGGCGGGCGCGGGCGCGGACTCATTTGTCGCGATCGCGGGCACCAACCGAATTATCGCCGGAACTGGCACGCTGCGTCTTTCCGTCACAACGGGTGCAGACACACTCGACTATTCCAACCAAACCGGGCCCTTGGCCGCCACGCTTGGGCAATTTTCGGCTGGCGTGAGCATTCCTGGGTCCGGCGGCGTCGCAACCGTCAGCGGGGCTCTGGCGGGAATTATCGGAACGGTTGGAAATGATACCCTGACGGGTTCGTCGGCAACCTTGTACCTGAGCAACGAATTTGGCGGCAATGCCACGTTCGACGGCGGCGGCGGCGGGACGTCCGGTCACTATGAAACCATCAAGGGGTCGAGCACCGGTCAAAACCTGTTGACCTTCGCCAATGACACCGCCTCAGGGTCGGTCTATGTCAATCTCTATACGGGCAGCGTCTCAGGATCTTACGGCTACGAGACGATTTCAGGCATCCATAATATTATCGGCAGCCAGATTGGCGCGGATACCATTATCGGCGACGGCAGTCCCGACAGTCTTGTTGCTGGCGGCGGCAATAATATCTCCATCACCAGTGGCAATGCGACCCTGAACGGTGGCAATACGATCATCGGCGGTCTTGGCCGCGAAACGATCAATGCCTCAGCAGGCTCTAATCTCATCATTCTGAACGGCGGCAATACGTCTATCGTTGGCGGTGGGTCGGGCACTGGCGATACGCTCAGTTTCGCAAATGACACTGTGACGGGGGCTGGGGGCGGTGTCTCCGTCAACCTGATAACCGGTCAAGTCACCGGCGCTTATGGTAGCGACACGGTCAATGGGGCCATCGTCAAGTTGATCGGCTCCGCGGCCGGCAATGACACACTGATTGGGACGTCCGCCACCCTCACCCTGCAAGGCGGGACGGGGTCAGATCTGTTCGATGGCGGGGGCGGGGGAAGCTCGAGTAATCGCGAAAGCTTGATCGGTTCGGCAGGCGGCAACAATACCGTGTCGTTCGCCAATGACACATCGAGCCTCGGCGGTGTCTATGTCAATCTGAACGCCCAAACGGTGAACAGCAATAACGGTGTCTATGGCTATGAATCCCTCGTCGGAATTCATAATGTCATCGGCAGCCTGCTCGGTGCGGACACGATTATCGGCGATGGCAGTAATGACAGTATCGTCGCAGGTGGCGGGACAGTGCTCATCACCACCGGCGTCGGCGCCAATACTGTGGTCGGCGGCGCGGGGGCTGAGACCATTACGACCGGCTCGGGGCAAAACACTATCTATGCTGGGACAGGCAATGACTCGATCAACGCGTCGAGCGGCGCCAATCTGATTATTGCCGGAACCGGAAATTCAACAGCGGGAACGGGCAACTTCACCATTCTAGCCGGTTCCGCGTCAGGCGATACCTTGAGTTTCGCCAACGAAACCACGGCGGGGGTGGTGGCGAACCTGACCACCAATGTGATCACCGGGTTTGCCACTGGGGGCATGACCGGGTCTATCGCAGGCGTCGGGGCGAGTACGGTGCCAACCGCAGTGACCGGACTGATCGGTGGCGCCGGCGCCGATAGCCTGACCGGATCAGCCAACACGCTCTATATCTACGGTGGCACCGGCGGCGGCGACACGCTGGACGGCTCCTTTGGCGGGACAACCCTGACGGCCGCGACCTTGATCGGGGGCGGTTCTGGAGCCTTGGCCAATACACTTACCCTGGCCAATGATACGCTGGGGCATGCCGCTGTCACCATGCCGTCGACCACGGCGGTCATTGCCTCTGGCGCGACCATTGCGGCCAATTCCGGTTGGGGATCGGTCAATGCCGGAAATTACGGCGATTTCGTCCTTTCAAACGTCCAAAAACTCATCGGCAGCGCCGCGGGCGGCGACACCCTGATGGGGTCGACAACCACCTTGGCCATTTCAGCTGGGCCGACCATGGTCGGGTCGTTGAGCGACACATTTGACGGCGGTGGCGGTGGCGCCTCCACGGTCGCAGGCGTGATTGAGACCATTACCGGCGCGGCTGGTCTGTTCAACACGCTCACCTTTGCCAATGACACAGTCTCTGCGGCTGGTGGCGGCGTGAACATCAATCTGGCTGCGGGTGTTGTCACCAGCACCGCCTATGGCAATGAGAGCGTCTCTGGCGTTTATCGGATCATTGGGTCAGCATCTGGCAATGATACATTCATTGGCGACGCCAATTCCGACCAGTTCATTGCCGGATCAGGACTAGACTCGATCACCAGCGGAACCGGTGCGACCACCATCTATGCCGGTACGGGCGCGAGCACCATTGTCGCCACCTCCTCAGCCCTGGGCTCAACCCTGATTTATGATGGCGGCGGCAATATCTCTCTGACCAATTCGACCCTGACCTCGGCTGGCCATATGGACACCTTGTCCTTTGCCAATGATACGGTATCGACAGGGATTACCGCGATTTTGACCGCCTCGGGTGGATCGATCACCGGTGACGGAACGGTGACGCTCACCAATGCCCTCTATGCGCTGATCGGCAGCCCGTTTAATGACACGCTGCACGGCTCAACTTCGACGCTCTATATGGCGGCGGGCGGGACCTCAAGCAGCGACACTTTTGACGGCGGCGGCGGCGGCGCCTCGACGGTTGCGGGCGTGATCGAGACGATTATCGGGTCAACCGGGGGAACCAATTGGCTGACCTTTGCTGCAGATACGGTCTCTGCCGCAGGCAATGGCGGTGTCAACATCAACCTGGCGACGAGCATTGTCAGCAGCGCGCATTATGGAAATGAGCTCGTCTCCAATATCCACAATATTATCGGCTCGGCCTATGGCAATGACACGATCACAGCCGACACATCCGGCGATTATATCAATCTTGCTGGGAGCACCGGCGCAGATTTAATCACCGGTGGAACCGGCGCAGGTACAGACACGATTGTCTGCGGGTCGGGCGCCGATACGATTCACCCCGGCTCCAACCCTGAACTCATTACCACCGGCGCGACGGCGATCAGCATTACCGGGGGGATGGGCGCTGACACAATCAATGCGCTGGCGGCCACCAGCGGGGTGATTTCCGGATCGACGGGCGGTGACTCCATCACGGTCGGAACCACATTTGCGACAGCCATGATCGGGGGAACCGCTTCCGTCAAACCTTCTGGCGGCACCAATACCTTGGTGCTCGACTGGCAGGCCTCGTCGGCGTCGACGACTTTCAACTTCTCTTCGATCTCATCGGCGATGAATCACATCAACACCCTGGATTTGAGCGGAAATACCAAGGCGGCGGGCGGCGTCACCTATACGATTACGGCCAGCCAGATCGAAGCCATGGGAACGGGGCAGGGGTCGGTGCTGAACGTCAAATTGGCCGCAGCGGATACCCTTGTGATTAGCTTGCAGTCGGGGTCAGAGTTTCTCGCTTCCGGCTCAGGCGGCATCGAATATATCAACAACTCCGGCGGCACTCACCTCGCCGCCATCCACGTCATTTGACCAAGGCCCAATCTCGGCTTTCCTCTCGACCCGCTTTGCCGACTCGTGATTGAAACGCCAAACGGGGCGTGCCTGACGGGACCGCAACGGTAAGTCCAAGGGTGGGACGGGGCGTGGGAGTTGAGATGCGTGGGCGAAGTCCGGCGTTGGCGGTGGGTCTCGCCAGTTTGATAATCAATCTGGTGGCCCTATCCTCACCGATCTTTTCGATGCTGGTCTATGACAAGGTAATCGGCAATGGCGTTACCGAGACCCTGTGGGGTCTGGCGCTTGGCATGGCGCTGTTTCTAGGCCTCGATTTCTTTCTCAAAATCCTGCGGACCTATATTGTCGAGAAGCGGGCCTATAGATCCGACTTTTCTGGTGATGAAGCCCTGATTACCAATCTCCTGGCCAATCGGCGTGGTGTCATCTATTCGACGGGCGAGGTCTTGTCGAAGTACCGAGAGCTTGCTGCCTCACGGGACCTTTTCTCCTCCAACTATCTGATGGCGGCGATCGATTTTCCGTTCGTGGTGTTGTTTCTCGTGCTTATCGCCGTGATTGGCGGACCGATTGTGCTGGCGCCTCTGGTGATTGGTGGCGCCCTGGTCGGGTTTTCCCTTTATCTGCGAAAGCCCATTTCTGAGCGCAACACGAAAGCGCAAAAACTGGAAGGCATGCGGCTGGGCGTGCTTGGCGAACTGCTCACCCATGGCGACATGATCAAGACCAGCCGGGTGCGGCGGTTCTTTGAGACCAAATGGTCAGCCATTGCCGAACAGTCCGCCGCCGCCCGCAGCGAGAGCCGGGTCTTGACCGTGCTCAACTATACGACGCTGTCGGAAGGCGCCCTGTTCATCTGGATCAGTGTGATTGTCATTGGCGCCTTGATGGCCGATGCAGGCCACCTCTCTGTCGGGGGCTTGACCGCCTGTTCCATCCTGTCGAACCGGGTCGGCGGCCAGATTACCAGCTTCGTCATCTTGCTCGGCCGGTATGACTTTTACAAAAAGGCCAAGTCTCGGTTTGACGAGGCCATACCCGACGTCGAGGCGCAAACTGAAGTGCTACCGGCCCGGGCCATGACCGGCGCCATCGAAGCCCATGGCTTGAGCTTTCGCTTTCCTGGCGACCGGCCGGACGTGGTGCAAAGCCTCAACCTGACAATTCGCGCGGGTGAGCGTGTTGGCATTGTCGGGCGCAATGGCTCGGGTAAGTCGACCCTGCTCAAATGCCTCGCGGGCGTGCTCGCGCCAACCACGGGGGCGGTGGTGGCGGATGGCGTTGCGCTCGCGGCCTTTTCACCCGAAAGCCGCGCCAAGTGGCTTGCCTACAAGCCGCAAGACCCCCTGTTGTTCGAGGCAAGCCTTGAACAAAATATTCTCGGGGGATCGGAGACCCTCGATCCAGAGGAATTGCGCCGGGCGCTTTTTCTCTCCGGCCTCGACCTTGCTCTCTCGCGCGGCGAACTGACCCTCGACGCCAAGATCATGACCGACGGCGCCAATCTCTCGGGTGGTCAGCGCCAAGCTGTCGCCCTGGCCCGCGCGCTCAGCGGGGATCCACGGTTGATCATTCTCGATGAACCCACATCGGGCATTGATCAGGAGTTGGAGACCCTCATCCTTGGGCGGTTGATCAGTTTTTCTCAGGCGCGGACGCTGATTGTCGCGACCCATTCTGTTCCTTTGTTGCGCGCGCTGGACCGCTTGATCGTGCTAGAGGGAGGTCGGATTGTCGCTGACGGCCCAACACAACAGATCTTGGTGGGATAGCCGGGCGTGAAAATCCTCTTCGTCCATCAGAACTTTCCGGGCCAGTACAAGCACCTCGCCCGGGTTTTTGCCGCCTCGCCGGACAATGAGGTCGTGGCGTTGACCATGGCCGACCCGGTCAATATTCCCAATGTCAGGGTTATTCGCCACGCCTGGAACCGGGCCCAGACCACGCCGCACGCCTTTATGGCTGACCTCGATATTCAGGTGCAACGGGGTCAGTCCACCGCCCATGTGGCGCGCCAATTGGCCAAGGAAGGCTTTTATCCCGACCTGATCTGTGCCCATCCGGGTTGGGGGGAGGCGCTCTTTCTCAAGGACGTCTTCCCGAAGGCGATGTTGAATTGCTTCCAAGAATTCTTCTATCGCTCGTCCGGCAGCGATATTGATTTCGACCCGGAATTTGAAAAATCGAACGAGTTGCACCATTACCAGCTGCGAATTCGCAACGCCAATATCTTGCTCAATCTGGATGCAGCCGATTGTAATGTCTCGCCGACGGCCTGGCAGAGAGCGCAGTTTCCATCCGCCTATCTCGATAAGATCCACCTCATCCATGACGGGGTCGACACCGATCAGGTCAAGGCTGACCCCGCCGCCTGGATCGAGCTTGCCAGCAGCCAACGCCGCCTCACCCCCGGCGATGAGGTGGTGACCTTCGTCAACCGCAATTTTGAGCCCTATCGCGGGGTGCACACCTTTCTGCGCGCTGTGCCAAAAATCCTCGCCCGCCGTCCGAATGCCCAGATCATCTGTGTCGGCGGTGACGATGTCAGCTACGGCCCACGCCCACCGGAAGGCCAGACCTGGCGCGGTCGCTATATGGCGGAGGTGTTTGGCGATAAGCCGCCGCCGAATTTGAGATTTGTCGGCAAGATCCCCTATGCGATCTTCCTCAATCTGTTGCAGGTTTCACGGTGCCACGTCTATCTAACCTATCCCTTCGTCCTCTCCTGGTCGATGCTCGAGGCCATGAGTGTCGGGGGACTGGTGGTCGGTTCGGCGACACCGCCGGTGGAGGAGGTGATTGTCGATGGTGAGAATGGCCTATTGACCGATTTCTTTTCACCCGACGACCTTGCCGACAAGGTCTGCGCCGTTTTGGAAGATCCGGGCCAGTTCGAGCGCCAAAGACAGGCGGCCCGTCAGACCGTCTTGGAGCGGTATGACCTCAAGCGCGTCTGTCTGCCCAGCCACGTCAATCTCTGTCGCGATCTGACCGGACTGCCGCTAAATTACCAGGCCTAGACCGGCAGGCTTCCGGCGTTCGCTGTTATGCGGAAAATATTGAAATCACACCCCTTTCCGCCGCTCCTCCCGGCGAAGGCCGGGAACCAGGGACGGGCCTGCTGAGGTTTGGAGATGAACTCCTGGATACCGGCCTTCGCAGGTCATGAGCGGGTGAAGTCGCGCGTCAACAGTTCAGGGTTTCATAGAGATCGGTCCATTCCGGATTATCCGCTTCAATCAGCCGAAGCTTCCAAGCCCGTTGCCATTGCTTGATTTGGCGCTCCCGCATAAAGGCGGTTTCCCGGCTCTCGTGGGGTTCATACCAGACGAGACGGGTGCAGTCATACCTCGCCGTAAACCCTTGGAAGGCTTTTGTTTTGTGCTGATCCATCCGGGTCGCCAGATCATCAGTCATACCGGTATAGAGCGTGCCGTTTCTTTGACTGGCTAGGATGTAGACAAAAAAGGCCAATGGCGCCTCCCGTGCCCCGTCGGTGCGACACGCTAATTCCTTTTCCCGCCTTGGGGGAATTGAAAACGTACCTTTCCGCCGGGAGGAGCGGATATAATTGAAACCACACCCCTTTCCGCCGCTCCTCCCGGCGAAGGCCGGGGTCCAGGGGGTGGCCCGCGTAGGTTTGGGGATGAACTCCTGGATACCGGCCTTCGCCGGTATGAGCGGATGTAATTGAAAATACGCACCTTTCCACCGCTCCTCCCGGCGAAGGCCGGGAACCAGGGATGGGCCTGCTGAGGTTTGCAGGTGATCCTCGAAATTCCCGCCTTATCGGGTCATGCGCGGGGAGGTATTACTCTGCGCTCACCTCTCCGCAGCTTGATTTCGAGATGTACGACCTAACCCTACGGTATTACCATGTAATAAAAATCATAAAACCAGGTACTACCGGCCTAAATCAGCCCAAAACACCGGGATAAACTCCCATTAACAAAGCTTTTTAGCGACTTTAATCCTTTTACGCGCCGTTAACGAAGCGCTTCTATTTTGTCTCATGGACCCTTGTGTCGTTTAGACTGCAAAACGCAGCCAAAACCTCAGCAGGGCGGAGAGATTGAGGGGCGAAGGCGCCAATGTCTAAAGCGCTTTGGAGAGCACAGACAAAGACCCGCGCAGCGCAAGGGAAGCGCTTGACGACCCGGCTTGCCTTGTGGGCAGGGGTTGCGGCGGCAAGTCTTTCGGCGCCGTTGATGTCGGGGGCCAATCCCACCGGCGGCCAGGTCTCGTCGGGCAAGGCGACCATTACCGGCCAGGGCACTTCCACCGTCACCGTCAATCAATCGACCCAGCGCGGCGTCATCAACTGGACCACCTTCTCCAACACCGCTGGCGAAAAGATCATCTTCAACCAGCCCAATGCAGCGGCGGTGACGCTGAACCGGGTGACAGGGTCCCAGGTCTCGACCCTGATGGGGGCCTTGTCGGCCAATGGCCAGGTCTATCTGATCAATCCGAACGGCATCCTGTTTGGCAAGGGCTCGACCATCAATGCGGCCGGGCTCGTCGCCTCGACGGCGGGTCTCAGCGATCAAGCCTTTATGAAGGGCGGCACAAAATTCGCCTTCCAAACGCCTGGCCTCGATACGGCCTCGATCATTAACCAAGGCACGATCAGCATTTCGAATTCGGGCATCGCCGCCTTTGTCGGGCCGCAGGTGGTCAATTCCGGGGTGATTGAAGCCCATTATGGTCAGATCGCGCTGGCAGCGGGCCGCACCTTCACGCTCGATTTGGCGGGCGATGGCCTGATCAGCTTTGCACCTTCCGATGCAGTGGTCGCGACGGGCGCCAATGGTGCCCTTGTCCAGGCGGGTGGCTCGATCGTGGCCGAGAGCGGCTCGGTGCTACTCACCGCCCAGACCGCGCGGCAAGTGGTCAATCAAAGTGTTGCGGTCACCGGCCTTGTCTCGGCGGCACAAGCCAGCGTCGGGGCCGATGGCGTGGTCCATTTCGGCCGCGCCCCACGTCAGTCCATGGCCAAGGCAATGACCCAGCCCCAGGCTGGCACCGTGACCATTTCCGGAACCGGCGATGTGGCGGTAGCCGCGACGGCCAAGATTGACGCCTCAGCCAAACAAGGTCTCGGCGGTCAGGTCAGTGTCACAGGCGCCAATGTCGATGTGCAGGGCGGCGTGATCACCGCCAATGGCTCGACCGGCGGCGGCCAGGTGCTGATCGGCGGTGGCGCGCGCGGCCAGGGCGCCTTGGCCCACGCCACAACCACCACGGTTGAACAGGGCGCCACCATCACTGCCGATGCGACGCAAAAGGGCGATGGCGGCCATGTGGTCCTTTGGTCGGATCAGGCGACAGAGTTCGCGGGCGCCATCAGCGCCAATGGCGGCGCCCAGGGCGGCAATGGCGGCCTGATCGAAACCTCTTCGAAGCTAAACCTCGATGTCCCCGGCACGGTCAGCGCCAAGGCCTTGGCGGCCAGCGGCAAGGGCGGCCAGTGGCTGCTCGACCCGGCCGACATCACCATTAATAGCACTGACAGCGGCATGAGCGAATCGGGCACGCCCTGGGTGACCACGGGGGCCAGCGGCTCGGTCTCAGTGGCGAATATCCAGGCGGCGCTGAATGCCGGGACGAGCGTTGATATTGAAACGAGCGGCGGTGGAACCGGTGGGACCGGTAATATCACTGTCGCGTCCTCCATCGCCAAGACTACCGGCGCAGGCGCCACCCTAACCTTGGGCGCCGACAATAACATCGTCTTTAACAGCGGCGTTTCGATCACCTCGACCAGCGGCGCGCTCAACATGGCGTTCACCGCCGCCAATGGTCAGATCACCGCACCGGGGTCCAACACCTTTAATAGCAATGGTGGCAATATCAGCTTTGCCGCCAATGGGCTGCCGGTCTCGGGCACCGCCTCGACCAATAATTATGGCTATATCGCCATGACCAATGGGACCTATAATAGCAATGGTGGTAATATCAGTATTATTTCGGCCAATAACCAAATCTATCTGAACAATGCCGCCCTCACCAGCAATGGTGGTAACGTCACTATCACCGCTACGAACCCTCCGCCGGCATCCTCAACCTCGTCTTTTTCAAACGATAATTACAATGCGGTCGCTGTTTCCCTCATCAATGGCTTTAGCCTGAATGTTGGCACGGGCGTCGGCCAGATCACCGGCTTACAGCCCAACCAGTTGGCGACGGAGCGCAATTGGAATCCAACCACCGGCCAATTTAACAGTGGCAATAATCACCAGTCCGACGGAGTCATGATCAGTGGTACCGTCAATTTAACCGCCACAACCGGGACAGGAACCAACCCGCCGGTGGGCGCAATCGCCATTACCGGATCGGGCGCCTATGGCATATTGGCCGGTTGGTACAATAACCAGGGCTTGGTGCTGACATCGTCTGGAAACGTTACCTTTACCGGAACTGCGACCGGCCTTGTGCCCCAGGAGCAGGGCCTTGGAATGTGGTATGTGAGTGCCACCAATAATGCTGGAACCCTGACCTTTAACGGCATTGGCGGCAGCCTTGCCAATGCCTATCAGACCGATGGTCTGCACAACAATACCTATAGTCCCAACCAATCGACCTTCACCAACAATGGCTCAGCAAATCTAGTCCTTCAAGGGTCTGTCAACGGAACCCAGAACAACGGCTGGACAGCCGTCTGGGTTCAGGGTCTCGGAATTACGAATAATTCAACCGGTAATGTTCTGGTTCAGGCGACGCGGAATGTGACGAACTATGCAACCGGGGGCATCTACCTTTTCAATACAACGCTCGCCAACACCTCCTCGGGTAATTTCACCATTATTGGTATTAACAACACAAATGTGTTGAACGGGCGCGACGTCTATACCTATGGCGACACCATCACCAATAGCGGTTCGGGCACCTTCACCATTCAGAACCAATATAATGGTTCTACCACCAGCTTCGTGAATTGTTGTGACTGGTCAGTTCAGGTGGGTTCTGGTGGGTCGGGTGCCACCACGATCAACAATACGGGCAGTGGCAATGTCGCCCTTACGGCGACCGGGCCGACCTACCAGCTCCTGCTCGGCGGAACCTTGACCAATTCTGGGACCGGCAGTTTTACGGTTAGTGGTTCGAACACCAATACAGTCAATGGTGGCATTCAAGCCATCCAAATGCAAACTTTGGCAACCAACGGTCAATTCACCATCAACGGAACCTCAACCAACGGCTGGGGCATCGTAACAAGTGGCACCATCGCCAATAATGGCGGCAGCCTGACCCTGAACGGAACCGGCGCTTCAGGCGGGGTCTTGCTTGGCAACGGTTCCTACCAAGCCGTAGTCCTCCAAAATAATGCCTCAAATGGCGGAACTTTTACCGTCACTGGCAGGAACACCAGCACGAACGGCAATAACGGTGGGATTTGGCTTTACGGGTTAGATACGCTGTCGAGCGTAGGCAATGTAACGCTGAATGGTTCGGAAACCGCGCCAGGGGCCGCCGGGGTCTATTTCGACCGACCCTTCGGAATTTCAGCCTCGGGCGGAACCCTGACCATTATTGGTACGAATGGTGGATCCGGTGCGGGCCTCGCGTTCAACACCAATGGCACTTCAGGGGCTAATTTCGCCGGCGTTTCCACAGGAAGCCAGATTACATTGACGACGGTGGGTACGGTCAATCTATCCGGAACCTCGACATCTGGGATTGGCGTACAGACCAATAGCACCACCTATCTGATCAATACCGGCAACCTGACCATTCAAGGCACCTCGACGGGCAGCTATGGCGTTGGACTGGGCTGGGGAGGTGGCACACAAAGCCTGACCAATCAGGGGGCCAATGCGACGCTCAACATTTCGGGCACAAGTACGAACAGCTATGGGCTGTTGTTCAATGGCAACCAGAACTTCTATTTTACTGGCACGATGAATTTGTCGGGCTATAGCACCAATAGCAGTGGGGTCTATATGCCCTATTATAATGGCGCCTATGGCTATTATTTCACCAATGCCACGGCAACCGGCAATCCGACCGTGACCATTTCGGGGTCAAGGTCAAATCCGGCCAGCACAGGCACCTATGATATCTATACCAATTCTTCGAGCCCGAATATTTTCGGCGACGGCAATTCAAACCTCGTTCTGTTGGGTGATCGGCAACAATATAATGCGGCAAGCTTTCTCGGCTTTTCCAGCCTGACCTTTGCCCCCGGCGATACGACCAATGGCTTCTATATGGTCGGCACGACACCGACCTTCGCCGCCAATACCACCTCAACACCGACCGTGCCCTTCGCCGCCAATGGCGTGACCTTTGGCTCAACGGCGGAAACTGGCAACACCACTCTGAACCTGCCCTTCGCCACCACCGGTTCGGGCAATGTGATTATTAATGCTGGATCGGGCGCCCTGGCACTGCAAGGTAAGATCACGGCCCCCAATGCCACCATCCTGATTGAGGGCGGCTCGAGCATTACCGCCAATTCGGGCATTATCACCTCAGCCCTGGGTGTCGACGCGGCCAACGCCACCGCGATCTCGATAAATTCAGCCCTAGACCAGATCGGCACTTTTGCGGCTACAACCGCTGCTTCAACCGTGTCGTTGCAGGATGGCGTGGCCCTGACCTTAGGATCCGTCGCGGTGCCAGGTTATAATGCGCTTGGCGGGGTAACCGACACCAACGCCACGAGTGCAGTGACCATTACCTCGTCGGCAGGCATTTCGATCACCCGGGCGGTCAACACCAATTCCACCACCGCCAACGCGCTGGTGATGATCGCTAATCTCGGCGCCGCGGCGGGATCCACCACCGGCGGCAATATCACCGTTACATCGACGGGGAGCATCAGCATCGGCACAGGCGCCACGGCCAAGCTCTATTCGAGCAGCCTCGCCGCCAGCAACGGCCTCTCGGCCTTTGGCACGGCGGGTGGCTTCCGCTATGACTCCACCTCGGCGGTCAGCAACTATACCCGGGCGCTCGCCGCTGGCATCAACATCATCTACAGCCAGCAACCGACCATTGATTCGCAGCTGGTTTCGGCCAATGGCACGACATCTAGCGTTTATAACGGTATCGCCACGACGCCCACCTTGGCGGCGGCGACGGCGGTCGGGGCAAACCTGCCGGTGAATAGCGACCATCCGGTTCTGACCGGGACCGTGATCGGCGCGCCGGCGCTCGATGTTGGCACCTATAACTACACCGGCAGCAATGTGACCTCGGACCTCGGTTACAAGGTCAATGCGCCAGCGACCATGACTTACACAATTACCAAGGCGACGCTCAATGTCACCGGACTGACGGCCAATAACCTCGTCTATAATGCTGGCACAGCCGACACGATCAGCGGCACGCCGGTTCTGACAGGCTATGTCACTGCTGATAAGAACCTCATCAGTGTCGGTGGCACGGCGGTCGGTGCCTTTGCTGATCCGAATGTAGGACTTGCCAAGAGCGTGACTGTCACCGGACTAACCCTTGGTGGCGCTAAGGCGATGGATTACACGTTGAACCTTCCGACCCTGTCGGCGACCATCACCCAAGCTTTTTTGACCGTGTCGGGCCTGGGGGCTCAAACCAAGACCTATGACGGAACCAATGCCGCCACCTTGACCAATCTGACGCAAATGGCCCTGAACGGCTTGATGACGGTTGACCAAAGCCGTGTGACTTTGACCGGCACGCCATCTGGAACCTTCATCAATAGCAATGCCGGGGTTCAAAGCGTGGCGGTGACCGGGCTTTCCCTGGCGGGCGGCTCCTACGCGTCCAATTACCAACTGATCCAACCGACCATCACCAATGTGACGATTTTGCAAAAGGCCCTGACGGTTGGCGGATTGTCGGTTTTGACCCGGACCTATGACGGGGCGACGGACGCATCCGTCCTGGGCACGCCCTCACTGTCGGGCGTGATTGCAGGCGACTCAGGCCAGGTGCTGCTGCTTGGCACGCCACAAGGGGCGTTTGCATCGCCAACGGCTGGCAATTCCATCCAGGTCAATGTCAGCAACATCTCCCTGACCGGATCGAAATCCACCAACTATACACTCAACCCGACGGTTCTGACCGGGACCATCACGCCGCTGCAAATCCAGGTCACGGGCTATACGGGCACCAACAAGGCCTATGACGGCACTCTTGCTGACACCATTGCCGGATCGCCGACCTTGCAAGGCGTCCTGCCTGCTGATGCGAACCAGGTGAATGTGGTCGGCACACCGGTCGGCACCTTCTCGACCCGCAATACCGGCGCTAACCTCGCCGTCTCCGTCAGTGGCATTGCGCTCGGCGGAAATGATGCTGTCGACTATGCCCTGGTGCTGCCAACGGTCCAGGCCAATATCACGCCCTTCGCCTTGCAGGTTTCGGGTTTGACGGCCAATAACAAGGTCTATGACGGCTCGACCAATGCCCAGCTCTCCGGCTTCCCGAGCCTTGTGGGCGTCTTTTCGGTCGATGCTGGCAATGTCAATCTGACCGGCACCTCGGTCGGAACCTTCGCCGACCGTAATGCCGGAACGGGCAAGACGGTGACGGTCACCGGGCTGCACCTGACCGGGTCGCAAGCCGGTGACTATACCCTCCCCAATCCGATCCTCAGCGCCAACATCACGCCGCTCAGCCTCACCGTCAGCGGACTTGTCGCGTCGAACAAGGTCTATGACGGAACCCTGACCGACCAAATCAGTCAGACGGGCGTGTTGAACGGCGTACTCAGCGTCGACTCCGGTGGGGTTGTGCTGGCCGGTTATGCGACGGGCGCCTTCTCAGACCGCAATGTCGGCAATGGCAAGACCGTGACGGTCAGTGGCTTGAGCCTCGGCGGCGGCAATGCCGGGAACTATAATCTGACCGCGGCCAGTTTGACGGCCAACATCACGCCCGCGACCTTGACCCTCTCTGGCCTCACCGCTGCCAATAAGGTCTATGACGGCACAACGGCGGATACGGTCACCGGCCAGGCCGTGCTGAACGGTGTCTATTCCATCGATAATGGTTTGATTGCCGTGTCGGGAACCCAAACGGGAACCTTCGTCAATAAGAATGTTGGCGCCTCCAAAGCGGTTGCGGTGAGTGGCCTAAATCTGCAAGGCGCGTCCTCGGGCAACTATGTGCTCGCCAATACGGTGCTGACCGCCAATATCACACCAGCCCAACTGTCCGTGTCCGGGTTTAGCGCCACCAATAAGGTCTATGACGGCACGACCAGCGATCAAATCTTGGGCCAAGGGTCCTTGAGCGGCATTCTGCCAATCGACGCCGGGGCCGTCAGCTTGACCGGCAGCGTCAATGGCAGCTTCGCCAATGCCAATGCCGGGACCGCAAAGGTCGTCTCCCTGTCTGGCCTCAGCCTGACCGGCGCCTCGGCCGCCAACTATACCTTCACCTATTCAGGCACCCTGACGGCCAACATTTCCCAGGCGCTCCTGACCCTGACCGGATTGACCGCCACCAATAAGGTCTATGACGGCACCACCACCGATCAAATCAACGGCAATGGCTCGCTGACCGGTGTATTGAATGCCGACCTGAACTCCGTCGCGCTGACCGGCATCGCAACCGGCGCCTTTGTCGATCCCCATGTGGGCACAGGCAAGACTGTGAGCGTCAATGGACTGGCGCTGAGCGGGTCCCAAGCCCAGAACTATAGCCTGTCCCAGGTTCTCTTGAGCGCCAACATCACGCCCAAGTCGATCCAGCTGACCGGCCTCAGCGCCAATAACAAGACCTATGACGCGACCACCGCCGACACCTTGTCTGGAACGGCGACCTTGAACGGGGTTTTGAGCGCTGACACCACGACCCTCCAGGTGGCGGGAACAGCGGCAGGCGTCTTCTCCGACATCAATGCAGGCGTCAATAAGACAGTCTCCATTGTCGGTGTCTCGCTCGCTGGGCCCTCGGCCAATGATTACAGCTTGAGCCTGCCCACCCTGTCGGCATCTATCGCCCAGGCCCCTGCCACCATTACGGGATTGACGGCGTCCAGCCGGACCTATGATGGGACGACCACAGACGCCATTCTCGGTGCACCGGTGATCAACGGGTTACAAGGTGGCGATGGCGCGACGGTCCATGTCGGCGGCACCGCTGTCGGCGCCTTCTCAGATCGCAATGCCGGAACCAATAAGGCGGTGACGGTGACCGGGCTGTCGCTCTCCGGCGTCGATTCCAACAACTACATCCTCACCATCCCCAGCCTGTCGGCCAATATTCTGCAAGCCCCCTTGACCATCAGCGGGCTCACGGCGGTGAATAAGGTCTATGACGGAACGCTGAGCGATGTGGTCAACGGGTCGGCGGTCTTGACCGGTGTGGTGACCTCCGACTCCGGCGCGGTCAACCTTTTGGGAACCGCCACGGGCACCTTCGCTGACCGAAATGTCGGCTATGGCAAGACGGTCAATGTTACCGGCCTTTCCATTGTCGGCCCAGCGGCTGGCAACTATAGTCTCGCCTCGGTGCAATTGGCGGCCAGCATCACCCCCGCGCCAATCTCCATCTCGGGCCTGAGCGTCAATAGCAAGGTCTATGACACCACCAGCGCCGCAAGCCTGTCCGGCACCGCAAGCCTGAGCGGCGTCTATGCGGTCGACCAAGGCTTGGTGAGCGTGGGCAGTGGTCCAACCGGCGTCGTGGCCCTGTACAAGGATCCCAATGCCGGAACGGGCAAGATCGTCAGCGTGTCGGGCTATGGCTTGACCGGGGCGTCGGCGGCCAACTACCAGCTCTCGGCCCTCAACCTGCAAGGGGACATTACGCCCGCCTCCTTGCTGGTCAGCGGCCTGACGGCGACCAACAAGGTCTATGACGGCTCGACCAGCGACATCATCACCGGCGTCGGCGCGCTGAATGGCCAATTTGCCAGCGATGCTGCGACCCTAAGCTTGGTTGGCACGGCGTCTGGAAGCTTCGCCAGCAAGAATGTCGGAACCAATATGAGCGTGACCATTTCGGGTCTGTCGCTGGGTGGCTCATCGGCGGGCAATTATCAACTTACCTATCAGCCGCAACAGGCCTCGATTACCCCGAAAGCGCTGACACTGACCGGGCTCACCTCCTCGGGCAAGACCTATGACGGAACAGCGGCGGCGCCCTTGTCTGGGATCGCCACCTTGAGCGGTGTCGCCGGTGTGGATGGCGGTCAGGTTTCACTCTCCGGAACCGCCGTCGGCGCCTATGCGACGCCCAATGTCGCGGTGAATGCGCCAATCATGGTTTCGGGTTTGAGCCTGGGCGGGGCTGAGGCTGGCAACTATACGCTTGGAACTGCCAATGTCTCGGCCAGCATTACGCCCGCCACCCTGACCTATACGGCAACGGGCGCCAGCCGCATCTTTGGCGTCACCAACCCGACCTTGACCGGGACAGTGACCGGCTTGGTCGCTGGCGAAACGCTCGCTAGCGCAACCTCGGGCAAGCTCGACTGGTCGACACCAGCCGGCGCACTGAGCAGCATTGGCGTCTATGCCATCAATGGTGAGGGATTAACGGCGAACAACGGCAATTACATCTTCGTGCAGGCGCCCTCCAACAAGACGGCCTTTACCGTCACGGCACCCTTCACCAATGCCACGACAGGTCTGACGGTGACGCAGAACTCCGGTGGCGTGGTCACAGCCTTGACCGGATCGGTCGGCGGCGTGGATACGACCGACCAAACATCAGACGCCTCCACCGACCCCAGCCTGTCCAACACGGCTAACCAAACCGCGCCGAGCGCATCGCGCGGGCCCATTGTCCACGCGACCAGCCCTGCCAATGACAATATCAAGGCGCCGCTGCCGCTGTGCAACGCAACCGGGGGAGGCGGCCTTGGCTGTGGCGGAACCGTGGCCCAAAAGACCGCCCCCTTCACCGCCGCCAGTGGGCGCTAGCGATTGTCAGAGAAAACCGCGTTGCACTTTTCCCTGACAAACTTTAGCGGGCGTTTGTCTTAACGGGAAAACCGGCCTCCACTTTTCCCTGACAAACTTTAGCGCTCAGAAATGACGCAGGCCTTGGCATTGCCCAAATAGCTGGCGCAGAAGTCAGAGGCTTCAGTGCGCGATGCAAAGCCTTGCAAGCGCACCCGATACCAGGTCTCGCTGCCAATCCGGTGCGGCAGAATCTCACCCGACCCGCCGGGCAGGGACGATTTTAAACTCGCAACCGCCTTTTCGAGCGAGGCGCGGGCACCTGCCGCATTGTTGGTTGACAAGATCTGCACCCAATAGCGCCCGAAGGATTCGGGGCCCGCGCCGCCAGATTGCAAGGCCTCTGAGGCACTGACGATCCGATTAAGGCTGGCGTTTGCCGAGCCAGCGGGCGGTGAGGTCATGGAAATCGGGGTCAGGACCGCCGTCATACGCGGGCTTGCCTGATCCTCTAAGCTCGGCGGGGAGGCATCGCCAAAGGGTGCGGCCTCACCCGTCTCCACCTTTACGCTGACGGCTTGCGGCGCGAGGGTTGTCAGCGGCGGAGAGGGCTGAGGGGAAGCCAGCGTGGCATTCGGCGCCAAGGGCTGAACCGCCGTCGGAGACGGGGGGCTCGTCATGGCGATTTCCATGTCGTGGTCCGAAACTGTGTCCGCGACCATGGTCTTGGCGGCTGAGGCCAGGTCGGCTGTCTCAAGCAGCTGAGGCTGCGGCAGCGCGCTCGTCAGGTCCATAGACGGGGGCGAAGACGGTGCGCCGCCATTGGCCAAGGTTTCTGTCGGCTGTGCGACCTGCCCTATGCTGGGTTGGGCGATCAGTTGGAAGGTCGGGGTCAGCTCCGGGGAAGGTGCGCCAGTGGCGGCTGCCCCATCGATAACGCGGCTTTCCGGGTTCGGCACATCGTCGGTGGGTTTCGCGTCATCGGTCTTCTGTGATGATGGCGCTTCAGGAGTTGCAGCGCTTAAGGCGAAATCGAAATTGGCGGCGACCGGTTGCACCGCCGTGCCATCAACCGAAATGGGTTGAAGGTCGGCGAGGGGAGGTGCGTCTAGGCGAACAGGGTTTGATGCGCGAAGGAGGTACTCCGTCGGACCGGTCTCTTCGGCCGGGCTTGCCGCAGGCTCAACCGCCATCTCAAAGGTTTGCACCGAGCCGAGATCGGGCGCCTTGGCCGCGAGGCCTTCCACAGGGGGGACAAGGAGTGCTGGCGAGGAGGATTTTAGCAGAGCGTATTGCGTGGGGGCTTCGATCAGGGGTTCTGCGGCGGCGGCGAGGCCAAGGGTGTCCGTGAGGCTGTCGCCCCCTGCAACCTCTTGGCTTGCGACCGCAGCACTTGGCAAAGCCAAAAATTGTGGCGCAGGCGTGGACTTTAGGGTCAGGGCCGCCAATTCCGCTTCAGTTGGGGTGTCCGGCGCTGCAGCGATCTCCACCGCGGGCTGCGAACAGACGGCGGCCAAAATATCAGGGACATAGCTGCCGGGCGTCGCCAGGGTCCATGCGCCCGTCGTCGGGCGGACGGTTTGCGCTCCGGTTTGGCGTGCGCCGTGAAAAACTTCGAACCGTCGCGTGCGGATCCGCCGACCGGAGCAGTCCGCATCGACCTCAACCCGTAACGAGGCGCCGCCTACGAGATTTTGCACTGCCTCGCTCGTCACCTCAACCTTGAGGACAGCGCCGCTCCGCAAGCCTGAACCCGCGGCTCCGCCCGCATGGGCCAAGGTGACAACCATGTCTTGGCCCACTGAGGCGACGACCGGTTGGCTCGGTTCCGTTGCGGCCAAGGACACCGACGCGCCCAATCCGAGCACTGTGCTCAAGACCGTCGCCAGACCCGAAGAGCCCCGTAAAAGCGGCAATCCCACGCGATGCGCGCCCGTAGCACGGGGGTGGGAGGTGTGTTTTGCAGCGACATGCACCATCGAATTGGCCTTTCAAGCTTGGGGAAATCACGAAAGGCCGCCAATTCTTGGCGTATCGACTGCGCCGCCCTCCCAATGAGCGGGCGCTTCCGAAGGGCTTCATTATTTTGACGCGAACGCCGAGAGAATCACCCTAAACCTGCCTAAAGGTAAGGTTACTTTTGTGTTAATCATAGAGGCAGCGTACGGGATCGCTCCTCTTTCAAGAGCCAGACGGAGCGGTACGAATTGGCAGCAAAACGCGCCAAATTCGCTGAGTGGCAAAAGGGATCGGTCTCGACCCTGGTTTTGCTCGCCTGTGCGATCGGAGGGGCAGTTCCGCAGGCCTCAAAGGCCACGCTCGCGCCTGCGCCGGACATTTTCGCCCTGCCTGTGGC
Source organism: uncultured Caulobacterales bacterium (assembly GCA_903840435.1). Classification (GTDB taxonomy): domain Bacteria; phylum Pseudomonadota; class Alphaproteobacteria; order Caulobacterales; family Caulobacteraceae; genus CAIMFV01. The sequence goes on from CAIMFV010000060.1 coordinate 38,413, forward strand.
CCCAAAGCCTGCGGAGGGAAGGTCGCCACCCCTCGCCAGCTCGGATGCAACCGCCGCGACAGCCGCCATCGTCATTACCGACCTTGATAAGCCCGCCTCTGTAAGCGGCGACGCCCCGCCACCCATCGCCAATAGCTCAGCGGAAGTGGTTTCGAGCGCCCAGACCAGCCCAGCAGCCACCGCCGCGCCCGATCTCTTTGCGCTGCCCACGTCCGACATGGCCCATGTTGCCGTCACAGCTGCAAACACGCCCGCTCAAGCGCCGCAAGCAACCGACCCAAATGCGGCGACGCCCCTGTCGGCCCAGGCCGTAGCCGGCAAAGAGCCGCCGCTTGCGCCTAAGGATATTGATCCGCAGCATCCCGGTGCCCTCGACCCGCCTGCCGTCTCGTTCGATCTTGGCGGATCGGCGCCGTCGGTGATGTCAAATGCCGATGGGCAGACCACACTCACTCTAGATGCCCGTACGCCATCGCCTGGCCAGCTCGCGCGCCAAATCACTGCAGAGCGCGTCAAGCCAGAAGGCGGCGCGACCAAGGTGGTCCGCCTCGGCGCCAAGCCGAACTCCTATGGCTCGCGGACGGTGGAGAAGAGCGACCTCAATCAAATTCTCGGCGTGGTTTTTGGTGATACCCAAACTGCCGCCGCTGAAGCCGAACCCAAACCGCCTGCGCCCGAACAGGGTTTTGCTGTCATTGCGCTCGAAATCCCAACCGATAAGCAGCCTGACGACGCCCGGGATGTGATTGACACAATCACGCTGGGCGATCTCGTGTCGCGCGCCACCCATTACAGCGAAGACTTGCGGGCTGATAAGTTAGCGCTTGCCTCAAGCAAGATGAATGCAGCCAGCACACTGTCGCAACTTGGCCCCCGATTTGACGGACGGTTCGGCCAGGGCCATGAACACTCCTTCAGTTCGGTGAACAATACACCTGTGTCGAACCCCGACCACAGCCGCACCGATGCTTCCATGGTCATGGTGCAGCCTCTGTTCGATTCCACCACCATCGCCTCGATCAGTCGGGATCGCCAACTCGCCCGGGCCGGGGAGATGCATAAGCGCTCGACCGAGGTCACCGTGTCGTCGGAGGCGGTGAGCAACTATTTTGATCTGTTGGAAGCACGCCTGCAGCTGGAAATTTCTCGCGCCTATCTCGACCGCATGAACAGTCTGGTTGACTATATGCGCAAGCGGACAGAGGGCGGCGGCTCCAGCGAGGCCGATCTTGAGCGGGTCAAATCGGTTGCCCTGTCGGCCCAACGCGCGGTGGTTGACTCGAAAGGCGGCTTGGACGCAGCCCTGACCACCATGGAAAAGCTGACCGGCGTCGTGGCGGTGCAAATCGCCGTTCCCAATGAGGTCTTTATTGATCTTCCCGCCGACCCAGACTCGGCCCTCGCCGATCTGATCAAGATCAACCCCGATATTCGCGCCGCCTATATCCAGATCAAAGCGGCGCGCGACGACGCGCTCGGTGTCGTGGCCCGCACAGCGCCCAAGTTCAACTTGGAAATGGGCCGTTACGAATCAACCAATGCCAGTGGGACCAAGGGCGCCACGGTCGACGACCGCCTGATGATCACCGGCACAATCTCTATCGGTGCCGGAACAGAATTTTTACAGGGCTTGGCCCAGTCCGAGCACCAGAGCGAGCTAAAGCATCGCTATTACGCCTTGATCCGTAATGCGCATGAGCGTCTATCCACCGCATACCTTCAGTTAAAAAACCTGCAAGACCAAGAAAAAATCTCGTGGCAGGAATTTAAATCCAATAATCGCGTGGCGGTTGCTTTTGACGAGCAGTTGTTCAGCGCCAATAGATCGCTGTTGGATGTCCTGGATACCTATCAAAAATACTATCAATCTAAAGCAAATATCGTGAAAATTAGTATCGCCTATCTTCGTACCGCCTATCAAATTCGTCAGCTGATTGGCGATTTGAATACCGATAATGTTGGGGATGAGCCGATTACAAGCGCGCAGGCGGGAGGCTAGGCGTGGCTGGCGAGAATGGGAATTACTGGCCAGGATTTGTCGACGCCCTGTCCAACATGGTCATGGCGATGATCTTCCTGATCCTGACCTTTATGGCGGTGATCTTCACGGTCATGCAGAACAATTCGAAAAATCTGCAGAACAAGGTCGAGCAGGCTGAGCACGCTGCGGCGACCTACCAAAAGACCATCGACCAGCTGAAACATGAAAACGAAGTTCTGAAAACAGCATCTCAGAGCTGTTCAGCGACCCAAACCGCGGGTGAAACCAAGGTTCAAAGTCTGTTGACTGCGGATCGGGCGGTGAACACCGATCAGCCCTATGTCGATCCGGCCAGCAAAGCTGGCAGCCTGCCGGTTTCGGTCAGCGGACAAGGCGCAATGATCACAATTGGCTATCGCGCCTCGGCGGTGACGCTCGACGCGACCGCCAAGTCCAACCTCGACGCGGTCGTCGCCAAGGACGGCGTCAAACCTGACCATGCGCATGTGTCGATCGTGGCAGAAATTGCCAGCGACTCGAGCGGACCGAGCGAGGCGCAGAGATTGGCCTATTTCCGGGGCCTGGACGTGCGGAACTATTTTCTAGCCCACGGATGGACCGGCCATGATGTGGATATGACCTTGGCAGCCCGGGCCAAGAGTGGCGCTGCGCCGCGGGTCTTGGTGAGATTTGCGTCAAAATGAGCGAGTCCAGCTTTTCGTTTGCGTCCTTGAAGCGCGACGGTGGGCGCTTTGCCGAATGGTTCGATATCCGCTCAGACGCGGTGCCAACACCGCTGCTCGTCGGCCTGACCATGACCTTGCTGCTTCTGGTGCTCTGGGCGTCCTTCGCCCGCATGGACCGGATTGTCCGCGGTGAGGGACGGGTGGTGCCGACCGAGAGCACCCAGGTTCTGCAAAATCTAGATGGCGGGATCGTTTCAGAAATTTTGATTTCGGAAGGCCAGACCGTTCGCAAGGGCCAGGTCCTGATGCGTCTGCACAGCACCGACGCCAGCGCAGCCCTCAATCAAACCGAAGTGAAGGGCTTGGCTTTGAAGGCCCGCATCGCACGCCTGCAAGCGGAAGCCTCAGGTGCGGGCGCCATTGCCCTTCCTTCAGGCCTCACGGCCGCAACACCGGAAATGGCAGCGGAACTCAGTGCGTTTCGCGCCCGCCGCGCAACCTTGGGTCAAGCCGAAGCGACCCAAAGGGCGGCCTTCGAGCAAAAAAAGGACGAGGTGGCTGAGGCCGAGCAGAAGCTGCGCAACTATCAGGTCGAACACGACACAGCCGTTCGGCAAAAAGAGGTTATGGCCAATCTTCGGGCTCAAAGGGCGGCCTCGCAATTGGAACTGCTCGACGCCCAGGCCAAAGAACAGCGACTGCAAAGCCTCATTCAAGAGACCGAAGCCCTCATTCCCAGCCTAAAGGCTGCGGCGCAAGAAGCACAATCGCGGGTCGCTCAGGTCGAAGCGCAATTCCGATCCGAAGCCCAGACCGAGCTTGCCGCTGTTCAGCTTGACCTGTCTCGCTCAGAAGATGACGCCAAGGGACAGGCGGACCGCCTCAGTCGCACGCAAGTGGTGTCGCCAGCCGATGGTGTGGTCAACCACGTGTTTGTCAAAACCATTGGCGGCGTTACCCGTCCTGGCGAGCCGATGATTGAAATTACCCCGATGAACGGGGATCTGATTGTTGAGGGGCGGATCAAACCGGGTGAGCGGGGCGAGCTGATGCCCGGTCTGCGGACCTCGATCAAGATCAGCGCCTATGACTATGCGGGGGTGGGCGCCTTGCCGGGAGAGCTCATCGACATCAGCGCCGACACCTTGCCCGATGAGCGGGGCGAACGGTATTATCGGGTCAGGGCTAAGGTCGATAAGGCGGAGTTTTTACGCACCGGGCGCAGCATCTATCCCGGCATGACGGCCAGCCTCGACATTGTCGTCGGCAAGCGCCCGATCATGGCCTATTTCCTCTCACCTGTGCTGCGCTTCGCCACCACCGCCTTCCATGAGGCGCGCTAGAGGTTCGGTAAGGTGACGCTTTCCGCGACTGCGGCGCTTTGTCTTAATGTCCAGAGCCGGTGGTTGTCGCGCTCGCGGTGTTGGTCGCCGATGTGGCGCTAGACGGTGCTTGCGCGGCAAAGGCATTTGCGAGGCTTTGACTTGGGATGCTCGGGTTTAGCCAGCTCAAGAAGGTCAAGGGCGAATTTGGATTCCAGGTTGGGGGACCGCTGCTGCTACTCGCCACGCTGGTCGCCAGGGCGGACGCGCTGACACTCGCATAGGGTGATGTGGCTTGTGGCGGCAAGGTGGCTTGCACCGCCGCCGCATAGGCCTGGGCAATGGCAGCGTTTGGCGCCGGCGCGGGCGCGGCGGGCGGGACCACAGGCGTCGCCGAAGTCGTCGCACTGCTGGCGCTGGTCGCTGAGGTGGCGGAAGTCCAATTTAGCGGCCCAAGACCCGGAGCCGTTATGGGGGGAGTCACGGGTAGATATCCGGAAATTACAGTCATAGGATACCTCCTTTCACGTCGAATTCATCGACATTAGAATGTTGAATTGCATGCATTAGATACGAAAGGCGGTGTAAAGGGTGTATAAACAAGTGTGATTAACAGTATAATTTCCCACATCGGTTGCGAATATTTGGGTTAATGGAAATTAATTGTGAATAAAATGGCCAAATCAACGGGCCGTCTCAATGCGAGCCAAGCGACGATAGGCTGCGAGGGCTTGGCCAATAACCTGGTCCATATTCAGGTATTTATAGGTGGCGAGGCGACCGACAAAGATGACACCCGCCTGTTCCCGGGCTAAGGCCTCGTAGCGTTTGAAGCGCGCCCCGGAGACGGGATTGGGGATGGGATAATAGGGGTCGCCTTCCTCGACCGGATACTCGATCGTGATGCTTGTGCTGTCAGAGGTCTGACCGGTGATGTGCTTATATTCGGTAATCCGGGTATAGGGGACGTCAGGCGAAGGATAGTTGATCGTTCCGACGCTTTGGCGCCACGCCTTCGACAGGGTCTGATGATCAAAGCACAGGCTGCGATAGGGCAAGGGTCCGAAGCGATAGTCGAAAAAGGCGTCAATCGGTCCTGTATAGATGAGCCGGTCATAGGCGTGGTGGGCGACCTCGGAAAAATCGGTATTGAGGCGGACCTCCAGTCCCGGCTGATTGATCATGGCTTTGAACATTTCGGTGTAGCCGCGCACGGGCATGGCCTGAAATCGATCGGTAAAATAGCGATCATCGTCATTTGTCCGGGTCGGCACACGCGAGGTCACCGAGGCATCCAGCTGACGGGGATCGCAGCCCCATTGTTTTTGCGTATAGCCGCGAAAGAAGAGTTCGTAGAGCTCGCGGCCAACGGCGGCCACCACCGCGTCTTCTGAGGTTAAGATGTTTGGCATGGGTTCGCGCCGCGCCGCGAGAAAAACTTCCGCCGCATCGTCGGTCGTCAGCGACAGGCCAAAAACCTGGTTGAGTGTGGTGCGATTGATCGGGATCGGAACCTGCTTGTCTTTTCCAAGATCGGCCAAGACCCGATGCTCATAGGGCCGCCACGCCGTGAAGGCCGACAAATAGCCAAAGATCTCCGCCGAATTGGTATGGAAGATGTGCGGACCATAGCGGTGGATCAAATGGCCTGCCCCATTGACTTCGTCATAGGCATTGCCGCCGAGGTGGGGTCGGCGATCAATCAGCAACACGGTCTTGCCAAGCTGGCTGGTCAAGCGCTCCGCCAGCACACAGCCTGCGAACCCGGCGCCGACGATTAGAAAATCATACATGCGCTCAGGCCTTTTGGCGCCACACCCTGATCCAGGCTCACGGCGCCGCCCTACGATTCAGATAACGCCGTGCCGCCGCCGCCGCCTCGAAAATCTTCTCTGTACGATGAACCCAAAGGTGAGACTGGACGACCCGGCTTTGCCCAGCTCGCGCCATGGCATGCAAACGGGTCGGGTCGTCAATTAAGCCCTTTAGGCCGAAGAGATCTTCCTCCAGGGTTTGCCAGCGGAAAAAATAGGCCGCTTCGTCAGGTCGAAACTGTTCGGTCAGATAGGTGCTTTCATCTGATGCGATGACCGCGCCGCCAAGCCCAGCGGCGAAAGGGCGATCATGGGCGCCGTGGCGGAAATTGGCGTTGACGTTCAAAACCACCTTGGCCCGCCGAATCTCCGGCAAGATCTGCGCTAAACCTGCTTCTCCGCAATAGGTGATGTTGGGGAAGCGCGATAGGTGCTCCGCATAGCCCGTCCCATAGACATGCAAGGGCAGGCCGACCTTGGCCGCCGCCTCCAAAACCTGCATCCGTCTGAAAGCGCGAACGAATTCATTGGGAAGGTAAGCCAGCTTGCGGAAATCCCTATAGTCTGGATGATCCGGTTCAAGGCCGACGTCGCGCATGCTGGCGTTCAAAGCGTCGGACGCTGGCAAAAAATCGTCCGCCAACATGCGGTCTATGGCTTGGCTGACAATAGATTGAGCCGAGCCGAGCACTTCCCAGCCTTCGGTGGTTGGCGCTTGGTACGAGCCTGGAAATAGGATTGGGATCGGTCTGGACGCAAAGTGATCGTTTGGGTCTTCGCAAATGTTTGCGAGGTCGCCGTTTGCGGCTGCCGGGCAAAATGCTACATGACTAAATTTTGTTGACGGGTAGCATGATAACAGCGCGTCGACGTGACTTCTGTCGACGACCAAGGTCGCCGTACCCTCCGGCCAGTTATCGATGCGTCCAGTATGGGAAAGGGGGAAATCGACAAGTTGGACCACATGAGGGGCACCCAATGCCTGAGCCAAGCTTATCCTTGAATCGCTCATGCATTCTCCAAGAATTGTTATGGTGTAAATTAGATCGACCGGCAAAAATTTATCTATGGACTCAATTTCGGACTGGCTGATTTGGGAAGTTTTGAAATCTAGAACACAGGCCTCATGCCCCAATATTTTAAATGCACGCAAAAGTTCATCTATGAAAATATTTGACGCATCATAGGTAGATACACCCTTGATCAGTAGGATTTTCACGGGGGCGGGCTCCAATTCCTATCGAATCGGACCGAAACTTACAGCAACCGCGCCATGAACGGCAGAGGTCTATGCGGATTGCGATCGCGCCAGATGGAAATCCGCTTCATGCCCAAATGTCTCCATAAGACCTAGTATTTCGCCGCCAGCCTTAGCTCGAAGGTCCTTGGGTCATTCCGCACCAACATGTCATTGCCGTAGAAGTTTGGCGAGGACTGCCAGTTGATCTGGTTGGTGATATTATAGACGGAGGCCGTGACCGTATATTTGTCCCAGGAATAGAAGATGGCGGCGTTCCAGGTATATTGCCAAGGAATGATCGGAGATTTGAAATAGCCATTGTTTGCCAAGACAAAAGCGGGGACATAGGAGGAATAACCCGCGACCGATGCTTGTCCCGAAGAAGATCCATCAGGTGCGACTTTTAGCTGACCCGACTGGCTGGTCTCAATCGGTCCGGTGACCTGAACACCCGACCGGATGCCAACGCCATTGTCGAACTTGTAATTGGCCAACAGATTGAACACGTGGTTCGGCACGCCAGGATCGTTGAATTTCTGGCCCGTCGCAAAGACGGCGCTCGTGCCTGCGCCGTCGATGAAGTTGTAAAGCTGGCCTGGATACTGGTTCCCGATCTCGGCGGGATAGTTGTAAAACCCCGACGGCTGGCTGAGTGTCGTTTCGATATAGGAATAGCTGGCGGTAGCAAAAAGCTGGCGGGTTGGCTGGTAGTTCAGCTCGATTTCGACGCCACGAATATTGGCTTCCGAAATCTGTGTGCCGCCGACGCCGACCGGAATCGCACGCTTTTGATCAAAGACGGCTGTCCCCGCGAACAGCTTATTATTCAGAAGGTTGAGCTTTAGCCCCGCCTCATAAAGAAAACTCGACTGCCGCATCAGGGCGTGATCTGGCACCTGGGTGTAGGTGTTCACGCCGCCTTCGCCGCCATTGCCGAACGGGGCTTGGCTAAAATTGAAGGTGGCATAGCTCGAAATCCACGGCTGCCAACGATAGACAGCGCTGAAGTTGGCATTGCCAAGACCATAGTCGCCGGTCGAATGGGATTGCGGCAGGTTGGGAAGATTTTCGTTACAATAGTTGGCTTCGAGACAGGGAAAGGGGTCATAGGCGTGGTTTTGCGCCACGTCCATGCGCAGGCCGAAGAGGAGGCTGAATTTTGGCGTGACCTCCAAGCGATCCTCAAAGAAGACGCCCGCATCAATCAGGTCCGAAATGCCGGTATTTCCGCCATTGACCGCATCGCGCCCCGGCGAGCCGTATTGGAAGTGTCCGAAAGGCGACTTGTAGCGGTAAGCGTCGGAATTGGCGGGCGTAAAATTGATCGTCGGCACGCCCCAGAGTACGGGATTGGTGGTCAAGTCGAAGGTCGACGGCGCCTCTGCATCATAGTTGGACACATAGTTGACGTGGGCAAATCTGACGGTGAAGCCAGCGACCGCCTGGTTTTTCATCGGCGCGCCGAGACCCAGATCCAGGTCTTTTTTGTCCTTCAATAGGGTGCGGTTTTCAACCGTGTAGGAGCCGCGCGAGGCGTCGGCATAATAATAGGCTTCTTGATTGTCGCTATCTTGGTAGTTGATGAAGGTATTGTTTTCGAGACTTAAGTCATCACTGAGATAGAAATTCTGGATGAATTGGGTAAAAAGACGCAGTGCATTGCTCGTTGTCCCGGGCGCCTGATCGACGGTAATGCGGGTATTGATCGGTGTGGTGCCGGTCAAAAGCACCTCCGTTCCAAAGGGAACCACCAGGGAGTTGGGGTTTCCTGCAATGGGAACCTGCGGATAATAGTAAAGTTGCCCGCCTGTTGCGACACCAGTTGAATAGGTATTGTTATTTATAAGCGCTTGGGTGACGCGATTGAGGCCGACATTTTCTGTATATTGGCCTACGAGAATTTCTGCATTGAGATTGGCTTCATATTTCTCATTCGGACGCCAGCGCACATCGGCATAGAGCGCGTTGCGCACGGAATTGTGGCCATAGAAATAGCTGTCGCTATTCTCGCCAGCATAGCTAATCCGCACTCCGAGCACCCCGGGAGTAATCGGGCCGCCAATGTCGATGGAAAGCCTGCGATTGCCCACTGTATCAAGGGTCGCCGCCAGCGAGGTTTGGGCCTTGCTTAAACTGGGAACCTTGGTGATGAAATCGACCTGACCGCCAACGCCCATGCCAGGACCATCAACGACGCTGGCAGGGCCCTTGGTGATTGAAAGGTTGTCGAAGTCATCGAAACTGGGCGGCACGCCATAGCCGTTCTGCGTCAGGCTCGCGCGCATGCCATTATAGAAGACATCGGAATATTGCCCGCGAATCCGTGGAATATTGGGTGTGCCAAACGAGGAGTCCGAATAGCTCGACGCGGTCAAATAGGAAAACGCGCGCGGGTCTTGCACATTGATGGTCTGTAATTGGGTCGGCGAGAGCAAGGTTGTGTTGCGCGGCGTGTCCATGACACTGAGATCAAGGCCAAAGGTCGAAGACGATGACATGCGGGTTGGCAGCACCGTATCCTTATAGGCGACCCCATTGACCACCACGGCGGCCACATCAGCGGCCTTGGAAGGGCCGTCATCTGGACCTTGGGGCGCGTCGGCGGCAAAGGCCGCGCCAGCGCCAGCTAAGCTTAACAGCGCCGCTGCGATCGGTCCCGTCAGCACAAGGTCGCGCGCCCGTCGGGTGGGGAGCGTCAAATGCGGGGCGCGGCGCGAAAAGCTCATCGCGATCATCTCCATGTGCTGGTTAGGGGCGGGGCGCTTTGGCCCTCATTCGGCTGCGAGCACGCCCGCTTCCCCTGGCTTAGGGGGAGCTAGGCGATGCGTCCTGCCCCTTGCGGCGAAACGGCGGCCCTTGCAAGGTGCTGCGCCTAGGTTTTGGGCGCCAAGACCACAGACTGCTGCAAAAATGTCATGGTCCGAAGGCGTAGCCGGACACAGCCTTGCCGAAAATATTTCCCTGGAAGGTTTGACGCCCAGGGTCAGCGTCACCTGCGCCCGCCGCCACCATCAGGGGCAAGAGGTGCTCCTCGCGCGGATGGCAAAAGCGCGCCGATGGGGCGTCGCGCCAATGGGTGAGGGCTTGTGATCGGGTCTCAGGCGACTGAATAGCGCCCGTCAGCCAGCCATCGAAGGCCGCCGCCTCGCCCTGTCCGGAAGACCCATAAAAGGCCCGCAGGTTGTGATAGCTCATGCCACTGCCGATGATCAGCACCCCTTCGTCGCGCAAAGGCGTTAAGGCTTTCCCGAGGCGGAGGTGGGCATCGGGGTCGAGGGTGTCCAACATCGACATTTGCAGAATTGGAAGTGTGGCTTCGGGGAAGGCGACCATCATGGGGATAAAGACGCCGTGGTCCCAGCCGCGCTGGGTTTCGCGCCCGACGTCGAAGGCCGCACCGCGCAGAAGACTCTCGACACGATCGGCAAGCCAGGGCGCGCCAGGGGCGGGATAGCGCAGTTGATAGGTGTGGTCGGGAAATCCGTAATAGTCGAACAAGAGTTCCGGGGCGGCTGCGACATTCAATGTCGGGACCTTTTCCTCCCAATGGGCGGAAATCACCAGCAATGCCTTGGGTGGCGTGGCCAGATTTGCGCCCAAGTCCCGCAAATAGTCTGCCATCGGGTCCCACAAATGGGGGTGCCCAGCGGGCGGGTCCATAAAAAAGCATGGACCGCCACCATGGGGGATGAAGTGGGTCGGAAGGCGGGTCTGGGCCATGGACGCGGTCTCCTCGGCCCCAAGCCGCCGGGACCTTTTTTAGGCGAACGTCACCTGCATCGCGCTGATCTGGCGGATCGCGCCAGAGGCAAGATTTGGAAACGCCCCGCTCAAATGGGTGTTGGGAGCAAGCTTGGCAATCACGGCCAAGGTCTCCTCCATTTCCGCCCGTGCCAGGGCTTCGCCGACGCAGCGGTGAGCGCCGCCGCCAAAAATCGGGTGCCAGCGCGGATGGTCGGTTCGGTGGATGTCGAACTGGTCCGGCTCGCCATAGACATCTGGGTCCCGCAGGGCTGAAAGCAGCGACACTGCAATCGGCGTTCCGGCGGGCACGAGATAGCCGTCGATCTCCATATCCTTGACAGCAATTCGCGGCACACCGCTAACCACCGGATCAAACCGCAGCCCTTCATCAACCACGGCCTTTTTCAACCCGTCCGGATCGGCGCAAAACTGCCGCCACTGGTCGGGATGATTGAGCAGGTGGGCCAAGGTCATGCACAAGGACCCGCGCGTGGTATCAGAACCGGCCAGGATCAGTCCCACCACCTGGGTCCGAATTTCGATCTCGGTCAGATCGGGGTCCTTGGCGGTGGTGTTGAGATAGTCGGTAATGAAGTCTTGCCGGGGAGACCGGCGCCGGTCGGCCATCAGGTCGGCCACATAGGCGTTGAACTCCACCAAGCTCTGTTCAATCTTGGGACGCCGTTCCGGATCGACAAAGCCTAGGGCTTCGGCGGTGTCGGCGATCCAGACCAAGAAGGTTGGCAGGTCCGACGCCGGAATACCCAAGATCTCAGCAATGATACGGGCTGGAATTTGGGCGGCGATCTCTCCGACAAAATCGCACGGGCCACGATGCAGCCGTGCTGTCACCAATTCGCGGGCTAGGGCCTCCGCCCTTGGGCGCATAGCGTCCATCAGTTTAAAGGCGAAGGTCCGCGAGACCGGATTGCGCCGTCTTTGGTGGGTTTCACCATTGGCAAATAACATCGCCGCTTCAATGAAATCGAAGATCGGGCCTGAATTGATCCCTTGCATCAGCTTGGTTTCGGTTTCGATCTGGCGGGTCAGATCGCTGGTGACCAGCTCTAAATGCCTTTGGCGTAGCGCCACCACCATGCCGAACATGCCGCGCGCCAAGGGCGCCTGTTCACGCAATTCGCGTAAGTAGGCGTGGGGGTCGTCGCCCGCTTCGCGCTCGAAACTGATTTCAGGCGCGTCGCTTAGACTAAGCCGGGTCATAGAGGCCTCTTGGTCAGGAGATCGCCCTAACTAAACACTGTTTAGACACTTGGCAAGCGGAGGCCTTTAGGGCGTGGCGAAGTCGAACCTTGGCCAGAGCGGTTTTTGCGTCGGGTCTATGCCCCTATCTTACTGGAGACCACAGCGCTGACCCGCCAGGGCTGGCGGATCAGCGATATTGAAAGTGACGCGGTCTCGCGCGCGCTTTTTGCCTCACACCTTGGCCAGATTGAAGTCGGCATCCGAAAGTCCGGCAATGGCGCGGATGCGGGGATTGGCGAGCAGGGTGTCGAAATAGGCGATGGTCTTGGCCAGCCCGTCATCCAGTCCCACGGTGGGACGCCAGCCCAGCACGTCATTGGCTTGAGAAATGTCAGGACGGCGTTGTTTCGGATCATCGGTCGGCAGCGGCAAGTAGCGGATCTTTGACGACGAACCGGTCAGCTCAATGATCTTTTCGGCGATCTGGCGAATGGTCAATTCAACCGGATTGCCAAGATTGAGCGGGCCTGTGACGTCAGGCGGGCTGGCCATCAGGCGCACAAAGCCCTCAAGCAAATCATCGACATAGCAGAAGGAACGCGTTTGCTCGCCTTGACCAAAAATCGTCAGGTCGCGCCCCGCCAGAGCTTGGATGATGAAGTTCGACACCACGCGACCGTCATTGGGGTGCATGCGCGGGCCATAGGTGTTGAAAATCCGCGCCACCTTGACCTGCAAATGATGCTGGCGGCGGTAATCGAAGAACAGGGTCTCGGCGCAGCGCTTGCCCTCGTCATAGCAGGAGCGCGGCCCGATGGGATTGACATTGCCCCAATAGCCTTCCGGCTGTGGATGCACATGCGGGTCGCCATAGATTTCCGAAGTCGAGGCCTGAAGGATTTTCGCGCCGGTGCGCTTGGCGAGGCCGAGCATGTTGATGGCGCCCAAAACGCTGGTCTTGGTGGTTTGGACCGGGTCGCGCTGATAGTGGATCGGCGAGGCGGGGCAGGCGAGGTTGTAGATTTCGTCCACCTCGACATAGAGCGGCAGGCAGACATCATGGCGGATGATCTCAAACCGGGGATGGCCGTGCAGCATGTCGAGATTGGAGCGGGCGCCGGTGAAGAAGTTGTCGGCGCAAATGACGTGCGCCCCTTCGGCGACCAAACGTTCGCACAGATGTGAGCCCAAGAAGCCAGCGCCCCCCGTGACCAGCACGCGTTTTTCTAAGTGCATCGTCAGTCCCTCGCGAAATGGGCCGCAATCGCGGCGTTTGGCAGGGGAAGAGCAAGTTCGGCGCCAGCGGCGCTTAAGGGGCTCACCTCATCCGCGAGATTTAGGTCTCAGCGGGCTGGCGCCGCGTTTGCACTTGGCAGCCGAACCTCAGACCTGGCGAAGCAAATCGAGATGACCTGTCTTTTAGACCCAGTCGACACGGCGCGCGTCGAGCCAGCTGATTTGAGCCACGCGATCATCTCCCCGTTCCTTGCCGCCTGCGCGGCCAAGCCCGACGCCATCGCCTTGCGCAGCGTCGAAGGCGAGATGAGCTATGCCGAGCTTGACGCCCAGTCGAGCGCGATGGCGCAGGCGCTTGTGGCGGGCGGGGAGCTCAATGTTGACCAGCCGGTCGCCATTCTCGCCGAGCGCAGTCCGTGGCTGATTGCGGCCATGATCGCTTGCGTCAAGGAGGGCGTGGCCTTTGTGTCACTCGACACCGCTTATCCCGATGCCCGTCTCGCGCAACTGGTAAGGATTGCAAATCCGCAGCGCGTTCTGTGCCGGACCCCGCACCCTGCGGTGACGGATGAGCATGCGGCACCCGTGCTTATACTGCCGCTCGACCCTGCCCACTCGCGCGCAGGACGGGCGTCATTTCCCTGCCAGGGAAGGGCGAGCCAGGTTGCCTATCTCCTGTTCACAACCGGCACCACGGGTGCCCCCAAATGTATCGCCGTGGGCCACGCGCCGCTGCGCCAGTTCGTCGAATGGCAGGCGAAAACCTTCGGCCTCACCGCTGCTGATCGCTTCACCATGATCTCAGGGCTTTCCCATGATCCGGTGCTGCGCGATATTTTTACCCCCCTTAGCCTCGGCGCATCGATCGAGATTCCGCCGCCAGACGCCCTCGTGACCCCTGGTGGCCTGCCCGCCTGGCTCTCCCAATGTGGCGCCAGCGTCATCCATTTGACCCCAGCCCACGGTCAGCTGATTACTGCCGCTGGGGCCCAACTGCCCGCCCTACGCCATGCGTTTTTTGGTGGCGACCGCTTACCACTGGCCCTGGCAAGACGGTTCCAAGCCTATGCGCCGCATGCGGCCTTGGTAAATTTCTACGGTGCAACCGAGACGCCGCAAGCCATCGCCTATTGGCCGGTCAATTTTGACGTTGCAGAACTGCATGCGCCCATCGGCCGGGCCGTGGCAGGCTTTCGCCTTGAGCTCGACAGGGTTGATGAGAAGGGACATGGCGAGATCATCGTCTCGTCGCCCCACCTCAGCCTTGGCGAGGTTAGAACCGGCCTTCTGTCTGCCTTAAGCCCCCTTGCCACGGACGGGACCTACCGCACGGGCGATATCGGCCGACGGGACGCGGCGGGTGACTTTGTCATTGTCGGGCGTCGCGATGATCAGGTGAAGATCCGGGGCTACCGTGTGGCGCTGAATGAGATCAGCGCCGAAATCGACCGAGAGCTCGGCACGACCGGAACACTGTCGCTCAATATTGGCACCGACGACGCCCCAAGACTTTGGAGTTTTGTCGTCGGCTCACCGGAAGGTTTGCGCCGGAGCGCCGCTGACCTGATCGCTGCGCTCAATGCTCGACTTCCCGACTATATGGTGCCGCTTGGCGTGACCTTTGCCGAAGCCGCGCCGCTGCTGCCGAATGGCAAGGTTGATCGGGCTGCCGTCCGGGCTCTGATTGAACGGGACCGGCCCGCGCCGCCGCTTACGCCCGCGCCAGACGCCAGCGATGTCAGCCCGCACGCTGAAGCGCTTCTCGACCAGTGGCGTGACATTCTCAACGATCCGCGCCTGACGATCGATTCAAGTTTTGCCGCAGCGGGCGGTGACAGTCTGAGCTACGTCAACGCCTATTTTGCCCTGGAAGACCTGCTCGGTCGCGCGCCTGAGGGGTGGGAGGCGATGACCATCCGCGATCTCGTCGCTGCCAAGGACCCGGCGAATGCCAAAATGGGCGCCAAATCGGGTGCCAAATTGGGCGCAAACATCGAAACGGTCATCGCGCTGAGAGCCGGCGCCTTGCTGATGGTGGTGGCGTCGCACGTCTATGGCTGGACGTCCGACGGCGGGGTGACCGACGCCCTGTTTTGGATCGGGGGTGGAATTTTTGCGCGCCTGCAAATGAAACAAGCCGCCCAAGATGGCCGCTTGACACCCCTTTGGCGGTTTATTGGCAATATTCTCATCCCCTTAGGGATTTTTTCGGCCGTCAATGTCTGTGTTTTTGCCTGGCGTGATCATGTGATCCTTTGGCCCGCGCTCTTTGGTCTGAACGACCTGGTCGATTACGGTAACGATGCTGCCCTTCTGACGCTTATGGCGAAAAAGACCTGGGGTCTTTGGTATATTCACGCCCTGGTTCACATGGTCCTCTTCAATATCATCGGCATCTATCTTGCCCAAAGGCTGATGAAAAAGCCTGCCGATGGCGTTCGCCTCGCCGCAATCTCGCTCTTTATCCTGGGCGCCATCAGCACGCTGATTTTGCCACTGGCCTTTGGCTTAAATCCCTGGCTTGGGAAAATTCCAGGCACGTCGATTTTCCGCTATTTACCGACCTCAAATCTTGCCACGTTCGAGATCGGCGCCCTGTTTGCTATGGCGACCGGGCGCGCCCGCTGGGTTTGGGTCGCCATTTCGATCCTCTTCGCAGCCCTAGAGGCGCCCGGCTACGGGGTCAGCATCGTCTTGGCCATGGCCTTTATCGCGATCCTCTCCGCCCTGGCGCCAAGCCTCTCCAGTCCAAAATGGCTTTATCGCATCATCTATGAAATTTCCGGCGCCTCGCTCTTTATCTACCTCTTGCATTTCGTCCCGATCCGGATCGCCCCCAAACTCATGGGGGCCTTCGCCGACAGCCAAATTGGCCAGGGCCTTATGCTCGTCGCGGGCGTCCTGTTCGGTTATGGGGTGTGGCGAGGCTGGAAGGCGGCCCATGGTTTGTTGTCGAAGGCCTGGGCACGGGCGGCCCGCGCGCAATGGACAAGGTCGCTTCGCGCAAGCCTTGGCGCAGGGTTTAAGCGACCTATCGTGGCCGAACCGGCAAACTGACCAAGACGGGAATCTTGGTGAAACCTTCCACCGCCTCCGGCACGAGGAAGGTATTCTTGCGGGCAAACGAGGCCGCTAAAGCCGCGCCCGCCAAGCCAAGGCCTGCAAACAGCCCGCCGATCAGAAAGAGAATTTTGCTCGGCGAGGTCGGTTTGGCGTTCGGTTCGACCCGTGGCGATTCGATAATATTGACGCTCGGCCCAGAGCCGCTGCCGCCACCCAACTGCAAAGCGGTTTCTTTTTGACGCAGCACCTCAAGGGCGGCAGCCGCGCTTGCCTTGCGGCGCATCAGCGGGGCCAACTGAATTTCTGCGTCTGCGACACGTTTTAGGCGCTCATCCAGCTTTGTCGCTTGGGCTTCCAAAGACGCCGCATGTTGTTCCTCGGGCGTGATCTGACTTTGGGATTGGACCTGTTCCGCCGTCAGCTGATCATAGAGCGGGTTGCGCGTCGGTCGGGTCTTGCTGGCGTAGCGCGCGCTCTCATTGGCGAGAAAATTTTGCACACTGTCGATTTGCGCCTGGATGGCGCGCATGGCGTGGCTGTCAGGTTGGTAGGTGGCGGAAAGCTTCACCTGCTGTTGGCGGAGTTCTAACAGTTGCGCGCGGGCCTGAGAGGCGGCATCGGAATCCTCGGCTTCCGGAAAGGATTGGATGACACGCGGCGTGGTGCGCAAGGTGGACTGTAGCGAGGCGACCTTGGCTCTCAACTCTCCGGCAGTCCCGCGCATTTGCATGACATTGGCCATCAAACTGTTTCGGCTGTCGAGGAGGTTCTTTTTCTCCTGTTCAGGATCATAGACGCCGGTCTGCACCTTGATCTGATCGATCTGCTTGTCGACGTCAGAACTTTCGGATTCAAGGTTAGAGATTTGGCGGCGCACAACTTCGCTAACGGCGCGTGCGCCGTCCCGATCATGGTTTTCTGTATAGACGCGCAGAAAGGTTTGCAGCGTTGCGGCAGCCTTGGCTTGGCTGGGCGCAAATACCGAAACCTGAATCACGTTCGACGCCGGAACAGCTGAAACCTTGATATTTTTCATGAAGCCCTCGACCTGTTTGTCGGTCGGCGTCCCGGCAACGCCGCCGGGCTCGGCGCCGATCGCCTCCAAGGTGCGGACGGCAAGATCGCGGCTACGGATCACTTCAAGTTCAGAATTCACCACCTGCTCTTCATTGATCAACACGCCCGACCCCTCGGACGTCAGCAGGGACTGGGCGTGGCTCAGCGCCACCAGTAATTTGGCGTCGGCTTGGTATTTTTTGGGGACGATAAACATCAAAACAAGCGCCAGGAGCACTGGCGCCAGGAACGCAATCAGGATCGTGCGAACATCCCGAAATAGGAGGGCGACAACCTCACGCGTCCACAAAGACCCTACTCCTTTGGCCGCGCTCGACCGGCAGGCCCTTGCACGAATCAGCGACTCCGACCGATTATCCCAGACTTAAGGCCAGTTTGGGAAGCGGAAGGGTTAATATGCGGCTAGTCGGCGATGTGACCGCGCCACATCCGCGCACGCCAAGATGACCGAGACACTTTCTCAAGCGCGTTCCCGCGTAAAACGCGCGCCCTCTCCAGGGGCTGCACCGCCACGGTTTGATGCCGAAATGCTGGCCTTACGCAGCCACCTGGCACCGCTCCTGGAAGCAAGAAACCCTGCCGTGATCGCGATTACCGGCTGCGGGCCTGGCGAAGGCGTGACCACGGTGGCGCGTGAGCTTAGCCGGGTCTTGGCGAGTGAAGGTCTGGAAGTGTTGTTGTGCGGTCCCTTAGACGTCCCCCAGTCTCCCGGAAGGCCAAAGACCCTTGAGCGCAAGGTGATGCGCACGGTGGTGCCGTCACTTTCCTTTACCGACATCAGTGATTTGCATGTGCTCAAGGGGGACCGTCGCGCGCTGGTGGCGTTTCGGACCTGGGTTGAAGCGCAAAAGCAAAACTATGCCGTGGTCATTCTCGATACGCCGCCCATTCTCGAGCGGGGAGGTTGGGAGACCTTGTTTCGACTTGAGGACGGCGTCCTCTTGGTTTTGGAGGCGGAACGCACCCGGTCTGCGGTCTTACGGGCGACCGTCGACGCCATCGCTGCGGCGGGCGGGCACGTGCTGGGGATCGTGTTCAATCGGCGGCGACGGATCATTCCCGATGTGGTGTACCAATGGCTCTAGTTCCGTCGCGTCGCCGAAACCCCCTGCCGCCGCGCGGTCTGGCGCAGCGCTCGATTTTGCTCTGCCTGTGCGCGGCACTCGGATTAGCGGGCTGTGTGCCGCCCCCCGCACCGCCCCATCGCCCAAGCTTTGGCGGGACGGGCCTGCCCAACTCTCCAGATCCCGAATATCGGCTCAATCCCGGCGATGAGATCGACATTAGTTTCCCAAACGCGCCCGAATTTAACTCTCACCAAGTCGTCCGCGCCGATGGCGCGATTTCGCTCGAGGGCCTGAAGCCACCAGCGCCGCTCGAGGCGATTGTCGCCAATCTCTCCATTCGCGAAGTGAACCGGGTCTTAGTGGACGCCTATAGCCGCGAGCTCCGCGATCCTGTCGTGTCGGTGACCTTGAAGGCCTATGGCGCCAATGTGGTCTATGTCATGGGCGAGGTGGGGAAGCCGGGAGCGGTGCCCTTTTCAGGGACTATGAGCGCCTTGCAGGCCATTGCGGCGGCCGAAGGCCCGGTTCCGTCAGCGCGACTGCATCAGGTGCTCGTCATCCGGCGCGAGCGAAACGGCCAAACCAGCTGGCGGGTGCTCGATCTTCGCCGGGCTTTCGCCCAATCCGATTTCCGCGATGATCCACCTTTGCAGCCCAGGGATGTGGTCTATGTGCCCCGCTCGACCATTGGCGATGTCGACGCTTTTGTCGAACTTTACATTCGCAAGGTGTTGCCGATCTCGCCCAGCCTGAGTGCGAACCCGAAATGGTAGGGGTTTCCCTGCGCGGCGAAATGCAATCGCCGTCGGACGATAAACCGCCGGGGCTGCTTGAAATCGCGTTTTTGACCTACGGCGTCATCGGACAACAAGGGGCGGTGTCGAGCACCATCCAATTCTTACAAGGTAAGGACGAGGTTACCACGGTTGGCGTCCAATCCGACCCGGTTAACGTCTTTGTCGTCGCCACCACCATGGCGGGGCTCCTCTTCCTCTTTTATCTCCGGCCAAGAATTTTGGCCCGCATTGCGGGTCTCAGCCCGTTGATCTTGACCGCATGTTGCATCGCGCTGGCGTCGAGCCTGTGGTCAGAGGCCAGGACCTTGGTGCTCAAGCGCGCCGGCGAGCATTTGTGCTCCATCTTGCTCGCCCTCTATGTTCCCGCTCGACTGGGATTTGATGGGGCTATGCGCCTGACCGCGCGTGCCATTGGCATCTGTGCCGTTCTATCCCTGCTCGCCGGAATTTTTGTGCCGAGGCTTGGGGTGATGCACAGTTGGGGGGCTTACGGGCGCTGGAAGGGAATTTATGCGCATAAAAACCCCCTGGCCCAGGCCATGGGGGTTGGCGTTCTTTTGCAGTATTATTTAGCGGTTGCGACGCGCGAAAAGGTTTGGCGTCTCGGTGTCGCCGCCATTGAGATCGCTTTGGTGGTACTGGCCAATTCCGCCACGGTGCTCGGCGTGATCGTCTTCGCCACCGGCGCTTATGGGATTTTTCTTTTAGCCACCCGGGGCGGGGCCGTCCGACCTCTGGCCGCCATGGTGGGGGCGCCTGTGGCGGCCGCTTTCGCCATTGTGCTGATCTGCGTGCCCGAGCTTTTCCACACGCTTTCGGGGCGCGATTCCACCCTAACGGGGCGGACCGAGCTTTGGGCCTGGGTTTGGCGCATCATCCAGCAAAAGCCGTTTTTCGGCCATGGGTTTCAGGAGTTTTGGGATAGTGGCGACCCGCTCGTGGGCACCATCTGGGCTGCCATTGGCTGGCCCGCGCCAAATGCCCACAATGGATTTCTTGAGGTGGCGCTCGATCTTGGCGCTCTCGGTGTCCTGCTCGTCGCCCTGATCTTGGTCCAGGCCTTGGTGCGCTTTGTGTCGCTCTTCTCTGTGCCGGGCGCGTTAAACCAAGCGGGGGCTTCGCTGATTTTTCTGGTTGCAGTTGTCATTCACAGCGGAACCGAGGCGGTCTTGTTTCGTCAGGAAGATATTGACTGGCTGATGGTCGCCTTTTTCAGCTTTGCCGCAGCTCAAACCTTGGCCAGCGCCCGCAAACCGAGCGAACGGCCTTTGCCAAACGTGCTGGCGCGCGCCAGACCCCTCACCGCCTGACCCGAGACGGCGGGGCCTTGGCCCACAATTTGCTGAGCTTCGTCGGCGAGACGATGGGTTTCCCAATCCGGTCTCGCTGTCGAGGAGCTTGGATGTCCACATCGCGTCGACCTGCATTGCCGCCAACCCTCTGGGTCACAGCGGAAAAGCTCACCCAACAGGTCTTGTGGGTGGTGCTGTTCGCGGTGCTCGGCCCCTTGCTTGGCCCCAGGCCCTATGGCGTCTTTGCGCTTGCCATGGTCGCCTATGGCTGGCTGGAGGCTGTGATGACCGACAGCATGGCCGAAGCGCTCCTCTTGGTGCCAGAACCCAGCCCGCACCACTATGCCGTGGCCAATCTCACCAATCTCGCAGTTGCCGTTGCGGCAAGCTGTTTTGTCGTCCTGGCGGGCTTTCCGCTCAGCATCCTCATCCATGAGCCACAGTTTCCCGCCGTGATGATGGCGCTCGCTCCCTTGCCAATCTTAGGCGCCTTGATGGCCGGGCCCATCGCCTATCTGAAACGCAAAATGCAGTTTCGCCAATTTGCCCTGCGCTCCATGTTGGGATTGGCGATTGGCGGCGCTTTTGGCATTGTCTGTGCCTTGCACGGCGCGGGCGTCTGGTCTCTGGTGGCGCAAATTCTCGCCCAAAGGGTCGCCGAGACCTTGATCCTGTGGTCTGTCAGCGGCCCGATTTTTCAGTTCCGCTGGAATTCCTTGCTGTTCAAGGAATTGCGCGGATGCGCCGCCAGCGTTGCGCTGGCGCGAAGCTGGACCTGGCTCTCCGGTCTTGCGCCGCGTGTCATTATCGCCGCCCTACTCGGACCAACGGCTCTGGGGCTCTATTCCATCGCGTCCCGCATTGGCGATCTGATCTGCCAGGTGGTGCTCAGCCCCGCCTCCCAGGTCGCCCATTTGAAACTCATGCAATTGACCGGCGACCGAGCGGCGCTTTCGCAGGCCTTTGAGGATTTGGTTGCCCGCTTGGCTCTGGTCGCCTTTCCGGTCGCTATCGGTCTGGCCGCTGTCGCCCATGTGCTATTTCAGGACTGGCTTGGGACAAAATGGGCCGGCGCTGACGTAGCAACCGTGTGGGTGGTGCTGACCGTTTTGCCTTGGACAATCTTTTACGCCGCGACCGCGCTCTTTCTGGGCTTGCGGATCTATCGGTTGGACCAACGGATTCAGCTTGGCCTGGCGGTCACCACAGTGATCGCAGCGCTGGTCGCCGCGCCCTATGGCCTGAATGCTGCCTGTGCGGCGCTGTTCTTCCGGTTGCTCATCCTCATGATCGTCCCCGTGGTGTTTTTTAAGCTCTATGCAGGCATCGATCTTAGACGTCTGTGGCGAGCCGTGGTCGGCCCCCTGGTCGCGGCAAGCACAATGGGCGTCTGCGTCGCCTTGGCGAGCCCCGTTTTGACGGTGTATCTGGGCGGTGAGTTGACCCTGCCCGTCTTGGTGATCCTCGGGGTCAGCCTCTATGCGGGCGCGATCTTGGTCCTTTCACCCGGGCATATGCGCAGCCTTCTCGCAGACCTCGGCGCGCTGCTGCCGCGAAGCTGGCGCGAGGCGGCACCATGACGCGCGGCGCGTGGGATCCCTTCAACAGTCTCCGCCAGAGGGGGTGCAAATGAGCCCGGTTCAAACCGCTGTCCGGCAGGACATGACCGCACTGCGGGTCGCGGTGTTGCGGATTGTGTTTGGCGCCATGTGCCTGGCAATCCTCCCGATCGCCAGCCGTAATCCGCTGATATTTGCCGACACAAAATCCTACTACGTCATCGGCCAACAAATATTTGTGCGCGTCTCTCCAGACTCCAAGAAGGAAGCCGCCGCGCCAGCAGCCCAGTCCGGCAGGCCTGCCGCGCCAGAAGCGGTAATCTATGCTGGCTCTGAGGAGCCGCGGATGTCGTTTACCGTGGCGGGCGCGCGATCACCGACCTTTTCGATATTTTTGTACGGCATGATCCACTTTGTTTCAGCTTGGGGACTTGTGATTTTCAATATAGTCCTGGTGAGCGCGGCATTATATTTATTGGCTTGCGAACTAAATGCTGAAAAATATATAAAATATATATATTTAGGCCTAGGTATTTTAACTGGCGTTCCCGAAATGGCGGCATTTTTGATGCCCGATATCTATGGTGTGACAGCGATTATTTGCATGCTCTATTTTGCGACTTTGCGCCGATTTACACCTGCGGCGGGCTTCATGTTAGCCGTTTTGGCCTTTTCGCTCAGCTGCCATACCTCAAACCTTTTGATCGCGGGGTTGATCCTGGGGCTTGGCGTTGTGGGCCATTTTAGCCTGCGAACGGCCCTGGTCAGCATAGATCGACGGGGTCTCGGGGCGCTGACCCTGGCAATCGTTGCGGCCCTTGCCGTGGGGTTTGCCTATAAGGCCATGGTTTGGCGGGTGGAGCACTTTCGCGTCTACAGCCCGCCCTTTGTCACGGCCCGTCTCTATGCGGATGGCCCGGGTCGAACCTTTGCGATCAAGGCGTGTGCCCAAAATCCCAAAGCCTTCGAGATGTGTCGCTATATCCACCAAAGACCCGAAACCTCGGACGACTTCCTCTGGCATCTCGATCCCAAGCGCGGCGTCTTCAAGCTTGCTGATTTTGACAGCCGCGTGCGCTTGATCAACGAGCAGGCACGGTTTGTCGTCGGCACAGTGGTGTCGGAGTTTCCAGCTGTCGCCCAAACCGCCTTAGCGAATTTTGGCGCTGAATTGGCCCACTATGAAATCGATGAGACCTATCACAGCGTGAGGGAGTTCTTCACCGATCCGAAATATGCCGCCTTCCAGGCCATCATGCCTGGCGGGACCCTATGCGCCTCCGACCCAGACCGCTGTGCCCCAAAGTTAAACCCTGGCCTTATCGATGTAAGCTTGGCGGCCGCCACCCTCATCAGCCTTGGCCTGATCATCGCGTTTCGCCCAAGAGCATGGAACCCGGCCAATCCGCGCCACAAGGCGATGGTGCTGGCAGCCATCATCATCCTTGCCAATGCGGCGGTCTGCGGCGTCCTTTCCACGCCCACCGAGCGCTATCAATTGCGCGTCGACTGGCTCTATCTCTTCATCGCCGCCCTGTGCCTCATCGAGCGTTTTGGAAAGCCGATAGTGCCGAAACGAGGGGGTTCAGTTTAAAAGCTTCGTCGCCTCGCCCTTCAGCCAAGGCAGCATGGCGGAAAAATCGGTGCTGGCAAAGCCTTGGGCGGCCAAGAGGGCGTAGAGCGCCTCGGCCGATGCGCCAAGCGGTGTGGCGGCGCCGACCTGGGCGGCAGCTTCCTGGGCGAGTTTCAAATCCTTGAGCATCATGGCGGTGGCAAAGCCGCCTTGATAGCCGCGATCCGCGGGCGTTTGCGGACCAACGCCTTCGACCGGACAGTAGCTCGTGACAGACCAACACTGGCCCGAGGACTTGGAGGCGATTTCGAAAAACCGGTCGGCGGCCAAGCCAAGCTTTTCGGCCAGGGCGAAGGCTTCGCAGGTCCCGATCATCGAAATACCAAGCAACATATTGTTGCAGATCTTGGCCGCTTGGCCGGCGCCCGAGGTTCCGGCCTCGATCACCACCCGAGCCATGGGCGCGAGCGCGGTTTGCACATCGGTGAAGTCGGCGGGGTCGCCACCGACCATAAAGGCCAGTGTGCCTGCATCCGCCGCCGCTGTGCCACCAGAAACCGGCGCATCCGCCGCCCGATAGCCCGCCGCCCTGGCCTCGGCGGCGACGGCACGGGCGCTGTCCACATCAATGGTCGAGCAATCAATCAACAGGGCGCCGGCCTTTGCATGCGGGATCAGGGTTTGCGCATAGAGGCTACGTACCTGCGGACCGGCGGGGAGCATGGTGATCACCACATCCGCCGTGGCGACCGCCTCGCGCGCCGAGGCTGCGCCCTGACAGCCCGCGCTGATCGCCTTGGCGATGGCGGCGCTTGAGAGGTCAAAGGCCAGGACCTCGCGGCCCGCCTTGGCCTGATTAGCCGCCATGCCGGCACCCATATTGCCAAGACCGATAAAGCCAATGCGCATAAAGCGTCTCCTCCCTATTCGGGTTTAAGCGTGCGGCGTCCAGTCTTGCTCGGACGGCAAGGGGGCGAAGATCTCATCAAGGAGCGCCTCGCTCACCGCTTCCAGCCGCGCGGGCGACCATTTTGGCGCATTGTCCTTGTCGACAATCACTGCCCGGACGCCTTCGAGAAAGTCGTGTCGCGCCACCACCCGCGCGGCGATGCGATACTCCATGCGCATATTTTCGGTAAAGCTGGTCGCGTCTGCGCCAAGCGACAATTGCCGATACGCCACCTTCAGGGTTTGCGGCGACTTTGTTTCGAGCACGGCCAGTTGGGCCTTGGCAAATTCTGAGCCGTCCGCCGCCAGATCGGCAAAGATCGCTTCCACCGAGGAGCCTGAGAAGAGGCGATCAATCTCGGCCCGATGGACGGCCAAGGGCGCGGAGCTGACCGGCGCCGCTAAACGATCAGCCGCTGACCCATCCCCCGCCAAAATGGCAGCTTTCAATTCGGCAATTTTCTCCGAAGCGACCACATGGGTTGCAAGGCCGAGTGCCAAACAGTCGGCGGCCTTTAGCCGGGCGCCGGTCAAGGCCAGCCAGAGGCCGGTCTTGCCCGGCAGGCGTGGCAGGTGCCAGCCGCCGCCCACATCTGGAAAGAGCCCAATGCCGGTTTCGGGCATGGCAAAGGTCGTGCGTTCGGTCGCGACACGCACCGTGGCAGGAAGCGCAAGCCCCACGCCGCCGCCCATGACGACGCCATCCATCAGGGCGATCACCGGCTTGCCGAATGCCATGAGGGCGGCGTTCAGGCGATATTCGGTGAAAAAAAACCGCCGCGCCGCCACGCCATCGGCAGCCCCGCTTTCGGCCAACATGCGAATGTCCCCGCCCGCGCAAAAGCCCCGGCCTTCGGCGTGGTCGACCAGGAGGGCGCGGATGCTGGGATCGTCCCTCCACGCCGTGACAGCCGCGAGCATGGCCTCGCACATGGAAAGGTTGAGCGCGTTAAGCGCCCCTGGCCGATTCAGGGATAGCCGCCCGACACCGTTTTCAATCGAGACCAGGACCTCTTCGGTCATGGCTTGAGCAGTTCGCGCGCGATGATCACACGCATGATCTCGTTCGTGCCTTCCAAGATCTGGTGCACGCGCAGATCGCGCACGATCCGCTCCAGTGGATAGTCGCGCAAATAGCCATAGCCGCCATGTAGCTGCAGCGCCTGGTTGGCGACGGCAAATCCTGCGTCCGTGGCGAAACGTTTCGCCATGGCGCAAAGCTTGGTGGCGTTGGGGTCGCCAAGATCGAGTGCAGTTGCGGCGTGGCGCACCATCAGTCGGGCGGCCTCCAGCTCGGTCGCCATGTCGGCCAGCCGAAATTGCAGGGCCTGGAACTCGGCCAAGGGTTTGCCGAATTGCTTGCGGCTGGCGAGGTAGACCTGGGCGGTTTCGAGCGCAAACCGGGCACCGCCGAGGCTGCAGGAGGCAATGTTGAGGCGCCCGCCGTCAAGGCCTGCCATGGCGAAGCTAAAGCCCTCGCCCTCCTCGCCGACGCGATTTTCGACCGGCACGCGCACATCGTCAAACATCACTTGCGCCGTCGGCTGGCTGTTCCAACCCATCTTGCGCTCATTGGCGCCGAAACTTAAGCCCGGCAGCCCCTTTTCAACCACGAGGGTCGATATTCCCTTGGGTCCAGGCCCGCCTGTGCGCACCATGACCAGATAGATATCCGACACGCCCGCGCCGGAAATAAAGGCCTTTGATCCGTTCAGCACATAGTGGTCGCCGTCGCGGCGCGCGGTGGTCGACAGGGCTGCGGCGTCTGAGCCGGAACCGGGCTCGGTCAGGCAATAGCTGGCGATCAACTCCATTGTCGCAAGCCGTGGCAGATAGGTGCGCCGCAAAGCTTCCGACCCAAACCGGTCGATCATCCAGCTGGCCATATTATGGATGGAGAGGAAGGCGGCTGTGGCCACATCGCCATGGGAGAGGGCCTCAAAGATCAAGCTGGCGTCGAGGCGCTTTAGGGCGCTGCCCCCCATTTCTTCCGAGACGGTAATGGCGGCAAAACCAAGTTCGGCCGCCTTGCGCATCACCGCGACCGGGAAATGCTTCTCCTCGTCCCAGCGCGCCGAGTGGGGCGCAAATTCGGCGTCCGCAAAGCTCTGGGCGGCGGCTTGGATGGCCCTTTGATCCTCGGTGAGGGAAAAGTCCATGACCGCCTCAGCCCATGGTCGGGATGACAAAGGAGCTGTCGCCGTGACCTTCCAGCCCCGCTTCAGGCCACCGCGCCGTCACGGTCTTGACGCGGGTAAAAAACTTCACCCCTTCCATGCCGTGTTGGTTGGTGTCGCCAAAGGCGGAGCGCTTCCAGCCGCCGAAGGTGTGGTAGGCGACAGGCACAGGGATCGGCACATTGATGCCCACCATGCCGACCTCCACCCGAGCGGCGAAGTCGCGGGCCGCACGGCCATTGCGGGTGAAAATCGCCACCCCATTGCCGTACATGTGCTGGGACGGCAGGGCGACCGCTTCCTCCAGGGTTTCAGCTCGCACCATCTGCAAGACTGGCCCAAAAATCTCGTCCTGATAGGACTTCATTTTCGGTGTCACATGGTCAAACAGGCTAGGACCGACAAAGAAGCCCTCGGCGTGGCCTTGCAGCTGAAAGCCCCGCCCATCAACGACCAGTTCGGCCCCTTCATCGACGCCCATCTGAATATAGCTCTCAATGCGGGCCTTGTGGGCGGCGGACACGACCGGGCCATAATGGGCGCCTTGGTCGGTGGAGATGCCGACCTGTAAGGTTTCAATCTCGGCAGTCATTTTTTCGCGAAAGGCTTGCGCCGTCTTCGCACCGACCGGCACCACCACGGGCAGGGCCATGCAGCGCTCGCCTGCCGAGCCAAAGGCCGCACCGGAAATATCTTTCACCGCTTGGTCGAGGTCGGCATCGGGCAGGATAATGCCGTGGTTTTTTGCGCCGCCCATGGCCTGGACCCGTTTGCCGTGCCGGGCGCCAAGCTCATACACATAGTTGGCAATGTCCGACGAGCCGACAAAGCTAATGGCCTTGACCGCCGGATGGGTGATCAGGGCGTCGACCGCCTGTTTATCGCCATGGACGACGTTTAAGACCCCGGCGGGTGCGCCCGCCTCCATCATCAACTCCGCCAGCCGCACCGGCACCGAGGGATCGCGCTCGGAAGGTTTCAGGATAAAGGCGTTG
Source organism: uncultured Caulobacterales bacterium (assembly GCA_903840435.1). Classification (GTDB taxonomy): domain Bacteria; phylum Pseudomonadota; class Alphaproteobacteria; order Caulobacterales; family Caulobacteraceae; genus CAIMFV01. The sequence goes on from CAIMFV010000060.1 coordinate 66,187, forward strand.
CCGCAGGCAATGGCAACGCCAAACATCCACATCGGGATCATGGCCGGGAAGTTGAACGGCGTTATGCCTGCGACCACGCCTAAGGGTTGGCGCATGGAATAGACATCAATGCCAGGACCCGCCCCTTCGGTATATTCGCCCTTCAGCGCATGCGGTATGCCACAGGCAAATTCGATCACTTCCAGACCGCGTTGGATGTCGCCCTTGGAATCGGCGACCACCTTGCCGTGCTCGGAGGACAGAAGTTCGGCCAACTCGTTCATATGGACCTCAAGCAAGCGCTTGAAGTCAAACATCACCCGGGCGCGGCGCTGCGGATTGGTTGCCGCCCAGCCCGGTTGGGCCTTCAGCGCCGATTGCACGGCAAGCTCAATTTCGCTGACGTTAGCCAGGGGGACCTTGGCCTGCACCTGACCGGTATTGGGGTTGAACACATCGCCAAAGCGACCCGAGGCGCCCGCCTGAGCCGCTCCGCCGATAAAATGCCTCACCTCGCGCACGGCCAAACTGTTCATCGCCTTCTCCGCCCAGATATGGAGGGTTCATTGAGGTCCACAAGCGGCGAACCTGCCCCTCCATAGCGCCAAAGTCGCAAAGCCAGTAGGGCAATTTTTCGAGCGACGGAGCTATCGACCTCACCGCTTAGGCGGCAATGGCGCACTCAGAAATCAAGCTCAAGATGGCGCCAGCGCTGCGAAAATTTTGCGGACGCATCATGCGGGGAGGAATGACGAGATCGAACTCAAGCTCAATCGCCAGCATCAGATTGACGGTGGCGAGGGAGTCAAGGCCAAGGGCACGCAGATCCGGGCTTGTTTCCACCGCGGCGCGGTCAAGGACTTGGTTGGGATGGCGGGCCTCAAGAACGCCACAAATCTGAGCGGCAATGCGTGCGAGGGATGCTTCGGCAGGCGCTTGCATGCGAACTTTCTCCAAAACCTTGGGCGGCGCTGCTTTGAATTGGCACAGACCTTGCCCGTCCTGAGGCGAGGTTCAAGTTTGGGGCCAATGCGTTTGGGGCCAATGCGTTTTGGGCCAGTAAGATTTGACGGCCATATTAACGAAAATCTCAATCCAAGTTGATATGCTCGACGCTGAGCAGATAAGTGGCTCCGGTCTAGGAACATCATCATGGTTGCAGCGCTGAAATCTCAGCCGAACCTTCATTCCCACGCCCTCGCCCGCAAGACGACTGCATCCGGCTCGGCTGTGACAGTCGCGGCGCGCTATGCTGACCAGGTGGACAAGGAAGGCCGCTTTCCCGTCGAAGCCATCTCGGCTTTGAAGGCAGAAGGCAGGATGTCGATGCTGGTCCCACCCGCGCTGGGCGGAGAGGGGGCGCGCTTCGAAGATGTCATGGATCTGTGCTATGCTTTGGGCGGTGTCTGTTCTTCGACAGCCCTGATCTTTGCCATGCATCAGGTCAAGGTCGCCTGTCTGGTGCGACACGTGAACGGCAATCCTTGGCAGGAAGACTTTCTTCGCCGCCTCGCCAGAGATCAACTGCTCCTCGCCTCCTCAACAACCGAAGGCCAGGGCGGCGGTAATGTGCGCGCCAGCGCTGCGCCAATCACGATCGAAGGCGGCCAGATCGGCTTGGAGCGCGATGCGACTGTCATGTCCTATGGCCGCCAAGCCGACGCTGTGGTCACCACGGCCCGTCGCACACCAGACGCAGAGCCCGCCGATCAGGTTTTAGCGGTGTTTGAACGTGCGGACTATCGGCTTGAGGGCTCTGCCGGTTGGGATACATTAGGCATGCGCGGCACCGATTCCGCTGGTTTTCAGTTTTCCGCCAAGGGCGTGCCTGAGCAGATCGTTTCGGAGACCTACAGCGTGGTTCACGCTGCCAGCATGGTTCCAGCGGCCCATCTGTTCTGGTCGTCGGTCTGGGCGGGGATCGCGGCGGGGGCGGTTGAGCGGGCAAGGCTCCATACCCGTAAAGCCATGCGCCTTGGCGGCTCGCCTCCTGGCGCTGCCCATCTGACCCAAGCCATGGGACTGATCCAGCATCTCAACGCCGCAATCACGGCGAGCCTTGATCATTTTGAAGCCCGGTCTGGGGATCTCGAAGCCTTGATGGCGCCCGACTTTCAAACCGAAATCCACCTCCTAAAGGTCGAAGTCTCTGAGCGGGCTACGGCGGCCGTGTTGAGCGCGCTGCGCGCTTGCGGCCTTTCAGGCTATCGAAACGATCATCAGGCGAGCCTTGGCCGGGCCTTGCGGGATATTTTGTCGGCACCGCTGATGATCAATAATGACCGCATCCTGGCCAATCTTTCGGCCTCGGTGCTGGTCTCGCCCACGCCTTCGCGGCTGCGTGGCGCATGACCGAGGCTTTGAAAGCAAAGCTGTTCCACAGCCTCGGTGTTGACGGTGTCTATGGCCGCACCGGGTCTTATGAGGCAGTGGTGGCCGGTCTTACCCGCTGTCTGGACGGACTGCGGCCCGAGGCGGCGGAAGTCTTTCGCTTTCCACCCGTCATGAGCCGAGCGCAGATTGAACGGTCGGGATACCTGAAATCTTTCCCCAATCTATTGGGGTGCATGTGCGCTCTTGATCAGCCCGAGGCCCAAGCCCGTGTGGCGGCGGGGACATGCACGGAAACGGCAGACTGGACATCGCTTTTGTCGGCGGGAGACCTCGTGCTGACGCCAGCGGCCTGTTACCCGCTTTACCCGATCCTCGCCGCGCGCGGCGGGTTGAGCGAGGGCGGGGTCACCTGCGATGTGGCGTGCGAGTGTTTTCGGCGCGAACCGTCGACGGCGATGGATCGGTTTCAATCCTTCCGCATGCGCGAATTCGTTCGCATCGGGGCTGCGCAGGATATTGTCCAATTCCGGCAAGACTGGATCGCGCGGGCCCGCGCCCTTGCCGATGACCTGGGCCTGCCGCACAAAATCGACCTTGCCTCCGACCCCTTTTTCGGCCGCACAGGTGTCCTGATGGCCAATAGCCAGATCGAACAGGCGTTGAAGTTCGAATTGCTTGTGCCGGTAATCTCCGCTGAGCGCCCGACGGCCTGCATGAGCTTTAACTACCATCAGGACCATTTTGGCGAGACTTGGGACCTGAAAACCCACGACGGCGCGCTCGCCCATACCGGGTGTGTGGCGTTTGGCATGGACCGTTTGGCCGTGGCGCTCTTCGCCACTCACGGACCGGACAGCACAGCCTGGCCTCTGACCCTAAAAGCACGGCTCGATCTGTAGCGCTTAAGCCGTGGCGCCTGCGTCGACGGTGAGCACGGCGCCGGTGATGTTGCGCCCGCCTTCACCCATCAGGAAGCTCACCATGCGCGCGACGTCGACCGGTTCGGCCATGCGACGCAAGGCCGCGCGGCGGGCCACCTGGGCGCGGGCCTCGGCGTCCAGGCCCTGGGTTAGCTCGGTCTCGATAAAGCCAGGCGCGACCGCATTGACCGTGATGCCGAGCCGTCCCACCTCACGCGCCAGCGACTTGGTGAAGCCGACCATCGAGGCCTTTGTGGCCCCATAAACCGACAGGCCGCTTGAGCCTGAAGACGCGACGATGGAGGCCATGTTGATCACCCGCCCTTCGCCCGCGCTCATCATGGCTCGCACAGCAAACTTGGTCAGCAAAATTGGCGCTGTAACATTAAGCGTAATGAGGTCAGCGATCTGACTGGCGTGCATATTTGCTAAGAGGCCATCGGTTCCTAATCCGGCATTATTGACCAGCCCATAGATGGGCCCGCCCGCCGCACGGGCCCGACGGGCCAAGAGGTAGATTTGGTCAGTGGCCTGCAGGTCGGCGGCGAGATGGGTCACCTGCCCCGCCGAGCCGTCAATCAGGATTTGCAGCTCTGCCGAGGGGCGGCGCGACACTGCACAGACATGATAGTCGCCCGCCACCAGCTCTTGGGTGATGGCGAGGCCCAAACCGCGGCTTGCGCCGGTGACAATGACATTACGCACGGCGGCGATCCAATTTTCCAGCCTCTGACAAGGGCAGGCTGTCGACAAAGCCGAGAGTGGCAGGCGTTTTTACCGCGCCTAAGGCCTCGCGGCACATGCGACGCAAGTCGGCGGAAAGCTCCGGCAGCTGTTGAAAAACCCGACCTTCGGCCCGAGCGACCACCTCGGCGGCGACCAATGCGCCGGTCAGGGGGCTTTGGCGGGCAAACACGCGGCTGAGCTCAACATCGGGATGGCGGTTTAGCACCGCCTCTACCTCTTCGGGATGGACCTTGGCCCCGCCGACATTGATGACGCCCGCCCGTCGTCCGGCAAAATAGCACCGCGCACCGCGCACTTCGATCAGGTCGTCGGTGTCGACAAAGCCGTCCGCGTCGGCGACCGGCTTGGCTTCATCGCCTAAATAGCGCAGGGCGCAGCGGTCGGACCGGATCAGGAGGGCGCCGTCGCGAAGCTTGAGTTTGACCGGTCCATCGGTTCGGTCAAGCAGCGCGTGCGGAAACCCTTCCAAGCCGTCTGTCACTTCAAACGCGACCCCCGCCTCGGTTGAGGCATAGGCATGGCCAAGCTTCGCGTTCGGAAAGGTCTTGGCGAGGCGGTCCAACAGTCCTTGATCGGCGATTTCTCCCGACAGGCGGACATAGCGGGGGGCGATTTCCGCCAGGTGTGGGCTCATCAGCGCCCGCCGCCAGTGAGAGGGTGTCCCGGTTAGGTGGGTAACGCCGGCTGCCCCAAGCCGCGTTAGGTAGGCCCCGACCGGCTCGTCCTTCTCGTTAACGCACAAGGCCGCGCCGCCACACAGGGCGCGGAGAAAGATCTGCAGGCCGCCATAGCGGCGAATATCATAAAAGGTCGCCCAAACTGTCGGCGGACCTGCAGCGCTCAAAGGGTTTGCCGTAGAGATGGCGCCGGTCAAACCCTTCAGGGTGTGCACGGCGAGCTTTGGCGTTCCGGTCGTGCCAGAGGTAAAGAGCCGCCACTCCGTCGGACTTTGCCGCGCGGCGCTGGGTTCCACGTCGAGGCCGAAAGGCGGGCAGATAAGGTGGGTCTCAAGCCCCGCGCTCTGCAGATCCGGATCATCGGTGAGGATCAGATCCGCCTGCGCAAGGTTTGCCACGTAAGCGAGGTGCACGAGGTCGAAATCTGGCGGGCAAATCACCAGGCTGGCCGCCACCCCGTCAAGCGCGACGAGCGCGCTTGCGGCCGCAGCTTGGCTACGGGTGATCAGGATGATGGATCGGTCCGCCACCTGGTTTACGACAAGTCCGGAGGGTGCCGGTTCAATCAGGCTCGCCCAGGAAAACTGATGGTCGGCGGACGCGAAGCCAACCGCGTGCGTTCGCGCCTTGAGGGCGTGCTGCAACAGCTTGCGAAGCGCGGGGGCGCTGTCCATAGACCGGTCAGGCCTGAAGACGCTGATAGAGGGCGACAAAGTCTCCAAATGTGACCGGAAACTCGGCCACATCGGACTCGACGAATGGATCATAGTTCAGCTCGTCTTCAAGACGCGCAATAATGATGGCGAAGCACAAGGAATCGAGACCGCATTCAAGCAAATCTGTCGTATCCGACAATGCCTTCAGTGTTTTTCCCTGTTCTTGCGCGACCGTTTCAAAAGTTTCCAGAATTTTACTACGAGTGGACATGTGATTTTCACCAAAAACGCGGCCTATGGTTAAGGGATAGAAGAAATACATTAACGGAAAATTGGCGCCCTTGGCCTAATTTCCATCGAAATGGTCGCCGTCTGGCAGGCCCAAGGATTCATCTGCCGAAGGGGGACGCGTCGTCGTGTCGTCGGTTTCGACTGAGCTAGAGACGGCTGGAAAGGCGCTGGTCGCACAACTTAGCGCCTATGGCGTCGCGCACGTATTTTGCGTTCCCGGCGAAAGCTATCTTGCGGTGCTCGACGCGTTAATCGACAGCGACATTACCGTGACGGTATGTCGTCACGAAGGCGGTGCGGCGATGATGGCCGATGCGGTCGGGCGCAGAACGGGCAGGCCCGGCGTCGCCATGGTCACCCGGGCGCCAGGTGCGGCCAATGCGGCGGTTGGCATTCACATCGCCAGCCAAGACGCAACGCCGTTGATCCTACTGGCTGGACAGGTCAGCCGCCCGGTCCAGGACCGCGATGCTTGGCAGGAACTCGATTTTGCCGCCATGTTTGGCGGCCTGGCCAAATGGACTGCCGAACCCCAATCGGCGCCTCGGCTGGCCGAATATCTGGCGCGCGCCTTCCAAATCGCAGTGGCCGGAAGGGCCGGGCCGGTGGTTTTGGGCCTCGCCCGCGACCTCTTGGCCGAGCAGATTCCCCACCGGACCCCGCCGCCGCTTCGCTCCCCTAGGCCTGCACCCCACCAGGCTGACCTAAGCCGGTTTCTCGAGCGGCTGACAGCGGCCAAGGCGCCGATTGCGATCTTAGGCGGTTCTGGCTGGACAGAGGAAGCCTGCGCCGCTTTCACCCGTTTTGCCGAGGCCCACGACCTTCCCGTCGCCACCAGTTATCGACGCCTGCCCTTGTTTGACGCCACCCACAGGCTTTATGCGGGCGACCTCGGTCTCGGCGCCAATCCAAAACTTGTGGCGCGCATCCAGTCCGCCGATCTGGTGCTTTTGTTAGGCGGGCGTTTGGGGGAGGTGGCTTCGCAAGACTTCACCCTGTTCCCGGTCGGGTCTGAAGTCCCCCAACTGGTGCACGTCTATCCAGACCCTGAAGAGCTTGGTCGGCTCTATACGGCGGCCCTGCCGATCTGTGCGGCGCCAACGGCCTTTGTGGCGGCCCTGGAAGATTTGGCGCTTCCGCCGCCGCGCTCAAGCACACGTTTGTCCTGGGCGGAGGGGGGCCATGCCGACTATCTCGACTGGTCGGAGACGCCAACCCCGCAACCGGGACCGGTCAATCTGGCCGAAATCATCATCTGGTTACGCGAGCACCTTCCGGCCGACGCCATCCTTTGCAATGGCGCCGGGGGCTATGCCGCCTGGATCCATCGCTTTTACCGCTTTCGCCAGTTTGGCACCCACATCGCGCCGACCTCGGCCACCATGGGCTATGGTGTGCCCGCTGCGGTGGCCATGCAGCGACTTTATCCGGAGAAGACGGTGCTCGCCCTGGCCGGCGACGGCGATTTCTTGATGAACGGCCAAGAGTTCGCCACTGCCGTGCAATACGGCCTCCCCATTCTGGTCGTGGTGTTCGACAATGGCGCTTATGGCTCGATCCGATTGGCGCAGGAAAAGGACTATCCCGGGCGGGTCAGCGCCACTGACCTGAAAAATCCAGACTTCGCCGCCTATGCCCGCGCCTTTGGCGGCTTTGGCGTGCGGGTGGAGACAACCGAAGACTTCGCGCCCGCCTTCCGTACCGCGCAAGCCTCCGGCCTGCCCGCCATTATCCATGTGGTTTATGATGTCGCGGGCCTGACCCCAACGACGACACTTGCCAAGCTGCGGGGCGGCTGAGGTTTTATTGCGCGCAGGGTCCTGCTGCGCACTTGCCCGCGCGCGCGGGCAAGATTGGTGGCAAATTGATCCGCAGTGCGGTCAACCTTAAGGGCTGATATAGCTGGATTGCCGACGCCGCCGTTTGCGGGTCTCTCGGCTTTTCCCAATGGCCTATTGCTGCAGAGGTCGAGGATGGATCATTTCCGAAAAGTCGCTCTCGGCTTGCCATCGGCCACCGAGCAAGATCACTTTGGCGGTGCATCCTTTCGCATCAACGGCAAGATTTTCGCGCAGCTATCGACCGACGGCGCAACCGGCCTCGTCAAGCTTAAGCCAGAGACGCAAGATTGGGTGGTCTCGACATTCCCTGAATACGGCTCGGTCGAACCGCATTGGGGGCGACATGGTTGGACACGTCTTGCGCTTTCCGGACTCTCGCCTGATTTGGTTGCCGATCTTGTCGTCCAGTCCTGGCAGGCCGTGGCGCCGAAGACGCTGCACGGGCTCCTTTAGACTTGATGACGATCCAACCCATTGAGGAGGGATTGCAACTCCTAGGGAAGCAGAAAAGATTTGGAAAATGGATGCACTCAGCAGTTTAAGCGTCTGGCTAGGGGCTCCCGTTTTGGCTAACCTTATCTCTACGGTCGCGCTGCACCGCATAGTATGATGCGCGGGTTAGGCCCAACTTGGCCCGAATGCCGCCCTTCATTCTCTGCTGAAAACGTGCGGTTCCTGTTTGGAAATGACCTCTCTGAACATCAGTTCGACTTAATACTGATGCGAAATCGCAGCCCCGCAACCGCTTCACTCGCCTTCATGACCAGAGGGTCGTGACTCTCTGGGCCACCGCAATGGCGCCCAAGGGGCCAGCCAGAGCGCCCAACTGCGGCGCGGTGATGAAATCGCGAAACCCAGACGCGAAGGCGCGATCTTCGACATAGCCGTTCAGGCTCAATTGGAGATGTTTACGAACCAAATCAAACAGCTGAGGTTGGGCCATCATGACGCCGCCTCCCATCAGAATTTTGCGCGGACCACAGGCAAGGATCAGATTGTGCAACATGGCGGCCAGGGCGGAGGCCGCCAAGTCCCAAAGGGGCGAGTCCACAGCCAACTCCGAGGCCGGTCGGCCATACCGGGCCTGCAGCGCGCTGCCCGATGCGAGACCTTCAACGCAGTCGCCATGGAACGGGCACGATCCCGCCCAGCTGTCGCCGGGGACGCGGCGGACCAAGGAATGGCCAAATTCCGGGTGAATAAAGCCCGCCAGCGGTGCGCCATTTTGAATAATCCCAACGCCAACCCCTGTGCCGACCGTCACATAGGCGAAGTCCTTGAGGCCTTTGGCGGCGCCCCACAGGCCCTCGGCCAGCGCCGCGCCGGTAACATCTGTCTCGCAGCGAAAGGGCAGGCCCGTGCTTCGGCCAAGCCGCGCCGCCACATCGGTGTCGCGCCAGCCGGGCTTGGCAGTCGAGGTTATGAAACCATATTTTTCTGAATCCGCCTCCAAACAGAGGGGGCCAAACGAGGCGATGCCAAGGGACTGGGCGCGGCCATGCTCCCGTTGCAATTGATCCAGAGCCCGTTCAATGGCGCGCAGCGTGTGATCCGGGGCGTCCGAGGTTGGAATCTGAACATGACCAACGATGCCATTAGGGCCGGTCGCCAAAAGGACGACACATTTTGTTCCGCCCAGTTCGACCCCCGCATAAAGCGGAGCCTCGGTTTTCATGACAAGCGTTTCCAAAAAAGCGACGTCGCCGAGCAGAGGACCTCCCTCGGCGACGTCAGGGGGAGATCAGAATTTGTAGGAAAGATTGACGGTCACGCGACGGGGCAAGACGGTCCGGCCAACAAAATAGGCCTGCCCGGCATTTTGCAGTGTCCCCAGGCGGGGGCTGCCCTCTGTAACCGCTTGGGAGTCAAACAGGTTATAGACACCAAGGCCAGCGCGAATCTGATCGCCGCCGTGCAAGGTGGCAGTATAGCCGAACTCAAAGCGCACAACATTGTAGCTTGGCAGCCGAATATTGTTCAGATCTGAGGTGAAGGTGCGCCCGGTATAGGTTTCGAACAGCGCCGCATCGAGACCGTGGCCGCGATAATAGACCCCCGCATTGCCGGTCCAATCCGGCTGGCGTTGCAAGGCGTTGTCGACGCAGGACGAACAGGCCGCCACAGGCGTATATTGGGTATAGACGTCATTCTGATAGGTCAGATTGCCATCGACTGAGAAGCCCAAGGGGAGGGCGTATTTGATCGCGCCTTCCAGGCCATAGGTGCGCGTCGCAACCATATTGACCACCTCTGCCACCCCACCGGTCGAGGAGTTGAGGAGGTTAACATTGCGCAGGTTGGACAGGGTGGAATAGAAGCCCGACACCGAACCGGAGAGCGCACCTTCGGAGTATTTGACGCCTGACTCGACCTGTTTGATGATTTCCGGCTCATAGGACTGAACGCCAAGCGCCGAATAGGTGACCGAATTCATCTGCGGCATGAAATAGCCACGCGAGGCGTTCAAGAAGACGCTGAGGTGATCGGTCCAACGATAAAGGGCGGCACCCGCCAGCGCCCAGGACGTGGTGCTGACATTGGCGGAGGTAAACACGCCATTGCCCCACAACACATTAGACAGAAGCGGTGAAAGGCCCGGCGTGGTATTGACCGCAACATTGGCCGAGCCTTCCTTGCTGACCGTCCCGTCGAGGGTTTCGACACGGCCGCCTAGGTCAAACTCCCACCGTCCGAAGGAGGACTGGTCGGCGAAGTAGCCCGCATAGCGCCGGGTTTCAGCATGGGCATTGGTGTATTGAATGGTTGTGTTCAACAAGCCGTTCGCCGCGACCGTTGTCACCGCGCCCGTGGCCGTATTGGTGGCCGTGACATTGACCAGTTGCGGCGCGTTGTCGAAATCGCCGACATAGGCGTAACCAATATCCTTATCGCCCGCCTTTGAATGTCCCCAGAAACCGCCAAAGGTCAAATGGTGGTCCCAGGCGCCCATTTCGATTTCTTTGGTCAGGTTCAATTCGCCCGTCTCAGTCTCTAAAGGCCGATCCCGGTCGATGACCCGATCCGCCCAGAGCAGGTAGTTTGACGGCAGGGCCTTGCCGCTGACGGCATAGGTGAATGTCCCGGTGTAGAGCGCCGGATTATAGCCATAGGCCTGTAGGAAGGCCGCTTGGGTCGTCGGCAGGTTTTGCTTGGCGTCCCCACCGGAGAAAAGCGCGAAGCTCGTATGATAATTGCCGAAATTCGCTCGGCCATTCATTCCCCATCCGCCGCCAAGGTCCTTTTTGAAATCCAAGCCAAATTGGCCGCCAGTGGACTTGACGCCGTCCGCCACATTGGTGTGGAAGACGCCGCCCGGCGTTTGGAAAGACATATTGGTCAGAGCAGCGGTTTCGGTGGTGTAGATTGTCGCGCCATTATTGCCTGCAGGGCGCTTATAGGACGATCCGGTCAAGGGATAGTCGCCATAGAATTGGTCGCGGTCGTCGATGAATTGACCGTAGAGCGTCACATACCCGCCTTCAAATTCCTTGCGGATATTGCCCCTAATCTGCTCACCCTTTGTTGGCATGCCCGATTTTAGCGGCCCCTCATCATAGCGATACCAGCCGGAGATGGCGTAGTAGAGGCCCGCATCCTTATTAATCGGCCCGCTGGCGGCGAAGTCAGTCTTCACCCTGCCCTTGTCGCCAAGTTCCAGGCGGGCTTCGCCCTTGGTGATATCAGTGCCGGTCTTGTCGATATAGTTGATCAGCCCCCCGACGGAGCCGCCGCCAAAGAGGTTGGAGACGCCGCCATGGACGAATTCGAGCTTGGCCACGCCGAGGTCAGGCCGCTCGTAAATGTCAGGTGCATTGGAATTCAGCCCCATGGAGCTGACGACCGGCATCCCGTTAAATTCCAAAGGCGTGAATTGGTACTGACCGCTAGAGGGGAGGCCTGCGACAAACACGTTCGTCGCCACTTCGCCGCCGCCGCCTTCCGCCTTCAGGGTCGGGATGGTGGTCAGGAGGTCTGCGGCACTGTTCGACGCCAGCATTTCGAGCCGCTGGCTGTCGAGGGTGGTGGTTTGCATGGGGGTTTTCAGGGTTGTCCGCGCGGTGCTGGTACCGGTCACGACGACCTGATCGACTAAGGTGTCCGACGCCGACTCTGCGGCGGCTGCGATGGCGGATCCGCCAACTAAGCCAAGTGCAAACGTCGATAATGCGACGCTCGTCAGAAGCCTTGATTTCGTCATCCCTTCCCCTCCCTTGGGTGGTCCGCACGTTGATCGTGCCGCCCAGATCTTTGCCGGAGGTGCGCTCCGATCGACTGGTAAACGTTTTCATATTTCCAAAAATAATTTTGCGCAAGAGGGCGTTTCAGCTACAAATTCAGCCGTATTCGTTTATTATCGAACCAAAAGCGGAAAACGTTTACATAAGAACCGATTCCGCGGGGAGGATTTCAGGGCGTGGTTATGGATCGGCAAATCAATACATTACAACGTGTTAGCGAGACCCGCGCGAAATTGATCGACGCGGCGCGCGACATTTTGCGGCGCAATGATCGGGGTGGCTACACCGTGCCCACCGACGCCCTCTATCCGTTTCAGTGGAATTGGGACTCGGCCTTTTGCGCCATGGGCTTTGCCACCTTCGACATTGACCGCGCCCTGACCGAGCTTGAATTCCTCTATAGCGGTCAATGGGCCAGCGGCCTTGTGCCTCACATCATTTTCCACCGCGACGCGGACACCTATTTTCCCGGGCCTCAGGTCTGGGGCACCCACCAAACGCCGCCGACATCGGGCATTAGCCAGCCTCCCGTCACCGCTTCGGCGCTGGCCTATATTCTGGATATGGCCAGCACCGGTCCTGCGAGCCTTGACCCGGAGAGCGATGTCATGCGTCGCGCCCGCGCACTTTATGAGAAGATTTTAGCCTATCACCATTGGTGGGCGAGGGAGCGGGACCCGGACGGAACCGGTATCGTGGCTATTCTCCACCCTTGGGAATCGGGATCGGACAATTCACCGGTCTGGGACGAGGCGCTTGGCCAAGTGCCGGCGACCCAAACCCCCTTTCAACGTCGCGACGTCACCCTGGTCGATTCCGACATGCGGCCAAGGCAGTGGGAATATGACCGCTACATCTATTTGGTTGAGCTCTATCGGGCCTTGGGCTGGCAGGGTGATCGCATGTGGTCGGAAACGCCCTTCAAGGTGGCCGATGTCGGTCTGAACGCGATTTTGATGCGCGATGAATTGGATCTGATCGCGCTGGCCGATCGCTTTGATGATCCTGCCAATGCCCAGGTTTTGCGCGCCCGCGCTGCCCGTCGCCGGCAGGGCTTTGATAAGCTTTGGAGCCTTGAGCGTGGGCTTTATCTGTCTCGCGACCTGCTGCGAGACCGTCTGGTGGATGTGCCCAGTCACGCAAGCTTTTTGCCCCTTTGGGCCGGAACCGAGCCATTTGATCGCGCCGCCGCGCTCGCCAGTGAGTTGGCCCGTTGGATCAATCTCTCCCGCTTTGGCGTTCCGACCATAGCGCCAGACACTGCCGAATTTGACCAGCGCCGCTACTGGCGCGGCCCCGTCTGGGGGATCATCAACTGGATGATTTCCGAAGGTCTGCGCCGTCATGGCTTCATCAAGCTCGCGGACGAGATCAAGGGCCATACGGCGGCGCTCATCCAAGATTCCGGCTTTTCGGAATATTTCGACCCGATCACCGGGGAAGGATTGGGCGGAGGCGACTTCTCTTGGACGGCGGCTGTTGGCCTTGCCTGGGCACTGGACTAGCGTGATGGCGCGCACTGCCTGTTCCGGTGCGCTCGTTCAGCAGCCGGACCCTCTAAGAGCCATGGTTAGTATTCGTGACGTCTCTATCGCCGCTGGCGTCTCTATCGCCACCGTTTCCCGGGCGATTGGCAATCCCGACCGGGTTTCTAAGGCCACCCGGGAAAAGGTGCTCCGGGTGGTCGATGCCCTGGGGTATAGCCCAAATCTTGTCGCCAGGAGCCTCAGGTCGCAGCAATCGAAGCTGATCATCGTGCTGGTGACCAATATTGCAAATCCGGTCCTGTCGGGCTGCATTCGCGGCATTGAGAAGGTTGCGCAGGGGCTTGGCTATTCGGTCTTGCTCGGCGACACGCAAAACGACGACACGATTGAGGCGAGATACCTGAACCTGCTCTCCGCCCGACAAGCGGATGGGGTTATCCAGTTGTCCTATCGTCAACATGGCAAGGTTGACGAACTCATCCTCAGCTCAAATCCCGACGCGGCGGTGGTCAATGCCTGCGCCTGCCTCGATGCCGCACCTTGCCCGTCCGTGGGTGTGGATGATGTGGGCGCCGCGCGCGCCATGACCGAGCACCTGCTTGGCCTTGGCCACAAGCGGATTGCGGTGATGACCGGACCGGACGAGAGCCCTCACTCCAGAGATCGGATGTTTGGCTACCGCCTGCAATTGCGAGCTGCGGGGATCGCGTTCGACGACGCCTTGGTGATCCGAGGCGAATTCACCATGAAGTCGGGATCTGAGGCGGCAGCCAAGATTCTCGAGCTGAAGGACCGACCCACCGCGCTGTTTTGCTTCAACGACGAAATGGCCATTGGCGCCATCCAAAAGCTGACGGGCCTTGGCCTGCGGGTGCCACAGGACATTTCGGTCGCCGGTTTCGATGACATCCCATTTTCGGCCTATGCAAATCCGGCCCTGACCACCATCTACCAGCCCGCCGAGGAGATGGGGGCCGTGGCGATGAAGTTGCTGGACCAACGGCTTTGCGGCGAAACCGAAATCAAGACCGTGACCTTGCCGACGGAATTGCGCGTCCGCCAAACCACGGCGCCGCCCGGAACGGCCTAGAGCATGCAACAGCTTGCCTCACCCAGCGAAGATCAGCGGGGCCTTCTCCTTCGGCTGTTTCACGCCGCCGTCCAATCGGTTCAGGCGGCGACGCTGTTGCCGGCCTTTCTGTCCGAGGTCCGCCCGGATCCACCGTCCGGCAAGGTCGCTGTCATCGCTCTCGGTAAGGCTGCCGCCGACATGGCCAAGGTGGCGTGCGACCATTTTGGCGACCAGTTGTTTGGCATGGTTGTCGCACCCTCCGGATATGAGGCGCCTGATGCGCACTTTCCCGCCGCGCTCAGCTATTTTGTCGCCGGCCACCCGACGCCGACCGAGGCCAGTCTCCAAGCTGGCGAGATGGCCCTGCGGATTTGCCATGGACTGCGGGACCATGACCACTTGCTGGCGCTGATCTCGGGCGGCGGGTCGGCGCTGATGGCGGCGCCCGCTGAGGGGCTTAGTCTGGCCGACAAGCAAGCGGTCAATCGGGCTCTGTTGCGCAGCGGTGCGGCAATCTCGGAGATGAATTGCGTTCGCAAACATCTGTCGCGGGTGAAGGGCGGGCGATTGGCCATTGCAGCCCGGCACGCCAAGGTGACCACCTTTGTTCTGTCGGACGTGCCAGGAGATGACCCGGCCTTGGTTGCCTCAGGGCCAACCGTGGAAGACGCATCAGGCCTGCACAAGGCGCGCGCGATCATCGCCAAATATGGCTTGCGCCTTGAGGCGCATGTGGCCGCGGCGCTCAATGACCCTGCCAATGAGACCCCGCGCTGGACCGACAGTGATCGCCAGCGCTGCAGGCTAAAAATTATCGCAACCGCGCGCACAGCCCTCGACGCCGCTGGCGCTCAGGCCAGGGCGGCCGGGCTTGAGGTCACCGATCTTGGCGATCAGATCGAAGGGGAAGCGCGCAGCCTTGGTGCGGAACATGCAGCACTCGCCCGGGCAATGCCATCTTCCCATGCGCGCCTTATTCTCTCCGGCGGCGAGACCACGGTGACGGTTACCAATCCGGCGGGCAAGGGAGGGCGCAACCTCGAATATCTCCTGGCCCTGGCGCTTGCGCTCGATGGCGCGCCGGACATTTGGGCGCTCGCCTGTGACACAGATGGGATTGACGGCACCGATGACGCGGCGGGGGCCTATGTGACGCCGGACACGCTGAAGCGGGCAGCTCAGCTCGGCCTCGACCCAAAAGCCATGTTAAATCAGAATGATGCCTATCGATTTTTTGCGGCGCTCGGCGATCTTGTCATCAGCGGACCGACCCGAACCAATGTCAACGACTTTAGAGCCATCCTCATCGCGCCGGGAACCCCATAATGTCCCAATCCCGCCCAGGCGATGATGGAAAATCCCGGTTCGGTAAGCACTATCCGTGGATGGCCTTGGGCATTTTGTGGACGGTGAGTTTCATCAACTAGGCTGACCGCTCGGTGTTGGTGACGGTTATGCCCGCCCTGCGCGATGAGTTTCACCTTAGCAACCTGCAACTCGCCCTCCTCAATTCGGGCTTCCTCTGGGCCTATGCCCTGTCTGCCATCTTCGCCGGATGGCTGGGAGATCGCCTGCCGCGCAGCCGCGTCATCCTGTTTGGCCTCGTCGCCTGGAGCCTCGCCACGGCGGGAGCGCCCTTGAGCACAAGCTTTGTCATGCTGCTTGGCTTGCGCGGTGTGACCGGCCTCTTTGAAGCGCTCTATTACCCCTCCGGTACGGCGCTGATCGGCGAGTGGCACAAGGGCAAGACGCGAAGCTTTGCCCTGTCGGTCCACCAAACGGCGGTGTTCGCTGGACCCGCCCTTGGCGCCTACCTCGCAGGTGTCCTAGCGGACCGATTGGGCTGGCGCACGCCCTTTTGGGTGTTTTGCGGCGCGGGGCTGATCCTGGCCTTAGGCGTGGCGCGCTTCCTGCGAGACCCGGTCAAGTCGTCGGCGCCTAAAGCTAAAGCCCCTGCACCAGCCCGCCCTCTGGCGCCGGGCGCCTTACGGGCGGTCCTGACCAATCCGGCAGCCATGATCCTCAGCCTCGCCTTTTTCTTCGCCACGGGGGCGAGCCAGGCGGTCATGGTTTGGGCCCCGACCTATGTGCACGACGCCTTGCATCTGAACCTGCAGGGCTCGGCCCTCTATAGTGTCGCGCCGATCTATCTTTCCGGATTTCTGGTCGTGCCAGTAAGCGGGTTCTTGGGCGACAAGCTCACCACAAGGTTTACCCTTGGACGCATCACCCTGCTCACGGTTGGATGCGCCATTGCGGCGGTGTTTCTCTGCCTTCTGGCGGTTGCCCGAACCGGGCCCACGGTCGCGGGGTGTCTCGCCCTTTGCTATGTCGGAAAAGGGCTATTCGACGGCTGCATCTATGCGGCCATGCAAGACGTGACGGCGCCACGCGTCCATGCCTCGGCGGTTGGTCTGATGACCTCGATTGGATTTCTAGGCGCGGGCATATTCCCAATTGTCGTCTCTGGCATCGCCGCCGTTTACGGCCTCGCCATTGGTCTGGCGGCCCTGAGCGCGCTCTTTGTCTGCGCCGTCCTCACCCTGATCGCCGCACGGGCGCAATTCGCCAGCGCAATCGGCCGATTGCCAGCGGAGATGAAATCCTAAGGTGGGATGTCCGCGTTCGGACAGAATTCCCCGCCCCGCCTGCACAAGGCCTCTTAAGGCGTGACCACCAGCGCGCCCGCCTTCATGACCAACCGGACGTGGCGCACGGCTGAGACGTCGCGGGTAGGGTCGGCCTCGACAACGATCAGATCGGCGAGCAGGCCTGTACGGATGCGACCGACCCGCTCGCTCACGCCAAAATTTCGGGCATTGCCAGAGGTGGCCGCAATCAGTACCTGCGCTGCAGGCAGCCCGGCGGCCTGCATCAGCTCCATTTCCCGGGCATTGTCTCCATGTGCGAAGACGCCCACATCGCCCCCCATGCAGAGCGGCGTCCCGGCCGCCATCGCCATCCGAAAGGCCCGCACCGACTGCGCCACCCGCTCCGGCGGGGAGCCCTTTCCATCCCAGCCGTGGTAGCGGGCAATAGCGTCACTGGCCGCCAAGGTGGCGCAATAGGCGATATTGTGCTCGCGCATGGCTCGGAAGAGTTCAGGCGTGCCTTCATCGCCATGCTCAAGGGTGTCGACGCCCGCAGCGATTGCCCGGCGCATACCTTCTGCCGTCACGGCATGAACCGCCACCGGGCGGCCGGCATCATGGGCGACGGCGACCGCCGCGGCCATCTCGGCTTGGCTGAAGGTGGCTCGGCTCGGCTCGCCCCTTTGGAAATGATAATCGGCATAGAGTTTGATCACGTCCGCACCGGCGGCGATCTGGTTGCGGACCGCACGCACCACCTCGTCCACACCGGAGGCCTCTTCCGCCCCTTGCGGCACAGCGACGCCGGGCTCAAAGCCTTTGGGGCCATAGGCGCCCCGCGCCACGATGGCCCGCGTCGCCACCAACAGGCGTGGGCCCGGCACAATCCCTTGCGCAATTGCGTCCCTTAAGCCCACATCAGCATAGCCCGCCCCTTCGGTGCCCAGGTCGCGCGCGGTGGTAAATCCGGCCAACAGGGTCGTCCTGGCCTGGGCCACCGCCCGGGCCGTGCGCAGCGCCACGGATTCGTGCAGCACCTGATCGTCCCAGGCGGTTTCGTTATAGGGGTGGAGGAAGAGGTGGCTGTGCCCCTCGATCAATCCAGGCATTAGCGTCATGCCGGGAAGCGCGATGACGCGCGCTCCGGCAGGCGCGGTCACGTCCGGCCCGACGGCGACGATATGCTCCCCTTCCACCAGAACTCGCCAACCGGGATGCGCCACGGGATCGGCGCCATCAAAAACTTGCGCCGGTTGCAATAGGATGGGCGCCGCCATCGAGGGCAGAGGCAAGAGGGCGATCAGGGCCGCGAAGGCGCGACGGGTCCAAACGGTCAACATGGTGCCATGCTAAGCCCTTGGCGGAACTGGTCAACCAATGGCCCCGCTTCGCGCCGCTCTGCGACTTCGGCAATGCCGCTCTTGCAAACGAAACTGTGCCGAGGGTGGCGAGACTTCCGCGATCCAGATCGCTAAACTCGCCGTATGGATTTGAGTGATCGCATCATAAGTGCATTTCCGTCGGAGCTTAAGCGCAGCTCGGCCGCCTTGGCCGATCTGTTGGGTGCGGAAGGGGCGGCGCTTTCTCCGCACAGTTTCAGGGTGCTTGTGCAAGGCGAAACCCTCGAAATCCCGGAGCGGCTTTATGTCGCCCGAGCAGCCTTTGAAAACCGTGATGGCATAGGAAGCTGCCTGCTGACGCGTCATCACAACGGATTTGTCCGCCAGCGTGCGCTGGAGGAGACTCTCTCCTTGAAGCAACCCTGGACGGCGCCGTTCATCGTACGATTAGTAGGGGAATACGTCATCGAGATCATTGAACAGATCGACGCTGCGTTTGACCAAATATCCGACGCTCAGTTGGGGGCTTTCGTCGGCACTAATCCCGCCTTCATCCGCCTGACGCGGGCGCGCGTCACGAGCTACTGGAACAGCTATTTTCGCAAGACTCCACCCGGCGAATATGTCGGTTTCCGCGTGATGGACCGCATCGAAGCGACCGGCCAACAAAGCCGAAAACGTGGTCCGCGCTGACTCCCCGTCGCGGGTTAAATGGCGAGCTTTCCAAAGGGCGGCGATGGGGAAGGCTCAAGCGCGGCTATCGAGCACGACCCGCAGTGAACACCTCTTGGTCTACTGGAAACATTTCCCGTATGGTTCGATTTATCATCGTGAGATTTACGTCAAATGCGGGTGTAACATCAGAAAAATCTTCCCATACTATGGCTGCGCCACTATTTTCTGAGTGATAAAGCAGTGTCCACAGATAAGCCCTGAGATAATGAAGTTCATTTTTTCTTTCTTTTCGCGCGCCTTTTTCAATATATAATCCAATCTGATCTGCAGCCTTTCTAACGAAAACGGCTGTAATTTCATAATCACGCACATTCCATGCGATAAGTGCGTGCATGATGTTTGCATACACTGGGACCTCTACGGCACGTGCACCATAGAGATCCAAGATGCGCTCGACCTTTCGTCGGGCTGATTCAATGTCGCCTTGGGCCAGCCGCGCCTTTGCTGATGCCAACAAAGACGCGGACAGGACTTTAAGCCAAAGGATGTGTAGGCCCATCCTCGAACCTGAGCTCAATTGCGCAACGCTGTCAAACGTCCCCATGCGGACCGTGAGCGTCAATCGAAAGCGGACCCCAGCCGACGCTCGCGAGGGCGGTTGGGAGGGGAGCGCTGCCCGTTAGTCGTCCGATTTGAGTGTGATGCGATGATTGCTTGGTGAGCGGATCTGTATCAAACCCTTGAAGCTGCTTGCCGATCCTTCAGTTTTGGCTTTTAGGTGGGAACCGGTAACACGAAGCTTTAAGCTGTCTCCATCGCAGGAAGCGGCTCCGAACTGAAGATGAAGGTGCTCGTGCCCAGGCCACCGCCTGCGGAGGGCAAGGTCGACTAACTTAACAAGGTCGATTGCTCGGTTCTGATCGGTAAAAAGCACCTGTGCCTGATCCTCAATCACACCGTTACCCAAGATCAGGAGTTTGTCGTAGCAACTCGTAGCCGCCCAACCGTGGCATAGGCCAGACATGGTCAAGCTGGGCTGACCTGCGGGAAGGCCACCATGAATTTCTGAGCACTCTCCATCGCGCTCTCGCTCGATTTTGAGCGTCGCCATGACCGTTGGCTGCTCCAACGGCTCAGCGCGCACAACCGCTGAAGGCCTGAAGAGCCCGATGGCCAGAAAGAGCGCGAATAGCCGCATCGGAAAATCCTAATGGATGAGTATCAATTTCTGCAATGGGCCACCCAGCGACCATGTCGGCTTTCGCTCGATGGACCGCATCGAAGCGACCGGCCATCAAACCCGAAACCCGGTCCTCGCTGATCCCCGTCGCGGGGTCGAATAGCGTGCGTTCCAAAGGGCGGTTATGGGGTGGATGTCAGAGCTTGCGGACCGCGAGATAGGCTTCCTGCTGGGCGGCTTCGCCGTCTGTGTAGACGTGATCATCAATGCCCTCGGGAGGGGCGTATGCTCCATAGTCTAGACGCGCGTTGTAGAGCCGCATCGCCTCATACCAGGACGATGCTTGGAGTTCGAAAACCTTCCTGGAATTAGGCGTCAGACTTTGGCGCAGCTCGTCGGCGCGCTGACGCACCGGCCCAAATTCCCCGCCCTGATCGTTTTCCCAGTACTCGTGCAATAGCTCAGGCATGGGCTTAATTTGCGACGAGGGCGCATAGTCTGCAATGGGGGAGTGCTTACTCCGATCCAGCACTCGGCTAAACTCAAGCTTGGTCGGCGAGGGCAGAGGTGGGGAGCGGTCATTCTGCTTCGAGTTTAACGAACCCGCGACGCCTCGACGACAGCGCCTGTGCACTTGTCCAGTTTCATCGTCAGGGCGATTGCTCCTTGGAGGGGTATGGGGCGGCCTCCTTGATCAGCAGGCGCATATTTCAATCGCAATTCCCAATCTGTTCCGCGATCCACAACCTCCAAAAATTCGCTTTTCTCCGGAAGACGCCCGTCGATTGTCGCCAGATGTGCCACGAAGAGCCTTTTGGCCGCCACCTTATCAGGCACAAAAGGCCCTTGGATGTACCCGGGAATTTTTGGGCAAGTGAGACCGGATTGACCGCCATGCGCCACACTAACCCACGACGTCGCAAGGCAAACGGACGCGATAAAACTGCCGATTTTGAGCGCCATCGATCAACCTGCCAGAATTGCCTGAGCCACGAGACCACGGGGCGGAAAACGATGCAACCGGCGTCGCTTGTGACCACCTCTCTCACCACAGGACACCGACAAGCGGACCTTTTGAAGGACTGCTAAGGGTCGAATCCAGCCTCAATCGCCATGCCAGAAATCGACCGATTGACGGCGACGGCCACTGCACCCGGAGGAGGACCAGCCCGACGTGCTACGGCGGGCTGCACAGCTCTTGTCAAACCGCTGGAGCGCCAATGGTAGCGACAACCAGCGCACTACCCGCCAGGGCTACGGCGGGCGCCACGGCATCTGCAAGGATCAACCAGGCCAAGGTCGCTACGGGTCGACCTCGCGCCAATGATACGACACTCATAATCACGCCTACGGAGGTCATCACAGCCCCTATAGCCAATGGCGCCAGGATGGCGCACACGCGCGGTTCGACACGACCTAAAACTATCATAGACTGGACAGCGTAGATCGGATCACCCGCCTCCCAAAGTAGGAGGCATGCCGCAAGCAGGACCGCTAATCCTACCAGGATAATTCTTGCCCAATTCTTCATCGCTCTAAACTTGTATAAGGCGGCGTCATGGTGTCAACGTCCGAGGTGGATCGCCAGCCGTCATGCGACCGGGGCCGATCTCTCCGCCTCATCCACCGCGCTCAGCCCTTTGACGGTTTTTCACGGCGAAGAATGTCGCCGGGTTCGCAGTTGAGATAGTCGCAAATGCCTTCGAGTGTCTCGAAGCGGACCCCCTTTACCTTGCCTTGCTTTAGGAGTGACAAATTCGCTTCGGTAATGCCGAGATAGGCGGCGAGGTCCTTCGACTTCACATTGCGCTCTGCCATCATCACATTCAACGCCACGCGGATGGGCATCAGATGATCTCAGCGTGGTCTTTGACAATCTTCGCCGCTTTGAACATTACCGTGGCGACCATCGTCATGGTGAAGGCGTAGAGACAGATCATAAAACCATAGAATAGCTTCAGATCTCCAGTCGGAACAGTCATTTTCCAAGGATTAAATGAGGTGATGGAATAACTCCCTTCAGGAGGCCAAATCTTCCAGTAAATCTGTTCCGTTGAATTAGTTAAAAACGAAATTATATTGTAAATAACCGGCATACAAAGTGGCAATAAAACACAAAAAAGTCCGGATAGCGCGAAGTTATACAGATGTTTCAGCGTTGCAGAGTCAAAATAGCGACCGAAAGCCAATCCATTCAGGCATCGCGATGCTTCCATCAGGCCCGAAGCCAACAGGAAAACCGGGCAGCTCAAACACAATGAGGGAATGAAGGCCTTGAACAGATTGTAGGGTGTAAATTGGTATTTAAACTGTCCGGCGATCTCATCCCTGCTCAGCGTATGCGGCGTCCAGGTGCATTTTGAAAGGTTTTGATCTCTCGGCTTTTTTTGGAGTTCGGGACATTTCGCGTCTAGGCGATTTTCAATAGGCCATGGTTCAGTGATCTTAAGGGCCGCGCCAAGCAGCACTTGATCGAGCAAAACGATATTTTTAGGTGGAACCTTCGAGAGACAGTTCGTGCATGCGTAATCAATCAGCCAAGCAGTGGGCGCGAAGTAAAGCATCGTCCCAATACTGATCATTAAGACAGCGCATAACGCGACAAGGCCCCCAGCCAAGGCGGAAATGTAGCTCATTGCGCGCGCGGCCAAGGCAAGTTTGCCGTGCGGCGTTTCCTCAAGCGTCCCCCGCAAAATTGCACCGGTATTCTTGAACATCAGCCCCTCCAAATCCGCGATAAATTATCAAATAACAATAAATAATTTCTGTCAATAGCGAGTTTGTCTCGATCCCAAGCTGCGCGGCCAATTCGTGGGACCGCCAAAGGCCACGCTTGACTTCAGTCCGATCTTATCAAATCCTTCGTTCGGCAAGGTGTCGCCGGGCTTGAATGGGCTTCTCACACAGGGGAAATTTCATGAGTCTTGCTTTTGAAATCCCACTGGCTGATGTGGTTTGGACGATCTTTGTCTTCCCCGCATTATTATGTCCGATGGCGGCAGGGGGTGATTTTTTCCTTCCGAGAGACTATCGAAAACATCAGCTATTACTGTCTGGCGACGGAAAGAAGCGCTATTGGGTGCAGGCCTATTTGGCGATGTTGACGCTTTCGCTGCCCGGGCAAACGCTGGGATACTTGGGTTTCCTGTATGCAAGGAGAAATCCGAGTTTAGACCTAAGCCCTATTCTGGCTGGCGTAATCGGAGGTGCCTGTGGCTTGCTCGTGTCCCTCCTGATCATCCAGGGGATACGAAAATCAGTTTCAGAAAGGCTGGTCACGCAACGCTAGAAGG
The DNA here is from genome assembly GCA_903840435.1 of uncultured Caulobacterales bacterium. GTDB lineage: Bacteria > Pseudomonadota > Alphaproteobacteria > Caulobacterales > Caulobacteraceae > CAIMFV01. The sequence continues at coordinate 89,508 of CAIMFV010000060.1, forward strand.
CTTGCCTGCGCATTTACTCTTTGGGCGCGGGTTTTTGCGTGGCCCGGCCGATCCCCGTTAATCGACTTCGGCGGCTAGGCGCTGGAATATGGCGATGACGTCTTCGGGGGTTGCGCGGTCCAGGGCTCCGGCGTCGATTTCTTCTGCGGTCCACATCCAGGAACGGGAGGGGTCATCGCGCATGGCCCAGTTTGGAAATAGCCGTTCGGTCACAGGCCGAAAGGCGCGCTTGACCACGTCGAGATGGCGCTTGTCGCGGGCGATGCTGGCATACCGCTTTTCCACGGCGGCTTGGGGGCCTTCGAGCAGTTGAAGATAGAGGTCGTGTCGGCAGATCAGCGCGCCGGTGATCGCCTCGCGCGGGTTGTTCCAGCGTGCAATGCTGAGGATGCCGTTTAGCGCCGCGTCGTCAAAGCCAAACGGCTTTGACGAATAGATCAGTTGGATCAGGTCTGTCACCGCATGGCTCCCGCAGTAAAGGTCAAGCCGACGGACCCCACACCTGGAGCGACGGATCCTCACTGCCCCCTTCATAGGGGAGGCAAGCCTCAAAGTCATCGCACCTCAGCCGCTTTGTGGATAGGCTGGCGCGATGACACATTCTGAAACGAGCCTACGACGCCTAATCGACCTTCCTGGAGTGCGCGAGCTCGAGTATCGCTCTGTCCTGAAGCGAGAGTTTGCCGAGCCGGAGGCCCGGGCCGAGTTTCCCGAGATCAACGCCTGTGTCACCGCACTCTTTGGCCTCACCGCCGATATGGCTGAAGAGGTTGAGCGGCCGACGGACTGGGACACTCCAGACACCAAGTCTCCGATCGTGCAGGTGGCGGCCTTTGAGGCGGAAGGCTGGGATGTGACCGACGACAAGCGTCGACCTTTGCGCGTCCTTGGACATTTCAGCGCACCCTTGTGGTTGGCTCTGCGCGGAGTGGCGGGAAGCCTGCCCTTCGACACCGAAAGCCCCGCGCCAGATGCCTGGGCCGCTAAACTTGCGGCGGAAGCCAATCGGTTCCGTAAGCGCTAGACTATCGGGGAGGGTCAAGCCGCGTGGGAGTCCAAGTTCGGTCCTCGGCGACCCGTGTGTTGGTGCAAGTGACGCGCCTTGCCCCGCCGACAAATCACTTCCGGCTTTTTGCCAGCTGATTTATGTCTGCAAGGCGGGGTCGCCTTGATCGGCGACACGCCTTTGGTCGCGCGCGAGAGAGGTGACAATGGAACCCCGAAGTAAACTGGATCAGGACTTGCGCGATGCGGAGGCCCGGCTGCTGCACGAGCTTCGCGGCATCCGCCAACAGATGCGCTGTGTTCTCGGCCCCGATAAGCCGGCCAGCCAGCTGACCCTTGGCCAAAGGATCGCCGATACGGTCGCCGCCACCATGGGGTCTTGGCGGTTCATCATTATTCAGTCGATCCTGTTGACCGTCTGGATTGTGCTCAATGTCACCGCCTTTGTGCAGAAGTGGGACCCCTATCCCTTCATCCTGCTCAATTTAGCTCTGTCGTTTCAGGCCGCCTATGCCGCCCCCTTCATCATGATGGCGCAGAACCGCCAGCAGGATATTGACCGCAAGGAGGCCGAGAACGACTATCGGATCAATATCAAGGCCGAGCTGGAAATCGAGCTTTTGCACGAAAAGATTGACGCGCTCAGGGCCAAGGAGGTCAGCGCCCTTTCGCTCGCCGTCGCCGAACTGACCGCCCTTCTCAAGGCCCGTGAGGTGGCGTCCCCTCCTGCATCTGACGGATGACCATGGGTCGGGGGCGATCTCTATCGCATCTGGGGAGGCGTTGCGGCGGGGTATTGGCGATGCTCGCCACCTTGGGAGGCTGTGCGCTTCACCCTGCCGCCCCTCTCGTCTCTAACGCCCCCGACCTCGGTGACGCGCGCTATACCCGCGACCCTCTGCCCGGTTTCGTGCCCACAGCCGCCGGGGAGACGACGCAGACTTTTTCTATGGGCGAGGCGGTTAAGGGCCAATGGTGGAAAGCCTTCGGGTCAAGCCGCTTGGATACCTTCGAAGCCGAGGCCCTACGCGCCAATGCCGATCTGAAGGCGGCGCAGGCGGCGCTGCGTCTGGCGCGGGAAACCTTCCTCGCCCAGCGGGCAGCTTTCTTGCCCAATATCCAATTCGTCGGCGCGGCCAGCCGGTCGAAAAACTCGACCACCATCGCCCCACCGCTCAGTTCTAATGCGGAAATCTACTCTCTCAATAGCTTCGGCCTGAACGTCTCGTATCTGGTGGATGTTTTTGGCGTCAATGCCAAGACCGGCGAGGCCGCCGCCGCTCAGCTTGACGGGCAGAGATACCAGGAAAGCGCGGTCTATCTCACCCTCACGGCCAATGTCGCCAATGCCGTCTTGCAGCTGGCCAGCCTCAACACCCAGATGGACGACGCCCGTGGTGTCACGCAAGCCAACCAAAAAGCGCTCGACGTGATCTTGCACCGCCGCGCGCTTGGTGAAGCCTCGTCCAACGATGTCGCCTCGGCCCAGGCCATACTGGCCCAGTCGGGCCAACAGGAGGCGGCGTTGCAAAAACAGATCGATGCCGCCCGCGATCTCTTCGCTGTCTTGCTCGGTCGCCCGCCCGGCCAAGCGCCTGAGGTGCAGTTTCGGCTGGCGGATTTCCACCTGCCCCCATCCCTACCGGTTAGCCTTCCGGCGGTTTTGGTGCGGCGGCGTCCCGACGTGCTGGCAGCGGAGGCCAATGTCCGCGCAGCGGCGGCTTGGGCAGGCGTCGCGGCGGCGCAGCGTTATCCGAACGTCACCCTCACCGGTTCGTTAGGCGGCGCGTCTGGTAATCTCGCCGCCTTGCTAAACGGCTCGAATTCCTTGTGGACCTTTGGCGGGGCGGTGGCCCAAACGGTGTTTGATGGCGGCGCGCTCGCCCACAAACAGAAGGCCGCAGAGGCAGCTCTTGAACAGGCCAAGGCCCAACATCGCAGCGCCGTCCTCGGCGCCCTGCAATCCACCGCCGATATCCTTCAGGCCATTGTCGATGACGGCGCTGCTGATGTGCACGCTGCAGAGGTTGTGGAGGCGAGCAGGCGGGCGACAGAGATCGCCAAAAACCAGCATGACCAGGGTCAGGTGGGCGTCCTCGTCCTCTTGGCCGCCGAAGCCTCCCAGGCCCAGGCCCAACTCGCCCTGGATCAAGCCCGCGCCGGGCGTTTTACCGATACGGTCGCCCTTTATCAGGCGCTTGGCGGCGACTGGACGGCGTCGTCCCAACCCACCTCACAAACGGTGCGTCCATGACCAGGTTTCGCGCTTTCTCGACCTTGGCGTTTCTGGCTGCCGTGCTGGTTACCACCCTCTTCGCCAGGGCAGGCCAGGCGGCGGACGTCAGTCTCGATGGCCAGGCGCAACAACGTCTAGGGCTTTCCTTCCAGCGCCTCGCCCCCGCCCATCAGGCTGGCGAGGTGGATGCCTTTGCCAAGGTGCTTGACCCGGAACCCTTGGTGCAACTCGTCTCCGATCTTGAGACGGCTGAAGCGGCTGCCCTCGCGTCTGGGGCCGAGGCGAAGCGGGCGGCGGCCCTCCATTCAGACGCGGGGGGCGTGGCGACCAAGGACCTGGAGGCGGCGGTGGCCCAGGCGAGGGCTGACGCCCTCAAGGTAGACTTGTTGCATCGGCGGCTTTTCTTAGAGTGGGGCCCCGGCGTGGCGCGGTTGTCGCCTGCCGCCCGCAAGGCCCTGGTGGCGGATTTGACCAAGGGCGCCGCCGCCCTTGTGCATGTCGATACCCACAATAATGACGGGCAGGGGGGTGCCAAACATATCCGTATCGATGTTGGCGACGGATCGCTTCGCGGCGTGGTGCTGGGTCCCGCCCGTGCGGCCGAACCTCGGCTGCAATCCTCGGGCCTCATTGTTGAGGTCAAGGGCGCGTCGGCCATTCTCTTATCGGTTGGCCTGACCCAAAGCGCCCATATTGAGACCGCGAGCGCCCAAAGCGGCGTCATCGTGCCGCGCGCCGCGGTGATCCGCTATCAGGGCTCAGATTGGGTCTATGTGAAAACCACCCCTGACAGATTTAGCCGCCGCCTCGTGCTCAATCCGGTTCCCGAGGCAGAGGGACTTTTCGTCGCCCAAGGCCTATTGGCAGGCGATGTGATCGTCAGCAAAGGCGCCGCCGCTGTTTTCGCCGCCGAGATGAGCTTAGCCCATGCGGTTCGCTGAGGGTTTGGAAAGCGCCATGCGGTTTGCGGTTGGCCGCCCGCGGCTGATCGGGCTCGCCTGTGTCACCTTTTTGCTTTGGGCCGGATCGGAGGTGCGACAGCTGCCGCGCGATTTCATGCCCGACACGGCCCCAGCGGAATTTACCTTGCGGACCAATGCGCCTGGACTGGTCGCCGAGCAGGTGGAGAATTTGGTCTCGCACCCGTTGGAAACCGCCCTGGTCGGCGCGCCGGGCGTGGCCCGTGTCCATTCTGACTCGCTCCAAGGCCTTTCCACCGTCACCGTCGGGTTTACCCCTGGCCTTGATCCCCTGCGCGCGCGCGCCACCTTGAACGAGCGCCTCGCCGCCTTGGCCGCCGCCCTGCCCAAAGGCGTGGCGACGCCCCAGATCCTGCCGCTTGAGCCCACCGATGCGGTGGTACTCAAGCTTGGCTTTACCAGCGACACAGCCGATGCCATGGCGCTGCGCGACGTCATTCTTTGGGAGGTGAGGCCAAGGCTCTTGGCCTCACCCGGTGTCGCCGAGGTCGTCCTGTTTGGCGGCGCGACCCGGCGTTATGAGGTGCAGGCTAGGCCCGGCGATCTGTCGGACAGCGATCTTGGCTTTTTGGACATTCTCAACGCCGTCAGACGCACCACGAGTGTGGCGGGCGCTGGCTTTATCGATACGGACAGCCAGCGCGTTCTGATCGACCCGCGCGGCCAGCCCTTGACCCCGGAGGATGTGGGCGCGGGCCAGATCCAAAATCCTGGCGCAGCGCCTGTCCGGATAAGCGATGTCGCCGATGTGGTCGAGGCCCCGGCGCCTGCGACGGGAGACGCTTTGATCGACGGAAAGCCGGGCATCCTCGTCCTCGTCAAGCGCCAGTTTCAGGCCAATGGCCTAGAGACGACGCGCGCGCTGGAAAGGCGTCTCGCCGACCTTGCGCCGGTCTTGCGCGCCCACGGGATTAGCTTAAGGCCTGACCTCGACAGGCCCGCCACCTTTGCCGACATGGCGGTGCGCGGTGTCGCCTCCGATCTCCTCCTCGGCGTCGGGCTTGTGGCGGTCGCCCTGGTGTTCTTTTTCCGCGACCTCAGATCGGTGCTCATTTCCCTGATCGCCATCCCACTATCCTTCCTCGCGGCGACCCTCGCCTTGCGGGTTTGCGGCTGGTCCTTGAACGCCATGACGCTTGGCGGGATGGTGCTTGGGCTGGGCGTCGTCATCGATGACGCATTGATTGATGTTGAGAATATCCACTGGCGGCTCGGTGCGGCGGAAGGGCGGGGAGAGCCTCACCTCCTCACCGTATTGAAGGCGGCGCTCGAAGTGCGCGGACCGGTGATCATCGCGGCCCTGGCCTTTCTTTTGACCACCGCACCCTTGCTTGCCATTGCGGGACCGCAAGCATCCTTGGTGGCGCCGTTGGCCGTGTCAGCGCTGGCAGCGACCGGCGCATCCTTGATCGTTTCCGTGCTGGTGACGCCCGCCCTGTGCAATCTCTTCCTGCAACATATCAAGCCGAAACCCGCCGCCGTCTCCCCATGGCGAGCACGCTTTACCCATGTCGCGTCGCAAGTGTCTGAGGCACCCTGGCCCGTGCTTGGCGTGGCGGCGGCGCTGACGGTCTTGGCCTTGGGCGGCCTCTGCCTCGATCGGTTTGAAGGCGTGCCCAGCATTGCCGACGGTCATATTCTGATCGATGCGCGCGCGCCCGCCGCCACCTCACTCAGCAGCATGGTCGATTATGGCGTGCGCCTCACCCACGCCTTGGCGCCCCTTCCCGGTGTTCGGGCGGTGAGCCAGAGGGTCGGACGCGACGAAACCGGAGGCGAGGCCTTTGGCATCGAGCATGCCGTCTTTGATCTTGCGCTGGACCCCGGGCTTGGGACCCAGCGACAAAGGGACTTGGCGGAGACACTGCGGGCCCGCCTCAAGGCGTTTCCAGGCCTGATGACCGACGTGCAGACGCGCTTTGATGCGGGTCATGGTCGCGAACGGGCGGCCGCCTCGGTGCGCATTGTCCTTTCGGGCCGCGATCTCGATGGGCTGGAAGCCCGCGCCGATCAGTTGGCTGAGGCTCTGCGCAGCTTGCCTGAGGCGAAGGCAGTCCAGGTGGAAAAGGCGGCGCGCGCGCCCGCCGTGCGGGTCGATGTCAATTTCCAGCGCCTGGCTCTATACGGGCTTTCCACCGCCGATGTGCTCGACACGGTTCAGGCGGCGTTCGCGGGCGAAGAGGTTGGCCAGATCTATCGCGACGGGCGCGCCATTGGCTTGGCGGTCAGCGGCCAACCGTCCTTGCGCCGCGACCCGGAGGCTGTGGGTCAGCTATTGTTGCGTTCCGCGTCTGGATTTTCGGTCCGACTGTCATCAGTTGCAAATGTCTATTTGACGGAGGAAAGGGCGGTCATCGCCCATGACGGGGCCCTGCGTCGGGTGGTCATTACCGCCAATCCCGACCATTCCGACGCCTTTGTCGCCGCCGCCCGCCGGGTCATCGCCGCCCACGCCGCCGATTTAACTGGCGCGGTCGTTGAGGTCAGTCGCGAGGATCAAGCCAATTCCGAGGCGAAGGCGGGCCTCGCCCTCAGCTATGGAATGGCCCTGTTGGCGGTCGGCGCCTTACTGAGCCTTGCGTTTGACGGACGGACCGCGGCAATTCTTTTAGCGTGCGCCGCCTTCAGTTTTGTCGGCGCATCAGCGGTTGTCTTCCTGATGGGCGGTGTCTTGACGCTTGGAGCCTCAGTCGGCCTCATCGCTGTGTTCGGCCTTTCGCTGCGCGGCGCGATCCTTATCATCGGGCGTTTGGAGGACCTCGTCCTGCCAGGTCGGCGCCCGCTCTCTAGCGCCACAATTGCCAGGGCCGCTGGTGAGCGCGCCCTGCCCGTCTTGATGACAAGTGCCCTGGTGGCCTTGGCGGTTGCGCCTGTGGCCTTGCGCCTCGATGCGCCTGGACATGAGGTGGTCGGGCCCATGGCCCTGGTGATCCTTGGCGGATTGGTCAGCAGTGCGGTCGGCGCGCTGGTGCTCCTGCCCGCCTTGATCAAGCTGTTCTGGCGTCCAGGTTACGCCCGCCTCGCACGGCGCAGCTGAGGGCAGGCGCGCTCACCGCTTGGCGAACTGCCAATAAAGTGCCCGCGCCCGCTTGGCCATTGGCCCGACGCTTAAGGGTCGGTCGTCTATGCCGGTAATCGCCGTGACCTTGGAAAAATTGCCGACCATCAAGATCTCGTCGGCGGACTGAAAGTCCTCATAGCCAAGTTTGGCCTCTTCCACCGTGACGCCGTCCTCGCGCAACAAGGTCATGACGCGCAAGCGGGTGATCCCGGCGAGGAACATGCCTGTGGCGAGGGGCGTCTTCACCTGTCCATCCTTAACCAGAAAGACATTGGCATTGGCGAGCTCGGCCACATAGCCGGTCGCGTCGCGCATCAGGCAATTGCCGAAGCCTCGTGCGGCGGCCTCGGCCAGGGCGCGGCCATTATTCGGATAGAGACAGCCCGCCTTGGCCTCGACGGGGGCCATATCCGGCGTGGGCTTTAGATAGGGCGACAAGGTGATGGTGGGGCCTTCTATTGGCGGCATTGGGGCTTCGTAGAGGCAAAGCGCCCAGCGCGTGCTGTCGGGATCAGGGCGGACGCCGCCGCCAGCCCCGCCTGCCTCTGCCCAATACATGGGACGAATATAGAGCGCCGCGTCCGGGGCGAACTTGGCCGCGCCTTCATAGACAAGCTCTGCCCAGCGCGCTTCGGAGGTCAAGGCCTTCATGCCCATGGTCACAGCAGAGCGATTGACGCGAACGAGGTGGCGATCAAGGTCCGGCGCCTTGCCCTCGAACCAACGGGCGCCATCAAATACGGTCGAGCCTAGCCAGGCGGCATGGGTTCTTGGACCCATGATCGCGACATTGCCCTCGCCCCAGGTCCCGTTGAAATAGGTCCAGGTCTGGCTGATCGGCGCCAAGGGGGTCACGGTTGCAGTCATGGTCGGCTCCGGGGCGGAGAGCGGGGATTAAAGAGCCTGCTCGCCATTTAAGATTTTTGCATATACCGCGCTGTCGAGCCGTTGGTAACTCTGAAGACTGGGATGACGCCAAAAGAGCTCGCCCTCGGAGGTCTTGGGGTCGAAGCCAAGTTTCTGGTGGTCCACGGTCCTGACCTTAAAGGTGTCCGTATGGGCAAGCGCGCGTACCCGCTTCACAAAGACCGGTTGGGCATAGGCGGGCAGGGTTTGGCGCAACACCGCCCCAAGCGCGTCGGGGTCAAAGCTGTCGTCGGCGACAATGGCGGCCATGCCTGCCCGACCGTCACGCCCTGGGATCTGAACACCATAGACTGCCGCCTCGACAATGCCGGGCACAGCCGCCAGGGCCTGCGCCACCTCGGTGGTGGCGACGTTTTCGCCCTTCCAGCGGAAGGTGTCGCCAATTCGATCAACAAAGGAAAAATACCCTTGCCTGTCTTGGCGCATGAGATCGCCAGTGCGGAACCAAGCATCGCCCGCTTCAAAGAGGTCGCGCATCAGCTTGGCCTCTGTCGCTGCTCCATCGGCATAGCCCTCGAAGGGATGGGAGGGATCGATGCGGCCTAGGGCTTCGCCGACCTCGCCGTGGGAACAGAGGACGCCTCGACCGTCTGCATCGCGTGAAATTCGAAGCGTTTCCGGGTCAACCTGCACCAAGACTGCGGGCGGGCGGCGCTGGAGCAGCGGCGGGAAGCGGCCCAGCACACCGGGTCGGCCTTCGACATTGTAAAGCGAGAAGGTTCCTTCGGTGGCGGCATAGAATTCCACAATGCGCGGAAGGGCGAAGCGAGCTTGGAAGTCCGACCAAATCTCGGGCCTCAGGCCATTGCCAATCATGAGCCGAAGCCCGTGGTCGCCATCGCGGTCCGAACGCGGCGCGGCAAGCAGATAGCGGCACATCTCGCCAATATATTGCACCAGGGTGCAGCCTTCTGCGCGGACGTCGTCCCAGAACTTACGGGCTGAAAATCCTTGCCGCAGCACCACCCGCCCGCCACGCAACAAGACCGAGCCAGCGGCGACCACGCCGCCGACGCTATGGAAAAGCGGCAGGCAATCATACATGACATCGGTAGCCTGGATATTGGCGAGGCCAGCGAACCACCCAGCCCAGGAAAGCACCCGGCGGTGACTGACCCGTGCGGCCTTTGGCAGGCCCGTGGTGCCGCTGGTGAAAATATAGAGCGCCGTTTCCGAGAGCGCGACCGCCCGCGCTTCGCTGGCAAAGGGCGCGCCCGAGAGGCGGGCGAGGGCTTGATCAAGCTTTTCCTCGCCCGCGCCGAGCGGCCAGAGCTCGGGTGGATTGTCCAAAAGGGCGCAGGCGGCCAGGACGGTTGCGTGGTAGCGCACATGATAGATCAGCCATTGGACCTTGGCGGCGCTTAAACTGTGCGCCAGGCTGGGCGCAGGCAGGTGAGGGTTGAGGAGGGCGGTGGCGTGCCCGCTGCGGCTGACACCCATCCACCCCGCCAGATAGTCAGGTCCATTGGGCGCCAAGAGGCCGACGACGCCTGCAGCACGACAATCAAGTCCGTGCGCCCAACGGGTATAGCGCCGCGCCCGCTCAGCTAACGCACCATAGGTCAAGACGCTGGTTTCGTCGCTAAGGGCGATCTGGTCCTCATAGGTCTCCGCCAGCCCGTCGAGGATCTGCCCGAAAGTACGGCCAGCGCGGAGGAGGGCGCCAACGCTTTCCATCGCCCGCGCCCAGGCCTTGGCGGAGGTGTCCTGCGCCGGTGCGTCCGGGCTCTCTGTGTGCGCATGCGACGCGTCTTTGGCGAGCAAGGGGCTGAAACTGTTCATCGGCGGCACACTTTCTGGCGGCGAGGTCCGACCTCCGGTCCCGACCAGCAAGTCTGGCGCCGAGGTGCAGCCGTTTCGCACCTGCACAAGACTTGCTTGACGTGAGAGGCGTCGCTGCGAGCTGTCCCAAAAGGAACCAAGCGGGCGGGGGCGTTCTAAAAAGCGACTGACGGTTCGGAGATCCCCACCCCATGCGTCTGGAAACCCAAGCCTTACACAGCGGGTTTGACCATGATCCGGCGACCCACGCCGTGGCCGTGCCGATCTATCAAACCGCCTCCTATGATTTCGATAGCGCCGACCATGGCGCGGCCCTGTTTAATCTTGAGGCCGAAGGTTTTCGCTATACACGGATCAATAATCCCACCGTCGCTGTTCTCGAAGCCCGCGTGGCGGCCCTCGAAGGCGGAACCGCGGGTCTGGCGACGGCCTCTGGCCAAGCCGCCTTGCACCTTGCCTTTGTCACCTTGGCCGATCACGGGGGCAATATTGTCTGTACGCCACAGCTCTATGGCGCCACCTATACCTTGCTCACCAGCGTGCTCGCCCGCCAAGGTATTCAGGCCCGCTTCGCCGAGGATGATAGCCCCGCTGCCATTGCGCGCTTGATTGATGCCGAGACCCGCGCCGTCTTTTGCGAAAGCATTGGCAATCCCGCGGGCAATATTTGTGACATTGCCGGCTTGGCTGCAGTCGCCCATGCGCGGGGCGTGCCTTTGATCGTCGACAATACGGTGGCGACGCCCGTCCTATTACGCCCCATCGACCACGGCGCCGATATTGTCGTGCATTCCCTGACCAAATTCATGGGCGGCCACGGCTCGACGCTCGGCGGCTGCATCGTCGAGTCCGGTCGGTTTGATTGGCGCGCGGCGGCGACGCGGTTTCCAGGCTTTACCCAGCCGGACATGTCCTATCACGGCCTTGTCTATGCCGAGCGATTTGGCGCCTCCGCCTTCACCGCACGGGCCCGAGCGGTTTATCAGCGCACCATGGGCGCCGTCCTCGCGCCCATGAATGCGTTTTTGCTTTTGCAAGGGATTGAGACGGTGGCGCTGCGCATGGAGCGGCACGTTGAGAATGGGCGCAAGGTGGCGGAATTTTTGCAGCGCGACCCGCGCGTCGCCTGGGTCGCCTATGCCGGGTTCGCCGACAGCCCCTATTTTGCTCTGGCGCAGAAATACTTGAACGGCCAAGGATCGTCGCTGCTGACCTTCGGCGTGGAGGGCGGTCTCGTCGCGGGGAAGGCGTTTTACGACCGCCTGAAACTGGTCAAGCGCTTGGTCAATATTGGCGACGCCAAGTCACTCGCCTGCCACCCGGCCTCGACCACCCATAGCCAAATGTCGCCAGAAGCCATGGCCCGGGCTGGCGTGCGTCCGGAAATGATCCGGCTGAGTGTCGGCATTGAGCATATCGACGATATTTTGGCCGATCTCGACCAGGCCCTTCGCCCAGTAGCGGAGGTTTAAAAATGCGCGTCGGCTTAATCAATAATATGCCCGCCGCCGCCCGGCTCGCGACCGAGCGGCAGTTCACCGATCTGGTGTTCGAGGCCGTCGCGCCACAGAGCCTCGACCTCGTCCGCTTGCACTTACCAAGCCTGGGCCACCCGCTGGACACGACCTCCCAGCCGGCCGAGGCCTTGGCCGAGCTTGACCTTGATCTCCTGATCGTCACGGGGGCCGAGCCTCGCACAGAGAATTTGCGCGACGAAGCCTATTGGGGAGATTTCGCTCAAGCCGTCGATCTGGCGACTGATGCGGGCCTACCTGTGCTCTATTCCTGCCTTGCGGCGCATGCGGCTGTGCAACATCTGTTTGGCGTCACGCGGCGGCGGTTGCGCCGGAAACTCAGCGGCGTTTTTCAATTTCCCGTCCTGCCCGATCACCCCTGGGCCCTTGGTCTGCCGGACCGATTAATGGCCCCCCATTCGCGGTGGAATGCCCTTCCCGTCGATGCGCTTCGGCGGGTCGGCGCTTCGGTTCTGAGCCAGGCCCCGACGGGTGGGGTGGACGCCTTCACCTTTGGCCACCTTCCAGGAGCGCTCTTTTTACAAGGGCACCCCGAATATGGCGCCGATACCTTGTTGCGCGAGTATAAGCGCGACCTGTCTCGCCATTTGACCGATCCCGCGCTTCCCGCGCCCACCTTGCCCAAGCATCTCCTCAGCGCAAAAGCTTCGGCGGCGCTTGCGGGGAGACTTGAGGTCTGCGAAGCGGCGCTGCGGGCCTCCATGCCCATTGCGCCTTGGCGGGCGTCCGCCGCGGCTCTGTTTCGGCGTTGGTTGATGCCGTTGACGTCGCCGCACCGCACCCATGTCGCCGACCGATTGCCGGTGCTGGACGCCTCGCCCGGCTGATCCTATGGTCGTTGGCGGAAGGGCTGAGCATGACCCCAAGCCGTGAGCTTTCCGCAAAATCTGCCGCAGGCGATGCCGACTACGGCAAGATCGGCGGGACCTATTCGCGCTTTCGTCAACCCGACCCGCGCATCGCGGCTCAGATTGTTACCGCCCTGGGCGCCGCTGAAACCGTGCTCAATGTCGGAGCAGGCGCCGGGTCTTATGAGCCCACAGATCGATGGGTCGTTGCTGTCGAGCCTGCAGCCGCGATGCGCGTTCAGCGACCGGCACACTTGGCGCGGGCTATCGCGGCCGTCGCCGAAGCCTTGCCATTCAAAAGCGGCGCGGTGGACGCAGCGCTCGCCACCTTTACCGTCCACCAGTGGCGAGACCTTTCGCGAGGTCTTGCGGAAATGCGCAGAGTTGCGCGCGGCCCCGTCATCATCCTCACTTGCGACCCCGACGCGCTTGATCGCTTTTGGTTGACGGACTATGCCGCCGAGGTCTTGAGGGTCGAGGCGTCGCGATACCCGCCCATCTCGACCCTGGTTGAGAAGCTGGGAGGCCAGTGCCAAGTCATTGAGGTTCCCATTCCGCTCGACTGCCGCGACGGGTTCAATGAGGCCTATTATGGACGCCCTGAAATGCTTTTGAACCCCGACGCCCGGCTTGCCTGTTCCAGTTGGAGCCTTGTTCCGTCCGACGTCGTCGCGCGCTTCGTCTCGAGACTGGCCGAAGACTTGGCCAGCGGGGCTTGGGACCGCAAATTTGGAGGGCTGCGCACCCAGTCTTTGTTCAAAGGCCCGTTGAGGTTGGTTGTCGCGCCGGCTGCATAGAAAATAGGCGATAAGGCTGCACTAGACAGTCTTGGCAAATCTCTTTCAAATGTTCAGGCGATTTACGAGGGGGCGCCTGAAAAATTGCGATCATATAGTTTCAAATTTAATCGTCTTTCCACCTGTTTCCGCTGAAGTCAGTTTGATCTGGAGGCGTAAACCATGCGGCGGTTAGCGAAAGGATTGCTGCGGTGGCGGTCGCCGACCTTTTGGTTGGTCGCGGTCTGCGTCTCTTTGATCCTGGTCCTGGTGACGAGCGTCGTCATGACCACAGCGAAAATCGAGCAGGAGTCGGACGCGCGCGAGGAGCAACTGATCTCCAATGGCATTCATATCGCCATTGAGCGCTTGAACGCCGGTATTGAAAGCCAGACCCTGTGGGATGACGCAGTGGTCAATCTCGACACGCAGTTCGACGCGAAATGGGCGACCCAATATCTGACCGAATATCTCTGGGCGAACGGTCAATATAATTTGATTTATCTTTTGAATTCAGACGATCAGCCCATCTATGCGTCCCAAGATCGCAAGACGATCAATCCTTCGGGCTTTGCCACCCTTCGCGCGCGATTGGACCCGGTGATCAGGGCCGTCCGCGCCGGAGAACGCCATCGCGGCCCGCTGGTTCGCGGAGACGCGCGGGTGCCCACCCCCATTCGCGGCTATACGATTGTTCGCCAAGGCCCAGACATCTTTATGGTCACCGCAGGCCTCGTTCAGCCGGACAATAGCCGAGGCGTGGCGCCATCGCAGCGCGGCGCGATTGTCGTCGCCGGTCAGAGGATCGACGGGGTCTTCTTGGCGCGGCTCGCGCACCTCTATCTCATCCATGATCTACGGCGCGACGCGGTTGACGCCCCCACCGATGCCGGTCGCCTGGGCCTCGTCGTTGGCCAGCCAGGAGATCCGGCGGCATTCCGCTTAACCTGGAAGCGCAACAGTCCCACCTCCAAGCTGATCCTAACCGCCGGACCAGCTCTGGCGGCGGTCTTTCTGGCGCTTGCCTGCGCGCCGTTTCTTGTTCTGCATAATGGGCGTCGAAACCAGGAGCTGAAAACGGCCTCCGAAGCGGCAAAGCTTGCATCACAAGCCAAGAGTTCATTTCTCGCCACCATGAGTCATGAAATTCGCACGCCGATGAATGGGATTATTGGTCTTGCCCATATTATGAAATTCAATGACCTGTCCGAGCCGCAGCGCGAGCGGCTCGAGATCATCTTGACCTCCAGCAAGGCCTTGGTTTCCATTCTTAATGACGCGCTTGATCTGTCAAAAATCGAGTCGGGTAAGCTCGAACTGGAGCATGAGCCCTTCGACCTCGGCGACCTGGCACGGTCGGCCCGCGATGCCTTCGCCGCAATTGCCATCCAAAAGGGCTTTGACCTTTCTTTGGATGTCGCGCCAGAGGCCGACGCCGCCTTTGTCGGCGACGCGGTTCGCGTGCGGCAAATCATCCACAACCTCGTCGCCAACGCGGTTAAGTTCACCGACACAGGCGGTGTGGCGCTCAAGATTGAGGTTTGTCCGGGCGGGGTGCGTATTTTGGTTTCCGACACGGGTTGCGGCATTGCGCCAAACCGGATTTCGCGGCTCTTCGAACGCTTTGTCCAAGAAGACAATTCCACGACCCGCAGATATGGCGGCACCGGCTTGGGCCTCGCGATCTGCCGTGATCTCTGCGCGGCGATGCAGGGCTCGATTTCTGTCGAGAGCGAGCTTGGTCGCGGCACCCGTTTCACTGTCACACTGCCGCTCGAAAAGAGTGCAGTGAAACCGGTTGCGGTCGTTGAGGATTTAGCGCTTGAGACCAGCCTCAGCGGTCAGGAGACCCGCCCCTTGCGCGTCTTGGTGGCCGAGGACAATGTCATCAACCAGCGGGTCATCTCGGCCCTGCTTGAGCAGGTTGGCATCACTCCGGCCATTGTCGATGATGGCGTCAAGGCGGTCGAGGCCTGGAGTTCGGGCGCTTGGGACCTGATTTTCCTCGATGTGTGTATGCCGGTGATGGACGGGCCAACGGCGGCGCGGCGAATCCGCGGTCGAGAGATAATGGAAGGTCGCCCGCGCACGCCCATCATTGCACTCACCGCCAATGTAATGAACCATCAGATCGAGGACTATACCCAGGCGGGTATGGATGAAGTGGTGGCCAAACCGATTGAAGTTGGCGCCCTTTTTCGAACCATGGAGGCAGCGCTCGCGCTCGCCTCGACCGAGGCGGCTGAAATCCTGCTTGACGATCAGGTTGGAAATGCCTGAAAATCCGAGACAATAAGAAGCGAACGCTGTGGCGTCGCGGTCGAGGAAACCCCATGCAATCACCGCCTCAAGGCGCGACGGCGTCCGTGAAAACTTCGTTTGTGGCGCTGGTATGCGTGATTGCGCTATTTTTTATCTGGGCCTTCGTCACCAATCTGATCGACCCCTTGGTCAAGAGCATGAAGGTCATCTATGCGCTGGGTGACCGCGAAGCTCAGCTAACCCAATTCGCTTTTTTCATCGGCTATGGCCTCACCTCAATCCCAGCCGCCATGTTGCTGGCGCGAATTGGCTATGCCCAATCGGTCTTGGTTGGCCTTGGCGGCATTGCCACCGGGTGCTTGATCGCTTGGAGCACCTCTCTCTCCCACAGCTATCTTACGGTGCTGACGGGGCTCTTTGTCGCGGCTTCCGGTATTGCGCTCCTTCAAGTGGCGGCCAATCCCTTGATCGCCGCCATGGGAGATCCCAAGACTTCCCATTTTCGACTGAACTTCGCCCAAGCTTTCAATTCTTTAGCGGCATTTTTAGGCGGCGTGGTGGGCGCGGTTTTTCTGTTGAAAGGCCCCTTGTTTGATAAGAACGTCGTCGTCACGGACGCGATGAAATCGGTTGGTCTGTCCTTTGTCACCTCCGCCTATTTCGAGCTGGCGGTCGCGATTGTGGTGTTTATGGGCGTGGTCTTCCTGGTCCGAGGCGCTATTGCCGCCTCTGCTCCGCAAATCTCCCAGGCCCATGTTCCGGTCCTATCGTCGCTGTCGTCCAAGTGGGCCAAGCTCGGGGCGCTCGGCATCTTCTTCTATGTCGGGGCCGAGGTCTGTGTGCTGTCGGGCATGATCTTCTTCCTGGAACAAAAGGAAATTCTCAATGTTCCTTCCCAGGCGGCGGGCATGGTGGGGCCAGCCTTTATGCTGTTTGCCATGGTCGGGCGGTTTGTGGGGAGTTGGTTGACCACCCGCTTTCGCGCCACGGGTCTCCTCGCCCTCTGCGCCGGTTCGGCGGCTTTGCTTTGCCTGGTGGTGATCGCAACCTACCACATGGCGCCAACCCCTTTGGCGGGCGTCTTGCCGATTCCCACCTTTCCGGGAGTCTATTATGCCGCTGTGACCACGGGTTTCATTCCCGGCTTTGCGGCCATTTCCATCGGCCTCTTTAACTCCATCATGTTCCCAACCATTTTCACTATTACTTTGGAGCGGTCGTCTGCCCCCGCCTCGGCGACCTCGGGTTTGATGTGTATGGCGATTTCTGGCGGTGGATTTGTGTCAGTGGCCTATGGGGCGGCGGTCGATGCGTTGAACCACAGCTTCCCGGTCGGGGCGCGCTCCATAGCATTCCTAGTTCCGCTGGCCTGCTATCTCTATATTGCTTGGTTCGCCGTTGCGGCGACCTCGGCGCCAACCCACCAGATCGATGAAGGCGCAAGCCTTGGGCACTAGATGCTAGGCCAAGCCCTTAAGATGCGGTGAGACGCGCGCGGCTTGCGATTGACAGAGCCCGCCGATTGGTTGGCAAATAGCTGAACCATAAGTCTTAGGGAGATGACCTTGGCCAATCCAGAAATCGCCATGCTGCGCACTTTGTTGGCCGCCTCACCCGCCAATCCAAGCTTGCAGGAACTGCGGGTCATCTATGATGGTTTGGGCGAGCAGTTTCCAACGGCCACAGATGTCGTGGTCACGCAGGATTTGGGCGCGGGGCGACCGGGGGAATGGACGGCGACGCCCAAGGCCGCCTCTGACAAGGTGCTGCTCTATTTGCATGGCGGCGGCTATGTCATTGGATCGATCCTCAGTCATCGCCATCTGGCCTCCGAACTGGGCCGGGCGGCGGGAGTGCGCAGCTTTGCGGTGGATTATCGCCTGGCGCCGGAGCATCCCTTTCCGGCTGCTGTCGATGACGCATTGGCCGCCTATCGCTACCTGCTTCAGGCCGGTTTCAAGCCCGACCACATCGCCATTGCGGGCGATAGTGCGGGCGGTGGACTGACGGTCGCCACCCTTATCGCGGCAAAGGAGGCGGGCTTGCCGCAACCGGCGTGCGCCGTCTGCATCTCACCTTGGGTTGATCTGGAGGGTCTCGGCGCCACCATGGTTTCAAAAGCGCAGGTCGATCCGATGATCCAGGCCGAAGCTCTCAAGGCTTGGGGCGCGCTCTATCTCGAGGGTGCAGACGCCAAGACTGCGCTCGCGGCGCCCATCTATGGCGACCTAACCGGTCTGGCGCCGATGCTCATCCAGGTCGGGTCCAGCGAGACCTTGCTCGATGACAGTCTTCGCCTGGCGAGCGTCGCGGGTGCGGCTGAGGTGGCGGTCAGATTGGAAATCTGGCCGGAAATGATCCATGTTTGGCACTTCTTCCATCCGCTGCTCTCTGACGCCCGGGCTGCCATCACCAAGGCCGGGGCCTTCATGCGCGACCACCTGGCTTAAGGGCGGCGGTTCGCCGGTTTTTCGATGGCCCCTTTGGCCAATTCCTCCACGGCGGCGAGGCCGTAGGCACCGGACTGGCGAAGCCGCTTTGCGGTTGTGACAGTGACACCGCCAAGCGCCACCACAGGTGTTTGGCTCTGTCTGCTCAAGGCGGAAAACCGGGTTGCGCCCCAGGCCTGCTTGGCAGATGGGCTGTTGGAGGCGAAGGCGGCCGAGAGAAAAACCAGGTCCGGTTTCACGCTGGCGCATCGGGAAATGCCCATTGCCCCGTGGGCGGCCATTGTGAAAATGGCCCCTCGCCACGGACGCCTTTGCAGACCAAGCTGGACCTTCTCGGGAAAATGCACACCGTCTGCGCCAATGGCGCGAGCAAGGTGCACATCGCGACCGACGAGCAGGGTCAGGCCGCGCTGACGTGCCAGCTTGGCCAGGCGCCTGCCTTCACTGACGGCATCTGGCCTGCCAAAGGCGCGATAAACGACCCCAGCCCCACGAGGCAAACCTGCCAGGATCGGGCCTGGATCAGGTATTCGGTGCGGATCGGTGAACAGCCAAAGTGCCGGAAGCCGCTTCACCCCCTTTCCCTTTTTTGCGTGTCGGCGCAAGAAGGTGGCTTCCCGCGCCAGTCGCTCAATTATCGTCACCGTTCATGACCTCAGACGTCGCCGCTGCACTCGAACCGACACTGGCTTGGCGGGCCATTCTCAACCGTATCGCCGCTGCCGCCAAGGCCGCAAACCGGGAAAGCCTGCCGCAATTGGTGGCGGTGTCCAAACTGCAAGATTGGGCGGCCGTGGAACCGGTGCTGCAAGCTGGACAACGGGTGTTTGGCGAAAATCGGGTCCAGGAGGCCAAGGGTCGATGGGGCGATCAGCGTCTGACCTGGCCGGGACTCGAGCTGCGGCTGATTGGCCCCTTGCAAACCAATAAGGCTCGCGAGGCGTTGGAATTTTTTGACGTGATCGAAACCTTAGACCGCGACCGTTTGGCCGAGACCATTGCGCGCGAAGTTGCAAAGGGGGCGCCTCTGCCGCGCCTCTATGTTCAGGTGAATACGGGGGAGGAGCCGCAAAAGGCTGGCATTGCGCCGCGAGAGGTCGATGCCTTCCTTGCCCGGCTGCGGCGGGATTATGACCTGCACCCGCAAGGGTTGATGTGCATACCCCCCGCCGCTGATCTTCCGGGGCCGCATTTCGCCCTGACCGCAAAACTTGCCGAACGCAACGGACTGACGGCGCTTTCCATGGGCATGAGCGGAGATTTTGAAACCGCGATCCGATTTGGCGCCACCTCGGTGCGGGTGGGATCGGCTTTGTTTGGAGCGCGGGCTTGAGTTTCTCTCCCCTGGAGGTTGAACGCTATGCCCGCCACTTGGTGTTGCGCGAAATCGGCGGGCCGGGGCAACAGAGATTAAGGGCGGCCCGTGTGCTCATTGTTGGCCTCGGCGGCCTTGGAGCGCCTGCAGCGCTTTATCTTGCAGCGGCAGGGGTTGGTCGGCTCGGACTGATTGACCCCGACCAGGTCGGTCTGTCCAATCTGCAAAGGCAAATCCTCTATCGAACCGCTGATATCGGCAAGGATAAGGTCGAGGTGGCGTCTGAGCGTTTGGCGGCCCAGAACCCCCATGTGGAGCTTGTTTCCTATCCAACGCGGTTTGAGGCAAAGACCTGGCGTGAGGGATTGAAGGACTATGATCTCGTGCTCGACGGCACGGACAATTTCGCCACTCGCTTTGCCGTCAATGCGGCTTGCCTTGCGGCAAAAAAGCCTTTGATTTCTGGCGCGCTCGGCCGCTGGACCGGACAGGTGGCGCTTTTTGAGCCAAGCGGTCGTCCCTGCTATCGCTGCCTCGTGCCTGACATTCCCCCGGACGCCGAAACCTGTTCGGCGGTGGGTGTCGTTGGCGCGCTATCCGGCGTCATTGGCGCGATGATGGCGCTTGAGGCCATTAAACACCTGTGCGGGACCGAGCCGCGTTTCGCAGCGCGGCTGCTGATCTATGACGGCCTTTCCGCCCAAGCGCGCACGGTGCGCATTCTGCCGGACCCGAGCTGTCCCGCCTGCGGATCGCCCCTGCCGGACGAAAACCTCTCCTGGCATAGAAATTGAGTTTTAGCCTCCGAAACGAAACCGCGGTCTCAAACTGGGACCGCCTCTTCTCGGAGCAGAGTTCATGCGTACGGCGATTGTGTGCGGAGCGGGCGGCTTTATCGGCGGCCACTTGGTGAAACGACTGAAGGCCGAGGGCTTTTGGGTGCGCGGCGTCGATTTGAAGTTCAATGAATATGCCGAGACCGAGGCCGATGACTTTGTCATTGGCGATCTGCGCGACCCAATGTTCGTGCGCGAAATGTTCGATCGGCGCTTTGACGAGGTCTATCAACTGGCGGCCGATATGGGCGGCGCGGGATATATCTTCACCGGCGCCAATGATGCCGACATCATGCACAACTCGGCCACCATCAATCTCAATGTGCTCGAAGCTGCGCGCCGTCGCGCTGCCCGTCGTGTCTTCTATTCGTCATCGGCGTGCATCTATCCCGCCTATACCCAAGGAGACGCAGACCATCCCAATTGCTCGGAAGATGCGGCCTATCCCGCGGCACCGGACAGCGAATATGGTTGGGAAAAGCTGTTCTCCGAGCGGCTCTATATGGCCTATGCTCGCAATCATGGCATGGTCTGCCGCATTGCCCGCTATCACAATATTTTTGGACCCGAAGGCACCTGGAATGGTGGCAAGGAAAAGGCCCCCGCCGCTATGTGCCGCAAGGTTGCGGCGGTTCCGAATGGCGGCGAGATCGAGATCTGGGGCGATGGCGAGCAAACCCGCTCCTTCCTCTTCGTCGACGAATGTATTGAAGGCACCTTGCGTTTGATGCGCTCGGACTTTTGCCACCCGGTCAATATCGGCTCAGAGGAAATGGTGACGATCAACAAGTTGGCCGAGATGGTGGCTGATATTGCCGGCAAGCGGATCCGCAAACGCCATATTCCAGGTCCCCTGGGCGTGCGCGGGCGCAATTCCGACAACCGCTTGATCCGCTCCTCCATCGGTTGGGCCCCTGAGCGTCCGTTGCGCCAAGGTTTGGAGCGCACCTATAGCTGGGTCGAGCGTCAACTGTACCGTAACGCTGCCTAATACCTCCGCCCTCTACCCCGTTTGCATGAAGCCCCCGCAGGTCCAGGCCTGCGGGGGTTTTCATATCTGGCGCTGAAAAAAAGCGGACAGCCGCTCTCGGCCGCGTGGAGCCACGTTGCCGAGACAAACGACGAGGGGTCAAACTCGGAGTGCGTCGGTCTGAAAAAGTCTAATGGAGGCTTTGGCGACCTGCGGCGCGCGCGATCGCCGCCTGATAGGCGGCCTCGGTGCAGGCCCAGATGCGATCTGGCGACAGGGCGTCGACCGCGGCAGCGGCCGAAAGGGCGCCGAGCTGGGCGCGCTGTTGCGGGTCTGAGAGCAGCTGCGCCAAGGCGCTTGCCAGGGCTTGCGCATTGCCAGGCGGCACCAAGAGACCCATACCGGTCTTGCGCACCACGTCACCGATCTCGCCAATATCGCTGGCGACTACCGGCAAGCCAAAGCTTGGGGCAATGTTCAGCACACCGCTCTGGGAGGCCTCAATATAGGGGAGCACGAGCACGTCAGCGTCCAAAAACACTTGTGCCGTTTCGACATCGTCGATGCGCCGTGGGCGAAGGTCAAACCTGTCTGGATGGGCGGCGGCGGCGGCTTCAGCCGGGCTCATGTCGCCCCGTCCCGCCACGACCATGCGCCGCTGGGGGATCTCGTCTCCCAAGAGGACGTCCGCCTGGGTCAAATAGCCCAAACCCTTGTAGTGAAAGATCCGGCCGAAAAACAGCAGCCGCAAACGCCCATCGGCAACCCGCGTGAGGCCTTCAGCGTCGGCAATCTGGCGATAGCGCCACGACACGGGATGGATGCTGGCGAAAACACGCTGGGGCGCGAGGCCAAGGCTAAGTTCGGCGTCGCGCTTCAGGCCTTCCCCATGGACGATGATGGTGTCCGCGCTGCGCACAAAGGCGTTGATCAGAGGCCTTGGGATGATTTGGCTGTCGCGGTCGCCAGGATGGGTGTGCACGTCGTGCAAGGTGACGACCAAGGGACGCCGGCCCAGCCATGCCTTCAGGGTCGCGAACCAGACCTGACCTTCGGCCACCACGTGCACCACATCGGGATTAAAGGCGTCAATCGCCGCCTTGATCTGTGACAGGTGACGCAGGTTGCCGGAAATGTCGCGGTGACGCGGCCAGGTCAGCCGTGCGACCGATTTGGCGCCAATCGGCGCAAGGTCGGCTTCACTGACCGTATCTTCAATAATCAGCAGAAGGTCGGCGCGTTCGGCCAGCAGGCGGCCAAAGGCCAACACATAGTCGCGATGGCCAGGACTTGAGATGAAGCATATTTTGGGCAGGCTTTGATGCGCCATCGGGATCAGCGGTCCTTGTGTGCGTCCAGGAGTGCGCCGGGGACTTCATCCGCTGTCAAGCCCAGCGGCACAACGTGGTTTGGCTCAAGGATCACGGTTCCGTTCGGACCAAGGTGAAAGCCAATGCCTGCGTGGCGCGCCGTGCTATCCGATCGCAGGTGAAAATCACCCCCTGGCGTCAGGCTTGGGCGGACAAAAGACGGGGCACCGTTAAAATTCGTCGGGTCAAACGTGGTGGGGGACTCCTCCGCCCGAGGACCAAGGGTCGCCTGATAGAGGTTGTGGGTCCATCGGGTGGGCGCCTTGTCCCAGCCATCCATCATCGGCAGGGCGCCTGGGCGGGCCACAACAATATTGTTGATGAATGTCACCCGCCGGGCAATCGCGGCGGAAAGCTCAGAAGCGGGTCCTTGCAGCTTCGGGTCCTTTAAGTCTTCAAAGGCCACATTGTGCGCCACGACCACATTGGCGGTGTGAAAGACATGAATTCCCCGTCCGCCATTATCGAACACCAGATTTCCAACAATCAGACTGAGCTCTTCATAAGGCGGAACCGCGCTTTCGGCTTGGCTATGATCGCCGTCATCAAGGGTTATGCCATTGCCGTCGGTGGTGTGGCCATGGGATTGGGATATCCCTTCGTCCACCAGCTCGTTTTGGTTGTCATAGGAAATATTGGCCTCGATGACATTATGCGCCCCTGGCGCGTGATCAAAGGCTTCCGGATGATAAAGCGATATGCCTGAACACTGCCAGGGTGAGCGCCGGGCATTGCCAAAAACGGTGTTATGGCGGACGACCAAATAGTCCATATATTGGGCGCTGACCCCACCGCATCCCGAATCGTGCAGGATATTGTCGGTAATGGTCACGTGGTGATTGTGCTTGCCAACCGCGACGGCGCTGCCCCAGTCGGTCGAGTGGGCGTCGAAGCCGCGAAGGCTGACATAGCTCCCGGTGATCGAGATGGCGTCTCCGGAGGCTTCGATGTGCGGTCGATGCTCGCCGACCACCCGGATGGGGGCATTGGGGGTGCCTGACCGGGTTAGGTTGAGCGGCGTGTGATAGACGCCACCGCGTATCCTCACCTCATCGCCGGGAAGCAGGTCGGCGACGGCCCGGTCGAAGGTGCGAAAGGGCGCCGACGACGTGCCAGGACCCCGGTCGTCCCCGGTTGCCCCGTCGACATAATAGATGTGGGCGGGACTGGCTGCGACGAGGGCGGCCGCGACGGCAAGACTTTGGAGGATCATCTGGGCACAGACTGGGTGACGAGGCGAACGGGGGTCAGGAGGAGAATTTTCAAATCTTGGGCCAATGACCAGGTCTCAATATATTCAAGGTCTGACTCCACCCGCGCCACCAGCTGGTCCGAAGACGACATGGGTCCACGGTGCCCGCGGATTTGTGCCAATCCGGTCATGCCCGGCTTGACCCGATATCTCTGCATATATTTGGGGGTGATATCGAGGCTCAACCGGCCCTCAGTTCGCATGCTCAAGGGGTGGGGCCGGGGTCCGACAAGGGACAAGTCTCCGCGCAAAACATTAAACAGCTGCGGCAGTTCGTCAATGCTCGAGGCACGCAAGAACCGACCGATGCGGGTCACGCGCGGGTCTTGTCGGCAAACCTGGCGGATGCCGCTCAAATCCTGCTGATGCGCGTGCAGGGTGCGAAACTTATAGATGCGAAAGAGCCGCCCGCCTTCGCCAAACCGATATTGGGTAAAGATCACCGGGCCACCGCTATCCAAATAGATTAGGATCGGCACAACAAGAAAGATCGGCAAACAGACAAAGATCAGGCTGAGCGCGCCGAGGAAATCCACCGCGTCCTTCATCAGCCGTTCGAAGCCTTGGATCGGCGATGGCCCGACCTGTTGGATCGGGTTGCGGTGCAGCGGGATGGCGCTGGCGCGAAATCCGAGAAAGGTCATGTGCATCTGTCTCACCCTGGGACATGGGACCACGTCGATTGTCCCCCCGGCAGCAACAAGCGTGCCGCAGGTGTTGGCGTCGCCGCCGCGACGAAAACCTGTCTGCAGTCCCGTTGTTGGCCCTTCGCTGGCCCAGGGCTGGCCCAGGGCTGGCATGACCTTTGCGGAAACCTCGCCACCAAGGTCCTCAACTGTCCAAAGGCGAGACGCACTCCATGTCCGAACCTTCCTTCGCTCCCCCACCGCCCCGCGCGCACAGAACGAATATATTGGGGGTCGGCGTCACCCACGGCGATATTCCCAACGCGCTGGCGCGCATCGAGGGCTGGGTGAGTTCCAAGGCCAAGGCCTATGTCTGCGTGCCTGACGTCCACCTGATCATGCAATGTCAGTGGGATGCCGGTCTGCGACACATTCTCAATTCCGCATCCATGACCGTCACCGACGGTATGCCCTTGGTGTGGTTTTGTCGTTTGGCTGGGCGTCCTAAAACCCAACGGGTCTATGGTCCTGACCTCTTGCTCGCCGCCTGCGAAGCGGGCCTTGCCCAAGGGCGGCGGCACTTTTTCTATGGTGGCGCAGATGGCGTGGCAGAAACCTTGGCCGAACGGCTAAAAGCCCGCTATCCCGGACTTCAGGTGGCAGGAACCTATTGTCCGCCGTTCCGGCCGCTGAGCGCCGACGAGGAGATGGACGTCGCCGCCCAGATTGATGCGGCTGCGCCGGACATTGTTTGGGTGGGGCTTGGAGCGCCAAAACAGGAATATTGGATGCAGCGCTTTCGTGGGCTCTTGAAGGCGCCGGTTTTGATCGGGGTCGGGGCGGCCTTCGATTTCCACTCGGGGGCCAAACCCCAGGCGCCAAAACTGATGCAGTCGGCCGGGCTGGAATGGGTTTTTCGCTTGGCGACGGAGCCAAAGCGCCTTTGGCCACGATATCGCAAGGTTATCCCCGCCTTCTTAGCGGGCGCGGTTTTGCAAGGTTTGGGGCTGCGCACCTATGTCCTCGATTGATACCGTCGGGTTTGAGAAAGAGGTCAGCATGCGAAAACCGTCTAGCCTTCGGCAAAAGCAGGTCTTGGTATTCACCGCGGGCGGATTAGAGCATGGCGGTGGGATTGGCCGGATGATCGGCTATATGTGCGAGGCTTGGCCTGCAGCGGCCAATTGGCCAAAGCCAGAGGTGGTTGACACTCGTGGGCCAGCGCGAAAGGCGACGGCGCCGGTGTTTTTTGCGAAGGCCATTTTGCGGTTGATCGTCGCCGGTCTCACCGTGCGTCCCTTGGTGCATATCCACATCGCTGGTCGCGGCTCCAGCCTACGCAAGGGGATCCTTGTGGGTGTGGCGAGGCTCTTTGGGCTTCAGGTTGTCTTGCATCAGCACGACTTTGATTATCGCAGGTTTTTGTCCAAGCTGCCAAAGCCGGTCGTGTCCTTGCTGCGCTGGACCTTTCAGGCAGCCGAGGCCGTTGTGGTGCTCGGCGAGGCGGACCGTCGCACGGCGACTGAAATCCTGGGGGTGAGCCCGGACCGGGTCATGATCGTGGCCAATGCGGTTCCTGCGCCACGGCTTGCCAAACAGCCACGCCAAGCTTCCGAGGCTGTACGCCTCGTCTTTCTCGGCGACCCCAGCCGCCGAAAGGGGGTTCATGATCTGTTGGACGCCCTTAGCCATCCGCTTCTAACAGAAGCCGAAGGTGCGCCGGACTGGCGGGCGACCATCGCCGGCGGCGGCGGCGAACTCGAGGGATTCCGGGGGACAGCCATTGAGCTCGGACTGGAGGATCGGGTCAGTTTTCCAGGATGGGTCAACCAGGAGGGGGCGCAAGCGCTATTGGCGGCGTCGGATGTGCTGATCCTGCCCTCCTATGGCGAAGGCATGGCCATGTCAGTTCTGGAGGCCATGTCCTTTGGTTTGGCCATTGTCTGCACCCCCGTGGGGGCGCTCGCCGAAGTGATTGAGGATGGGTCGACGGGACTTCTCATTCAGCCCGGCGATGTCAATGGCTTGGCGCACGCCTTGCGACGGGTGCTCGATGATCAGGACCTGCGCCACAGACTTGGCCAAGCTGCCCAGGCGCGCTACGTCCAATCCTATGATGCACGCACCTATCCAGAGCGCATCTGCGCCGTTTTTGATGCTGTTCACGGGCGCGCGCGGTTTGGCGTCGGTTGAAAAATGATATTCAATCCGAATCGAAATGAAAAATCTTCCCGAACACCCTGCTGCGAGGGAAAATGAAAAGCCTGTTTAAGCAGATATTTCTCGCAATCAGTGCGATTCGACTGCTTCCGTCCGCCGCCATTTTTGCGCTGGCGTCAAAGGAGGGGGTGATAAAGGCTGATATCTGTAGATGGCATCAAATAAACCATCAATTCACATTGTCCGGATTTCCGCGATCCATTTACTATTTTCTCTATTTGATGACCTATGTCCGCGAATATAGAAACGTATTCTATCTCAGATTGGGGTGGAGGGCGAGATTCATTTCCTGGCTTTGCCCGCCGATCGCAACGCTTGAAATTGATGCGCTGAGTATTGGGCCAGGATTATTTGTCCAACATGGTGTGGCCAGCCTGATTTCTGCCGAAACCATCGGGGCAAATTTTTGGGTCAATCAACAGGTCTCCATTGGCTATTCCAATCCAAAGGATCGACCGACCATTGGTGACAATGTGACTGTGCGCCCCGGCGCGAAGATCATTGGCAAGATCCGCATCGGCGATAACGCCACGGTTGGCCTAAATACCGTTGTAGTCTCCGATGTGCCTGACGGCGCCACGGTCTTTGGGGTTCCGGCCAAAATCATTTGGCGCGGTCCCCCGCCCGCGCCCTAGACTCTGTCGGGGTCAGTTTGAACCTGAGCGGCTTTAGAGCGTCAGTGCCAGTGAGCCGATCAGCAGGGCCGCCATGCTCCAATTGAAGGCGCGCAGCCGCCAAGGCGTGGTCAAAGCCTGCCGCATCAAGGTCCCCATGGCCGCCCAACTGCTCACCGAAGGCAGATTGACCGCGCCGAACACCAGGGCGACGGTGAGCACCGCAGGAATGTCGTGCTTTGGGGCGTAAACGGTGATCGCCGTGAGGGCCATGGTCCAGGCTTTTGGATTGACCCACTGAAACATCGCCGCCTGGAAAAAGGTCATGGGTCGGGCCTTGCCAGGGTCTTGCACCAGACTTGGCGGGGCGCTGTGGGCGATCTTCCAGGCGAGCCAAAGCATGTAGCCGACGCTCACGACTTTTAAGACGGTGAGCGCCGGTGGCCAGAGCTCGAACACGCCGACCAATCCAATCCCCACGAGGAAGATCATCAGGGCGAAACCCAGCCCGACGCCCAGCATATGGGGTACGGTTCGCAGAACGCCGAAATTGGCCCCAGAGGCCATCAACATCAAATTGTTCGGACCCGGCGTGAGGGATGACACCAGGGCAAAGGCGACGAGGGCGAGGATGGGTGCATTGATCATGGGCACAATTATGGTGCAAGTTACGCGGCGTGTGATTGCATATTTTCGGTAAAAACCCCCCTTCGGAGCAATATATGTCGGAAATGGACGCGATAGGCGCTGCAATATTGCGCGAGCTGTCTCGCGATGGCCGCCTGAGCAATATTGAGCTGGCCGAACGGGTCGGGCTGTCGCCATCCGCCTGCCTGCGGCGGGTTCAGGACCTAGAGCGCCGCGGCATCATTCGTGGCTATCGCGCCGTCCTCGACCGCACCCTGCTTGACGGAGGCTTCGTGGCCTATCTCGGCGTTGGCCTCTCCCACCATACCAAGGCCGCCCAGGAAGCCTTCGAGGCGGCGGTGACGCGGGCCAAGGAAGTGCGCGAATGCCATAATGTCACGGGCACGGTGGAATACATCCTGCGGGTCGAGGCCGCCGACCTCGTGGCGTTCAAACACTTTCACACCGAGATCCTAGGGGTCATTCCGTTCGTAAGCTCGATTACGTCCTACGTCGTCATGGACTCACCAAAAGACGAACGCGCGTGAGGGCGAAGGGGGGGGAGGGGCAGACTTGGCACACTCCGCGGTCCGACTCCCGCGCCCTCAGCCTGAACTGGAAATTTCGGTGTGAGTCCTGGCTTAGGTTGGCACGTCTGTGATTGGAGACAACCAGCCCCGGTAGTGGACAATCAAACCAACTCCAGGGAGCGAGATCGGAACATCGAAATGAAATCGCTGATCCACTTCAGACTCCTCTGCAACGCCTTTTGGCCCGAATGGGAGTGGCATCGGCACGGGCCCGCACCACCAACGACGTAGGTGCATGCCAAAGCCGTTGGAGGTTTCGCGCAATTCAAATCCGAACCGCAATACACCGAACCGTTCAATCAACACCTCCCCATCGAAAGAGAGCTCGCTGGCGAAAGTCCTATCGCCGAAGCGGCGCTCCCAAGTCTCGCGCCCGTCGCGTTCAAAAAAACGAACAGATAGAGGGATATTGTCTCCAGCGGCTGGAAAACCGAAAACCCGCGCTACCATCCGGGCGATTGGGTTTGTCCCCCGTGTCACTGACGCGCGCCCCTCCGCCAATCCGGCTCCAGCAAAGGTATGGATTTGGCGAACAGTATTCGGGAGGCGGTCGAAGGCGTCGCCCATAACACGCCGATAGAGCGGCGCACGCCCGGCGGGCTCGATTATTTCGGTTTCGAAGCCCAAGGCCCTGAACTGGGCTTCAAAGGCGTCGACAGACAGAATTCCGAGAGCGGCGTAAGCGCCAATCTCAAGTGTGCCCGCCGCCAATCTTTGCGCGAGCAGAGGTGTCGCGAGGCACGGGGTGAAGGGGCCCTGACCCTTGTCAGCAATTAAGGTCCAACAGCGTTCAATAACCTGGTCACCACGCAATCCGACCAGTCGGACCGCCATGGCCGATCGGTCGCCCCCGAGCTTGGAGGTCAGTGAGCGCAGTCGAAGCAGCACGCCCGCAAAGGGCCGCAGGTCGGAGACAAGTCCCCACTGAACCCACCAACTCATCAGCCAAAGCGCCGCATTTTCGAGGGCAAGCTCAGCCCCGGCGCGGAAAATCACTAGCGGTCGGCCAGGCAAGGTGTCCGACAGCAACGCGAGGTCGGGAACGTCACAAAGTGCGACCCAACGCATCGCGAGCGGGCGCGACCGCGCAGTGCCGTAGGTTTGGAGACGTATGTTTCGCCAGCCTCTGGCGACGACCCACCGCCCCGCTTGCTTAAGGGTCACAGGCTTTCCGACGTAGGAAAGAATGGCTCGCATCACGGAAAGGCCGACCGTGGCACGGTGGCTTGCAGAGATCGATGTCTCGACACACCCAACGGAATCCAGCCCCCGGGCGAGTTGGGTCACCACCGCGCTTGACAAAGCAGGTACGCTGCTGGCCCCAGAAATTAGGGTCAAGCCGGCAGTTCGGGCTTGAGCGTCGAGGTCGCGGAAATTTTCAACAAAGGCCCTGCCGTCGGCAATGTCGAAATAGTGGCTACCCGACAAGATGCAGGCCTGCGCAACGTCATAGGTCGCTTCCTGAAAGGGCCCAGCCGCGTCGATGACCAGCCACGGTCGAAGGCGGAGGAGGTCCGCAGCAAATCCTCTGTCGCGATCAATGCGAAGGGGCATTAGGCTGAGGTCGGATTGGGAACGGCAAAAGGCTTCTGCCTTTTCCAGACTGCGGCCTCCAACCCAGATCTCAAACTGCCCCGCCTTCGCCAAAAGCTGGCTAATGCGGGCGCCGAAGCTTCCATAACCGCCGAGCACAAGAACCCGTTTCAAATCACGCGATCCAAATAACCAGGGCGCGGTAGCCAGCACGACTCGCGCTTGCCAAAAAGGCGGTATCTATTCGCGGCAACGAGATCGTAAAGCCAGTTCTGTACGCGCCAAGGTAGGACGGAAAATATCAGACTGGCTCGCCATATTCCCCCGAGGCGGCTTGCTACTTGCACGAAGGCACCAAGTTTTCCGTAAACCATCCCATCAATCACAACCAGGTTGGTTTCAAAATTTACGAGGTCCATGTGGAGGTCGGCATAAATCGCTTGACCCACCTGGCCCTGGGCGGCGGTGAACCAGAAAAGACCTTTATGGTCGCGGGCCAGCACCCATTGGACAAATCCAGAACAAAGAACGCACACATTGTCAAAAACGATGAGCCCAGCCGACGGCGGCAGGTTTGGCGCGAGGCCGCTTAAGCGTTCGAAATCATAGCTCTGAGGTTTCACGAGCTCACCGGGTTCATCATCGCTTTCGTATGCGAGATGAAGGCCCAAGTTGGAAAAATGTCAAAGCCTCCGCGCCGGGGCAGCGCCCTTTGCGTCTAGGAGATGACCTTTCAGGATTTTTCAGGATAATCTTTGGTGGACGCGACTGGGATTGAACCAGTGACCCCTACGATGTCAACGTAGTGCTCTCCCGCTGAGCTACGCGTCCGTTCCAAAGCGAAGCCGCAGCGTATAAGCGGCGAAGCGATTTCAGACAAGCCCCTTCTCGCACCGCACGCGCGTGGACCCGTCGGCAAGAGGCTTAAGCTTTTTTGCGCTTTCCTGATATAGAGCGGAAAGTCAATCGGCCTGCGCGGCTTAGACCTTCGCGCGGGGGGCTTTTGAGGACGACGAGACGCATGACCAAGGCGAAGAGCGCGCGGCGTTATTTTGGCACGGACGGTATTCGCGGCCGGGCCAACGCCCATCCGATGACCGCCGAGGTGGCGCTGCGGGTCGGGCTGGCGGCGGGAAAGCTGTTTCGTCGTGATCCGGACCGGCGCCATTTGGTGGTGATCGGCAAGGACACGCGCCTGTCGGGCTATATGATCGAACCGGCTCTGGTGGCGGGCTTTACCAGTGTTGGCATGGATGTCCGCCTGTTCGGCCCGCTGCCCACGCCTGCGGTTGCGATGATGACCCGCTCCATGCGCGCCGATCTCGGGGTCATGGTGTCGGCCTCGCACAATTCCTCGGCCGATAATGGCATTAAGCTGTTTGGCCCGGACGGCTATAAGCTGTCCGACGCCCGCGAGAGCGAGATCGAGGCCTTGATGGATGATGGCCTGCAAGACGGCTTGGCCGCGCCCGCCGATCTTGGTCGTGTCACCCGCATCGACGATGCCCAGGCCCGCTATGTCGAGATCGCCAAGGCCGCCTTTCCGCGCAATCTAACTTTGAACGGCCTAAGGGTGGTGATCGATTGCGCCCATGGCGCCGCCTATAAGGTTGCCCCGCTCGCCCTTTACGAATTGGGGGCTGAAGTCATCCCGGTCGGCGTGTCGCCTAATGGCTTCAATATCAATGAGGACTGCGGCTCGACCCATCCGGAGGCCATGGTGCGGGCCGTGAAGCAGTATCGCGCCGATATTGGCATTGCCCTCGACGGCGATGCGGATCGTTTGACCATTTGCGACGAAACCGGCCAGCCTGTTGATGGCGATCAGATCATGGCCATCATCGCCCGCGCCTTGGTCGAGGCAGACCGCTTAAAGGGCGGCGGCGTGGTGGCCACGGTCATGTCAAACCTTGGCTTTCAGCGGTTTCTCGAAGGTTTGGGCCTAAGCCTGGAGCGCACCCAGGTCGGCGACCGCTATGTGGTCGAGCGCATGCGCCAGGGGGGCTTTAATCTCGGCGGTGAGCCGTCTGGCCATGTGGTCTTGGCCGACTTTTCCACCACCGGCGATGGCCTGATTGCCGCCTTGCAAGTGCTGGCGGTCTTGGTCAAGTCGGGCAAGCGGATGAGCGAATTGTCGCGCGCCTTTACGCCTGTGCCCCAGCGGCTGGAAAATGTCCGCTATGCGGGCGGCGATCCCCTGCACTCCGATCAGGTCCAGGCCGCCATTCGTGATGGCGAGGCAAGGCTGAATGGCTCTGGCCGCCTGCTGGTGCGGCCTTCGGGCACCGAGCCGTTAATCCGGGTCATGGCCGAGGGCGATGACGAGGCCATGGTCCGCGCCGTCATCCACGATATCTCCACCGCCGTCCGGGCGGCGGCGGGCAGCTAGCGTATTTTCCGACGAAGTGGTGGCCGGTTCGTCGCAGAAAATGCTCTATTTATAAAGATTTATGAGCAAAATCCGATCCAATGAAATCGGATTTTGCTCTAGGCGGCGACCATCTTCTCCACCTCGGCGACGATCTCGCGCAGGTGGACGGGTTTCGATAAGACCTTGGCCCCTTCCGGCGCGCGATTGGCGCCGGACAGCGCCACGGCGGCGAAACCTGTAATGAACATGATGGGCAGACCTGGCGTGCGGGCGGCCGCCTCGCGCGCCACTTCAATGCCATCGGCGCCGGGCATGACAATGTCGGTCAACAGAAGATCATAGGGGCCTTCATCCAGAGCCGCCATGGCCTCGTCGCCATCGGCGCAAGAGCGCACCTCATAGCCCGCCCGTTGCAGGGCGCGGGTCAAAAATCCGCGGAGGGAATCGTCGTCTTCGGCGAGGAGAATGCGGCTCATGCGCGGGGTCTATCCCAAACGAGAAAGGTGTGTGCGGGGGGCACCGTCAAAATCAACCCTAGCCCGGATGGGTAAACCGCGTCTAAAAAAATCGTTGCGAACCTCGCCATTGACCGCGCCAAGCGCGACGCCTTTACTTGGGCCATGAACTACGAAAGCCAGGTTGTCGCGCCTGAAGGCCCATGTCCTCCCTTCCGCCTGACCCGCGCGGCCCAAGGCGTCTCGCCTCTGATCTTCGCCGTTCCCCATGCGGGGCGCACCTATCCGAAGGATATGGGCCATCAAAGGCGGTTGATTGACCTGCGCCGCCTGGAAGACGGTCTGGTGGACCAGTTGGTCGCGCAAAGCCCCAGCTGCGGCGCAACCCTGATCGCGGCCACCATTGCGCGCACCTATATCGACCTCAACCGCGACGTGCGCGAACTGGATCGCGATTTCGTCACGCCACCGCCCGGCGCGGCTGTGGTGCGCAGCGCCCGGGTCGAGGCCGGGCTAGGCCTTTTCCCGCGCTATGCGGAGGGCCTGTCCATCTATGGCCGAAGCTTGAGCGCTGAGGAGGTGGCGGCTCGGATCGCTTGCGTCCACCAACCCTATCATCAGGGGCTTCGCGCCAGTTTGACCGACGCCCAGAACAGGTTTGGCCTGGCTGTGTTGATCGATTGGCACTCCATGCCGCGATCTTCGGCCTCTGCCGCCGCCAAGCCGGGCATGCGCGGCGCCGACATGGTGCTTGGCGACCGGCATGGGGCGGCGTGTGATCCAAAGCTGACCGGCTGGATGGAGGGGGCGCTAACACGCCTTGGCTATCGCGTGGCGCGCAACCACCCCTTTGCGGGCGGCTATGTCACCGAGACCTATGGCCGACCGGCGCAAGGCGTGCACGCCCTGCAAATCGAAATCAACCGGGCCCTCTATCTCGACGAGGCGAAGGTTGAGCCGAACGCCGGGTTCCAAAGGCTAAGGGCTGACCTCAACCGCCTGACCGCTGATCTGGCGCAGCAGACCCACATCTGGGCCAGCCAAGCAACGCCCGCGGGCGATCTTGCCTGAGGCCCCACCCAAAACCACCCTTGCCAGATAAGGCCTGGGCGGCTAGGTATCCGCCCTTCGCTCACCCTGCGCTTCCCGGCCCCGCCCCCGAAGCGCCGCTGCGGCAACGCGCACCTGGAGAGGTGGCTGAGTGGTCGAAAGCACCGCACTCGAAATGCGGCGTACATGCAAGTGTACCGTGGGTTCGAATCCCACCCTCTCCGCCATTAATGTTTTGATTTTTAAGCGTATTTTATCTTGAGACTCTTCCCAGGCGAAGGGAAGAAGACATGGATGGTTTAGCCGTCAAGGTCATCCGCTTCATTGCAGAGCGGGACACCACGCCGCGAGAAGGGCGATGCGTGAAAACGAAAATCATGAGTTCATGATTAGGTGCGCCATTGTTAGTGACGGAAGCCGAGCGCGATCATCTCGCCCAGCTGGCGGCACAGCCTGAGGCAGCTATCGACAGGAGCGATATCCCTGAACGTTCAGACGCTGCACGGAGTATGGGCGTCCGAGTACCCTTTCCAGCCTTTGCAGCGATAGAACACCCCCGGGGGGCGCACCCAAGTGTTGGATTGGTAGAAGGCGAGGGGAAGGGGATATCAGGGCCACCTTAACGCCATTCTTAGGCTGGCGATGCTGGTCTCTATCAAGAACGCGCGGCTTGCCTAGGCGCTTTGATCGTCGCTGCAATACGATTTTTTAAGCTTACCCGAAGGTCAGCCGGATTGTCCCAAACGATATGGGAAAACTGACGTGTGTCGAAATGAAGAAAGTCCAATCGATCACGGCGACAGCAAAAAATCACATTCATTCCAAGTCCGTGGGCAAGCCCCGCTTCGTAGTAGACGCCCCCCCGTGGAAGCGGTTGAAAGGAGTCTCCCTCAGACACTCCGCCGCAGGTGAAATCAGCAACGAGAAACCGTGAACGCTTAATCTCCGCGACAATCGCATCATCGATTTTGCCATTGTGTTCGAGTTCATCGATTCGGAAAGGCTCATATCCGGCGTCGCGAATGCCAGGGCTAAAGCCGTCACGCCACGCGCCCAACATCTGTGGATCAAACCACATTGCGACAAAGGCTTGCAACGAGTCAGCCGGGGAATTTGTTACGGCGTCGAGACGGTCAAACCCAGCGGCTGTGAGGCGATATGTGCCTGATTGTTCCACCACCAATTTTTGATCTTCCAGCAAGTCGAATAGGCGGGATATCTCATCAGGCCCACCGCACTCCGTCCACGCGGACAGATAGTCCGCCCAACGAACCTCGCCGTCCGGCAATATTGCCCCGATATGGATACGCGTCGCAGGTCCTATCCGCAGCTCGCTCAAAGCCAAGAAGAGCCGGTCAAGCCGATCCCGTACCGTCATAGGTCTCGCCGACGCGGCTTGTTCGACCGCATCGAGGGTCACAATCGGCGACACCTCTCCGGCTCGCCTCTGGTCGATGATCCAAGTCGTCAAGCGGGCTTTCGCCAGTGGATGGAGTAGGCTCACTGGGCCGCGCATTAACGCCGGGATACGATAACTTCCCCCCGCCCGCTCGGATTTGATTTTGGCGTCACGACCATGATTGCCGCTTTCAAGGACCGCTTGGGTGTTCCAAATCGCGCATTCAGTTGATTCCACCGACATCTCCATTCAGACGGCATCTGTGGCGGTCGCGGGAAGGAAGTATCCAGGGACCTCGGATGTTGATCCAAACAGCTTTTAGCACGTTGAAAAAATCTGGAACCATTGATGGCCCGAAGTCCCAGAATTCGTCGCTAAGAGCGCTGTGCTTGAGGTGGGCACGGTCGTGCGCGATAGGATATTCTAGGAACATTTTTCGCGAGAACACGAGGTGATTACTGAAAAGTAGATCGAAAATGTAGCCCTTGAGCATTCCGGATTCGACGTGACTATTCAGGAAGTCCGCGGTGCCTAAGAGGCATCGTTTAAATTTTGACTGTGTGTATTTCGCTATACATAACCCCTTTGAACAATTCAATTCTTGCGAATGGTCAGGATACATTGAATTTGCTCTTGGAGCAGCAATCAAGCAGTTCGGAAGTTGAGTGGGAGGCAGATAAACTTCGTCCCAGTCAACCGAATCGGCTTGATTCCCTTTCCGAGATGGACCCCACCCTCGCTGTTGGCGATCCAGAATGGATGGGGGCACTCTTTGTGCTGGCCCCAGCGGGACAGAACGGCGAGGCTCTCAATGGTCAGCAGATTCCGAAGCTCGTCATTCAAAGCAGAAGCCTCCTCAACAACTTTGAACAAACGACGGATTTCCTGCGCGGCATTAATCGCTTCTCTCGGCGTAAGTTTTTCGAGTAGCCCTGTTCGATCGTCCCGCACGATGCTGAGGTCATCAACGATCTCACTAAACGGCCTTTCAAGAGCTAACAAGATGTCCGCCCCTCCCACGAGAGACTTACCGCCACTCACCTGCCCCAAGACGCGTTTTTCAATGACAGCTCGACCTTGATGATCTTTACTTCCCGAGTTGACATCAATTGTCAGAGTGCCGTTGGAGGCAAGACTACGGGTTAATCGATGTACCGCCTTTTTCGTCAACGATGCCACGAGTTCGTCTCGCGTTCGGAGACGGGCGCAGAGTTCAATGCGAATGACCCATCGTTCAACGAGCAGGCGGGATAGCTTATGGCAGGAGGCCAGCAAAAAATCGCGTTCTGCTCTTTCGACCTGTTCCGCCTCATACAGATTGACTGAATCTGAAAATGAGTCGCCTTCGAAGAACTCACGTCCACATTCATGTCCAATCGCTCGGATCAGTCCATCGTCTGGATGCCACGCCAAATATCCGCTCTCGTATTTGGGTGAAAATGGGCAACAAATCGGACAGGGTGCTCTCGATTGCAGTCCATTTCGAAATCTGTCGGGTAGCCGGAATTTCTGCAATAAAATCGGGGGAGTTATGCTTGAAGGAGTTGTTGTTGAGATCAATGGCCACAGGTGCGGGGCACCCGTTTCGGCAATGTGTCGAATAAACGCCTCGACATGTTTTTGAGCAGGCCGCTCTCGAAAACGGCGGCCCCTTCGCAGCTCATCAAGAACGCGCTCTACTCTAACTGGGCGTGCCATAAGCTCTCCTCAAGAGGTGAATGCGATTCGATAAGTTCTCGTTTTATTCTATCACATATCGCCTCAAATGACGCGCAGCAGATCGTCCTAGGAGTGGCTTAATCGAAGTCCCCCGTTACGGGGCTCGAGAAACTTCCGGATCAGGTTCCGGTGCTCTAGCGGGCTAGCGCTTAATGCTCAGACACCCCGCCGGAGACCCTGGTGGCGGTCAAACGGCGGGCAGAAGCTTGGCGCTGGAGCGACTCGGCGGCGCAGATCAACGATGACTATAGTGCGCCTTGAAGATGACCGGGCTCATGTGTGAGAGTTGCGCAGCGCAAGAATTGGAATGCCCTACGGTTCAGTGTGTGATGGGAGGCCGCAATGTCTGGTCGCGAAATCGTCTGGGCGCTGGGCCTTCTTGGTGTGTTGCTGGCAGCGCTCACTAGATTCAGAAGGCTTCGTAGGCCAACTGTTGACTATCAACAAAGCGCAGTGGTCCAAGCCCGTTTGCCGAAGTGGGTTAAGCTTTTCGAGTCCTCGATGATTTGTGCGTTTGTCGTTGCGAGCATGATCGGAGCGACCTTGCTCGTCTGTCGTTTTAGCCCGGGGCTCCTGCGTGAGCCGAACGGGGTGACGGGAGCATCAGCGATCTACTTTTTCGTTGGAACCACTTCGATTGCAATCCCCCTCAGTTTTCTCTGCGCAAATGTCGTGGGTTGGTTAATCCCTCCGGTGCGCGAGGCCAACCTAGCCGCAATGGACGGCACTTCGGTTTCTTACTGGAGTGCCAACAGAGGGTTGCTACTGTATTCCGCAGTGTCGATGCCTCTGGGACTCTTGCTCACGTTCATCGCGGTCCTTTCGCCTTGGCGCACCTGAAGCCCAGCGGCGTCGGTTTCCAGACCGTTCCTCAGGTCGCCCAGCAGAAGGCCCAGACGGATCAGGGCGGCTGTCAGAGTTTTCCCGACAGCGATGCCATTCTGCGATTTTGCCAGCACAGGTAGGTGGCAGCCATTCATCGGCGCGTTGGGGTGCGGTGATAATGGCCCTAATTCTAATCCTGATGCGCGCCACAACACCCCCCCGCCCTTGCATCGCAGCCTCGATTGCCGTATCCAACTAGTATCATTTGCAACTAACTGCGGAGGCGGCCATGGCTGATCTGTTCGACAATCCGGCGGGCTTGGCCGGGGTTGAGTTTATCGAATTCGCCGCGCCGCAGCGGGGGCTGTTGGAGCCTGTGTTTCAGGGCATGGGCTTTACCCATGTGGCCACCCATCGCTCGAAGGATGTCGATCTCTGGCGCCAG
Organism: uncultured Caulobacterales bacterium; assembly: GCA_903840435.1. GTDB lineage: Bacteria > Pseudomonadota > Alphaproteobacteria > Caulobacterales > Caulobacteraceae > CAIMFV01. The sequence continues at coordinate 127,587 of CAIMFV010000060.1, forward strand.
GGCGGCATTAATCTGATCGCCAATTATGAAAAGCGCTCTCCGGCCCAGTATTTCGCCGCCGAACATGGGCCCGCGGCCTGTGGCATGGGCTTTCGGGTTCGGGACGCCAATCAGGCCTATGCCCATGCTTTGGAAAAGGGCGCAGAGCCGGTCGAGGTGCCCACCGGCTTTATGGAGCTTCGGCTGCCGGCCATTCGCGGCATTGGCGGCTCGCTGATCTATTTGATCGACCGTTATGAGGATGGTGCGTCCATCTATGACATCGACTTCAAATTCTTGCCCGGCGTGGGGCGCAAGCCTGAGGGCGTTGGCTTTTCGGTCATCGATCACCTGACCCACAATGTCTATGGCGGGCGGATGGAGCACTGGGCCAAGTTCTATGAGCGCGTGTTCAATTTCCGCGAGATCCGCTATTTCGACATCAAGGGCGAATATACCGGCCTGACCTCAAAGGCCATGACCGCGCCGGACGGGCTGATCCGCATTCCGATGAATGAGGAGGGCGCGGGCGGTAAGGGCCAGATCCAGGAATTTCTAAGAGATTTCAATGGCGAGGGCATTCAGCACATCGCCTTTCTTTGCGACGACCTGTTGGGCGCCTGGGACCGGCTCAAGGCGCTTGGCACGCCGTTCATGAGCCCGCCACCGGCCAGCTATTATGAGATGCTCGACGAGCGCCTGCCCGGTCATGGAGAGCCTGTGCAGGAATTGCAGTCCCGGGGCATCTTGCTCGACGGCTCGACCGAGAACGGCGACCCACGGCTGTTGTTGCAGATCTTCTCTGAGACCATGATCGGCCCGGTGTTTTTTGAGTTCATCCAACGTAAAAAAGATGAGGGCTTTGGCGAGGGCAATTTCACCGCCCTGTTTAAGTCGATCGAGCGCGACCAGATGCGGCGCGGCGTCCTTGAGGCGGAACCCGCATGACCCCGTCCCCAACCTTGAACGGCGTCCACCACGTCGCCTATCGCTGCAAGAACGCCAAGGAGACGGTGGCGTTTTATGAGCGGGTGCTTGGCATGGAATTTTTACTCGCCATTGCCGAAAATCAGGTGCCGTCGACCAAGGCGCCGGACCCCTATATGCATGTCTTTCTCGATGCCGGTCGCAATAATGTCTTGGCCTTTTTCGAGATCCCCAACAGTCCGCCCATGGGCCGCGATGAAAATACGCCGCAATGGGTGCAGCACATCGCCTTTCAGGTGGAGACGCGGGAAGCGCTGCTGACGGCGCTGGCTAAGATCAAGGCCGAGGGGCTCGATGTCATCGGTCCCACCGACCACACCCTGTTTGAATCGATCTATTTCTTCGATCCGAACGGCCACAGGCTGGAGCTCGCCTGGAATAAGGGCACGCCGGACCAGTATGCTGAGCTGAAACGCGTCGCGCGCGACATGCTCGACGAATGGGACCAAACCAAGAAGGCGCCGCAGCACGCCGCCTGGTTGCATGTGACCGAATTGTCACACTCGCCCCTTCGCACCGATCTGGTGGACGGGTAGGGGGCTGGCAAACCCACCGCGCCACCTTGACACCGCCACGCGGCTTGCCAGCAATGGCCCGATGGAGAGGTTTGATCGCGGGAGGGCGGTTTGGCTCGCAAGGTTCGTGTTGCCGCACGAGCCAGCGCTGCGCGCATGGCTGCAACGCCGTCGCCATTTGCCGATCGAGACAGACGATATTGTGCAAGAGTCCTATGCCATCCTGGCCGGGCTTGCGTCAGTTGATCACATCCAAAACCCCAGGGCCTATCTCTTCACCACCGCTAATTCTTTAGTGCTACGCGAGCTGCGGCGGGCGCGGGTGGTATCGATCCGGGCCGTCGATGATCTCGACGCCTTGGGGGCGATTTCCGATATGCCCTCGCCGGAGGCCGAGGCGGCCAGTCGCCAAGAATTGGCCCAACTCGCGCAGGCGATGAACAAATTGCCCAAGCAATGTCGCGAAGCTTTCAAGCTTAGGAAGATTGAAGGCTATTCTCAACGCGAGATTGCCGAACAGATGGGCGTCGCGGAGAGCACGGTTGAAAAACATGTGGCAAAAGCGATTCGATTATTGATGGATGCATTCGGGCGTGGCGGAAAACCCTCGCTTCGTGCATCTAGCCTCCATAGTGAACATTTCCAGCCAGACCATGCCGAAACGCGAGACAAGCAGCGAGATTGACGAGGCCGCCGCCCGTTGGGCCGCGCGGCTGGATCGTGCGCCCTTGTCGCATGACGAGGATGCCGCGCTTGAAGCCTGGCTTTCCGCCGATATCCGCAGGCGTGGCGCCTTTGCCAAGGCCCATGCGGTGATGGCCCATACCGACCGCGCCCGGGCGCTGGGCTCCGGCAGCGTTGATGTGCCGAGCGCCCCTCCCCATCGGCGGCGGGCCCTGCTGTTGGGTGCGAGCGCCTTGGCAGCCGGCTTGGCCGGGGTCTTTGTCGCCAGCGAGATCGTCCTGCGCCAAACTGCCGAGCTGAAAACCGCCAAGGGCGAGGTGCGACACGTTCCCTTAAGCGACGGCTCCAGCGTCACCCTCAACACCGACACGGTTTTACGCGTGAATTTCTCGCCAGCGACCCGCGATGTCGAACTCGTGGCCGGGGAAGCGCTTTTTAATGTCGCCAAGGACAAGCAAAGGCCCTTTATCGTCACGGCGGGCGACACCCGCGTGCGGGCGGTGGGCACCAGCTTCACCGTGCGCTGCCAAAAGGACCTTTCCGTTCGGGTCGTGGTCAGTGAAGGCGTGGTTGAGGTGTCAAAACCCGGCCAACCGCGACCGGTGCGCGTGGCGGCCAATGTGGTTGCGGTCACCGCCGCCAGCGCCGGTGTGGCCGTGCCTTTGGCCGCCAGCGTCGCCCCGGTCCGCACCCAAACCCTCGGCCCCAATGAAGTGGTGCGCGGTCTCGCCTGGCGCGAAGGGATGCTGTCCTTTGATGGCGAAACCTTAGCCGAAGCGGCGGCTGAATTTGATCGCTATTCGACCACCCGGATTGTCATTGACGATCCCGAACTTGGCCACGAGACCGTAACGGGCCTGTTCTCCGCCAGCGATCCGCAAGGGTTTGCTAAGGCGGTCGCCATCAGTTTCAATGGCCAGGTGAAGGTGAAGGGCGATCAGGTCCATCTGTCGCGCTAAAGACCGCCTACGCGTTTCAGGCGCAATTTGCACAAAAACTTCACCAAGAATGGCGGAAATCTGTTCGCGGCGCATCTAGCCCCCCAAGGAACCGGGAAAACCGGCTGTCCGGGCGCAAGAACCTCAAAGGGGGAAACTTATGAAGGGGCGCAAATCCGTCATCGCTTTTGGCGTCGCCATATCGGCGCTGATCATTGCTACGAGCGCAACCGCGCAACAGCGAAATTTCGACGTGCCGGGTGGTCCGGCGGTGAAATCCATTCCAGAATTCGCGCGCCAAGCGGGCATTCAAATCGTCGCCCCGGCGGATCAGCTGAAGGGCGTCTCCACCCCTGCCGTGTCTGGGCCTAAGGACGCGCGCGAAGCGCTGAAGGCGCTGATCGCGGGCACAGGTCTGGTGATCGCCTCAGACGACGGTTCGGTGATCTCCCTCAAGGTCGAGACTGCGGCCAAGCCCTTACCCCAACGGGTCAGCCAAAATGACACGGCTGCCGATGTCGCCCAGGTGACGGTGACGGCCCTGAAGCGCGAAACCCAATTGATGCGGACGGCGGTGGCGGTGACGGCGGTCACGGCCGATTCGCTTGATCGCAATGGCATCAAGGATGTGCGAGATTTAGGCGCCATGGTGCCCGCCATGCAGGTCGGCTTCTCGCCCTTGGATTCGGGCGTTCAGGTGACAATTCGCGGCATCACCTCGAACAATTTCACCGAGCTTGGCGACCCGGCCGTCGGTATCCATTTTGACGGCGTCTATTCGCCGCGCCCCCAGTCGGGCATGACCTTGAACAACGATGTCAGCCGGGTTGAAGTGCTGCGCGGACCGCAAGGAACGCTGTTTGGACGGAACTCGACCGCTGGCGCGATCAATATCTTGGCCAATCGGCCGAACTTCTCCAGCACCTCGATGACGATGGGCGGCGGCGTCGGCAATTATAATGAGCGCAACCTCAACTTCGTCATCAACCGGCCCTTGAATGACGTCTTGGCCGTGCGCGTCTCGTTCAATGGCGAAAAGAGCGACGGCTATCTGGATCAGGTGCAAGACAAGTACGCCCTTAACTGGCCTCTGGCGGGTTTTAACGGGACTGGCGCGCCCAACACCAACCAATTGCAAAACGTGCCTGTCGGACGCGGTCATCAATATACCGCCGTCGACCGTTGGGCCGGACGCGCCAGCTTCTTCTTCAAGCCGACTGCTAAATTCGATTGGCTGATGACCGTCGAGCGGTTTGAAGATCGCAGCCCCGGCAATGTCGCCATTCCTGACTGTCAAAAGCTGCAAAGCACGCCTTTTGCCTGCCACACGCCAACCCTCTATACGGCGATCAATACGCCCGGCGTCATGCACTTGGGCACCGATACCTACCGCTCCTTGATGGAATACCGTCCAATGGAGGGGGTGAAGCTGGAATGGCGCTCGTCCTTTACCCGTGAACGGCGTTCGCAACAGGCCGATGGCGACGGCGGCGCCAATGCCAATCCAAACGACCCCGCCTATGGCATGGCCATCCGCACCTGCTGCGGTGGCGTGAATTTCGGCCCTCTGACCGGCTTTTCGGCCAATAGCGCCAACCTCATCACTTCACTTGGCTTTTCGCCTGCCAATGTGGCGGTGTTTCCGTTCTCAGACGATGAGGAACGCACCCGCTGGTCGCGCTATGATTCCTATGTCAACGAGTTTCAGATCAAGTCAGACGGCGAAGGCAAGCTGAAATGGGTCGCGGGCATTTTCGACCTGCGGGAAAAGAACGCCATTGACTATACGGTCGACCAACCCTGGTGCTGTGGCGCAGGCCTGCCACTGGCGGAAGCCTTTGTGCAACCGGACCGGCGCTCCATCACCACTGCTGGCTTTGCGCAACTCGACTATGAAGTGGTCGACAAGCTCAACCTGACCGCAGGGGTTCGCTACAATGCCGACGAAAAGAGCGACAAGGGCGGCTCCAACCACGAAACCATCGGCTATTGGGTCAATCCGGGCGCCTTTGATCCGGGTGGCAGCTGGCTGGAAAGCTGGGGCTTTGTCGGTCCTGGCACCTATGTGCCCAATTGGACGGGGACCTACCCCAATGGCCCGGCGGGCTCGGCGTGGCTGACCAGCGCCATGGGCACCAACTCGCCAACCTTCCTCAGCCGCACCTCGGGCACCAATAATACTGCCAAGGCCCACTGGACCCATACCACCTGGAAGGCGGGCTTCGACTATACGGCGACCGAGGACCTCTTCATCTATGGATCGATCTCGACCGGCTATAAGGCGGGCGGGTTTGGCGACAAGGTCGATGTCTGCAATTGCGGCGTCTTCTCCACCTTTGCCTATAAGCCCGAAACCGACACCAATTATGAGGTCGCGGCCAAGGCGCGGTTCTTCAACCACACGCTCAACACCATCTTCACCCTCTATGACACCCAGTTCGTCAATATGCAGAAGACGGGCTATGCGATCATCGGCCAGGACTCCAACACCCACCAATATATTGGCACCGAATTGACCACCAATCTCGCCGCTGCCCGTATTCGCGGTGCGGAATTTGAAGTCGACTGGACCCCTTATCGCGGCGGCCGAGTGACCGGTTGGGTAAGCTGGAATGACGCCATCATCACCAAGGATCCCGGCCAGTCGGACGGTTTCTTCTGCTTCGAACGGGCCTATCTAGGCTATGCTAAGTGCCCAGCGCTTGACGCAAATGGCAACCGGCCCGTCTCCTATGTCGGACACCATTTGGCCTGGGCACCAGAATGGTCTGCAACGGTCAATTACGAGCATAATTGGTATCTGTCGAACGGCCTGCGGGTCAGCCCCTATGCGTCTGTCCACTGGCAAGGGGTTGAATATCTCGACGATAGCAACCTGAATGCCGGGCCGTTCAACTACCAGCAGCCAGCCTTTATGACGGTCAACCTCTCCATGCGCCTGATTGATGAAAAGGCGCACTGGGGCCTGGAGGCCTATGTTAACAATGCGGGTGATCAGCTGGTCAGGGCTTGGGAACAACCCGGTCCTGGCTATATGAAGGCGGCGTTCTGGTCGCCTCGCACCTTCGGCGTCAAAGCCAACCGAACCTTCTAGGTCTAATCCGGGCCGACGGCGCAGACGCTGTCGGCCCGTTTTCTTTTCCACCTCCCTTACCACCGCCGCCTGACTTGCGCCGACGCGATAGGGCGGCCGTTGATTGGAAGCTTGGCGATGCGTTCTTCTCGATTGACCCGCCTGATCGCGCTGGCGGCGTGCCTCGTCCCCGGCCTGGCCAACACCGCCCCTGCGGCGGAAATGGGCCCCGTCACATGGCCGCGCGCCGAGATCGCCAAGCGCCCGGCGAGCGGACCCCAATCGGACTCCGCCATCGCCGCCCGGGTGGCCGAGCTCTTGTCCCATCTGAGCCTTGAACAAAAAATTGGCCAGATGATCCAGGCGGAGATCAAATCGGCCTCGCCCGCCGACGTGCGCGCCTTCCATTTGGGCTCGGTCCTGAATGGCGGCGGCTCGACGCCAAACGGCGATCTGCATGCTTCGGTGAGCGACTGGGCCAACCTCGCAGACAAGTATTACGCGGCCGCGATGACGCCGGAAGGCGGCGGTCCGGGCGTACCGATCCTGTGGGGGGTTGATGCTGTCCACGGCCATAACAACCTTTTTGGCGCCGTGCTCTATCCCCACAATATCGGTCTTGGGGCCGCCAATGATCCCGACCTGACCGCCCGTATCGGCGCAGCCGTTGGGCAGGACGTGCGCGCCAGCGGCTTGAACTGGGCCTTTGCCCCCACCTTGGCTGTGGTGCAAAATCCCCGCTGGGGCCGGACCTATGAGGGCTTTAGCCAGGACCCGGCCATTGTCGCCACCCTTGGTGAGGCCATGGTGCGCGGTCTGCAAGGCGCGCCAAATAGCGCCGATTGGCTGAGCACGGGCCATGTACTGGCCACCGCCAAACATTTCATCGCCGATGGGGCGACCACCGATGGCATAGATCAGGGCGACGCCGCCGTCAGCGAAACGACCCTGCGCGATGTACATGCGGCGGGCTATTACGGCGCGCTGAAGGCCGATGTGCAAACCGTCATGGTGTCCTTCTCCAGTTGGAACGGCGAGAAGATGCACGTCCAACGCCACCTGATCACCGAGGTGTTGAAGGGAGAGATGGGATTTGACGGCTTCGTCGTCTCCGACTGGAACGCCATTGCCCAGGCGCCGGGCTGCTCGGTGTCTGACTGTCCCGCCGCCATCAATGCCGGGATCGATATGGTCATGGCGCCCAATGACTGGCGCGCCCTCTACGCCAATATGCTGGCCGAGGCGCGCAGTGGCGTCATCCCCATGTCGCGCATTGACGATGCGGTCAGCCGGATCTTGGGGGTCAAGCTCCGGGCGGGCCTATTTGAGGCGGGAAAGCCCTCCGACGCCCTGGCCGCCCATCGCACCGCCGCCCAATCCGAGGCCCGGGCCCTGGCGAGACAGGCCGTAGCAGAATCGCTTGTTCTGTTAAAAAACAAGGGTCATGTGCTGCCCTTAGAGCGCAAGCTGACCCTATTGGTCGCTGGCGACGCCGCTGACAGTGTGCCTCGCCAATCCGGCGGTTGGTCCCTGACCTGGCAAGGCAGCGAGACCTCCAATCTCGACTTTCCCGGCGCTCAAACCGTCTTCCAAGGCGTCAAGCACGTGGTCGAGGAGGTTGGCGGAACCGCAAGCTTGAGCCAAGACGGCACCTTTACTGTCAAGCCGGACGCGGCCCTGGTGGTCTTTGGCGAGAGCCCCTATGCCGAAGGCCAAGGCGATATTCGCGATCTGGGCTGGTCGATCCACAATGCCAAGGCGCTGACGCTGATCAAAAAACTCAAGGCCGAAGGCGTGCCGGTCGTCTCGGTCTTTCTCAGCGGCAGGCCCCGGTGGGTGAACCCCGAAATCAACGCCTCCGACGCCTTTATCGCTGCCTTCCTGCCGGGGACCGAGGGCGAGGGTGTCGCCGATGTGCTGTTCAAAGCCAAACCGGGCGCTCCGGCGACCGAGTTTAAGGGCCGTTTGCCGTTTGCCTGGCCCTCGACCGCCCTCCCACCCCAGGGCACGGGCCAAGGCGCGCCCGGCGTGCAGTTTCCCTTAGGCTATGGCTTGCGCCTCGCTGGTCAGGATGAGGGCGCATCGCTGCTGCCAGAAGACCCGGGCGTGGCGGTGGGCCAAGACCTCGCCTTGACCAATTTCTTCATTCGTGGACCCATTTCACCGTGGCGGGTCTTCCTCGGCGATCCGTCAGGGTGGCAAACCCCACTCACTGCCGCCCGTTCGGTCTCGGCCAGCAAGATCTTGACCGTCGAAAAGGTCGATCACCGGGTGCAGGAAGACGCGCTGCATGCCCGCTGGAACGGCGCAGGCTTGGCGCAAATCTATTTGCAATCGGCGGGTGGGTTTGATTGGACCGACATGCTCAAACATCGCCAAATGCTTGCCTTCAGCCTCCGCCTTCACGTGCGTCCAACCGCCCAAACCTTTTTGCGCCAGGACTGTATTTATCCCTGCGGGGCGCGGGCCGACGTCACACGGCTATTGAACGCCGTGCCGATGAACCAATGGGTGAGGGTCTCGATCGACCAGCGCTGCTTTGTCAAAAACGGCCTTGACCCCAAGAAGGTGGAGACGCCGTTCTTGATCGCCACAGAGGGCAAGCTCGACCTCGATATCTCCTATATCGATTTGGAACCTGTCACGACGACGGCGCCGACGATCCAGTGTGAGTGAGATGCGCAAATCGTGTCGGTGCCTTGGCCTCGTCCTGCTGACCAGTCTCGCCGCATCCGCCCACGCTGAACAGCCGCTTTTAAGCTTGAGCTTCGCAGCCAGCGATGGGGCGCTCGACCCTGCCCAATTTGAAATCATTACCGGAACCGGTGCGCCCGACCTGCCCGGCTGGGGCAATCGCGAGCTGGAAACCTATCGCGCCGATCCGGCCAATCTCTTTGTCCGCGACGGTAAGCTCCACATCGTCGCGCGGTTAGCGGACAAGGCCGCCCAAGGCCCAAGTCAAGCTACCTCGGCGCGGATCATGACCCGACCCGGCGTCTTGCCGCAATATGGCGCCTATGAAATTCGGGCCCGGCTTCCCTGCGGTCGGGGATATTGGCCCGCCATCTGGATGTTGGGTGAAAAGGGCGCGTGGCCAGCGCGAGGTGAGATCGACATTGTCGAGTGGTCGGGTCGCTATTTCAACGAAAACGAGCTGCAATCGGCCCTGCACGCCCCGGCCTATTTCGCCGCCAATGCCAAGGTCGCACGGCGGGCGGTTCGGGCGGCATGTGGCGCGACCCACACCTATCAACTCCTATGGGCCCCTGACCGCATCGGTTTTGGCGTCGATGGCGACCCGCTGCATCCGACAGTCCTGTTTCGCAAACCAAAGGACGCGCGGGCTGAAGACTGGCCATTTGACCAAGCCTTTCAGCTGATTTTCAATGTCGCCGTCGGAGGAGATTTAGGCGGCGATCCGGACCCGCGCCATCCTACAGCCGAGATGGTGGTTGAGTGGGTCAGGGTGTGGGCGTTGAAATAGGCTAGACCGAAACGCCGTCAAAATCGCGGCCAGAGCCCTGGCCTTGCCTTTACCCTGATCCGAAAAACATCTTAAGGCTTGCGGGATGGCAAGATTGCGAGCTCAAACCCGGCTTCGTCCTCATGCCTGTCGACGCTCCTTGTGAGGTGATCAGATGTCCACTCCCACGCCCGCCCGCAAGCTTCGCTCTCGCGCCTGGTTCGATGACGCGACCAATCCCGACATGACCGCCCTCTATTTAGAGCGCTATCTGAATTTTGGTCTGACCGCGGAAGAGCTGCAGTCCGGCAAGCCGATCATTGGCATTGCGCAAACGGGATCGGACCTATCCCCCTGTAACCGGCACCATCTGGTGCTGGCCGAACGGATTCGCGAGGGCATCAGGACGGCGGGCGGCATTGCGCTGGAATTTCCTGTCCATCCCATCCAGGAGACCGGCAAGCGGCCAACCGCTGGCCTTGACCGCAATCTCGCCTATCTTGGCTTGGTTGAGGTGCTACATGGCTATCCGCTGGACGGGGTGGTGCTGACCACAGGCTGCGACAAGACCACGCCCGCCTGCTTGATGGCGGCGGCCACGGTCAATCTTCCGGCCATTTCGCTTTCTGTCGGGCCGATGCTGAACGGCTGGTATAAGGGCGAGCGCACGGGCTCTGGCGCCATTGTCTGGAAGGCCCGCGAACTCTTGGCCGAAGGCAAGATCGACTATCCGCGTTTCATTGAGATGGTGTCGTCATCCGCCCCTTCGACTGGCTTTTGCAATACCATGGGCACCGCCTCGACCATGAACGCCTTGGCCGAGGTTTTGGGCATGTCGCTCACCGGTTCGGCCGCCATTCCAGCCCCCTATCGTGACCGACAGGAAGCGGCCTATCGCACCGGACTTCGGATCGTCGAGATGGTGCACGAGGATCTGAAACCCTCCGACATTTTGACCCGCGACGCCTTCTTGAACGCCATTGCCGTCAATTCCGCCATTGGCGGCTCGACCAATGCGCCGATCCATTTGGCGGCCATTGCCCGCCATGCGGGCGTTGAGCTCAGCCTTGAGGATTGGCAGGAGGTCGGACTTAACATCCCCCTCCTGGTCAATCTGCAACCGGCGGGCCAATATCTCGGTGAGGACTATTACCGGGCTGGTGGAACGCCTGCGGTGGTACGCCAACTGCTCGATCAGGGCCTTATTCGCGAAAACACGCTGACTGTTACCGGCAAGAGCTTGGCCGACAATTGTCGTCAGGCTGAAATCGAAGACCCCGATGTGATCCGCAGCTTCGCCGCGCCGTTGAAGCCTGTGTCCGGCTTTCTGGTCTTGCGCGGCAACCTATTTTCCAGCGCCATTATGAAGCTCAGCGTCATCTCGGAGACCTTCCGGAAAACCTATCTCGAAAATCCGGCTGATCCGAACGCCTTTGAGGGCGATGTGGTGGTGTTCGACGGACCAGAAGACTATCACGCCCGCATCGATGATCCGGCGCTTGGGGTGACGGCCTCGACCATCCTCGTCATGCGCGGCGCCGGACCCGTCGGCTATCCTGGGGCGGCGGAGGTGGTGAATATGCGCCCGCCCGCACACCTTTTAAATGCCGGGATCGAGGCCCTTCCCTGTCTTGGCGACGGGCGTCAATCGGGCACCTCGGGATCGCCCTCCATCCTCAATGTTTCCCCCGAAGCCGCAATCCAAGGGGGGCTGGCGATTGTGCGGACGGGCGACCGACTGCGCATCGATCTGAACCAGCGCACGGTCACTTTGAATGTGACTGCGGCTGAGATTGACCGCCGCCGGGCCGAGCTCGCGGCAGCGGGTGGCTATGCCTATCCCGAAAGTGCGACCCCGTGGCAGGATATTCAACGCGCCTTAGTCGGACAGTTGGAGACAGGCGCCATCCTCGAGGGCGCGGAAAAGTATCAGCGCATCGCCCAAAACCGCCCCCTGCCGCGCAATAGCCATTAGGGCCGCGACAAACGCCATCTGCACCGAGGTGCATTGCCGCCCGCGCGCGCATCTTCTAGGCTCATGCGAGCGTGATCCTAGGATGAAAGGGCTGCACCCATGGACCTGAAATTTTCCGCTGAAGACGAGGCCTTTCGCGATGAGGTCAAGGCCTGGATCGCGGCCGAGTTTGATGAGGATTTGCGCCAGGCCATGTCGCAAACCAAGAACGGCTATCTCGACAAGGACAGGCTGACCCGCTGGCAGAAAAAGCTCGCGACCAAGGGTTGGTTGGCGGTCGACTGGCCCGTGGAATATGGCGGTCCAGGCTTCACTCCGACTCAACGCTATTTGTGGGGGGTTGAGATGGCCGCAGCCCACGTCCCTCCCACCATTCCTTTTGGCGTGCGGATGTGTGCGCCTGTGCTGATGGCCTTTGGCAGCGAAGCGCAGAAGGCTGAGCACCTTCCGGCAATGCGCAATTTTGACCGCTGGTGGTGCCAAGGCTATTCCGAGCCGGGCTCCGGCTCTGACCTCGCCGCCTTGCAGATGCGCGCTGATCGCGACGGCGAGGACTATATTCTCAACGGCTCCAAAATCTGGACGACGCTCGCCCAACACGCCGACTGGATCTTTTGTCTGGTGCGCACCAGCCAGGAGGCGAAACGCCAAGACGGCATCTCCTTTGTGCTGGTCGACATGACCACGCCGGGCATTTCGGTGCGACCCTTGCCGACCCTCGAAGGGCCGCTGGAAGGGTTGCAGGAGATCAATCAGGTGTTTTTCGACAATGTTCGGGTTCCGGTGAAGAACCGTGTTGGCGAAGAGGGCAAGGGCTGGACCTATGCCAAGTATCTGCTCGAATTCGAGCGCGGCAACGCCTATGCGCCAGGCCTCAGCGCCCAGCTGAAAAAGGTCAAGGCCATTGCGGCCAAGGCCCCCGGCGACGGGGGAGAGCCGATCCTGAAGGACCCGGACTTCCGCCGGAAGCTCGCAGATATGGAAATCCGGATCGAGGGATTAAACGCTACCGAACTCTTGGCCTTTTCAGGCCGCGAATCCGGCGCGCGGATGGGCGCCATCTCGTCCATGCTGAAATGCCAAGGCTCCGAGACGCAACAGGCGATCACTGAACTGGCCCTCGAAGCGGTTGGCCTCTATGCCTCCCCCTATGTTGGCGACGGTCTTGCCGAACTGATGTCGAACCAAATGCATCCCGGACCCAGCTATGCTTGGCCGGTCGCAGGCTCCTATTTCAACTATCGCAAGACCTCGATCTATGCCGGATCAAACGAGATCCAGCACAATATTATGGCCAAGGCGATCCTCGGCCTCTAGGCGATCGGCCAAATTGCGGCGCAGACAGGGCCTTGAGCCGGCCTATCGCGAAGGGAAGAAGGTAATGTCGTCAATCTACGGGTTTTCCGCCGAGGACATAAGCGGTCAGACCGTTCCGCTGGAGCGTTATCGTGGCAAGGTGCTATTGATCGTCAACACCGCCTCGAAATGCGGCTTTACTCCCCAGTATGAAGGCCTGGAAAGCCTGTATCGCGATCTGCAATCCAAAGGCTTGGTGGTGCTGGGATTTCCCTGCAACCAATTCGGGGCACAAGAACCGGGCGACGCGGCCGAAATCGCCAATTTCTGCAAGCTGACCTATGATGTGAGCTTTCCAATGTTTTCTAAGATCGAGGTCAACGGGCCCCAGACCCACCCGCTCTATGCTTGGTTGAAGGCCTCTGCCCCGGGGCTCTTGGGCACCCAAGCCATCAAGTGGAATTTCACCAAATTCCTCGTCGACGGCTCCGGCAAGGTCGTGGGGCGCTTTGCCCCCGCAGATACGCCCGAAACCCTGCGCAAGGCGATTTTGGCGCTTCTCTAGGGTCTGGGTTCGCCCCTTGTGGAAGCCGATCCGCGTCCCCACTTCCGGCCCTCTGCGTTTCGTCTGAAGCGCCCATCCCTGGATTGAGACCAAACCCCATGACCTTGTCCCTGCACGCGCTGACGGTTCCGCCATTGGTTCGCGCCTTGAAGGCGCTCTCAACCCTCCTGACCAAGGCCGAAGACTCAGCCAAGGCGCGGGGCTTTGATCCAGCCAACCTGTTGTCGGCGCGTCTGGCCCCCGACATGTTTGCGCTGACCCGTCAGGTGCAAATCGTTAGCGATGGCGCCAAGGGCGGCGCGGCGCGGCTCGCCGGGGTTGAGGCGCCGTCTTTTCCTGACACCGAAACAAGCTTTGCCGAGCTGCACCAAAGGATCGACAACACCATCGCGTTTTTGGAAAGCCTTGACCCGGTGAAATTCGACGGCGACCCGGACAGACCCCTGACCCTAAAGATGGGCGGGCAGGAATTTACCTTCACCGCGCTGTCCTTCTTGCAGACCTTCGTCCTGCCAAACCTCTATTTCCACGTCAGCACCGCCTATGCCATTCTGCGCCACAACGGGGTTCCAGTCGGCAAGCGAGACTATTTGGGGGCCTAGACTAAAATCCGAACTCATTGGATCGAGTTTGGCTCCTAACTCTCTAGAAATAGAGCATTTTCTGAGACAAACCGGCCACCGCTTCGGCCAGAAGACCTGTGATTTCAGCACCGAAGCGGTGGGTGCGCCCTGAATAAGACGCCCTAAGGGCTCACATGAACAATAATCCGGCGATAGCGCGTCAGGGGTGGTGTCCCGTTATCGGTGACGCTGAGGATGAGGTGAGCCTCGCCCGGGCTCGGACACTGCGGCACCCCAAGCCAGGTCTCACGACAGGCAGACTGAGCTGTAACCTGGACCAAGGGGCCGTCCTCGGCACTTAGCTCTAGAGTTGGTCAGGTTTAATCTGAATCGAAAAGCTATTTTCGTCGAATCCAAATCGTGATTCATCATGGATGCTGGACGGGAGGCCAGCCTCCATGACCAGACCCCTTTCTTTGGATATCCGCGTACGTGTGGCTGCCGC
>CAIMFV010000061.1 GCA_903840435.1 uncultured Caulobacterales bacterium
ATGAACCGCCGACACGATCAAAACCCGAGGATCCTGAAAAATGAATTCGCCAAATGCGAGCGAAACACCGTGTTTCTCGCGGTTTGCAGCGTCTTTAGCGGCATCAAATTCAATTTTCACAGTCGAAATTGTATGTGAATTACACACTTAATTCAAGATCAGGTTTAGCGCCCTCGGCACCCGCTGCGTCCGAGACGACTTCGCAGGTCATGAGCGGATATAATTGAAATTACGCACCTTTCCGCCCCTCACACGACCTCGCCGACCTTGACCATCAGCTTGCCGTCATGGGCGCCGGAAAAGAGCAGTTTCACGGCCTCGGCGGCGTTTTCCAGGCCGTCGACCACATGGGCCTTCCACTGCAACTCGCCCGATAGGACCAAGGGGGCCAGTTCGGCGAAGGCTTCGCCGGCTCGGGGCAAATAGTCGATGATGATGAAGCCCTTGATGGTCAAACGCCGCATGAGGATACGGGCAAAGTCATCGAGGCCGGACGCTGGGCCCTCACCATTATAGGTCGAGATCATACCGCACAGCGCCACCCGGCCAAAATTATTCATCCGGTTGATTACATCATTCATGATGGCGCCGCCGACATTCTCAAAATTGCAGTCGATGCCATTCGGGCACAGCCGGTCCAGTTCGGTGCCTACATCTTGCGACTTATAGTCGATGACGCCGTCGAGCTTGAGGTCTTCAGCCAGCCAACGGCACTTGTCCTTGCCGCCCGCAATGCCGATTACGCGCGCCCCGCGCCGTTTGGCCAGTTGGGCCGCCACCGATCCAACCGCGCCCGCGGCGGCTGACACAACCACAGTTTCACCGGCCTCAGGTTTACAAATATCGACCATGCCGAACCAGGCCGTAAGACCCGTGGCCCCCAGCACGCTCATAAAGGCCGTCAAGGGCACACCGGGAAGCGGCGGCAAATGGCTGAGCGTGTCCTGGTGGGCGAGCACATAGTCCTGCCAACCGCCGAGGCCGGTATTGACCAGAGCGCCGACCGGAAAGCGGTCAGATCCCGTAGCGACCACCTGGCCGATGCCGCCGCCCCGCATCACCTCGCCTACCTGCACAGGCGGCAGGTACTGGTCCATATCGCTCATCCAAATGCGATTGGTCGGGTCGAGCGACAGGTAAAGTGTGCGCACCACCACCTCGCCCGGCCCAGCCGTTGGAATGGGGCCCTCTACCAGTTCAAGGCACTCTGGACCAATTTCCCCGACCGGCCGCGTCCGCAGCACCCATTGACGATTATGGCTCATCTCTTGTTTCTTCCCTTGGCTTTTCTCTCTTTAGGCCGAGGCGCTCACGGCGCCTCAAGGCTGGCCGGGACAATGGTGACGCTTTCACCACAGCCGCAAGCATCGGTTTCATTGGGATTATTGAAGACAAACTTCGAGGCCAGCGCGCTCGATTGATAGTCGACCACAGTTCCGATGAGAAAGAGGACCGCCTTGGGTTCAATCAAGATCCGCACGCCCTTATCCTCGACCACTTCGTCAAACGGACCGGCTTCGCTGGCATATTCGATAATATATTCCTGGCCAGCACAGCCGCCATTGCGCACCCCGACCCTGAGACCCGCTACCGGGCCCTCCGCCTTGGCCATAATATCCCGCACGCGGGCAGCGGCGGCTTCGGTCAAGCTGACAACTTGCGGGCGTGCCCGACGGGGACGCGGCGCGACGACTGGGTCCATGTGCGTACTCCGCTAAAACATGTTCAGATTGAGCTTGGCCTCGTCCGACATGCGGGTCTGGTCCCAAGGCGGTTCAAAGATGAGATTGACGGTGCAGGACTTCACGCCTGGGATGGACTCAACCGCAGTCTGAACCCAGCCCGGCATGTCGCCCGCGACCGGGCACCCCGGCGCGGTCAAGGTCATATCCACCACCACATCGCGATCATCGGACACATCGACCCGATAGATCAGGCCGAGCTCATAAATATCGACCGGGATTTCGGGATCATAAACCGTCTTCAAGGCAGCGATCAGGTCTTGGGTTAGACGCTCCAATTCTTCCGGCGGCAAGGCGGAAGCTATAGGGTCCACACCTTCTGTCGGTGCCTGGGCTTGGCGCGCGGCATCGGGGGCAAGATCGGGCGTGTCGTGTGGGCTCATGTCCATGGGATCATCCGAAGAAGCGGCGGGCTTTGTCGAGGGCGGTGAGAAAGGCCTCAGCCTCCTCAACCGTATTATAGGGCGCGAACGAAACGCGAGTTGACGAAGTGACGCCAAACCGGCGCATCAGGGGTTCAGCACAATGGGTGCCCGCCCGGACCGCGACGCCATACCGATCCAGAATCTGGGCCAGATCGTGGGCATGGGCGCCGTCGAGCACAAAGGTGAGGATCGGGCCCTTCTCGGCGCTATCCCCCAGCACGCGCACCGTGTTGTCGCCACGCAAGGCTTCGCGCACATGGCGGTAAAGTGCCTGTTCGTGAGCTTCGGCGCCGTCGCGGTCGAGGGCTTCGATGAAATCCACAGCCGCACGAAAGCCAATGGCTTCCAAAATCGGCGGCGTGCCCGCCTCGAAGCGATGGGGCGGATCGGCAAAGGAGATGGTGTCTAGGCCGACACTGGCGATCATCTCGCCGCCGCCCTGATAGGGGGGCAGCGCCGCCAAGCGATCCGCCTTGCCATAAAGAAAGCCAAGACCTGTGGGTCCAAACAGCTTGTGGGAAGAAAAGACATAATAGTCGATATCGAGCGCCGTCACATCAACCCTTTGATGCACCACGGCTTGGCAGCCATCGAGCAAGACTTGAGCGCCCACCGCCCGCGCCGCGGCGACCACCCGTGCCACATCGGTCTTGGCCCCCGTCACATTCGACATATGGGTCAGGGTGATCAGCCGGGTTCGGGGCGTTACCAAGGCTTCGAGCCTGTCCATATCGATTTCGCCACGATCGGTGATCGGCGCAAAGCGCAACACCACCCCCCGCTCGCGCAAAAAATGCCACGGCACATAGTTTGCGTGGTGCTCAAGCTCTGACAGCAGGATTTCGTCGCCTGGCGCGAACTGTCGGCCCAATCCTGCCGCGACCAGATTAATGGCTTCGGTAGCGCCCTTGGTGAAAACCATATTGTCAGGCGACGCCGCCCCAACGAGCCGCGCCGCCGCCGCGCGCGCCGCTTCATAGGCGTCCGTCGTTTCATTGGCCAAGGTGTGCAAGCCCCGATGCACATTGGCGTAGGAATGGCGCATGGCATGGGTCATGGCCTCAATCACCGCCTCTGGCTTTTGGGCCGAGGCGGCGCTGTCGAGATAGACAAGCGGCTTGCCATGGATTTCGCGCGCCAGGATGGGAAAGGCGTTACGAAAAGCGGTGACGTCGAAGGGCTTCATCGTCCCTCCCCGTCAAACGCTTCGGCCTGAGCCGCGAGAAAAATCAGCGCTTGGTCCCGCAGGCCGGGATGGCGAATGCGCTCAGCCACCTCCCCGACAAAGGCGGTAATCAGCAAACGTCGCGCCTCAGCCTCGGGCAGGCCGCGCGACATGGCATAGAAGAGCGCGTCTTCATCCAGGGCGCCGATGGTATTGCCGTGCGCACAGGCGACATCGTCGGCATAGATTTCTAACTCGGGCTTTGAATCAATCTCAGCCCGGTCGGACAGGATCAGGCCATTATGGGCAAGGCGCGCATCGGTGCCGTCGGCCCCTTGCAAGACCTCGATCCGCCCTTGGAAGACGCCGCGCGCCGCGCCTGCGACCACGCCGCGCACCAATTGCCGACTTTCGCCATCGCGGCCCAGGTGGCGCACAACCGTCGTCTGATCCGCGTGGCGAGCGCCTGCGAGGAGATAGGCGCCGTCGAGCCGCACCCGCCCCGCTCCGCCCGGATGGTCGACATGGGTTTCGACCCGCTGACGCCGCGCGCCCGAGGCGAGCACGGTCTGGGCAAAGTCGCAGCGCGCCTGCATCTGCACGTGGGTGGTTGCCACACTAACCGCGTCCGCGTCGTCGGCGATCATCACCAGACGCTCCAACGAGGCGCCGACACCAAGCGTGAAATCAAAGGCAAGGTCTCGGACATATCGACCTTGACCGGCCTCGATCAGGTCGAGCACGACCCGATGGTCTCCGGCCGGAACCTCCAACGTCACATGCTCAACACCGCCCTGGATCGGGGCGGCGAACCGACGCACCACCACGCCGTCAAGGGCTATGGGCACCGACCAAGACCCCAAGGCTTGGCGCTCAGGATTAAGTGGAGGCACGGTCGTCAATGCGCCAAAAAGGTCGGTCCAGCGCCACCCCTCATGGCGCCGCCCTGGCAATTTTGTCCGGTCTCCTGAGCGCAGAGCCTCAGCGAGCATCACGCGGCCTTTCCATATTTGTCATAGCCATCGCGCTCGAGTTCGAGGGCAAGTTCCGGCCCACCCGACGCAACGATGCGCCCTGCGGCCAGCACATGCACCCGGTCAGGGCGGATATGGTCCAAGAGGCGCTGATAGTGGGTAATGACCAGCATGGACCGGTCAGCCGCGCGCAAGGCGTTGACCCCTTCTGAGACGATCTTCAAGGCGTCAATATCAAGACCAGAATCGGTCTCGTCCAAGATGGCCAAACGCGGCGCCAACATGGCCATCTGGAAGATTTCCATGCGCTTCTTCTCGCCACCGGAAAAGCCGACATTCAGGCCTCGGCGCAGCATCTCGAAGTCCATCTTCAAATTGGCGGCTTCGGCCTTGGCCTTTTTCAGAAATTCCGGCGCTGAAATCTCCCCCTCGCCGCGGGCCTTGCGCTGCGCATTTAAGGCGGCGCGGACAAAGGTCAGGGCGGGAACGCCGGGAATTTCCAGCGGGTATTGGAAGGAGAGAAACACTCCCTTGGCGGCGCGCTCTGACGCATTGAGCGCCAAGAGATCATCGCCCAAAAGCTGGGCGGTTCCGTCCGTCACCTCATAGCCAGACCGACCGGCCAGCGTATAGGATAGGGTCGATTTTCCCGCACCATTGGGTCCCATCACCGCGTGGACTTCACCGGTCGGCACGCTGAGGCTCAGGCCCTTCAAAATCTCGGCCTCCCCAACGCGGACGTGCAGGTTATCAATCTTGAGCATAGGCGACTTTCCAGGTGAAGGGAGGCTCATCCGACGCTGCCTTCGAGGCTGACGGCGACCAGTTTTTGCGCTTCGACGGCAAATTCCATCGGCAGTTCTTGCAACACATCTTTCACGAAGCCGTTGACCAACAGCTGCACCGCCTCTTCTTGCGAAAGGCCGCGCTGCATGGCGTAGAAGAGTTGATCTTCAGAGAGCCGCGTCGTGG
This sequence comes from uncultured Caulobacterales bacterium, assembly GCA_903840435.1. Classification (GTDB taxonomy): domain Bacteria; phylum Pseudomonadota; class Alphaproteobacteria; order Caulobacterales; family Caulobacteraceae; genus CAIMFV01. The sequence continues at coordinate 5,279 of CAIMFV010000061.1, forward strand.
TCGCTTCGTGCTCCAGCTTGGCCGAGCCGTTGCGCGCCTCGACATAGGGCACGGTGTGGGCGGCGCAGTCCTTGCCGATCAAAAGGCTGTCGCATTGGGTGAAATTGCGCGCGCCCTTGGCCTTGGGGTGCACCGAAACCAGCCCACGATAAGTGGAGGTCGAGCGCCCGGCGGAAATCCCCTTGGCAATGATGCGCGAGCGTGAACCCGGTCCCAGATGGATCATCTTCGTGCCGGTATCGGCCTGTTGCCGATTATTGGTGATGGCGATCGAATAGAATTCGCCGACGCTATCAGCGCCGCGCAAAATGCAGGACGGATATTTCCAGGTGATGGCCGAACCGGTCTCCACCTGGGTCCAGCTGACCTTAGAGCGATCCCCACGACAATCAGCCCGCTTGGTGACAAAGTTATAGATGCCGCCCCGGCCTTCGGCGTCGCCTGGGTACCAGTTCTGCACGGTTGAATATTTGATCTCGGCGTCTTCCAAGGCCACCAGTTCAACCACGGCCGCATGCAGTTGGTTTTCATCGCGCATCGGCGCGGTGCAGCCTTCCAGATAGGAAACGTAAGCGCCCTTATCGGCGATAATCAGGGTGCGCTCGAATTGGCCAGTGGAAGAGGCGTTGATGCGGAAATAGGTTGAAAGCTCCATCGGACAGCGCACGCCCGGCGGCACATAGACAAACGAGCCTTCGGAAAACACCGCCGAGTTTAGACACGCAAAATAGTTGTCACTGGTGGGCACCACCGTGCCCAGATAGGCGCGCACCAAATCGGGATGCTCGCGCACCGCTTCGGACAGGGGACAGAAGATCACACCCGCCTTGGCGAGCTCAGCCTTGAAGGTAGTGACCACCGAGACCGAATCAAACACCGCGTCGACGGCATAGCGCGACGCGCCCTCGACGCCCGCCAAGATCTCTTGCTCCTTCAGCGGGATACCAAGCTTCTTGTAGGTCTCCAAGAGATCTGGATCGACCTCGTCGAGGCTTTTCGGACCGACCTTTTCCTTCGGCGCGGCATAGTAATAAAGCGCCTGATAATCGATCGGCGGATAGCTGATCTTGGCCCAATCGGGTTCGTCTAGCGCGAGCCAGCGGGCATAGGCCTCCAGCCGCCAGGCGAGCAACCAGTCCGGCTCGGCCTTTTTGGCGGAGATGAAGCGGATGACATCCGGATTGAGCCCCTTTTCGGAAAATTCCTGCTCAATATCGGTGACGAAGCCATGGGCGTACTTTTCGCCCGCCAAGGCCTCGACCGTCGCCAGGGTTTCGACGTCCGCCGCCATCTTAATTGACCTCCGCAGGCGCACGCGACAGATGTCGGGCGGCGCCGTCTCGATAGACTTCTAAAAAGCGTTTCCAGTCGTTGGGCTCGGTCGCCCACCCCGACGAGACGCGCAGCACGAAGGGGGCGAGGCGGCCAGCCCCCATGGCCTCCACCACGCGGGAAGGTCTGACCTTGCCTGAAGCGCAAGCCGCGCCTGCCGAGACCTGCACGCCGTCGAGATCAAGCCGCATGACCTGGCGCATACTTTCCCAACCGGGACAGGCAAGGCAAAGCAGATTGGGCAGTCGCGGCGCGCCCTCGCCTAACACCACCGCACCCGAGGCCTTGGCGGCCAGAGCTGTTGCGTCCCTCGCCGCGGCGTGACCTTCAAAGCGGGCGAGGTCTTGATGGGCCATGTCGGCCGCGACGCCAAAGCCCCTAATCGCTGGCGTATTTTCCGTGCCGCTCCTCAGGCCAAATTCCTGGCCGCCGCCGCCCCACAAGGGCTTCGGTTTGACGCCCTCGGCGAAGGCCAGCGCGCCTGCACCTTGCGGGCCGCCAAGCTTGTGAGACGAGATGGCCAAGGTGTGAGCGCCCAGACCATCAATATCGACAGCGATCTTTCCTACAGCCTGTACCGCGTCGACATGTAAACGTCCGCCAAGCTGGCGCACCATGGCCGCAACTTCCGAGATGGGATGGATGACGCCGGTTTCATTATTGGCCAGCATCAGCGCAACCAAAGCCCGCCCGCCGGTTGCAAGTGCGTCCTGCAGGGCTTGCAGATCAACCACGCCGGTTGCCGTGACGGGCAGAATACGAACGGGTAGGCCAAGACGCAGAGCGGTCTCGCTGACCGCCTCATGCTCTGTCGCACCGACCAGGATCTGATCAATGTCCGCCAGATGGGCTGCGAGACCAAGCGCATTGGCCTCTGCCCCGCCGCTCGTGAAAATAAGTCTCTCCGTGGCCGCGCCGACCAAGGCGCTAACCCGCGTGCGCGCCGCCTCAACCCGCTCGCGCGCCTTGCGACCCGTGGCATGGACGGACGATGGATTGCCGCCCGCTTCCAGCGCCGCCCGCACAGCCTCGCGCACCTCTGGCCTTACCGGCGCAGACGCGGCGTAATCGAGATAAACCGGCGGGCGATGGGCGACAGGCATCGGATCAGGCCGCCTCAGTATGGTCAAACCCGGTTCTCAGCCGCCCCTTGGCCACGTCCTCTAAAGAGACACGGGCGAGAAACGAATCGATTTCGGCGCTCAAGGCCTCCCAGAGATCATGGGTCAGGCATTTTTGGCCACTTTGCATGCAGCCCTTGGCAGAGGCGACGGTGCAGCGCGTTGCCCGGATCGGCTCGTCCACGGCGCGCACAATCGCGGCCACCGGCGTTGCAGCGGCTGTGGCGGCAAGCCGGTACCCGCCGCCCGGCCCGCGAACGCTGCGCACAAGGCCCTGGCGTCGCAGCCGCGCGAACAATTGCTCGAGATAGGAGAGGGAGATTTCTTGCCGGGTGGCGATTTCGGCCAGGGACACGGCCCGGCTTTCCCCATGTAAGGCGAGGTCGGTCATCGCCATCACCGCGTAGCGCCCCTTGGTGCTTAACCGCATGGCGATGTCACCTTTTTCCCAACACGACGACGTCGTCGATGACGCCTCTGAAATTTTCCGCGCACGACGCAGACCTGTGCTACAAGCCGCGCTCCCGCTTGGGAGTGGACTTAGGAAGTCCTACCCCTGCGGTCAAGTATTTCGCATCACCGATCGCACGGCGAATTCAAGAAGGCTCGAAGATCATATGGCTGAAGTGATCCTGGCTGGCGCAGCTGGCCGTCTGGAAGGCGTCTATTCCCCCGGCAAGACGGAAAACGCGCCGACCGCGCTCATCCTTCATCCGCACCCCAAGGCGGGCGGCCAGATGAATAATGCAGTGACCATCCAACTCTATCGCGTCTTCATGAAGCGCGGCTTTGCCACCCTGCGCTTCAACTTTCGCGGCGTCGGCAAGAGCCAGGGTGAGTTTGATTCCGGCATTGGCGAATTGGCCGATGCGGCGACGGCGCTGGATTGGCTGCAAACCATGAACCTGACCGCCTCCCAGTGCTGGGTGGCGGGGTATCAGTTCGGCGCCTGGATCGGGATGCAACTTCTGATGCGTCGGCCAGAAACCGATGGCTTTATCTCCGTCTCGCCGCCGACCAATGTCTATGATTTCAGCTTCTTGGCCCCTTGCCCGGCCTCTGGCCTGATCTTGCACGGCAGCGCCGACGCGGTGGCGTCGCCCACCGAGGTGGAACGGGTCGTCGCCAAGCTCCGCACCCAAAAGGGCATTACCATCGCCTATGATCTGGTCGACGGCGCCAACCATTATTGGAGCGAGCATCTGCCCGCCGTCGAAGAGCGGGTCGGTGACTATCTCGACCGCCGTTTGGCAGGCGCAAAGTCCTAAGGCGCTGGCGGCGGATGGATGCGGAGGATCAGCGACTGGCTGGCGCTGGCTAAAAGCCTGCCAGACGGCGCAAAAAGCCTGACGCCTCCATGGACAATGCCAGACACCACCGCATCAATGGCGATGTCGCACAGCACCCAGTCGGTGGCTTCTAAAGGCCCGAAGCGGATCGTATTATCAAGGCTATTGCCGCCTGCGTGAGAACCGAGCGCGTTGGAAATGCCAGACGGCACAAAATCGGCCAGGATTGCCAGGACAGCGATCCCCACCCTTTGCCCGTTTTTCGCCCGCACCCAGAGCGCCAAACGTCCATCGTCGCTGCGCCCCGCTGACATATTGCTGCCCGGATAGCGGCCATGCGCCAAGCGCATCTCAAAGTGGGCATTGATCCCGTCAGAGCGACCGCGCCAATGCGCCACGGGAGGACACGCCTCGGCCTCAGGAACATCGAGCGGGGCGGCCCATTGATCGCTCTGGCCCTCGCGGGCGCCTAGGGCTGCGGTCAGGTTTAAGATTTGGCGCGCGCCTACTGTAGCCCGCACACGGGCTTGACTGATGGTCTTACCCTGAGCGCCCGACTCAACCTCAAACACGACCTCGTCACCCGCTCGCGCGTAGTCGAGATATTGGGCGGTGGCCCAGATCGGCGGTCGCTGCAGCGCGCCTTGCAAGGCCGCAAGCCCGGCGCCAAGGCCCGCCCCGCCAAACAAAAACCGCCGCCCATCCGGCCCCACGGTCAAGCTGTCTGTCACTGGCAGACGCCAGCGCATCGGGTCGTCAGTCGGCAGGAGGCCGAGAAAATCAAGATCAGAAGGCGACACCCAGGAGGCTCCAAAATAAGGGCAGGAAGAATTTTCGTCTGACTAGCCTGCGAAATCGACTTCGCTTAGCCCTGGAACAGCGACCGCAAAACTAAACAGCCCCCCCGCCAGCGGTTGCAAGGCAAGGGCTTCGGCATCGAGATTTTGTCGTGCCGAGGTGACATAGGCGGTTTTAAGATCGGGTCCGCCCAAAGAAATCATGGTCGGGCGGGTTACGGGCAGGACCACTGTCTCTAAAATCTCGCCCACGGGAGACAGCCGCACCACGCGCCCCCCGTCATACATCGCCGTCCAATAGCACCCTTCACGGTCAACCGATGCGCCATCAGGACGCCCTTCCCCAAATGGGAACTGGTGGAAGACGCGCTTGTTGGAAATTTCACCCATCGTCGGTTCGAAATCGAAGGCATAGATTGCGTGCTGCGGCGTATCGGAGTGGTAGAGGGTTCGACCGTCCGGACTAAAGGCTGTGCCATTGCAGGTCAGGGCGCCCGTGGTCAATTGCGTCACCGCGCCTTCGGGCGTCAGACGATAAAGCCCCGCGTCAGAAGCGCTTTTTTGCGTATTGACGGTTCCTGCGAAAAAACGTCCGGCGGCGTCGGTACGTCCGTCATTGAAGCGGATATCGGCCCGCCCTTCTGTCACCTGCGCTCCGAACGGCATGACAGGCCCCTCAAAACTATCGATCAAAGCAAACCCGTCGGCCATGGCCAGCACGAAGCCACCGCCGCGTCGAAAGGCAAAACAGCCAACAGGACTATCGAATAACCGCCGCCGCGTCTGTCCGGTTGTCGGATCAAACCGCACCAGCGCATGCTTGGCGATGTCAACGAGGTAGAGGACTTGCTCGCGCTCCGACCAGCGGGGGCCTTCGCCGAGGGTCAGTTGCAGGTCGGCGACGAGGCGGGCTTGGCGCATCAATCCTATCCTTCAAGATCGCAAGACGGGGCGGAAGCGGTTGCCCCTGCCCTCATCGCCCCTGTGTGGCCAAAGCACGCCTTAGGGGTCAAGCCAGATATTGACTTTGCACCTTCGCTCTGGCGACAACCGCGCCCATGGTTCCGTCACACCCCTTGGATCGGCCCGTCTGGGCGGCGCTGTTCGGACGGCAAGCGTCTTTGTCGGTTGGCGATGACCGGGCGCGGCGTATGCATCCTGATTATGGGCCCTTTGCCGCAGCGGCGAGCTATAGCGCCCACGACCTCGCGGGCCTGTCCCACCTTAGCGACGGTACCGAAGGCCTTGCTCTGGTTGAGCCAGAAGGCGCACCCCTGCCTGAAGCGATTGAGGTGCTCGGCCAAGCGCCTTGCTGGCAAATGCAACTCCAAACCCTGACAGCCGATGCGCGCCCCCCGCCTGAGATCTTGCCGCTCGGCGACGCGGACGCGGCTGACATGCTGGCGCTCGCCACGCTCACCCGGCCTGGACCCTTCGCCGCCCGCACCCATAGGCTCGGACGCTTCCTTGGGGTCAGACGCGACGGACAGCTTATCGCCATGGCCGGAGAACGGATGCAGCCCGAAGGCTTTACCGAGGTCAGTGGCGTTTGCGCCCTGCCAGAGGCCCGCGGAAAGGGCTTGGCAGGCGCGCTGATGCGGGCGGTGATCGCCAATATCCTCATGCGGGGTGAGGTGCCCATCCTACACGCCTATGCGGACAACCAAGGTGCGATTGAGCTTTATCAGCGCCTTGGCTTCACCTATCGCCGCACGCTGATCCTGACCCGCATCCGGCCTCAATCGCCGGGCGTGTCAACCCGATAGCCCTCGGCGCGTAACCTTGCCAGCACGCCGTCTTGCCGGAGCAAGGGCGTCAGCGAGAGGACAAAAAACGCTTTTTCGTTGCGGGCCAAGGCGGATGTGATGTCGTGCATCGTGTCGGCTACGCTCCGTTGGGCAAGCCCGTCAATATGCGCTGCGGACGCGATGCACATATAGGGGTTTTGCGCCGAGATCGTGCGCTCAAGCGTGCGCAAGTCCCCGTTCGCAAACGCTTTTGTCACCCGCGGCAGGTTCTGGCGTTGGTCGCGCAACACATCCACCATCACGCCCAAGCACGGAACCATTGCAGTATCCGGAGTCCGCGCAATGACGGTAATCAGTTGTGCGCCGGGATAGACCGCTGCGGGTTTGGTCTTGATATGCAGATGGGTTGCAAGTTCGACCACCTTGTCCTCTGGGTCGGCGAGATGCTGTGTCTTGTCCGCTCCCCTATCCAAGAAAAAGGCGGCAAAAAATGGCCGGAAGTGATGCAGGTCTTTGGGCGAAACGCCGGAAAAACTGGCTTCCGTTAAGGTGCGCGACCAAAGGTCAGGTCCCGCCAAGCGCTCCAAATCCTCACCATGCCTGAGATTGTAGTCCTGAAAAATCAAAAGGCCGACGCCTAGGCCCCAGGCTTGAGGGCTGAGCAGGTTCACACGCGTGATCGGACGCGTATAGACGATGTTGACCTCGCGCAGCGCCTTTTCGACCCCGTGCGTGTCCCAGCCATTGTTTTCAATCGACCCCGGAACACCCAAGATCCACACCTCTTGCCCGTCTTTCTCCACGCGCCACATGGCAGGGCCATGGTGCGACGCCGAAACGGTCACCCCTTCGAGGGTCCAGGGTATTTGCGTTTCGGGGGCTTGGGCCTCAGGTTTCGCCGATTGGGCGAGCACGTTTGGTGCAGGGGTCAGGCTCAGAAGGCCAAGGCCTACCAAACCCATTAATCGACCCAGCTTAGAAGACAGCATCATGCGGCGCGCCCGACCCGTTTTAGAATGACGGGGAATAGGGAGGATGATCTTGGCTGAATTGAGCCGCTTCTGAGGCGAAAAGCGCGACCGCTCGCCGCATCGCCCTTACTCTCAATCGCCAACAAACCGGTATCCGACACCCGGCTCGGTGATCAGGTGCTTTGGCGTTGCGGGATCGGCTTCTAGCTTTTGGCGCAGATGGCCGACAAAGACGCGCAGATATTGCACATCCTCGACATTGGCCGGCCCCCAAACGGCGGTGAGCAATTGGCGATGGGTGAGGACCCGACCATTGCCTTCCGCCAATGCGGCGAGCAGGTCATATTCTCGCGGTGACAGCTTGACGGGCTCGCCCCGCAAACTGACCATCCGCCGCACCAGATCGATTTGGATATCGCCAGCGCGGATTAACGGCTCGCTGCGATCTCGCATCAAACGATGACGGAGCGCCGCCCGCAGTCTGGCGAGCAATTCACCAACGCCGAACGGCTTTTCCACATAGTCGTCCGCACCATTATCAAGGGCGTCGATCTTTTCGACCTCGCGATCCCGAGCCGACAAGATGATGATCGGGCCATCATAAAAGGCCCGGGCTTTTTGCAACACGTCCTGGCCATCCATGTCGGGTAAGCCAAGATCGAGGATTACCGCATCTGGAGCTTTGCGGGCCAATTCGCTCAAGCCCGCCACAGCGGTCTCGGCGCGGACCGGCTCATAGCCCGCCGCATCCAAGGCCGGCGTCAGAAAGCGGTGGATCTGCGGTTCGTCGTCAATAACAAGGATGCGTGGGCGGGATGCGGACAGTGGCGCAATCTCCTGACGCGACCGATTAGGTCAAAGCAGCATAGGATGGGTTTCGGTCGTTTTCGGCAAGCTGATTAAGATGCGCGTGCCATAAAAGCCTGTGGCGGCATCGCCGTGGGTCGGGCTGGCGGCGGCGATCCTGCCCCCCATGGCTTCGACAAATCCCTTGGCGATGGAGAGCCCAAGTCCGACGCCCTTACTCCGGTCCGAGGCCGCGCCGAGCCTGCGAAACTTATCAAACACCCGTTCCAGCTCTTCGGTGGGGATACCTTGACCCTCATCCTCGACACTGATGACAATATTGGCCCGATCCTCATAGGCGGCCACCTCAATGGGATGGTCGGCTGGACTATAGGCCACGGCATTTTCGAGGATATTGACCAGTGCCTGCTCCAACAGGGCGGGGTCGGCCTCGACCATGGACAGTTGCGGCGGGAAATCCCTCTGAATGGTGCGTTCGGCTGGGCGGCGGGCAACTCGCGCAATCGCCGCTGCAATCACGTCGCGAACATCGGTCCATTGGCTGCGGGTCTTCAAGCCCCCGCCCTCAAGCCGTGTCATGTCGAGGAGGTCGCCGACATAGCGATTGAGCCGTTCCGCCTCCTCGCGGATCGAAACGAGCAGATCATCGCGCACCGAGGGTTTCAGCGCCGGACCATAATCGATCAAGGTGGTCGCGGCGCCGAGGACGGTGGAAAGCGGCGTGCGCAGGTCATGGCTGATCGAATTCAGCAAGGCGGCGCGCAACTGATCCGACCGTTTGAGGGTTTCATGTTCGACGGCGCCCGCCGCGAGTTCAGCCCGCTCAAGCGCGACGGCGCCCTGACCTAGAAGGGCGAGCAACAAACGCTCCTCTTCCGATCCCCTTCGCAAGCCGCCCGATTCAACGCCGGCAACGCCAGCCCGGGCGCGCAGGCCTTGTAGGGGAAAGAAGGTCCAATCGAGTTGTGGCAAGGTGCCGGTTCCGGCGCCTGCGGCCTCGCCCTTTTCCCAGGCCCATCGGGCGGCGGTCATGGCTGCGGCGTCGAGATTAGGCGGAGCGGGCGCCCCCGCTGCAATGACCAAATCCTCGCCGTGCGGCAACAACACAACCGAGCCGCCCGATGCCGCAGCACTCGTCTGCTCAGCCAGGGCTTTGGCGGCCTCGTCACGCTCGGCGACTGCCGACAAACGGCGACTTGCCACCAAAAGCGATGTGACCGCACTCGCCCGACGCGCGGCCGCGGCGGCCTGGTCCCGGACCCTTCCTGCAAGCCCGCCCGTGACCACAGCCACGCCAAAAAACACCGCGAAGGTGAAGAGATCAGCGGGATTACCAATGACGATGGAGAGTCGCGGTTCTAAGAAAAAGAAATTGTAGGTAAAGGCCGCCAATGCTGCGGCCAAGAGCGCTGGCCACAGTCCATAGCCAATCCCCGCTGCGAGCACGCTGACCAAAAAGATCATGGCGAGGTTGGCGCCGCGCGATACCTGATCCACGGCCCCTGCCAACAGATTAGCCAAGGTCACGGCGGTGACTGCTGCCAAGGCGCCGCGCCAATCCGCCTTTAGCTGTCGAGGTCGCCGCAAGCGCGTCTCAACGCTCGGTTGGGAATGGTCGGTGATGATGTGAAGCGCGGCACCTGAGCTCTGCCGAAGTAAGGCGCCTGCCAAGCTCGGTCTCAAGAGGCTGCGCCACATGGATCGTCTTTGGCCGCCAAGGACGATCTGGGTGACGTTTTGCCGTTTGGCATAGTCGAGGATGGTGAAGACCAGATCTTCTCCGCTCAAGATCGTCGTTGCCGCCCCCAACTGTTCCGCCAATCTCAGCGCTTCCGCCCGATGGTTGAGCTGTTGCGCCGCCAAGGTCGGATGGCTGGGGCGCTCCACATGGGCGACCGTCCAGGGCGCATCGCCGATCATGTCGGACAATCGCCGTCCACTGCGCACCAGACCGGGCGCCAAGGGGTCGGCCCCGATCAGCACGAGGATGCGCTCCCCCGCTGCCCACGGACCGGTTATGCCTTGCCGACGCATGGCACCGACCAGCTGGTCATCGACCGTTTCCGCCGCGCGTCTGAGCGCCAGTTCCCGCAATGCGGTGAGGTTTTCCAGCCGAAAGAACCGCTCCGCCGCCAAGCTCGCGGTTTCGGGCACATAGACCTTGCCCTGAGCCAGCCGCTCTCGCAGCTCTTTTGGTGTAATATCGACAAGCTCAATCTCGTCGGCGGCCGAGAGGACTGAGTCCGGCACCGTCTCGCGCTGCAAGACACCAGTGATCTTAAAAACCAGATCGACGAGACTTTCTAAGTGCTGGACATTCAGCGTTGTCCACACATCGACGCCCGCCGCCAGGATTTCCTCGACATCTTGCCAGCGCTTGGGATGGCGAGATCCTGGCGCATTGGAGTGGGCATATTCGTCGACCAGCAATAGGCTAGGTTTCCGCGCCAGCGCGCCGTCGAGATCGAATTCCAGGAGGAGCCGACCGCGATGGTCGACGCTGCGCCGGGGCAGAACCTCCAGCCCGTCAAGGAGAGCCGAGGTCTCGGCGCGACCGTGGGTCTCCACCAGTCCGACCGCCACATCCACACCTTCAGCCTGCTTGCGGGCTGCCGCAATCAGCATTTCGGAGGTTTTACCCACGCCCGGCGCCATGCCGAGATAGACCTTCAACCGCCCCCGCTCAGCCCGATTGGCTTCAGCGAGCAGGGCGTCTGGATCGGGTCGGCGGTCGTCTGGGTCGGCGTTCACTTTGGCGAGGGCCTATCGAGGCATGGGACCAAAACGCTGATCCAGTGCGAGGTTGGTTTCAAGCACATTTACCCGAGGTTCGCCGATCACGCCGAGAAACCGGCCCCGAACATGACTTTCGACGAGGCTAGCCACAGCCCGGGGTGCCGCGTTGCGTGCTTTAGCGATCCGGTCGATTTGCAGCCGCGCAAATTCCGGTGAGATGTCTGGGTCGAGACCCGAGGCGGAGGCCGTCACGGCGTCGACCGGTACTGAGGCCCCCGCAACACCGAGCGCCTTTACCGAAGCCGCGATGCGCGTCTCAAGCTTCGGGTCGAGAGGCCCAAGATTGGCGCCTCCTGATTGGGTGGGGTCATAGCCGTCTCCCGCCGCCGACGGGCGAGGATGCAGATATTCTGGGCGAACAAAATTTTGGCCGATCAGAGCGGAACCGACCGGGCCGCGGGCCGTCGCGACCAGCGAGCCTTTCGCGCCATTCGGTGCGAGCCCAGCGGCGAGTGCTGTGATGGCGAGCGGATAGATCAGGCCCAATAAGAGCGTGAAGGCGATCAGGGCGGTGATGGCGGGGCGAAAATGGCGAAGCATGGGGTCAATCCTCTCAACTCGAAGGGCGTGGCGCTGACGGTTAGGCGAGGCCGACGCTGCGGACTAAAAGATCGATCAGCTTGATGCCAATGAAGGGTGCGACCACCCCGCCAAGGCCATAGACGGCCAGATTGCGCGCCAACAAAGCATCAGCGCCAATGGGCTTATAGGCGACCCCCCGCAGGGCGAGCGGGATCAGGGCCACGATGACCAAGGCGTTGAAAATGACAGCCGAGAGGATGGCACTCTGCGGACTGCCCAGTCCCATAATGTTAAGCGCACCCAAAGCAGGTAAGGAGACCACGAACAGGGCCGGAATAATGGCGAAATATTTGGCCACGTCATTGGCGATCGAGAAGGTGGTCAAGGCACCGCGTGTGATCAGCATTTGCTTGCCCACCTCAACAATCTCGATCACCTTGGTTGGGTCACTGTCGAGATCGACCATATTGCCAGCTTCGCGGGCGGCTTGGGCCCCGGTCTGCATGGCGACGCCGACATCGGCCTGGGCCAGGGCTGGTGCGTCATTGGCCCCGTCGCCGCACATGGCGACCAATCGGCCCTTGGCCTGTTCGTCGCGGATCAGGCGCAGCTTATCTTCAGGCGTCGCCTCGGCTAAAAAGTCATCAACTCCGGCTTCCGAAGCAATCGCCGCCGCCGTCACTGGATTGTCGCCGGTGATCATCACGGTGCGCAGACCCATGCGCCGCAAATCAGCGAAGCGCGCCTTCACGTTCGGCTTGACCACGTCTTTCAAGTGAATGACGCCCACGAGCCGCACGCCATCTGAGACCGCCAAGGGCGTCCCGCCGGATCGGGCGATGCGATCCACGGCTGCGGACAATTCCGCCGGAGCCTGATGGCGCTCCAAGCCAATGTGGCGCAGGACTGCATCGACCGCGCCCTTGCGCCAAGAGCGCTCCCCGCGATCCAGGCCAGACAGCCGCGTTGCGGCGGAAAAGGGAATGGGGGTGGCGTCGGCGGGAATTTCAGCTGTGACGCCCTGGGCCTTGGCCAAATCGACAATCGAGCGCCCCTCCGGCGTCTCGTCGGCAAGCGAGGCCATCAAGGCTGCCAACAGGGCGGCCTCGGCGGGCATGCCGGGTGCGGCGATCACTTCCGTCGCCATACGGTTGCCAAAGGTGATGGTGCCGGTCTTGTCGAGCAGCAGCGTATCGACATCCCCTGCCGCCTCCACCGCCCGCCCCGATGTCGCCAAGACATTGAATTTTAGCAGGCGGTCCATCCCGGCAATGCCGATGGCTGAAAGCAGCCCGCCAATGGTTGTCGGAATCAGACAGACGAAGAGCGCCCCCAAGACGACCGGATCAAGGGTCACGCCCGAATAGGCTCCCAGACCCAAGAGGCTCGCCACCGCAATCAGGAAGATCAGACTGAGCCCGGCGAGGAGCACCGCCAGCGCCAGCTCATTGGGGGTTTTGCGGCGATCCGCGCCCTCGACCATGGCAATCATCCGGTCAAGAAAGCTCGAGCCCTGCTCAGCCGTCACCCGCACCTTGATCCAGTCTGAGACTACGGTCGTGCCGCCGGTCACTGCTGAGCGGTCGCCGCCAGACTCGCGGATGACTGGAGCGCTTTCGCCGGTAATGGCGGCCTCGTTGACCGAAGCGACGCCTTCGATGATCTCGCCATCAGCGGGCACCATGTCGCCGGCCTCGACCAGCACGATATCGCCGATGGCAAGCTTATAGGCCGAGGTCGGGACCGTGGTTCCCGTCGCGGCGTCGATAATGAGTTTTGCCTTGGTGTCGACCCGTGCAGCGCGCAGAGCGTCGGCTGCTGCCTTGCCGCGCCCTTCGGCAACGCTTTCGGCAAAATTGGCGAAGAGGACAGTGACCCAGAGCCATCCGGCAATCTGGGCGCTGAACAGCACCGGACGATGGGCAATGCCGTCGGCAATGGTGGAGAGGGTGGCGAGGACCGCGACCCCTTCCGTGGCAAGGATGACCGGATTGCCGGTCAAGCGGCGCGGATCAAGCTTGATGACCGACTCGGCCAAGGCCCGACCGATAAGGTCAAGGCGCGAACCGGAAGATGTAAAAAGGGTCGACATCGATGTCAGCCTTTCAGGGTGACGGAAGGGTTAGCCGCAAGCGCTCAGCACAGGCGCTTCAGCGTAGGGCGTTGAGCATTTGGAAGTGCTCGACCAAGGGTCCGAGCGCTAAGGCCGGGAAGAATTGCAGGCCACCCAAGATCAAGATGACGCCGAGCAACAGGCCGACGAACAGCGGTGTATCGCTTCTCAATGTGCCAGCACTTTGGGCAAGTCTTGGCTTTTGCACCACGGCGCCCGCCAGGGCGATGACCGGGATGAGATAGCCGAACCGCCCGAGCATCATGTCGATGCCAAGGGTGAGGTTCCACCAGGGCGTATTGGCGTTCAGCCCCGCAAAGGCCGAGCCGTTATTCCCCGCGCCCGACGAATAGGCATAGAGGATCTCCGTCAAGCCATGCGGACCCGAAGCCGAAAGTCCTTTAAGCGCCATCGGCAGCACGGCGGCGACCGCTGTGAAGCCTAAGATCGCCAAGGGCAGGATGAGGACCGCCAGCATGGCGAACTTGATCTCGCGCGCCTCGACCTTTTTGCCGAGATATTCCGGCGTCCGACCTACCATGAGACCGGAGACAAACACCGCCAGCAAGGCCATGACCACAATGCCATAAAGCCCCGATCCGACCCCACCGGGCAGGATTTCACCGAGCTGGATCAAGAAGAGCGAGACGCCCCCGCCAAGCGGCGTAAAGCTCTCCATCAAGGCGTTGGTGGCCCCACAGGACGCGCCTGTGGTCATGGCGGCGAAGACGGCCGAGGCCGCCGTCCCAAATCGCACCTCCTTGCCCTCAAGATTGACAGCATGGGCAAGTCCTGAATGGACCAGAGCAGGTGTTGGCGAGGTTTCAGCCACATAGATCAGCCCAGCGGCAACTGAAAGCAAAACGCCCATGGCGACCACGAGCGCGGCCGCTTCCCGCTTCGCACCCGCCATGCGGCCAAAGGCGATGACACAGCCAAAGGCCAGGGCGTTCATCGCCACCATGGCGATCAGATTGGTCAGCGGCGAGGGGTTCTCGAAAGGGTGGGCCGAATTGGCGTTGAAGAAGCCGCCGCCATTGGTGCCGATCTGCTTGATCGCTTCTTGGCTGGCGATGGGGCCAAGGGTCAGGGTTTGCTTGGCGCCTTCGAGGGTGGTGAGGTCGAGCCTCTGGACCAGGGTCTGCGGCACGCCTTGCAGGATGAGCGCAATCGCCATGACAATTGAGAGCGGCAAGAGGACGTAGAGGCTGACGCGCACCAGATCTCGCCAGAAATTGCCGAGCGCCTCGCCGCGATGGGCGCGAAAGGCGCGCGCCAGTACGCCGACCACAACAATGCCTGTCGCACCCGACATAAAGTTCTGCACCGTCAAGCCAGTCATCTGGGTGAGATTGGTCAGGGCGGTCTCGCCCGAATAGGCCTGCCAGTTGGTGTTGGTGACGAAGCTAATCGCGGTATTAAAGGCAAGGTCAGGGGACAGGCCTGCCAATTTTAGGGGGTTCAACGGCAGCACACCCTGCCCGATCAAAATCAGAAACAGCAAAAGAAACCCAAGGCCGTTGAAGACGAGCAGCGAGGCGGTATAGGCGAGCCACCCCTGTTCGGTTTCCGTCTCAGGTCCAAGCCCTTTCAATATCCCACGCTCAAGCGGGGCCAGACTTCGTAACCCCGCCACGGGTTTCCCCTCCAGCGCTTGGGCGATCACCCACCCAAGCGGCCAGGCGAGCCCAATCGCCAATGCGAGCGTTAGGGCGATCTCCGCCCAACCTTGCCATGTCATGGAGATGTTTCCGGTTCAGAACCGCTCGGGACGCAGCAGCGCCCAGAGCAAATAGACGGCAAGCCCAAGCGCCGCCGCCGCATAGATGAGGTGCAAGGCCATGTCAGACGCGCCGCAACAGGGACGCGTAGAGCCCAAAGGCCGCGAACAGCGCCAAGCCTCCGACGAGATACGCAAAAACCATAGCAAGCCTCCAGGATCGAGGTCCTGGGATTAGGCGCTCACGGCATAAAGGCGCTACCGGCGCTTAGGCGCACGGACATAAACGGGTTATAAAGATGCCCCCCGACTCGTAGCCCGGGACACTGCGCCGCAGGTTTCAAGTTTGGGGTTAGACCGCGCCGGTCGGCGTGACGGTTGGGGCGGGCGCCCCCGGATCTCCGGCTGGATTTCGGCCCTTGGCAAAACGCATCACACCATCTTCGAGCTTGCCAAACCGGAAGGCCAAAAGATCCAGCGCGTAGTTCTGGTAAACCTTCCACGGCGCGGTCGTGCCCTGCTTGGGCCAGGCCGCCATGGCACGTTGGACATAGCCTGAGGAGAAGTCGAGCCAGGGCGCGGGCGCCAGATTGGGGTCGTCATTGACCGGGCGACATTCGCGCAAGCCATGGCGATCCATATGGCGCATCAAGCGGCAAATATATTCCGCCGTCAGGTCCGCCTTCAGGGTCCACGAGGCGTTGGTATAGCCAAAGGTTGAGGACAGGTTGGGCACGCCCGAATACATGATGCCCTTATAGCTAAAGGTGTCGCTCAAGATCAGCGGCACGCCATCCATGGACAATTGGACACCGTGCATCAGTTTCATATCAAGCCCTGTGGCCGTGACCACCACATCGGCCTCTAAGGTCGCGCCAGATTTCAATACCAGTCCGGTTTCGTTGAAGCTGGCAATCTCATCCGTGACAATGGACGCTGTGCCCTTTGACAGGGCTTCAAACATATCTGCGTCGGGGACGAGGCAAAGCCGCTGGTCCCAAGGATTGTAGCGGGGCGTGAGATGGGTCGCGACGTCAAAATCTGGCGGAAGCAAGGGCCGCAGCCGCTCGAGCAAGGCCTCCTTGGTCTTTTGCGGATGTTTGCGCGTCACATTGTAGAAATAGAGCTGGAGAAAGACGTTGCGCCAGCGGATCAAGTCATAAGCGAGCTTGCTCGGCAGAATCTTGCGCAACACATTGGCGAACCGATCCTCTGCCGGGCGCGACACCATATAGGTCGGCGAGCGTTGCAACATGGTCACGTGGGCGGCGCTCTGGGCCATGGCGGGCACGAGCGTCACCGCCGTGGCGCCTGAGCCGATCACCACAACCCGTTTGCCGCTATAGTCGAGGTCTTGCGGCCAGTGCTGCGGATGGATGATGCGCCCGCGAAACTGCGCCTCGCCGGGGAATTCGGGGCGATAGCCCTGCTCATAATTATAATAGCCGGAGCACATGTGCAGGAAGTTGCAGGCGACTTGGCGCGCCTCCGCCTCGCCCTCGACCCGATAGGTGACAATCCATTGGGAGCGTCGACTATCCCAGGCCGCTGCTTCGACGCGATGGCCGGTACGAATGTGGCGGTCGATCTTGTAGGCCTTGGCCGTGTCTTGCAGGTAGCGCAAGATGTCTGGACCGTCAGCAATGGCCTTGGCCTCTTTCCAGGGACGAAATGCAAAGCCCAAGGTGTACATGTCCGAATCGGACCGAACGCCGGGATAGCGAAACAGGTCCCACGTCCCCCCCAGTTGCGACCGCCCTTCAAAAATGGCGTAGGTGCGACCAGGGCACTGGGCTTGCAAATAATAGCCCGCGCCAATTCCAGACAGGCCTGCGCCGACAACGAGAACGTCCAACTCTTCCATTCGGTGTTCCGCCCTGGCTTTTTAGCTTATCGGCGATCACCTTAGCAGCGCCTTCTTCGGCGCGCTACCGTGCAGCGTCTCAAGGTGGGTTAGCCCGCGACACCGCGTTCAACGGGCTCTGCGTCCGTGTCGCTATAGGTCCATTTTGTCAGGGCCTCAGCGAGCGCAATGATTGTCACCGGCTTAGCCACATGGTCGCTCATCCCAGCGGCGAGGCAGCGATGGATGTCGTCTTGCGATGCGTCGGCGGTAATGGCGATAATGGGAATATTGGCGTTCGGGCCGCCGCCCCGCCGGATCAGGCCTGTGGCTTGCAGTCCATCGACCTCGGGCATTTGAACGTCCATCAGGATCAAATCAAATCGCCGAACCGTAGCCAATTCGACAGCATGGGCACCGCCGCGCGCCTCGGTACACTCAAAGCCAAGCGCTTTGAGGAGGGTGCGGAACAGGTCGCGGTTTTCCTGCCGGTCATCGACGAGCAAGATCTGCAGGTCGCCAGAGTCGATATGGGTCGGCGGAACGGAGGCCGGCGCCGTTGTCGCTTCCGGTGCATCTTCAGAGGCGGGCGCGGCAACTTCAAAGCTGAACTCCGCCCCTTGGCCGAGTTGAGAGACCACCCGCACCTCACCGCCCATGCGTTCGACCAGACTTTTGACGATGGCAAGGCCAAGTCCAGTGCCGCCAAAGCGGCGATTGACCGCACCGTCAGCTTGGGTAAAGCGCTCGAACAACCGATCGATCTTGTCAGGCGCGATGCCGCAACCCGAATCCTTAACGGCAATGGCCAAGCGACCCGCCTCGCTCAGATAGCGCACGGTCACCCTGACCTCGCCCTCCGACGTGAATTTGACGGCATTGTTGAGGAGGTTGAGCAAGACCTGAACCAAACGCGAGCTATCGCCCAGCACCGCACGCGGCAAGACGCCATCGACCGAGAGATGGAGGTCGAGCCCCTTGGCCTTGGCCGAAACCTCTGCCAGTCCGACCGCTCGCGCCGTCACCTCCATCGGATCGTAGGGGTGCGGGTCAAGGACGACCTGGCCCGCTTCAAGCTTGGAGAAATCCAAGATCTCATTGACCACCCACAAAAGCGCTTCGCCGCCATCGCGGATACGCCGGATCTGTCCGCGAATTTCATCGGAAAGTTCGCCCCTCGCCGATAACAGATCGGCATAGCCGATGACGGTCGTCAAAGGCGTGCGAATTTCGTGGCTCATATTGGAAAGAAACTCGGCCTTGGCGACGCTGGCGGCTTCCGCCTTGGCTTGGGCCGAACGGAGCTTCACCACCAAGCGCCGCTGGAGGAAGATCATAATCCCCGCGCCGAGCACCAAGAGCGCAGCAAGTCCGATGACAAAGGTTTGGCCCCGCTCCACCTGCTCGCGCAGTTCCAGATTGCGCCCAAACTCGTCAGAGACCTCTCTCACAGCGGCGCGCACGCGCTGGGCGGAATCGATGGAGGTGGCATTGACGAGCTTGTCGATTTTGGCGGCAGCTTCCGCCACCTTGCCTTGGTCGGACAGCACAGCGGCTTCGAGCACCGGAAGTCTGCGGAACGCGTTGGGTGGAATATCGCCCTTCGCCTTCATGCGCTGCAAAATCTCAAGGTCACGGCGAGCGAGGTCCATGTGGCCCAGCTCAGCATTGGCGATGCCTCGAACGAAAAACAGCTCAGTGCTCGGCTTTCCGAGCGCTTCAAGGTCCTTCGGCAATTGCGGATTATCAAAGCACTTCAAGGCCGATTGTGGCGTGCCGAAGACGTTTTCCACCCGCGCGCAAAGTCGGGCAGCATAGATGACAGAGGTAAGGTCCCCCTCCCGCTGTGCCATAGCGAGGTAGCGCTCTTCGATTTCGCGCGCCACTTTTTCGTCGCCAACCGCGATCTCGACCCAGGACATGTCAAAGACGTCTTGGCTGTCTGCCAAGGGAAAGCCCAAGGAGAGATAGCTATCAGTTTCGCGCTTCAGCATGCGCGCTGCGTTGACCACTTCCGAGTGATAGAGAAGTTCAAAGGCCCTTACGTCATCGACAGTGGCAAGGGTCATCATGCCTTCAATGTCGTGATTGGGGACCAGGGCTTCGGCCTTGGCGGCATAGGTCATGGCGTCGACCATGTTCCCGTGCGCCACAAACACCTCGGCGCGCCATAATAGGGCGTGGGCCTTCAAGTACCAATCTGAATTCACCGCCTCCATCGCCTTCAGGCGCCCATCGGCGGCCGGGTCGCCATGGAGCCACTTGACGACATCGCGATCATATTTGGCCACCGCGACGTATCGGGCTGAACCTTCGGCCGTGGCGACCTTCAAAAGAGCGTCATTCCACCGCCCAAAACCAGCAGCGTCTTCACGCTGAAGATAAACCTCTGCGGCATATTGCAGCCGCACATATTTGGAAATTCCCGACAGGGTCAGGGCCTTGGCGCCAAATTCTTCGACGGCCTTGGGGAAGGGAGTCGCCTCATTCGTGGCGATCAGCTTGTCGACAATGTCGGTAATTTCTTTGTCGGAGGTGTCCTGGGGCGCCGTTTGAGGGGCGGCCGCAAAAGCTGGCCCGTGAAGGCTAATGGCCAGCGTGCACGCGCAGATCATCACGGAGCTTCGCAAGACATTGCCCGCAATAAGCGCTTGGAATTTAGACGCAGCGCGCGGACCGAATACCGGCATGGCCCATCCTCTTGACCTAGTCGAGGCAGAGCCTCCGAACCGCGACTTTTCCCAGGTCGCGGTTAAGCTTTAGCTTATTTTGGTCAGTTGGAGGCGATTCCGCGTTATCCTCAAACCTTTTGGTCGAGCCGAGGGGACCTAGGTCAGATAAAACTGCGTTGGTACGGGCGGTCGGGGTCGAACCGACACTCCTTTCGGAACCGGATTTTGAGTCCGGCGCGTCTGCCAATTCCGCCACGCCCGCACAGCCGTTGACGACAGAGCCCCCTCCCCTAATGGCTCTCATGACGAAGATCAAGCGCTCTGCACGAAGTCCTTAGCTCGCGCGATAGACAACCGTGCCATCGACCACGGTCAGCACAGCGTGGCCCTTCAAAATATCGGGCTCTGGAGCAGACATCAGATCCACCGAGAAGGCCGAAAAATCGGCGCGCTTTCCGACTTCCAGTGTGCCAAGCTCTTTTTCAGCAAAACGCGCATAGGCGGCATTGACGGTGAACAGGCGCAGGGCGTCGCGGCGCGACAAGGCTTCCTCTGGCCGCCAGCCGGGCCCGGAAAAGCCCTTCACATCCTTACGGGCGACGGCGGCGTAGAACTCGATCATCGGATCGCCTCGTTCCACCGGCGCGTCCGAGCCGCCGGTGACCACCGCGCCTGCCTTCAACAGGCTGTTCCAGGCATAGGCACCCTCGAGCCGAACCTGCCCCAATCGCTGGGGCGCAAAGTGCAGGTCGCCAATGGCATGGCTCGGCTGCATGGAGGCAATGACACCGAGACGCGGGAATTTTTGAATATCGTCGGGACGCAGGTGTTGGGCGTGCTCAATCCGCCAGCGTAAGTCGTTCCCCTTGGGCAAAACCTCTGCATAGAGATCAAGGATGACCGCATTGCCCCGATCACCAATCGCGTGGGTGCAGATTTGCAACCCCTTGGCCGCCGCTTGGGCAAGCAGAGGCCGGGTCTCTTCCGGCTTCAGCAACAATAGTCCCAAGGCGCCCGGCTCATCGTCATAGGGCGTCATTAACGCCGCACCCCGCGAGCCTAAGGCCCCGTCGGCATAGAGCTTGATGGCCCGGGTGACGATACGTCCGTCAGCGACATCGCGCGGGCCAGAGGCAATTAGGTTCGGCGCATATTGGCGGTCGACGGCCGCATAGACCCGCAAGGGCGCTTGCCCCTTCTGGGCCAGCGCTTCGAGCGTCACCACATCGTCCCAGGAGGCGCTCATGAAGTGGACACCCGTCCAGCCGTAACGGGTCTCAACCGCCATACCTGTGACCAAAGACCGGGTGACAAAATCCTGGTCCTTTCTGGGCAGGATCGGACGCACAAGGTCCATGGCATTATCGACAAACATGCCCGTGGGACGCCCGTTGGCATCCTTGACAATCTTGCCCCCGAACGGCGCTGGGGTGATTTCGGTAACGCCTGCCAGGCGCATGGCGGCGGAATTGGCCACAATGGCATGGCCGTCGGCGCGTTCCATCAGAACCGGCGTATTGGGGGCCACACTGTCAAGATCGGCGGCCTCGAGAAACCGCCGCTCTGGCCAACCGGTTTCAATCCATCCCCGTCCGAACACCACGTCCCCGGGCTTGGCGCTGGCCAAGCGGGTTTGCAAATAGGCTTTCAAGCGTTGAACCACCTCGGCGGCTGAGGTTGACCCTTCGAGGTTCAGGGTCATTTCCCGTTCGCCGACACCGTCCAAATGAGCGTGGCTGTCGGTAAAGCCCGGAAACAGCGCCGCGCCATGCAGATCGATCTGCTGCACCTTCGGACCTGCCTTGGCCCGCGCCATCGCCAAATCGCCAACATAGGCAATCCGGCCTGCATGGGTCAGGATGGCCTCGGCGCGGGGGGCGGCGTCAACGGCGGTATAGATTGGCCCGCCATAGATCAAGATATCCGCAGCAGGGGCTGCTAGCGCTGGGCTTGAGCCAACCCCCACCACCGCCAAGCCTGCGAGGGCGAGAGACCGCCAATTCCAGATTTGTCTCAAAGCTGACATGGGCTCACCCGCTGTTCGATGGCGCCAAACACGGATCGGCCTTTTGGCCCCCGCATTTCGATCCGGACTTCGTCGCCATATTTGAGGAAGGGCGTTTTTGGCGCCCCATGGTCTAGGGTCTCGACCATGCGCTGCTCCGCAATACAGGCATAGCCAAGCCCGCCCTGGGAGATGGGTTTGCCCGCGCCGCCGTCTGCGCCCCGATTGGACACTGTGCCCGATCCGATGATCGAGCCCGCACATAAGGCCCGTGTCTTGGCTGCATGGGCGATAAGGGTTGGGAAGTCGAAGGTCATGTCGACGCCCGCATCCGGCGCACCAAAGGGCTTGCCATTGAGAAAGACCTCCAAGGGTCCGTTCAACCTCGCCCCATCCCACATGCCTGTCAGGTCGTCGGGCGTTACCACGACGGGTGCAAAGCTTGAGGCCGGCTTGGATTGGAAAAAGCCAAAGCCTTTCGCCAGTTCATTCGGGATCAGGTTGCGCAACGAGACGTCATTGACCAAGGTGACCAGCCGGATGGCTTTTGCTGCCTCCTCACGGCTCGCGCCCTGACGCACATCGCCGACAATGACTGCAACCTCGGCCTCAAAGTCGCAGCCATAGTCCTCCGACGCCAAGGGGATTGGATCACGAGCGCCCAAAAACCCGTCGGAACCGCCCTGATAGATCAGGGGATCGGTCCAGAAACTATCTGGCAGTTCGGCGCCGCGCGCCTTGCGCACTAGGGCGACGTGATTGACATAGGCTGATCCATCCGCCCACTGAAACGCGCGCGGTAAGGGAGCGGCGGCATCGTGTTCGTGAAACCGCTCTCGCAGCGCCCCTCCGGTCTCGAGGCTGAGGGCAAGGGCGCGTAACGGCCCCTCGACCTCCTCCCAATTGTCCAACGCCACTTGCAAGGTCGGCGCAATGGTATGGGCTGAGGTGGCCCAGGCGAGGTCGGCGGAAACAATGGCCAAGCGACCATCACGACCGCCCTTGAGGGAAGCGAGTTTCATGCCGAAAACTTAATCATGCCAAAGCGGCTCTGCACAAGAGGCGGCGCGCAGCCTCTCGCCGTTCGGCACGAAGCCTGATAGAGCCCGATCGCTCTAAGATTTCACCTGACCAAAATTCGGAGCGGGGGCTGCGACGCGTGCTGCGAAAATCCTATGACACCCTGATGCGCCTTGCCGAGAGCCGTTTCGCTCTGGCTTGGCTTGCCTTAGAAGCCTTTTGCGAAGGCGTTTTCTTTCCGATCCCTCCCGACCTGATGCTGATGCCCATGGTGCTGGCAAATCGGAAAAAGGCTTTTCTTTATGCGAGCGTGACGCTGATCTTTTCCTTGGCCGGAGGTTCGACCGGCTATGCTTTGGGCTATTTTCTCGTGCCCGTGGGTCAGGCCATTTTGACGGCAACCGGCTCGCCGCATGGCTTAGAGAGCTTTCAACGCATTTTCGGCCAGATCGGCCTGATCATTCTCGCCCTGCCCATCCCCTTCAAGCTGGTTGCCATCGCCTCCGGCTTGGCCCGCTACCCCTATCCGATCTTCCTCACCGCAGCGGCGGTGATGCGGGGCGCGCGGTTTTTCGCCGTGGCAGCCTTGCTCCGCCGATTTGGCGAACCCATTCGCACCTTTGTTGAAAAGCGCTTGGCGCTAGTGATCTCAGCCCTGGCGGTGGCTTTGGTTGCGATGTTGGTGGTCTTTCGGACGCTGTTCCACTAGAAGCCTCCTGATATGGACGGATCCCCCCTCACTCCGGCGCGCTGGCCCCTGATCGCATTGCTCGCGAGCTTGGGTCTGCTTGGCGCCGCACACGCCTTTGAGACCTTTGGCCATCTGGCCCCTTGCGACCTCTGCCTCGATCAGAGGAAAATCTACTGGGCCATTGCCTGGCTAAGCATTGCCGCCTTGGTCGCGTTACGGGTTGCAGCCCTTTCCGACCGCGTGGCGCGGGTGGCGGTCTTGCTGATTGCGCTGGCCTTTGCGGCTGAAGCCGCCCTCGCCGCCTATCATGCGGGCGTCGAGTGGAAATGGTGGGCAGGACCTTCGGCCTGTACGGGCGGCGGCGTGCATCACCTGACGGTGGCCGACCTGAAGGCGTTCGCAGCTCAAACCCATGTAAAACTGATCCGCTGCGATGAAGCCGCCTGGCGGCTATTCGGCATTTCGATGGCGGGGTATAATGCTCTCTTGGCGGCAGGCCTGTGTATCCTCAGCCTCATTGCAAGCCGCCTTCGCCCGCCATCAAGCCTCCCCTTACGTGGAGACAGAAGATGACATTCACCGCCTCCGCCCCGCGAGCGACAAGCGCAGGTCCCAAAAGCGCAGGTCCAGGAGCGTACAAATCCCGCCTTGCCGAAATTTTGCGGGTCGACCACGCCGGGGAACTGGGTGCGGTCTATATTTATCGCGGCCAAAGAGCCGTGCTCGACCGTCGCTCGCCCGAAACCCAAGCGACCCTGGCCAATATGGAAGCCCAGGAACGCCACCACCTGGAAACCTTCGAAACCCTGCTCACCGAACGTGGCGTTCGGCCGACCCTGATGTCACCGCTGTGGCGCCTCGCAGCCTTCGGCATGGGGGCTGCGACCGCATTGATATCCGAGCGCGCTGCCCATGCCTGTACCGAGGCGGTGGAAACGGTGATTGAAGCCCACTATGCCGACCAGATCGCCGAATTGCGCACGCGCGAGCCTGAACTTGTTGAGACAATTCAGCGATTTCGCGCCGAGGAAATCGAACACCTGGACGAGGCGGTTGACAAGGGTGCCCGCGACGCGCCCGGCTATACAGCCTTGTTCGCCATCATTACCGCGGCCTGTAAGACGGCGATCAAGGTGTCTGAAAAGGTCTGAGGCCAGGGCGCGCAAACCCGCCTTGCCCACCCCCTAAACCTCGGAGAGGGCCTATCCCATGCGCGACGATCTTGACGCCATAAGACGTGGAGCCGAGGCGCCGATCAAAGCAACGCTTGCCATGGTCGATGATGTGGCGCGCGACTTGTCAGCCGCGTTTGTCGACGACCCTATCCTCAGTTGGTTCATGGCCGAAGGGCCAGGGCGCGATGCAGCTCGGCTGCGGTTCTTCAAGGTGCTGTTGCGCGAAAACGGCATGATCGAGGGCGAGGTTGAGCGGCCCGAGGCTGGAGGCGCGGCGGCGGTATGGATGCCGTCAGAAAACATGGGCCCCTTGCCGCTGATGCGAGAACTGCGCGCTCTGCCAGCGCTGTTGAACGCCGCAGGTCTAGCTCGGTTTCCTCGGCTAGCCCGGTTGCGCACGGCCATGGACACACACCACCCCACTGACCGACCGCACGACTATTTATTCTTCCTCGGCGTCCACCCATCAGCCCAGGGGGCAGGGGTTGGGTCGCGTTTGATCCGGGCACGCACCGCCCGGCTCGACGCCCAAGGGCGCGCCGCATGGCTCGAGACGGCCACACCCCGCAATGTGCCGCTCTATCAACGCCACGGCTTTCAAATCACCTGCGAGTATCGCCCGGACAAGGACGGGCCGCTGATTTGGGGCATGTGGCGCGAGCCGCAAGCCTGACCGCAGAGCGGCACTTTCGGGCGCCAAGCTTTCGCTCTATGTGTTGAAATAATTTCGGATGGGATCGCGCTTGGCGCGCTGGGAGAAGTGAACCATGGCCGCACGACACTGGGTTTGGGGACTGGCGCTTGGTGCACTCGTGGCCGGTTCAGGTTCCGTCCTGGCCGACACACCTGCGGATGCGACACTTGCCCCCCATTACGGAAGCTGGGGTTTTGATCTTGCCGGTGAAGACTTGGCGGTGAAGCCCGGCGATGACTTCTTCGCCTATACCAACGGCACGGCGGTCAAGGCCCTGGTCATCCCGCCTGATCGGACGCGGTTTGGCGCATTCGACACCCTTTCCGTCCTGTCGGAAAATCGCGTCCACGCGATTTTGGAGGCCGCCTCCCACGCTCAGGATCATAGCGGGCCACAAAAAAAAATCGGTGATTTCTACGCCGCTTTCATGGATGAAGCGCGGATCAACCGACTGGGGGCCACGCCGCTCAAACCGCTTTTGGCCAAGGTCAAGGCGGTAACCAATCGGCGCGCCATGGCCAAGCTCATGGGATCGCGCCAGACCGGATTTGGTGCGTCCTTGATCGGGCTCAGCATTTATGCTGACGCCAAAGACCCTGACCATTACGCGGTTTATGCGAGCCAGTCCGGTCTTAACCTGCCGGATCGCGACTACTATCTGACGCCAGGATTGGCGGAGAAAAAGAAGGCCTACCAGGCCTATGTGGCCAAGATGCTGAAGTTGATCGGCTGGGCCAATCCTGACGCGGCGGCCGCCGATGTGGTTGCCTATGAGACGGCTTTGGCGGAAGTCAGCTGGGCGCGGGCTGACCGGCGAGATCGCGACAAGACCTATAATGCCATGCGCGTGGCCGAATTTGCCGCAGCAACACCTGGTCTAGACGTAGCCGCTCTGCTCGAGGGCGCAGAGCTAAAGGACCTGAAGCGTATCATCGTGCGCGAAAACACCGCCCTGCCAAAGCTCGCGGCGGTCTTCGCCAAGACCAAGCTTTCGACCTTGAAGGCGTGGGAAGCCTTTGCCATTGCCGATGAGGCGGCCCCCTATTTGTCGACGGACTTTGTCACCACCCGGTTTGCCTTCCGCAATCAGGTGCTGCAAGGCCAACCCGAACTGGCCAGCCGGTGGAAACGGGCTGTCGCTTCGACCAACCGGGCCTTGGGAGAAGATGTCGGTCAAGTCTATGTGGCGCGTTATTTTCCGCCCGAAGCCAAGGCGCAGATGGAAGCGCTGGTGGGAAACCTGAAAGCCGCCTTCAAGGTCCGGATCGAAAACCTGACCTGGATGTCACCGGAAACCAAGGCCAAGGCTTTGGAAAAACTGGCCGCGTTCAACGTCAAAATCGGCTATCCGGCCACTTGGCGGTCCTATGATTTCAAGGTGGTTCGCACGGACCTCCTCGGCGATGTTCAGCGCGCCTCCGCCTCTGACTGGCGCCGGGATGTGCGCCGCAAGGACGGCCCTGTCGACCGCACCGAATGGGGCATGACGCCGCAAACGGTCAATGCCTATTACGATCCCTCATTCAACGAGATCGTCTTCCCGGCGGCGATTTTGCAACCGCCGTTTTTCGATCCAAAAGCCGATCCTGCCATCAACTATGGCGGCATTGGCGGCGTGATTGGCCATGAAATGAGCCACGGCTTTGACGACCAAGGTCGAAAGTCAGACGGAACCGGCCGCCTGAAAGACTGGTGGACGGCCGAGGATGCGGCGAAGTTCAAAATTGAAGCGAAAAAGCTTGCAGATCAATATTCGGCCTTCGAACCGCTGCCGGGCGTGCACGTCAATGGTCAACTGACCCTGGGAGAAAATATCGGCGACATGGGCGGGATCAATCTGGCCCTCGACGCCTATCGACACTCTCTGAATGGCGCGGCGGCGCCCATGGTCGATGGACTGACCGGCGATCAAAGAGTGTTCCTCGGCTGGGCCCAGGTCTGGCGCGGAAAGGCGCGGGAAGATGCATTGCACCAGCAACTTGTGGTCGACCCCCATTCGCCGCCAGAAGAGCGTGTCAATGCCGTCGTGCGCAATGTCGACGCGTGGTATGAGGCTTTTGGGGTCAAGCCCGGCGACAAGCTCTATATCCCCCCCCAAGACCGGGTGAAGATCTGGTAGGGCGGCATTAGAGTAACGGTTCGGGTCACTAACCATGATAACACAAGCGGTCATCCTTGCCGGTGGACTGGGTCAGCGCCTTGGCGAGTTGACGCGCGCCACGCCGAAGCCTTTGTTGGAGGTCGGCGGCAAGCCGTTCCTCCTCTATTTATTCGATGAGCTTCGCCGCCAGGGCGTGACAAATATCTTAGTCTTGGCGGGGCGCTATGGCGAACAGGTGGAGGCCCTTTGCCAGGACTTGGCCGATGTGCGGGTGGTGGTGGAGGAGGCCCCTCTGGGAACCGGAGGCGCCTTGCGCGATGCAGCCCCCCACCTAGCCGACGCTTTTTATTTTCTGAACGGCGATAGTCTGTTTGACATCAATATTCTGGCGCTCGGGGCGCGGCTCGCGACCTCCGACGCGACCTTGGGCGTCCTCTCCTTGCGCCCGGTCGCCGATGGGAGCCGGTTCGGGGCGGTGGAGATTTCAGGCGAGACCATTACCGCTTTTCTGCCCCGTCCCCTTCGCCCCGGCCCGTCGCTGATCAATGGTGGCGTTGCGGCGTTGCGCAAGGCTGTGGTCGACGCCATGCCAGGAGATGGAGCGGTCTCGATGGAGGCCGAAGTCTATCCCAAACTGGTGGCGCTTGGGGCGCTCAAGGGGCAAGTATTTGACCGACCCTTTATCGATATCGGTGTCCCAGACGACTTTGCGCGGGCGCAAAGGGCGGTGCCAGCCATGCTGCATCGCGGGGCAGTGATTTTCGACCGTGATGGTGTGTTAAACGAAGATGTCGGTTATGCGCACCGTCCCGACCAGATTGTCTGGGTCGCAGGCGCGCGCGACGCCATCCGCGCCGTCAATGATGCTGGCCTCCTCGCCATGGTCGCCACCAATCAAGCCGGTGTCGCGCGCGGCTTTTACAGCGAAGCCGATGTTCGCGCCCTTCACGCCTGGATGAACCAAGACCTGGCCAAATCCGGCGCCCATATCGATGCGTTTGAATATTCGCCTTTCCACATCGATGGCGTGGTCGAAGCCTATCGCCGCGACAGTCCGTGTCGGAAACCCGGCCCACAAATGATCGAAAAGCTGCTCGCCCGCTATTCTGTGGATGCCTCGCGGGTGCTGATGGTGGGGGATAAGGAAACCGATTTGGCAGCCGCACGGGCGGCCCAAATCTCTGGCCATCTCTTTTCAGGCGGCGATTTGCACGCCTTTTTGGCGCCACTCCTGCCCCGATTAGCGGAACCGCTCTAGCCAAGCGTCGCCGCCCAAGCTGCGCGCTTGTCTTTGACTTGCGAAGCGCCAACGAATATGGCGAGGTGTCTCAGCAACAGCGGCAGGCCTTGGGCCTGCGCTCTGCTGGAATTGGAAACGCGCATTGACCGCTGACGACTTGCCGCTTGAGACCTTGGCCCCAGAGGCGGCAGCGAGGCTATCTCAGTGGTTGCGCGATTATGCGCCACCGCCGGGCGCGCCCGACGAATTGTTCGATGCGAGCGGCAGACCCAGCCTGGCCTGGCTCAAGCTCCTTAGTCATTATGCCGAGTACCCCGTCGAAGAATTCAATCGGCGGTTTGGCCTCGCCACCCGCCACATTCGCGAGACCGGCGTCTCCTATCGCATCTTTGGCGAGGAGAATGAGCGCATCTGGCCGTTGAATTCATTGCCTTTGATCCTGACGCCGAAAGACTGGCGCCAAATCGTCGAGGGCGTCACCCAGAGGTTCCAGTTGATGGAGGCCCTGCTCGCCGACCTCTACGGCGAGGCAAAGGTGGTGACGGAGGGCTTGCTGCCTGCCGCCGCCATTGCGGGCGCTCGCGACTACATCCGGGCCATGCGGGGTGTAAAACCTCCGGGCGGTCGGCATCTGCATCATTTCGCCGTTGATCTCGGTCGCGGTCCCGATGGGCGCTGGTGGGTGTTGAATGACCGCAGCCAGTCCCCGTCCGGCGCAGGCTATGCGCTCGAAAATCGTTTGGTGTTGTCACGCGCCTTTTCCAACCTCTATGACGCCATGCAGGTGCAACGGCTTGCCAGCTTTTTTGACGGGTTTCGCGCCAGCCTTTCCGCCACCTCCGGTCGAGCCGACCCGCGCATGTGTCTTTTGACGGCCGGGCGGTTCAGCGAGACCTATTTCGAACAAGCCCACATCGCCCGCTACCTTGGCCTTTTACTGGTCGAAGGGGATGATTTGGTGGTGCGCCAGGGGCGCGTCTATGTTCGCACCATCGAGGGGCTGAAGCGGGCCGACGTCATCTTGCGCCGTGTCGACGCCGACTTTATCGACCCGCTCGAGCTGAACAACAGCTCGCGCCTAGGAACGCCTGGCATGATGGAGGCGATCCGCAGCGGCGGCGTGGCGGTGGTCAATATTCTAGGCTCCGGCGTGCTCGAATCCCGCGCTTTACTCGGCTTTCTGCCACGCATCTGCAGCCACTTTTTGGGCGAAGAGCTAAAGTTGCCGCATGTGGCGACCTGGTGGTGCGGCCAGCCGGGTGCGCGGGCCTTTGTTAAGGAGCGTTTGCACGAACTCGTCATCGCCCCTTCGTTTCCAGGGCTTGGACAGGCCGATGCGCTAAAGGCGCCATCCCTGCTCAGCGATATGAGCGAGGCGAACCGCGCCGACACCTTGGCGCGGTTGGAAGATCGTCCCTTTGATCTGGTAGGACAGGAATGGGTGCGCTTGTCGACCATGCCCGCCCTGCGCGGCGGCAAGCTGGTGGCCGCCCCCTTTGTCTTGCGGGTCTACGCATGCGCCGGGCCAGACGGGATCAAGGTCATGCCCGGCGGCTTTTGCCGCACCTCGGAACGCTCTGACGCGCGGGCCATCTTTATGGGTGAAGACGCTGAAACCGCTGATGTTTGGGTGCTGTCAGACGGCCCCGTTGAGCGGGTGACCCTGCTCGCCGACAAGGACGAGGTCGCGGTTCGCCGCCTTGCCGGACGCTTGCCCTCCCGCGCCGCCGACAACCTCTTTTGGCTCGGACGCTATTTGGAGCGGGCCGAGGCCACCTTGCGGCTGGTGCGTAGCCTCCGCGCCAGTCTGATGGACCCGGAACAAGGCGCACATGCCGCTGGCCTGACCTTAACCGCCCTCGAAGAATTGTTGATCGAATGGGGCGCACTTGATGCCAGCACCTTGGGCGCGGGCGCGGCTGAAGCCGCCCATCGGGCGCTCTATAACCGCGACACCTATGGCTCGGTGATTTCCCTCATCTTGGCGGCACAGCGCACGGCGTCTGGCATGCGAGAACGCTTGTCGCCCGACTTTTGGACCCTGCTCGGTCGGTTGGAGGAGCAATTAAGTGAAAATGCCGCTAGCTCCACCACACCTGATGACGCCCTGACCCAAACTGAGGCCGTACTTCGCGTGCTCGCCGCCCTATCAGGTCTGGCACAGGAAAATATGAACCGCAGCGCCGGGTGGCGGTTTCTCGACCTTGGCCGGCGCTTGGAGCGCGGCATCAATACCTGCCAGTGGGTGAGAATTTTAGGCATTGAAGCGGCGACGACGGATGATCTGGATCTACTGCTCGACCTGATTGACAGCCAAATTACCTACCGCGCCCGCTATCTGGTCGGATTGGCCCTGACGCCTGTGCGTGACATGGCCATGCTCGACCCGTTCAACACGCGTTCAGTGGCGTTTCAAATCCTGAAGGTGAAGGAGCATCTTGAGGCGCTCCCGTCGTTGGCCGAGGACGGCATGATCGAAGCCCCGCGGCGGTTAGCCATTGCGCTGGCCGCCGAAATCGAGATCGCCGACGCCAAGGCCATGACGCCGGAGACGGTCAACCGGCTTGAGGGCGAGCTCGAAAGCCTGTCATTAGCCCTGGCTGACCGCTATTTCCAGCAAGGCGCCCAGGCGACGCCGAAGGTGAAGATGACGGGGTTGGCGTGATCTACAGCGTCCGACACACAACGACCTACACCTACGAAGACGGCGCGCGCTTCGCCCAGTGCGTCTTGCGGCTTCGCCCGCGCGACACGGCGCGTCAAACCGTGCTGTCCTCCCAAGTGGAAATCTCACCGGAACCGGCCCAGGCCCTTCGTCAGCTCGGCCCGTTTGGCGAGGAGGTGGTGCGGGTCCTGATTGATCAACCACACCATCAATTGGTCATTTCCGCCCGCTCGCGTGTGCTGCTGGCGCCTGAGCCGGGCATGGGCTTGTTTGCCTCGCCAAGGCTCGCCGATGTTCGCGATCAGGCGAGCCGTAGTGATGATCTTGGCCCCGATGGCCCAGCCACCTTCCTCTATCCGACCAGCTCAACCCCACTCGTCAAAGCCATTACCGCCTATGCCCGGGAGAGCTTTGCCGATCAGCGCCCGATCTATGACGCAGCCCATGAGCTGATGAGCCGGATCCATGGCGACTTCGCTTATGATGTCACTGCCACCGATGTCGCCACGCCCGCCGCCGTCGCCTTTGCCCATCGGCGAGGTGTCTGCCAAGACTTCGCCAATGTCATGGTCTCGGGTCTCAGAGGACTTGGCGTGCCCGCCGCCTATGTCAGCGGCTATTTGCGCACCGAGCCGCCACCGGGGGAAGCGCGCCTGCAAGGGGCCGACGCCACCCATGCCTGGGTGCGGGTCTGGTGCGGGATTGACCTCGGCTGGGTCGGCTTTGACCCCACCAATGCGGTGGTGCCCAATTCCGATCACATCGTCCTAGCGGTCGGTCGGGACTATGCCGATGTCGCGCCGATCGAGGGTGTAATTCTGACCGAGGGTCGCCAGTCCCTCAAGGTCGAGGTCGACGTCACGCCTGAGCTTTGAGGGTCACTAAGGCTTGGTGCGCGGTGTCGGTGGCGCATCCCCCGACATCAAGGGGTGCTCGGCAAGCGAGGTCGCCGCCGGAGGTGCAAGCACCGGGTCAGGCGCGGCCGGGGTCTTGGTCGGGTCGGCGGGAGCCGGGCCCTTGGGTTCGGTTCCCGGTTGGAAGGCTTCGACGTGGCCGCCAATATTGACCAGCTTGGCCATCTTCGGGGCTTTGAAATCTTCGGCAGGCATAGACTTGAGTGCGTCGCGCATGAAGTCGATAAAGATTGGCACAGCGGCATGGGCGCCGGTTTCGCCTTCGCCGAGGCTGCGATTGTCGTCAAACCCGACAAAGACGCCGACAACAAGGCTTGGCGTATAGCCAACAAACCAAGCCGAACGATAATCATTGGTCGTGCCGGTCTTTCCGGCAATATGGCGGCCCAAGGTGGCCACAGCGGCTGCCGTCCCATTGGTCGTGACGCCTTCCAACATCAAGGTGATTTGGTAGGCGGTCACCGGGTCCATGATTTGCGCGCCATTGGGCGTCAGCCGAGGCGATTCGTCGCCAGTATAGGGGTTGGCGCAGCGCGGACAGTCGCGTTTGTCGGCCTGCCAGATGGGCTGGCCTTGACGATCTTCAATCAACTCAACCAGATGGGGATCAATGCGCCGCCCACCATTGGCAAAGGCCGCATAGGCCGCTGTCATCCGGTAGGGCGTTGTTTCGCCCGCGCCAAGTGACATGGCCAGCACTGGGGCCAGATCATCGACGACGCCCGCCCTGACCGCCATGTCGCGGATCTTCTTCATGCCAATCTTCTGGGCGATCCGGACCGTCATCTGGTTTCGTGAATAGACAAGGCCAGAGCGGAAAATCGACGGCCCCGCTGATCCGCCCTCATAGTTTTCTGGCGCCCAGACCTTGCCGGTCGAATCGGTAAAGGTGATCGGCGCATCGAGCACGACCGAGGCGGGCGTAAAGCCGTTTTCCAACGCACTGGCATAGACAAAGGGCTTGAACGACGAACCCGGTTGCCTCTGGGCTTGGGTGGCGCGGTTGAATTTCGACACCGAGAAGCTGTAGCCGCCGACAAGCGCCAAAACCCGGCCAGATCGTGGATCCAGCGCGACGAGGGCGCCATTGACCAGGGGCGCTTGACGCAAACCAAACAGGCGGCCCGCCCCGCTATGTTCGACAAAGACGAGATCGCCAGGGGCTAACCCCTTCCCGGCCTTGGCCCAGGCCGCATCGGCAGGCTCGAGCTCGCCTTCAGAACCATCCGTCAGCTTCAACCGCACGCCACCTTGCACACGGGTAAGGAGCGCGACCTGCCAGGTTGAGCGCTCGGCGGGTGGCGCATGGGTCGCGGCCGCCTTGGTCCACTGGGCGTCATTTGGATCAATATGCTCAAGCGGCCCACGCCAGCCATGACGATGGTCATAGCTTTCAAGGCCCTTCATCAAGGCGACACGGGCCGCCGTTTGCAGCCGGGAATCGAGTGTGGTGCGCATGTAAAGGCCGCCATCTTCGACCTTTTTTCCGACATTGGCGAAGGCGCGTTGGCGCACCTCTTCCATGAAATAATCGGCGTCGAGATAATGGGTGCGTTCCGGCCTTATCTGGACCTTGAGGTCCTCGTGCATCGCAGCGTCAGCT
The DNA here is from genome assembly GCA_903840435.1 of uncultured Caulobacterales bacterium. Classification (GTDB taxonomy): domain Bacteria; phylum Pseudomonadota; class Alphaproteobacteria; order Caulobacterales; family Caulobacteraceae; genus CAIMFV01. Next base: position 39,118 of record CAIMFV010000061.1, read on the forward strand.
TGGGCACGGGTGACGAAGCCCTCGTCGGCCATGGTACCTAGCACCCAGTTTCGCCGTCTGATTGCCTCGGACCGGCGACGGATCGGGTCATAGTTGGACGGTCCCTTGGGCAGGCTGGCCAGATAGGCCATTTCAGCAAGCGACAACTCGCCCATGGGCTTGCCAAAGTAGTTATAGGCCGCTGCGCCGACGCCAAACGAGCGATAGCCAAGCCAGATTTCGTTCAGATAGAGCTCGAGGATTCGGGTCTTGGGCAGGGTTTCTTCGATGCGCCGGGCCAGAATGGCTTCTTTGATCTTACGGCCAAAACTGTGCTCGCCGGACAGGAGGATGTTTTTGGCCACCTGTTGGGTGATGGTCGAGCCGCCTTGTAACCTGCGCCCTCGCACCACATTGAAGGCGTCTCGCGTGACCGCGCGGCCCAGACCCGACAGATCAATTCCGCCATGCTCAAAAAATTTGCGGTCCTCTGCGGCTAAAAAGGCACGCGCCAGCAAGGGAGGAATTTGGTCATAGGGCGCAAAAATCCGCCGCTCCTTGCCCACCTCACCAATTAAGGTGCCGTCCCAGGCATAGACGCGCGTCGAGGTGGGCGGCCGATATTCGGCCAACTGGTTGGCGTCTGGCAGATCGTGAAAAAGCCAAGCTGCGTACACCGCCAGGGTGAAGCCCGCGACCGCGATGAGGCTGAGGCAGACGACGCCTGCAATCGCCACCCATCGTCCCGCTGCTTTCAAACCACATCCCCTTCACCGACGCCGATTCAGCCTGGAAGCGCTGATGACGCCCGCACGCACTACCCCTCCCGCGCGCCCCGCGAAAGGGTTAAGACGAATCCCGTCTGGCGTGGCGTGCGTCAAGTCCCTTTCCGCTTTGCGGCCTGGGAAAGCGTGGCTTGGAGAAATAGGTATCGGGACGAAGTCTGGGCTCGGGGCGTATTTAACGCAGGGCGATACGCGTTTGTCGCGAGAAATAGGCGTCGATGGATTCGGCCACGGCATCGGCCAGCTTCTTGCGCGCTTCCGGCGAGGACAGCCTTTGCTCGTCAAGTGGATTGGAGATAAAGCCCATCTCCAACAGCACGGCAGGAACGTCTGGGGCCAACAAGACCATATAGTTGGCGTCGCGATGGCTGCGGCGCAAAAGGTCAACCCGCCCGCTCAGCCGGTCGAGCAAGATATTGGCAAAGCCTGAGGACTGGTTGGTGGTTTCCCGCTGGGTCAAGTCCAAGAGGATGCGATTGACCGACGGATCGCGCCCAGGAAGGTCAACATTGATGAACCAATCGGAGTGCGAAATCACCTTACGCGCCACGCGGTCAACGCCCTTATCCGACAGGGTATAGACCGTGGCGCCGTGCAGGTTCGGGTCTTGGATCGAATCGGCGTGCAGCGAGATGAACAGGTCAGCGTTTTCGCGCCGCGCAATTTGGACCCGCTGTTCGAGGGGGATGAAGGTGTCGTCAGTCCGCGTCATGACCACCTGATACCGACCTGTCGCCATGAGACGGTCGCGCAGGGCGCGCGCCGCCGCAAGGCTGACGTCTTTTTCACGATCTTCAGTACCCGACGCGCCGGGGTCCTTGCCGCCGTGGCCCGCGTCAATGACGATCACCTTGCGCGAAGACACTTGATTACGGGCGGCAAATCGCGCCGCAGCGGCGTTAAGCTTTTGGGTGGCGAGCGCGGAGGGCGCGTCATCGGGTTGCGGTGCGCGAGGGGCGGTTTGCCCGGCGCTCGGCTCAAGGTTTGGGGTCACCGCACCGTCCGCGGGTCCAAAGTCGATCACATAGCGATAGACCTTCACGCCATCGTCTGGCGGCAGCAGGAAACGGCGCTTGACCACTGAGGGTCGATCAAAGTCGAGGTCAAGCTTGGCGCTGTCCGCCCCTGGGCTCGACCGCCACTGACGCAAGAGCCCAACAGCCCGACCGCTCTGATCGCTTGAGGTGCGTGCATGGGACAAGACGACGCTGAGATGCTTTTGCCCAACACCTTTTGGATCTTCAACCACGACGCGGGCCATGGCTGGCTGGTCTAGCTCCAGCACCATTCGGGTTTCGGTGGCGCCATTACCGACGCGCACATGCAAAAGCTCGCTCGTCGCTTGGCGGTACGCGACCGCCGCCGTCGAGGCTCCGCCAATGGCGACCAGCCCCAAGGCCAGCCAACCCCAAGTCAACTTCCGTTCAAGCAGACGCAAATCCGTCGCTCCTCAGCCCACCACTTCACCGTGCCTCCCCCTTTTTGGGAAGGCGTTTTTTTTAGGCCTTATCGTCTGAGTCCGAATGAGATTCAGCCGTAGCCTTATGACCTCACCTTGCACGGTTTCAGAAAAAAAAACCTTAACCTTGGCGCTGTTACCGCAGTGCTTTCCTTTTTTTCCATCTGATGCAATGGTAGGGCTGCGCAAGAGGGTAACTTGCCTGATCCTTGGAGACGGCCTTTTTTCGCCCGCGCGTCCCAGCTGATTTCATGTTTGCGTGAAATTGGCGCCCAAACTCGTTTCGCGCCCTTTGGCGCGTCTTAGGAAGCAACCCATGGCCTGCCTCGCCTGCGCCAGTTCTCACCCCCTCATCGCGTGGCCTATGCCGCGCCGAGGTGAGTTCGCGCGGCCGAGCGCCGTTCACCGGCCCCCCGCATCAGTGTCGGGCGCGCGCCGCAAGGAAAATTTTGATGACCAAAAGAATGTTGATCGACGCCGCCCACGCGGAAGAAACCCGCGTCGTGGTGGTGGATGGAACGCGTATCGAAGAACTTGATTTCGAGAGCCAGTCCCGCAAACAGCTGCGGGGCAATATCTATCTCGCCAAGGTCACCCGCGTCGAACCGAGCTTGCAAGCCGCCTTTGTGGAATATGGCGGCAATCGGCACGGCTTCTTGGCCTTTAACGAAATTCATCCCGACTACTACCAAATCCCACTCGCCGACCGCGAAGCCCTTATGCGCGAAGAGGCCGAGGAGGAGGAGGAAGAGCGCCCGCAGCGCCGGGGCCGTCGCGCCCCTGCCCGCAATGAGGCCGAGCCAGATTCAGAAAGCGCCGGCGCCGAGGACGAAGACCTAAACGCCATCGATGACGACGATGACGTGATGGAGGAGGAGCTCGAGCGCCGCCGCCGTCGGTTGATGCGGCGCTACAAGATCCAAGAAGTGATCAAACGCCGCCAGATCATGCTGATCCAGGTGGTCAAGGAAGAGCGTGGCAATAAGGGGGCGGCTCTGACCACCTATTTGTCGCTTGCGGGACGCTACTGCGTCTTGATGCCCAACACCGCGCGTGGTGGCGGCATTAGCCGCAAGATCACCAATGCTGCCGACCGCAAACGCCTGAAGGCCGCCGCCCAATCGCTCGATGTGCCCAATGGCATGGGCCTGATCGTCCGAACCGCAGGCGCGGCGCGGACCAAGACCGAGATCAAGCGCGACTATGATTATTTGTTGCGTCTGTGGGAAAGCATTCGCGAGCTGACGCTGAAATCCATCGCGCCTGCCTTGATCTATGAGGAAGAGGACCTCGTCAAACGCGCCCTGCGCGACATGTACGACAAAGATATCGAATCGATCATGGTCGAAGGGGAGAGCGGCTACCGCGAGGCCCGCGACTTCATGCGGATGATCATGCCGTCCCAGGCCAAAAAGATCATTCAGCACAAGGAAGCCACGCCACTCTTCGTGCGTCACCGCATCGAAGACCAGCTGGCGCAGTTGCACTCGACCACGGCGCCGTTGAAATCGGGCGGTTATCTGGTCATCAACCAGACCGAAGCCCTGGTCGCTATCGACGTCAACTCCGGCAAGGCAACCCGCGAGCGCAATATCGAAGCGACAGCGCTCAAAACCAATATGGAGGCGGCCGAAGAGGCAGCGCGCCAGATGCGTCTGCGCGATCTGGCAGGTCTGGTCGTCATCGACTTCATCGACATGGACGAGGGCAAGAACAATCGCGCCGTCGAAAAGAAGATGAAGGACTGCCTCAAGGATGACCGCGCGCGCATCCAGATGGGCAAGATTTCTAGCTTTGGCCTGATGGAAATTTCCCGCCAACGCCGTCGCTCGGGGGTTTTGGAGGGCGCGACCCATGTCTGCGCACACTGCCAAGGCTCGGGGCGGATTCGTACCGTCGAGTCGAGTGCGCTGGCGGCCCTTCGTGCGGTCGAGATGGAGGCCGTGCGCGGCGGCGGCGGCTCGATCAATCTGCGGCTGCCAACGGCGGTGGCGCTCTATGTGCTGAACGAAAAGCGCGCCTATCTGGCGCGGCTGGAGACCAGCCAGGGCCTGTTCGTCACCATTCAAATCGACGACAGCCTCGCGCCCGCCGAACAGTATATCGAACGGGTGACCCGCGAAGAAACTCGCGAGCGGGTGATCGAACCGCCGAAAGACCTACGTCCCGAACCCGCCGAACCTGACTTCATCGACGAGGTGGAGGAAGACGAGGACGAGAGCGAGGCCGAAGACGAAGATCGTGGCGGATCTGAGGGCCAAGCCGATCGGCCAACCTCGGCACGCTCTGAGCAAGACGCAGACGCCCGCGGCAAACGTCGGCGGCGGAGGCGGCGGGGCGGTCGGCGTGACGACGGGGGTGAGCGTGACGGTGGGCCAAGAGATGGCGCTGAGCGTGAGGCTGGCCAAACCGACGCTGACGACGATGAGGACGAGGGTGAGGACGGCACTGACGGTGCGCGTACTCCGGGCCGCGACCAGGACGCCGAGGCCAAACGCCGCCGCCGCCGTCGCGGGCGTCGGGGCGGACGGCGCACCCATGAGGACGAACGTCGCGATGTCTATCAATGGCGCGCGCCGCACGAGGAGCGTCAAAGCTTTGGTGAAGACGTCTATGCGTGGCGGGATGGCCTTGGACGTAAACCCTTGCCAGAAGGCGCCCGTCGCCCTGACGACGCAGGGCCGCGCCCTGTGGCCACCCATGCGCCGCCGCCTCGCAGCGATGGGGCGCTTGAAGGGGGCCGGGAAGGTGGACGCAGGCGTCGGGGTCGGCGCGGCGGTCGCGATCAGACCGATCTCGCCGGAGCGCCGCAGCCTGACATTGCCGACCTGAATGACGTCATGCCCATGACGGCGGAAGCGGTGCCGCCCGAGATGGACATCGCCGCACCGGTGCCGGAGGCGGACGCGCCAGAGGTGGGTGTGCCAGCCGTGGACGCGCCGGAATTGGTTGCGCCGGAATTGGTCGCGCCAGAGTTCGTCGCGCCGGAAAAACCCAAGCGGGTCCGCGCCTCGCGCGCACGTAAGCCGAAGGCGGAGGCGGAGGCGGTCGAGACATCGGAAGCGCAGGCCTCAGACGCAAACGAAGCCTCCGTCGTGCCGCCGGTGGTCGACGCGCCGGCCGAGGCACCAGCGGCGATGCCTGAGCTCACCGTTTCACCGCCGCCCGCCGCACCTGGCGCGCCGGATCCGGCAGAAATCGGTACGCCGCCGGTGCAACCGAAGCGCGGGTGGTGGCGGAGATCGTGATTTCGCACTATGTTGGTTGGGGCAGCCTGTTCGATCGGCGATTGAACAGGCTGGGGCGCGGGGCTTGTTACGAGGAGTTGTCACCCGCATGGCCTTTTCCGATCTCGCCCAGACCTTGAGCCGGGCACGCCCCCCTTTAGCACTTCGCGGCGGTGCCTGGGCGCTGAGCGTCTTCGCGATTGGCCTGATCGCGGTGCAGACGCCTGTGCGAGCGCAAGACGCTGGCATCAGCCTTCTTCGTGACACGGAGATCGAAGAGACCCTGCACGCCGATGCGGACCCTGTCTTTGTCGCCGCGGGCCTTAACCCGAAGGATGTCACCATCCTGCTCATCGGCGATAAGGAACTGAACGCCGTCACTATGAACGGCCAGTTGATCGGCATTAATACGGGCCTGATCACCGAAACCGCCAATCCGAACCAACTGATCGGCGTCATCGCCCACGAAACCGGCCATGCCGCCGGTGGCCATACGGTCAGATCGGGTGAGATGGAAAAGGCTGCAATGAAGCCCTTTCTGATCAGCCTTGGGCTGGGCGTATTGGCAGCCGCGGCGGGCGCGCCCGACGCAGGTATTGCGCTCTTGGGCAGTTCCCAATATTTCGGCGAGCTTGGCGCCCTCACCTATTCTCGGGGACAAGAGGCCGCCGCCGACCAGGCCGCCGTTACCTATTTGGAACGGGCCGGTCTTTCCTCGCGCGGGCTGGTCGAGTTTTTCGACAATTTCCGCTACGAGGAGGTCTTCTCCCAAGCGCGGCGTTTCCCGTTCTTTCAAAGCCATCCCTTGTCAGGCGACCGGATTGAACTGTTGCGCCGTCGCGCCTCGGAGCAGCCGCACTTCACCGAGGTCGATACCCCCGAAGCCCTGGCGCGACACGAAGTTATGAAGGCCAAGCTGTTCGCCTTCATCAATCCGCCGCAGCAAACCTATATCAAGTACTCAGAAACCGATAAGAGCTTCCCGGCCCGCTATGCGCGCGCCATCGCCTATTATCGCGCGCTCGAAACCGAACACGCCATCGCCGCGATTGACAGCCTGCTGCACGACCATCCCGACAATCCCTATCTGTGGGAGCTCAAGGGACAGGTCTATTTCGAAGTCGCCAAACCCGCCGACGCTGAAGCCGCCCATCGTCGCTCGGTGGAGCTGAAACCCAAGGCGGCGCTTTTGCGCATCAATCTGGCGCAAGCCATTCTCGCCCAGAACGATCCGAAGCGGGCTGATGAGGCGATTGGCGAGTTGAAGGCGGCGCTGACAATAGAAAATGACAACGGGTTTGCGTGGCGCCTGATGGCCCAGGCCTATGACAGCAAGGGCGATGGCGGCGACGCACGCCTCGCCTCAGCCGAAGAGCGCTATGCCGTTGGCGACTTCACCTATGCGCGCATCTTTGCGCTCAGGGCACGCGAAATGTTGAAAAAGGATTCGCCCGAATGGCGACGGGCGACCGATATCGTGCTCGTTTCCAATCCGACCCGCGACGACTTGCGGGCCATGGCGGGCCAGAAGGGATAGGTGGGGACTAAGATGGGGTGGTTAGAGTTGAAGTCGCGCTCGAAGACCTTTGCCGCTTTCGCAACCATGGGGGTGATCGTGGTGGTCTCGGCCTTCACGGCCGCTCGCTGTGCTGAGCCCGCCAAACCGGTCGAGGTCGATGAAGCCTTTGGCCAGAAGGTTCGCGCCTATCTCCTGTCCCACCCTGAGGTGATTGAAGAGGCGGTCGAGGCGCTGAAAGTCAAGGAACAGCATCAGGCCGAGCTCGACGCGTCGAAGGCGATTGGCCAAAACCGCGACAAGCTTAATCATACGGCGGGCGACCCAAGTCTTGGGGCCGGACCTGTCACCCTGGTCGAGTTTTTCGATTATCGCTGTGCCTATTGCAAGGCGGCTGCGCCGCGCATTCCCGGCCTTGTGGCGGAAAATCCAAATATACGCATCGTCTTTAAAGAATTTCCCATCCTGACCGAAGTGTCCGAACACGCCGCCCGCGCCGCACTCGCCGCTGAGGCCCAAGGAAAATATATGCCTGTGCATCTCGCCTTTATGGCGGAGAAGGCCTTGGACGATGCGGCCATTGATCGGATTTTGCGCGAAAAAGGCGTCGACCTTGATCGGGCCCATGCCGATATGAAATCGGCGGCAATTGCAAAGAAGATCGAGGACAATAAGGCGCTGGCCCATGCGGTGGGCGTCGATGGAACACCGGGCTTTGTCGTCGGTGACAAACTGATCGGCGGCTTTGTCGAAACTGACATTCTGGCTGCGGTGAAAGCCCAATCTGACACGACGCCGAAAACAGGATCCTAAGCCCCCTCCCCTTCAGATAGGTAAATCGCCATGACGCTGCTGTTGAATATCTTGTGGTTCATTTGCGGCGGCTGGCTCGCCGGGTGTTTGTGGTTATTGGGTGGCGCCGTACTCGCACTAACCGTCGTCGGCCTGCCCTGGACCTTTGCAGCCTGGCGCATCGCGGGCTTCGCCTTCGCCCCCTTCGGCAAACGGATTGTCGACCGCGAGGCGGTAACCGGTGTGCCCGATATCGGCACCGGCGATATCGGGTTCTTGATGAACATTATCTGGTTCATCTTTGGTGGCTGGCACATTGCGCTGGCCCACCTGGTGATTGCGTTTCTCGAAGGCATCACCATCATCGGCCTGCCCTTCGCCTTTAAAGACCTGCAATTGGCGGGTCTCGCCCTGGCCCCGGTCGGCAAATATGTCGAGCGGATTGATTAGGTTGAACCGCCCTAGCTGAAGTTTAACTTCAGCCCCGGACGTGGCCAACGGGTCTTGTAGAGTTTGCCGGTGCCGGAGGCGGTAATCCAGGCGTCACGCATATCGGCGCCGCCAAAACAGATATTGGTGACGATCAGGTCGGGCACGGCGAAATGCTCGACCGAGCCATCCGGATCAAAGGCGGTAATCCCGCCATTAATAATGGTCGCGACACAGACCTTGCCGCTTGCCTCCACCGCCAAGCTGTCGAGCAATTGATATTCGGGCAGGGTCGCAATGACACGCCCCGGAATCGCGGCCAGCTGCGGTTCGGCGAGCACGCCGGGGCTGACAATATCAAAGCCCCATAGGCGTCCGGTCTGGGTGTCGGCCATATAAACCACCCGCTCGTCCGGCGACAGGCCAACTCCGTTTGGCGACAGAAGGTGGTCCCGCGCGCAGGTGATCTGATCCCCTTTTGGCGAGGCGTAGAAAAGGCCGCCATAGGTCTTGTGATCAGGCTTTGAGGTGCCGTGATCGGTAAACCACATCTGGCCCTGGCGGTCGAAGACGAGATCATTGGGGCCGTTCAATCGCCGTTCGCCGCAATGGGTATAGAGCGTGGTCACCTTGCCGGTCGCCAAGTCCAGCCTTTGGATTGAACCGCCCTGGTGGTCTGGCGGCGTCGGACCCGGAATCATCAGGCCATTGACATCGTGGAAATGGAAAGACCCGCCATTATTGGTGATATAGACGGCCCCATCGGGGCCGATGGCGGCTCCGTTTGGACCCCCGCCCACCTCGGCCACCACAGACACCGCGCCGTCAGGGCTGACCCGCGTCAAAGTCCCCCGAGCGATTTCGACCAACAGGATCGACCCGTCGGCCATGGCAATTGGGCCTTCGGGGAATTGCAGCCCTTCCGCCACACATTCAAGTTCAAGCTCAGCCACGCGCCGCTCCTCCCAATGCCGCCGGTTCTTCCGGTCTGACGACCACTATAGGCGCGCAGCGGCTTTCGGGAAGACCGGTTTCCACTTTTCCCTTACAAACTTTAGTCCTTGCGTTCTAGGACCAGAAACACCGAGGCCGCTTCGTCCTTGGGGCCTTGAGGCACGGCCTCACGACTAATTTCTCGCCACCCATCGGTCGCGTCAAAATCAAAGCGCGCATCCCCTTCGGGCTCGAGCGCCACTTCGGTCAAATAGATCCGGCGGGCCCTCGGCATGGCGATGCGATAGATTTCAGCCCCGCCAATGACGCAGATTTCGGAGGCGCCGTCCTCTTCAGCCTGTTCCCGCGCAATCGAGACAGCATCGGCGAAGCTGTCACACACAACCGCACCCGTGGGCTCCAAAGACTGATCGCGGGTCAGGACAATGTTCAACCTGCCGGGCAAGGGCCGCAGCGGAAGACTGTCCCAGGTGCGCCTGCCCATCAATATGGGCTTGCCCAGCGTCAGGGCCTTGAACCTTTGCAGATCCGACGACAACCGCCAGGGAAGTGCGCCTTGCCGGCCAATGACGCCATTGCGCGCCCGGGCCACGACCAAAACCAGATCAGCGCTCTTTCCCATGCCGCGCCTAGACCGCGACAGGCGCGCGGATCAGCGGATGGGGGTCATAGTCCTCCAACCGAAAATCCTCGTAAGTGAACGCAAAAAGGTCGTTACGGTCGGCGAGCCGGAGGTGCGGCCAGGGCTTGGGTTGGCGCGCCAACTGGGTTTTGGCCTGCTCGACATGGTTGGCGTAAAGGTGGACATCACCAAAACTGTGGACGAATTCGCCCGGCTCAAGCCCCAAAACCTTGGCCAGCATCAGGGTCAAAAGCGCATAGCTGGCAATATTGAACGGGACGCCCAAAAAGATATCGGCTGAGCGTTGGTAAAGCTGGCACGACAACCTGCCCTTGGCGACAAAGAACTGGAATAGGCAATGGCACGGGGGCAGGGCCATCTGGTCCACATCGGCAGGGTTCCAGGCGCTTATCACATGCCGACGGCTATAGGGGTTTTGTCGCAAGGCCGTGACCAGATTTTGCATCTGATCAATCACCCGCCCATCCGGCGCGGCCCAGGACCGCCATTGTTTGCCATAGACAGGGCCAAGCTCGCCATCCGCATCGGCCCACTCATCCCAGATGCTGACGCCGTTTTCCTTTAGCCAGGCAATATTGGTCTCGCCGCGCAGGAACCATAAGAGTTCGATCACCACCGATTTAAAGTGGATGCGTTTGGTGGTCAGGAGCGGAAACCCGTTCGCCAAATCAAAGCGAATTTGGCGACCAAACAGACTTCTTGCGCCGGTGCCTGTGCGGTCTTCACGGTCATCGCCATCGGCCATCACCTCCGCCATGAGGTCGAGATAGGCCTGCTCTGGCAGGGCCGCAGCGCTAGGGGCGATTCGGGCGAGCGTCGACATGTGGCGACACTATCACGCTTGCGGGGCACGACCAGTGGCGCTGTCGCTTTCGCGCGCGCCAGCGATTGTCCATCTCGCCAGACCAGCCTATGAGCCGATGGACCATGGCCTCTCCCGACCGACTTCTCCCCGAACCGAAACCGCAATCACCACCCGATGCCGCCCTGTCGGTTCTGTTGGTTGTGGTGTTCATGAACCTCTTAGGGTTTGGTATCGTCATTCCCCTGCTGCCATTTTACGGGCGGTCATTTCACGCACCGCCCTGGCAGATTGGCTTGATCTTTTCGGCCTATGCCATGGGGGGATTTGTTGGCGAACCCTTTTGGGGACGCTTGTCAGACCGGATTGGCCGCAGGCCAGTGCTGATCTCGACACTGGCCTGTAACTGTATCTGCTATGCGGGCATGGCCTTTGCGCCCAACCTGATCGCCGCCTTTTTTATTCGCTTTTTCGGCGGCATGCTCGCGGGCAATGGCTCAGTCGTGCAGGGCTACATTACCGACGTCACGCCGCCCGACGAGCGGGCGGGGAAGCTCGCCAGACTGGGCGTCGCATTCAATATCGGTTTTATCGTCGGTCCGACACTCGGCGGCTGGCTGGCCCAGCCCGGCTTGGGTCCGGCGGGATTTCGCGCGCCTTTTCTGGTGGCTTCGGCGCTCGGCGGACTCTCTGCCCTCGGCGTGGCGCTCTTTGTGCGCGAGAGCCGCCACCGGGTGACCGGGCTTCGGCAATTGAACCGGTTTGCCATGTTTGCCCGGGGCGTGCGCCATCCGGTGATCGGTCCTTTGTTATTTCTGACGCTCGCGGCCGGTTTCGCCTTCACCGGCATTGAATCGACCTTTGGCTTTTGGGGCCAGTCCCGCTTTTCATGGGGGGCACGACAAACGGCGCTGGTTTTTGCCTGTGTCGGGGTGACCAATGCGCTGGCCCAATGGTTTGCCACGGGCAGACTGTCGCGCCGATTTGGGGAGGCGCCGATGCTGGCCTGCGGCATGGCCCTGACCGTCGTCGCCCAATTGGCCCTGCCCTTGGCGAGCGGCTTCTTCGCTGTGGCGACCTTGATGTCGCTGATGGCCTTTGGCCAGTCAGTGGCCTTTCCCAATGTTGCGGCCCTGATCAGCCGGGTGACCGATCCGGAGCGCCAGGGTCAGGCGCTTGGGCTCAACAACGCCATGGGCGCCTTGTCACGATTTTTAGGCCCGGTCTGTGCTTCGGAAACAAGCTCGCTCGTCTCGGTCAATGCCCCCTTCTGGTTGGCAAGCCTTGTGATGACACCCACCATCTTGCTTGCCTTACGCGCCGGCCGGGCCGTGCGACGGGCGCCGCTGCTCTAACCCCACCAAGAACTTGACCCACCTCAAGGCACGACGCGGCAGATTTGCCAAGCTCAGCCTCGTGAAACTGACCCGCTACACCGATTATGCCTTGCGCATCCTGATCCAACTGGCTCGGGCCCCTGATCGCTTGCAATCTATTCGCGAGCTATCCCTGGCCTGCGATGCGCCGGAAAACCACGTGATGAAGGTCACGCCGACCTTGGTGCGCGGTCGGCTGGTGGCCAGCGCGCGCGGGCGCGGAGGCGGCATGAAACTGGCCAAGTCCGCCGATCAAATTCGCATTGGCGATGTCGTGCGGCTGACCGAAGGCGTCTTGAACATTGGCGCCTGTGAGGCCTGCACCCCTTGCGTGGGCTGCGGCCTGCCAAATCTGCTTGCTGAGGCGGGCGAAGCCTTTCTGACCACGCTAAACCGACAAAGCCTAGCCGATCTTTTGCAAGATCAGACCCCCAGCACCTAACAATCGACGCGTGAACGAACAGGCGGGGTTGACCTTCTGCTGGTCTCGACTATTTTCCGCCCGCGCCTGGACCTTTACACATGTCGAATAGGTCGGCGTTCCCGGTTGCAACAAAACCCGCTGGATCATGAAAGATAAGACTCGTTCCGGCTTCTCCGACCGCCTCACGGCGCAGGCGGAAGCACGCAAGGCCCAATTGGCCAAGTTTAAGCCGAAACCCATGGTTCAGGCGACCGAACTGAAAACCCGCGAACAGGAAAAAGCTGAACAGCGCGAAGCGCTGCGGCTCGCCCGTGTCGAGGCGAAGGAAGCCGCGCGGCAAACCGAACTCGCCCGTCAGCAAGCCTTGCTGGAAGCCAAGCGCAGCGAGCGCAAGGAACGCAAGGCCGCCGAGAAGGCCGATCAAAAGGCCCGCAAGAGCGCCCGCTATACCACGCTCGACGCCCTGGCCAGCCTGCAACTCAGCCGTCGCGAAGACGCCGAAGTTTAAGGCGAAAATCGAGACAGCGGACCGCAGCGTTTGGTCCGGTGTTGAAGTGCGCCTAAGCGAAGCCCAAATATTTATGCGTTTGGACGCTTAGGTGCCATTTCGGATGGGCGAGACAATAGGCAATCGCGGCGCGCGTATTGGCTTCGCGCGCGGGCCCGTCCATGGGCTGGAGATAAAACCGCTCGAAATCAAGCGCCGCAAACTGTTCGGGGAGCGCCCCAACCTGCGGATAGACAAGTTTGAGCTCAGCCCCGGCCCGTTGCACCAGCTCAGCCCCGGCCTTGGGACTGACGCATACCCAATCTAGGTCAGAAGGTGCCTGCAAGGTGCCATTGGTCTCCACCGCCACCTCAAAGCCCTCCGCATGAAATGCAGCGATCAGGGCATCATCCAGTTGCAGCAAGGGTTCCCCGCCTGTGCAAACCACAAGCCGGCGCGCGTCGCCTTGCCACAGTTTGGCGGCTGAGGCGGCAAGGTCCTCTGGCGTCGCGAAGCGCCCGCCGCCCGGCCCATCCATGCCGACAAAATCGGTGTCGCAGAATTGGCAAACGGCTGTCGCCCGGTCCTCTTCGCGCCCGGTCCAAAGATTGCACCCGGCGAACCGGCAAAATACCGCTGCCCGGCCCGCCTGCCCGCCCTCGCCTTGCAAGGTCAGGAATAGCTCCTTCACCGCATAGCTCATTGGGCGGCCTTCCAGGCGAAATAGCCCTTGGCGCGCAGATCACAGGCAGGGCAGTCGTCGCAGCCATAGCCCCAGGGGTGCAGATGCGTTCGGTCGCCGCGATAACAGGTGTGGCTTTCGCCAACAATGAGCTCGACCAGGGCGTCGCCGCCCAGCTCGTAGCCCAAGGCCCACACGCCTTGCTTATCGAGGGCCATCAAGGGCGCTTCCATGACATAGGGTCGCTCTATCCCCAGTCGCAGCGCCGCAATCTGGGCGTCTAGGGTGCTGGCGCGGCAATCGGGATAACCGGAATAGTCCGCCTCGCCCATGCCCCCCACCAAGATGTCGATATCGCGCCGATCCGCCAGCGCCGCCGCATAGACGAGAAAGGCCAGGTTGCGGCCAGGAACGAAGGTCGAGGGCAAGCCCGTTTCCGTCATCTCGATCGCCCGGTCCTCGGTGAGGGCCGACTGGGCCACTGCGCCAAAGCCTTTCAGATCGAGAACATGGTCCTCACCCAAGCGTCCTGCGAAGGGAGGCAAGGCCGCCGCCATACCATCGCGAACCTTTAGCCGCGCCACCAATTCGACACTGTGGCGTTGGCCATAGTCAAACCCCACCGTCTCAACCCGCTCATAGCGATGCAAGGCCCAGGCGAGACAGACGGTCGAATCCTGCCCGCCGGAAAAGAGCACAAGCGCGCGGTCAGCATGGGGTTGGCGTAGCGGGGGCATGGGGAGCGCTCAAATACCAAGGGTGAATAGAAAGCCCCTTCCCCACCCCACGTCCAGGCGAAGACCAGGTTGGGCAGGCGCGGGAAGCAGGACGCGCCCCCTTTTCCCACATGGCGAACAAAGTCGCCACATTTCAAGGCAGTCCCGCCCGTCGTGCCGCAAAAAGGACGCTAAATTGCAACGCTCGGAAAAAAATATGGCCGTCGTCTGCCGAATGTGAATCGCAATCAGTTGACACGTCGGACGCGCACGTGCCCAATCGGCCTTCACGCTCGCTCAGTTGTCGACGGGCACTTGGATTCAGAATTCCGGCAGAGACCCGATCAAGAGGCGGGCCGGAAAATTGGGAGGAACGAATGAGAGATCATCTGTCTTTGCGCACCTTGTTGGCCGTCGGCGCGTCTTTGACGACGCTGAGCTTGGCCGCGCCAGTCTTCGCCGACGAAGCGGCCGCACCTGCGGCAAACGATTCGAGCAATGTCGTCCAGACCCTGGTGGTGACGGCCCAGCGCAAAGAAGAAGCGATCCAAGACGTGCCTGTCGCGGTGTCGGCCTTCTCGGCGGATAGCCTGAAGAAAGAAAACATCGTCGGCGCCCAAGACCTTTTGCATGCCATTCCGAACGTCAATTATGCCCGTGGCAACTTCGGCGGCTACAACTTCCAAATTCGCGGCGTCGGCACGAAAAGTGTCGGAACCAGCGCTGATGCGGGTATTTCGGTACACGAAAACGATGTGCCCCTGATCCTGAATAATCTCGGAGACTCAGACTTCTTCGACGTGGAACGGGTCGAGGTTTTGCGCGGCCCACAAGGAACACTGTTTGGCCGTAACGCCACCGGCGGCGTGGTCAATGTAATCTCGAATAAGCCGACTGATCGCTACCAATCTGAATTGACTGCTGATTTTGGCAATTATTCCTCAGAGCGCGTCAAAGGCTACGTCAATCTCCCTCTTACAGACACCTTCGCGATTCGCGCCGCTGGCACCTATTTGAAGCGTGACGGGTTTGCCCAAAACACCTACCTGAACACCCCAGAAGATGGCCGCGACCTCTGGTCGAGCCGGGTGACGGCGCAGTGGAAGCCAACCGAAAACTTCCGCACCTATGTGCTGTGGGAGCACTTCAACGAGAATGACGACCGCGACCGCGTCGGCAAGCAACTCTGTATCCACGATCCCGGCCCGACCTCGGTGGGCGGCGTGCCAACCAACCCCGGAACGCAAGGCAATCTGAGCCAAGGCTGCGCTAACGGTTCGGTCTATGGCACGAACGCGCTTGGCGTGACCAATACGCTGGCGACGCTGGCGGGGCAGTTCGCCGCCATTCCCTCGATCGGTTTGGCATCGGGCGACTTGAACGCCAATTCCTCCACGCCTGCTAACCTTCGTCAGTGGCAATCCTATGTGAAGCCCATTTACCGGTCAAAGAGCGACCTTTTGACCTGGAACACCCAGTTTGATGTCACCCCGTCGATCACCGCGACGAATGAAACCTCTTACAATCAAGGACACTATTTCACCCGGGCGGATTATGACCGCGCGATTCCAGCTGGCACCTACAATTCGTCGTTTAGCCTGCCCGCCGTACCTGGCATTGTCGGCGCTCCGGTGGCCAATGGCGTTGTCAGCGACCCTCAAACTGGCACGGCCAACACGCTTTTAACCGTCGACCAGTCCTCAAACCATTCTCGTGAATTCAACGAAGAATTGAGAGTGCAGTCGTCTTTCAAAGGACCGCTAAATTTCTCGGGCGGCGTCAACTTCCTCGATTATAACGAGACGTCAGACTACTACGTCATTTCAAACGGCCTGACCGTCCCTGCGGAAGCCATCAACCTAAGCACTATTCTGAAAGGCGGAAGCGCTCCGATTAGCCCGGTAAACTTCTCGCCCAATGGTGCAGGCCCGACCTATGCGAATTATTATGACAATCGCCAGCAGTATCGCTTGCGGAGCTATTCCGCCTTTGGCGAGATCTATTACCAAATTCGCAGTGATCTAAAACTCACCGTCGGTGCACGCTATAATGAAGACCGTAAGTGGGAGATTGCCAGCCCCGTTGACCTTTACACGCCGCTGCTTGGACCTGCTGGCACACCCTTTCCTCAAGTCGGGTATTGGTCTGAAGTCACTGGTCGGGTGAACCTGGAATGGTCGCCGCAATTGTCGTTTACCGACAAGACCATCGTCTATGCGACCCTGTCGCGCGGCTACAAACCAGGCGGCATCAACCCTGGCATTATTGCAGGCTCGGGAACGCCAACGACCTTCCAACCGGAATTCGTCACCTCCTTCGAGGCGGGAACAAAGAATGCCCTGCTTGGCAATTCTCTGATTTTGAACGCCACAGCCTTCTACTACGACTATAAAGGCTACCAAATTTCGGAGATCGTGAACAAAAGCTCGGTCAATGTGAACGTGGACGCTAAGGTGTCCGGCCTTGAACTGGAAGGCCTGTGGGAGCCGGTAAAGCACCTTCGGGTCAATGGCACGATGGGGCTTTTGCATACGGAGATCACCAGCGGGTCGTCTCCCGACCAGCTCAACCTCACCAATGGCGATCCGACCTTGACGGTGGTGAAGTCCATTGGCGGCGCAAACTGTGTTCAAAAGACCCAGGACGTGGCGACGATCCAAGCCTTGATCAATCTCAACAATTCGACTCCAACCAATGTGCAAACAGCGACGGCCAAGGCCTATGCGAACGCGGTGGTTGGGAATGGCGTCAACGCCCTGTTCAACAGCCCCAACTACTTCATTACCTGTCAAGGTATCAAAGGGCTAACGCAGGCGGACACCAAGGGCTCGGCTCTGTATAGCGTTCTCGCGGGCCTGGGCCTGCCGCAGTTGACCGGTTTTGCCACTGGAACGGGTTGGATTGGATCCACCTACACTGATGGTGGAAATGCAGTTAGCTTTAGCGGCAAGCAACTGCCGGATTCACCTGAGTTTACTGCGAATATCGGTGTGCAGTATGTCTTTGCGATTGGTGACAAGTGGGTCCTCACGCCACGCGCCGACTACTACTATCAAGCGCAATCCTATGCCCGCGCCTTCAATACAGACCATGATTTGCTTAAGGCCTATGATGTCACCAATGCGAGCATCGAGTTGAACAATCGCGAATGGGGTCTGAATATCCAAGCCTATGTCCGTAACGTCTTCGACAAGGTTTATATTCAAGACCAATACCTGACCGACGCGTCGTCAGGCCTCTATACCAACGTCTTCCTTGGCGATCCGCGCACCTACGGCGTGTCGGTGACCAAGAAGTTCTAAACCGACCCATCAGGTCTGAAATCGGAGCGGTGGGAGGTTTCCCGCCGCTCTTTTTTTTGGCGGCAAAGGCCCTCAAAAAGACCTTTGGCCTGAGGTAGAAAAAGTCGCCATAAGGGCTCGTCCTTTTGGAGGTTTCCCATGTTGCTCGCCGTCCTGGCGCTGCTCGCCGCCGACCCGCCCGAGGCCTCGACAGCCGACAAACTTGGTGAGGTGAAACTCGTTTACGAAAAAACCTGCCGTCAGCGGGCCTACGGCGCGTATGATGATCTCTGCGACAATCTGAAGCGACAAATCCGCGACTATGAGAAGGACCTAAAACGTGAGGCGGCGGAGAAGGCGGCGGGTACCGCTAAACCCACGCCAAAGCCGCCTTCGCCCTGATTTTCAGACGGAAATTCCGCCATCCAGCCCCCTAAGCCGCGTCGGGTGAAAACGAGCGGTTTCGCATCTCAACGGACCTTGATCCTTATGTCTGCGCTATATTCTCGAATGACCGTCCTGGGCTGCGGGTTAATTGGCTCGTCGCTGCTTCGCGCCGCCCGGCGCGCCGATTTGGCGACAGAGTTGGTGGCCTACGACCTTTCCCCGTCGGTACGCACCCGCGTGAGCGAGCTCAACCTGGTCAACCGTGTCGAGGCGACGCTTGAGGCTGCCGTTGCGGGGGCCGATCTCGTTATCATTGCAACGCCACCGGCGGCCATCGGCGTCACCGCAGAGGCCATCGCGCCCAATCTCGCGCCCGGCGCGACCTTGACCGACGTCGGCTCCGCCAAGCAGGCGGTCTTGGAGGCCTTTAGCGCTGCGGTTCCCGTTAGCGTTTTCGCCATTCCTGGCCATCCGATTGCCGGTACCGAGCAATCCGGCCCCGATGCGGGCTTTGCCGACCTCTTCGTTGGACGTTGGGCCATCCTTTGCCCGCTTGATCGTCCGGACGCGGCCTATGGCGAGGCGACGGAACGGCTGGCTGAATTTTGGCGCCGCTTGGGCAGTCAGGTCGAGACCATGGATGCGCGCCATCATGATCTGGTGCTCGCGGTCACCAGCCACCTGCCCCACCTGATCGCCTACAATATTGTCGGTACCGCCGCCGATCTCGAAGAGGTGACGGAAAGCGAAGTGATGAAATTCTCTGCCGGCGGCTTTCGCGATTTTACCCGGATCGCGGCCTCTGACCCGATCATGTGGCGCGATGTGTTTTTGCTGAATAAGGACGCGGTGCTCGAGATATTGGCCCGGTTCACCGAAGACCTCCAGGCCCTGTCCCGCGCCATCCGCTGGGGTGAAGGCGACAAGCTCGAAGCCCTCTTCACCCGCACCCGCGCCTTGCGCAAAGGCATCGTCGAAGCGGGCCAAGAAAGCGCCGAACCGAATTTCGGCCGAAATCGCCAGCCCTGAAGGGGGCGCGGGGTCGAGCGGCTTAGAGATATGTTTCAATCCCATCCGCTCATGACCTGCGAAGGCCGGTATCCAGGGGTTCATCTGCAAACGTTGGCTGGCCTGTCCCTGGACCCCGGCCTACGCCGGGGTGAGCGGCTGAAAAGTGTGTGTTTTCAATTAAATCCGCTCATGACCTGCGAAGGCCGGTATCCAAGGGGTTCAGCTGCAACCGACTGCAGGCCTGTCCCTGGACCCCGGCCTACGCCGGGGGGAGCGGCGGAAAGGTGCGTATTTTCAATATCTTCCGCTCATACCTGCGAAGGCCGGTATCCAGGGGATCCTCTACAAACCTTAGCAGGCCTGTCCCTGGACCCCGGCCTGCGCCGGGGGGAGCGGTGTTTAGGTGGCACCTCAATCCCATCCGCTCATGACCTGCGAAGGCCGGTATCCAGGGGATCCTCCCAACCATCTGCGGGCCTGTCGCTGGGTCTCGAGGAGCGGTTTGGATGTGACTGCTCAATTCCCCTTCAGATATGAATGGCGTGGCCCAAGGCCTTCAAAGCGGCTTCATGAAAGCCTTCTGACAGGGTGGGGTGGGCGAAGATCATGCTGGCCAGGTCTTCGAGAACCGCGCCCATCTCAAGGGCAGTGACAAAGGTCGCCGAAAGTTCGGAAACATGGGCGCCCACGGCCTGGGCGCCCAATAGCCGATGATCGTCGCGCCGGGCCGTCAGGCGCACAAAGCCTTCGGTTGCATCCATAGAGAGCGCCCGTCCGCTGGCGGCGAAGGGAAATTGGCCAACCAGAACCGGATGGCCTTGCGCTTCTGCTTCGGTCGGTGAAAGTCCCACACTGACGATTTCGGGATCGGTGAAGCAGACGGCGGGCATGGCGATGGGCTCAAATCGCCGCTTCAGACCGGCAATGATTTCAGCCGCCACCTCGCCCTGCGCCGAGGCCCGATGGGCGAGCATGGGTTCCCCCGTCACGTCACCAATGGCATAGACGCCGCGCATCGAGGTCCGCAGCGCCGAATCGACGGCGATAAAGGGGCCAGCCATGGCAACGCCCATGGTCTCAAGGCCAAATCCCTCGGTGACCGGGCGCCTGCCGACCGTGACGAGGATCTTGTCAGCGGCAAGGCTGTGTTCCGAACCGTCTGTATCAAGGATCAGGAGCGCGCCATCCGCTCCGCGTCCCGTCGCCTTGGCGCCGAGGTGCAGCGCAATGCCCTGGCGGATCAGACTGCGGCGGACCGGTTCGGTCAGTTCCGCATCGTACTGGGGCAGGATGCGCGGGCCCGCCTCGACCACCGTCACCTGCGCCCCCAGTTTGCAAAAAGCCATCCCGAGCTCGAGGCCAATATAGCCCCCGCCCACAACCACCAAATGTTTGGGCACTTCGGTCAGGGCCAAGGCCTCGGTGGAGGAAAGCACATCGCCGCCGAAGGGTAGACAGGCGAGTTCGACCGGTGTGGAACCTGTGGCCAAAATCACCGCCTCGGCCGAAATCTGCACCGGGCCCTCGCCCGTCTCCACCTGACAGGTCTTGGCATCGGTAAACTGGGCGGCACCGGTGACGACCTGAACCTTGGCGCGCTTCAAAAGCGCCGCCACCCCGCCGTTCAGCTTCGCCACCACGCCGTCCTTCCAGGCGATGGTCTCCGCAAAATCAAGCTTTGGCGCGCTGGACAGGCTTAGCCCCATATGCGGCGCCTCAAAGCGATCGCGCATCTGCGCATAGGACCCCGCCGCATGGATCAGGGCTTTTGACGGGATGCAGCCGCGATTGAGGCACGCGCCGCCGAGCACGGCCTTTTCAACCAACACGGTCTCGAGACCAAGCTGGCCCGCGCGAATGGCGGCGACATAGCCCCCTGGCCCGCCACCAACGACCAGCACCTTTGGAGTGAGCTCTTTTGCGCGCGCCATGGGTTTAACTCATGAACAGGGTGGCGGGATGCTCAAGCCTGCCTTTGATGTTTTGCACAAAGCGCGCGGCATCCCATCCATCGACGATGCGATGGTCAAAGGATGAGGAGAGGTTCATCATTTTCCGCACCTCGATCTTGCCGTCGCGCACAACCGGCCGCTCGACAATTCGATTGGGTCCGACAATGGCAACCTCTGGCCAATTGATCACCGGGGTATGCACAAGGCCGCCCAGTGTACCCAGCGAGGTCAAGGTCAAGGTTGAGCCCGAGAGTTCGGACTTCGCGGCTTTTCCCTCGCGGGCGGCCTGGGTAACACGCTGAATTTCCGCTGCGCAGTCGAACAGGTCGAGCGCTTCGGCATGGCGCACCACCGGAACCATCAGCCCCCCCGGCGTCTGGGTGGCGATGCCGAGGTGCAGCGCGTCATATTCGGTCAAGACGCCCGCCTCATCATCATACCGGGCATTGATCTGAGGATGGTCGCAGATGGCCTGGGCCAAGGCCCGGACGAAAAATGGTAAGAGGGTGAGCCGAGGCGCGCCGTCCAACTTTTGGCTGTTCAAATATTGCCGCAAGGCTTCCAACTCGGTGACGTCGATTTCCTCCACATAGGTGATGTGAGGGATGTGGCGCTTGGCGGCCTGCATCTTCTCGGCGATCTTGCGCCGCAAGCCGATAATCTTCACTTCGCGCACACCGTCGCGGGTCTTTAGGCGCGGCTCGCCCGTTGCCGCGGGCCTGACCGGCTGAAAGCCCTCAATGTCGGCGCGCTCAATGCGACCGGCGGGGCCAGAGCCTGCGATTTGGCGAAGATCAAGCCCAAGCTCACGGGCCTTTTGCCGAACCGCGGGCGAGGCGAGCGGGCGTTCGCCGGCGGCGAGCGGCTTGGGCGCAGGCCTCCTGATAAAGTCCGGTGGCGGCGGCGTGCGCGAATGCATACGAACCGGGTCGGGACGGGGTGCAGGGGCCTGGACGGCGTCCACCTCTCGCTCGGCGTCCACAGCTTCACCCTCGGTGTCGATTTCGACCAGAGCTGAACCGACAGCCGCCGTGTCGCCCGCTTGGCCGAACAGCTTCGCCACCCGACCGGCCACTGGCGAGGTAATTTCAACCGTCGCCTTATCGGTCATCACATCGACAAGCGGTTGATCTTCTCCAATGGCAGCGCCTTCAGCCACCCGCCAGGCGACGATCTCCGCGCCGGTTGTACCTTCGCCAAGGTCTGGCAGTTTGAACACATAGAGGCCCATCAAACGCCCTCCCCTTCGACCACGGCGCGCAAGGCCTCAGCGATCCGCTCGGGTCCTGGAAAATAGTCCCACTCCAAGGCGTGGGGATAGGGCGTGTCCCACCCCGCCACCCGCCGGATCGGCGCCTCCAAATGATAGAAGCAGTGCTCCTGCACCAATGCGGCCAGCTCTGCGCCATAGCCGGAAGTCAAAGGCGCTTCATGGACAATGACGCAGCGCCCGGTTTTCTTCACGCTCAAGGTAATCGTCTCAAGATCAAGCGGCACCAAGGTGCGCAGGTCAATGACCTCTGCGTCGATTCCGGCGTGATGGGCGGCGGCCAGAGCCACGTGGACCATGGTGCCATAGGCGAGCACGGTGACGGCTGCCCCGCCTTGCACGACGGCTGCTTCGCCAAGCGGCACAGAATAGTGGCCCATCGGCGTCTCGGCCATCGGATGACCCGCCCAGGGCGAAGACGGGCGGTCTCGCCAGCCTTCGAATGGCCCATTATAGAGCCGCTTCGGTTCAAGAAACAGCACCGGGTCATCATCCTCGATTGCCGCGATCAACAAGCCTTTGGCGTCGTGCGGATTGGAGGGAATGACCGTCTTCAATCCGGCAATATGGGTGAAGAGGCTTTCTGGGCTCTGAGAATGGGTCTGGCCGCCAAAAATACCGCCGCCATAGGGCGTACGCACGGTCAAGGGGGCACTGAACTGGCCCGCGGAGCGGTAGCGCAGTTTGGCGGCTTCAGAGACCAACTGGTCATAGGCCGGATAGATATAGTCAGCGAACTGAATCTCCACCACCGGACGAAGCCCATAGGCGCCCATGCCGATGGCCGTGCCGACAAGGCCATTTTCCGAGATCGGCGCGTCAAAACAGCGGGTTCGGCCATATTTGGATTGCAAACCGTCGGTGACGCGAAACACGCCACCGAAATAGCCGACATCCTGGCCAAAGATCAGCACCTTCGGATCGCGCGCCAGCATCACGTCAAGGGCGGAGTTGAGCGCCTGGATCATGTTCATGGCGGGCATGGTCTAGACCCCGTGCTCGCGACGCTGGCGCACCAGACGGGCATCGGGCGCCTTAAAGACGTCTTCAAATAGGGTGCGGGCGCTTGGGCGGGATTTGCCCAGGACCCCAACAGCTTCTGCTTGGCGGCCCGCAGCGCGTACCTGTTCGAGCGCCTCGGCTTCCAGGTCGGCAAAGTCCTGTTCGGTCAAAAGGCCTGAGCGGAACAGATGGGCCTTGAGGCGCAAAATCGGGTCGCCAAGCGGCCATAGGGCGGCTTCGTCTGCCGGGCGGTAGCGCGCGGGGTCGTCGCTCGTCGAGTGCGGGGCGGCACGATAGGTGACAAACTCGATTAAGGTCGGGCCGAGATTGGCCCGCGCCCGCTCCGCCGCCCACTGCGTGGCGGCTGTCACAGCCAGAAAATCATTGCCGTCGACCCGCAGTGCGGGAATTCCATAGCCGAGCCCCTTGGCGGCAAAGGGTGTGGTTTCACCTCCGGCCACCCCGGTAAAACTCGATATCGCCCACTGATTGTTGACAATGTTCAAGATCACGGGCGCCCGATAGACCGACGCGAAGGTCAGGGCGGCATGGAAATCGCCTTCCGCGGTGGCGCCGTCACCGATCCAGCCACAGGCAATGCGTGTGTCGCCCGAACAGGCTGACGCCATAGCCCAGCCAACCGCCTGGGGCATTTGGGTGCCGAGATTGCCACTGATTGAGAAAAACCCGGCCTCGCGCGCCGAATACATAATCGGCAATTGTCGTCCAAGCAGGGGATCGGCGGCATTGGAATAGATCTGGTTCATCATGTCGACCAGACTATAGCCGCGCGCAATCAGGAGCCCCTGCTGACGATAGGTGGGGAAGTGCATATCGGCGGGATCGAGCGCCAAGGCCGCCGCACAGGCGATGGCCTCTTCGCCGGTGCATTTCATGTAGAAACTGGTCTTGCCCTGGCGCTGGGCGCGGAACATCCGCTCGTCAAAGGCCCGCGTCAACACCATGGCGGCGAGACCAGCTTTCAGTGCCGATGCACCGAGTTCAGGCCGCCATGGGCCCTGGGCTTGCCCGTCATCGTCGAGCACGCGGATCAGGCCAAAAGCAAGGTCGCGTAAGTCAGAGGCGGCGGTTTGCGGGTCAGACCGCCCCACCTCGCCCGCAGCGCTCAGTCTCAGACCTGAAAAGTCCGGGGCCGCACCCGGTCGGCGCGCGGGTTCTGGAATATGCAGAGACAGCGGCGCAGCCATATCGACCCCATTTCACCACAAAGATGGGTAACTTATGTCGTCATAACTTAAGTAAATGGAATATTCCACCGGTTAATTCATATTGCACCGCACAATTTTCCGGCTTTCGCGCTGGTTTTAGCAACAGCTGACCCCGCCACAATCTCCGAGTCTGAGGTGATGGGATGGCCAAGCCCGCCGCACGCCTTGCAAGCTCAGCACAGTCGGTTAATCCGGTGGGTACACCCCCTTGAGACAGCAGGTGATATTAGGTTGCTTATGAGGGACGCCCCAACTCAGCTCGGCTTGCGCAGGGACGTGGCGTCGTTCGACGGCTTGATATTGACCTGGCTGATGGACCCGAGTTTTCCCATTGAAAAGGCATGTGATTTTCTAGAATCAAGCCTTCGGAGCCTATTGAAATGTTAGCCCATCAGGATGTGGTGCTGTCGAGCGACCACGCCGCCACCAAGCTTCGTCGGCTCATCTATGACCACATCGCCGCGCAAGGCTGGCGCGCGGTTGACATGGGTCCAGCCTCCGAGGAGCGCTGTGATTATCCCGAGCAAGGCGCAGCCGCTGCACGTCTCGTCGCGGCAAATCAGTTCCGGTTCGGCATCGTGCTCTGTGGCACAGGCCAAGGCATTATGATGGCGGCAAATAAAATTACCGGCATCCGCTGCGGGGTCTGCTCTGATCCCTATTCGGCGCGGTTGATCCGCCAACATAATGACGC
This sequence comes from uncultured Caulobacterales bacterium, assembly GCA_903840435.1. Taxonomy (GTDB): domain Bacteria; phylum Pseudomonadota; class Alphaproteobacteria; order Caulobacterales; family Caulobacteraceae; genus CAIMFV01. Next base: position 64,215 of record CAIMFV010000061.1, read on the forward strand.
CAACATGCTGGCTCTGGGCGCGCGGGTGATCGGCGAGGGACTGGCGCTTGAAATTGTCGATGCTTTTTTGAGCGCTACATTCGAAGGCGGACGCCATGAGCCACGCGTCCGCATGTTGGACGCGTTGGACCTGTCACGACAGTAAAGGCGGTAAACGCCTCCCTCAACCACAGGCCTCCTAAAAAACCATGGAAATGAAGGCGGCGCGGTTAATGGTGGTTGGGGGCGGGATCGAACCGCCGACCTGTGGGTTATGAATCCACCGCTCTAACCATCTGAGCTACCCAACCGCGCGAGCGGGCGGGTATAGCGAGAAACGGGCGGCACCTCAAGCCTCGCGCGCGCTTATCCGATATGTCCTGCGGCGCGGCGCAAACGATCATTGATCGCTTCGCCCAGTCCCGTTGTCGGAATTGGCGCCACAGCAATGGCGATCGGGTTCAACCGGTCCGCCGCGCGCAAGGCCGCAAAGAGCCGTTGCGCCGCTTCCACCACATCTCCCGCCTCGCTCAAGCTAAACCGCAGCGGCTCGGTTTCTGGGCCCTCGCCGAAGGAAAGAAAGGCCTCGCCGGGACGAGGCGCCCGTGCATCAAGCCTGACCGGCGCATTGGGGGCGTAGTGCAAGGCGAGGCGCCCGGGGGTGCGCTTGGCATCGGCCCCCGCCTCCTGCAAGGGGCCGATCAGGGCCTCGATCTCCGCCCGTGGCAAGCCGCCCGCCCTCAGCCAAAGTGCTGCGTCCAACAGGCCGACAACACTCGATTCGACACCGATGGTGCAGGCGCCGCCCTCAAGCGCTGCTCCGGCGAAGTCGCCTGTCTCCTCAATTGCGTCGGCAAGGGTCGTCGGGCTTGGTCGTCCAGACCGATTGGCCGACGGAGCGACCAGGACCCCGCCAAAGGCGTGCAACAGGCGTTGGGCCACCGGATGGGCGGGTGCACGCACCGCCACCGTCTCGAGGCCCGCGCGGGCCAGGTCACAAACCGCAAACCGATCCAAAACCGGCGCGACCAAGGTCAGGGGGCCCGGCCAAAACCGCTGCGCGAGCTGTTCGGCCCGGTGGTCAAATCTGGCGAGCTTACGGGCAGTGGCAAGATCGGCCACATGGGCGATCAGCGGGTTAAAGCTTGGCCTGCCCTTTGCTGCATAAAGAGCGGCAACAGCTTTCGGATTACGGGCATCGGCGGCCAGACCATAGACGGTTTCGGTGGGCATGAGGACGAGACCCCCTCCGCGCAAAACCTCAACGGCGGCGGCGATGTCGCGCGCATCGGATGCAGCGGTTTCGCGGGCCATGCGAGGTCTCGACAAGAATGCGACTAAGGAATGTGGCGCAAGGTTCGCCCCCCTCCCTCGTTAGGCGTTTCGCGGGCTTGGCGAAAGCCCCTCGGGTCTTTAGGGTCCCTCCCAGCCGGGGGCCCGGCATGATTTCCTGACAAAGACCCCTGAACATGACGTTTTCTCCGCCGCAAAGCGACATCCTCTTCGCCCTCACTGCCCAGGCAGGATTTGACCGACTGATCGCCTGCGGCGCCTTTCCAGACTGCGACCTTGACCTTGTCCGTGCCGTGCTGGCGGCGGCAGGCGACTTTGCGCAAGATGTATTGGCGCCTTTGAACCGCCCTGGAGATGTGGCGGGTGCGCGTCTTGAGAATGGCGAGGTTCGCGCCGCGCCCGGCTTTGCCGAGGCCCTCCAATCTTACGGCCAAGGCGGTTGGAGCGGCCTTGCCGCTTCGCCCGAGCACGGGGGGCAGGGCTTGCCACGGGCGGTGGAGCAAGCCGCCAATGAAATGATGCACGCGGCCAATATGGCCTTTGGCCTCTGCCCCATGCTCACCCTTGGCGCAATTGAAGCCATCGCTGCCCATGCCAGCCCAGACTTACAAGCCATCTACCTGCCGCCCATGGTCGCCGGAGCCTGGACCGGTGCGATGAACTTGACCGAGTCCGCCGCCGGGTCGGATTTGGCCGCAGTTCGCACCACCGCCACCCCGACGCCTGACGGTGCTTACCGTCTGAACGGCCAGAAAATCTTCATCACCTGGGGCGACCATGATGCGGCGGAAAACATCGTCCACTTGGTGCTTGCGCGCATCCCTGGCGCTCCCGAGGGTGTGAAGGGCATCTCTCTGTTTCTCGCGCCCAAATTCATCCCGACGCCACAGGGCGGTATCGGCGAACGCAATGGCGTGCGGGTTGCAGGGCTTGAGCACAAGCTCGGTATTCACGCCTCGCCCACCTGCGTCATGGCGTTTGAAGATGCGCTGGCCTGGCGGGTCGGCGAAGAAAACCGTGGGCTGGCTCACATGTTCACCATGATGAATGCAGCGCGATTGGGCGTTGGCGTCCAAGGCGTGGCCATTGCCGAACGGGCCTACCAGCAGGCCTTCAGCTTTGCCCAAGAGCGGCGCCAGGGGCGGCCCGTGCTGGCAGCACAGGGCGATGGCCCCATCGCGGACCATCCGGACGTGCGGGTCAACCTGCTGGTGATGAAGGCCAAGATCGAGGCGGCTCGAGCGCTGTGCCTTTTAACCGCCGTGGAAGGCGATCTCGCCCATGCGGCACCGAACGCAGCGGACCGCGAAACCGCCAGGCTGCGCCAAGACTTCCTCGTGCCCATCGCCAAGGCCTGGTCGACCGATCGAGGCGTTGAGATCGCGTCGCTTGCCCTGCAAATCCACGGCGGCATGGGCTTTATTGAAGAAACCGGTGCGGCCCAGCATTATCGCGACGCCCGCATTGCGCCCATCTATGAAGGCACAAACGGTATTCAGGCCATTGACCTCATTGGCCGCAAACTCGGACAGGCCAATGGCGAAGCCGCCAAGAGCCTCCTGGCTGAGGCGGGCGACATCGCTAAGGCGCTTGCCAGCCACCCCGATCCGCGCCTGCAAGCTGCGGCGCCCTTCCTGACCTCGGCGCTCTCTTCAGCCGTTCAGGCAACGCACTGGATTGAGGCGGCCAAGCTGCGCTCACTTCCCGACGCCCTTACCGGCGCCACGGCCTATCTCACCTTGATGGGTGAAACGCTTGGCGGCGCCCTCATCGCCAAGGGCGCGCTTGCTGTCCTGGCCTCCGAGACCGATCCGGCCCAGCGAGACGCGCGCATCCGCAGCCTGACCGTCTATGCCGCCCATGTCCTGGCAAAGACCCCAGGTCTGCGCGCCGCCATAGAACTGGGTGCCCTGGCCTTAGGGGCTTAATCAAGCCCCTTCGGAAGCGCTCCGGGTGGCCGGGTGGCGTTCGGCTGCGGCATAGTGTCCAGTGACCATTTTCACGCGTGATGTTCGCGGGCTTTCCACGCTAGACCGGGCCCCCATTAAATGGTCTGGAACAACACGCAGCGTGAAACCCTATAATCTGCTCGTCAGTTTGGAAGGCGCGCGCCTCGGCCATTGCGGAATTGCATCCGACATCCGGCGGATTTTCACCGCTCTGGCGCTGGAACCAAAAATTGAGCTCGGAGGCCTGATATTTCCCAGTGGTCCGGCAGGCATAAATCGGCAACGGCGCATCAAAACCTTGGAAGCCTCGGCAATCTTGCACGAACTCCAATCGGAACCCGAACCTCGCCGTCGGATTGGCCGGATCATTCGACGGATGCGCTCGGGCCTCGAGTCTTATGGCAACTCTGTCAGGCAACATAAGCTCACGTCCTTTGAAAGTGATGTTTTCGAAGACGTAATTTGGCGGCTATTCTTTGCCGGTCATGCGCCTCAAAAGGTTCGCTCAGCGATCATGAAGGCGTCATTTCACTACGCCCGTTCCCTTCCAAGACCCCACCTCCAAGGTCGGTCGCCCTGGCCTTTCGCAGCCCCCCCGAAACTCGATATCGGGCAGTATACGGCCATCCTGTTTCAAGAAATGCGTCCCGTACGGCTTCCTCGCCACGTGGTGAAATTTGTCCGCTATCATGATGCTATCCCGGTCACCGACCCTGATCTTGTCAGTGATCGCCACGCGGCGCGCATGCACATGGTCACGCTGACCCAATGCGCCCGCGACAGTCATTTTGTTTGCAATTCAAGGGCGACCCGAAACGCGCTCCTGCGCCTTCGACCCGATCTTGAACCCTACGCGCATGTCATTCCCGCCATTGTCGAGGCGCCGCGCGCAGTTCCGAAATTGGACCTTCAGACTCTAATAGACGCAAGGGCTTTGAATGGAGGCGAAAAACGCAGCACCCCATTTTCACCCGCGCGGCGGAACGGCGGCCTGCACGCTTTTGTCTTAGCGGTGGCGCCGCTTGAACCGAAAAAAAACGTCCCCGTAATTGTCGAGGGCTGGGCGAGAAGCTTATCGCGCAGACAAGGCGTCAAACTCCTCATCGTTGGCGGCGCAGGATGGAAATCCGCAGAGTCGGAGCGCGCCATAGCCCCCTATCTGCAATCGGGAGAAATTGTCAGGCTTGCGGGCCTGTCAGACGACGAATTGGGGATGCTGTATCGCCGAGCTGCGGTTTTAGTTTTTCCATCCCTGGTCGAGGGCTTTGGCTTACCTCCCGTCGAGGCGCTACACGCGGGCACTCCTGTTATCGCGTCGGATATCCCAGCTTTTCGCGAAGTCCTCGAGGACGCCGCACTTTACGTCGATCCCTACGATCCGGAAGACCTGGCCACCAAGCTCGACAGTTTGGTGATCGAGGAAGGCGCGGCACAAAAGCATGCGCGGCTAAAGGAGCGCTCCGTTTCGGTGCTGCAAAAATATCAATCAAGGGCGGTTTCAGAGCAATGGCTTCGTCTTTTGGAAACCGCCCAACCCAGACGACAGGATTGAGAAATGCTGGTTTCCCGCCCCTGCCGGGCTGATGATTTTGAAAGTGCTTGGTACAAAGACTGGTGCGCCCAATTTCGGGAGACCCCGAGGCTTCACAGAAAGCAGTGGGAATTTTGTTATATCCTGCAAGCGCTGGCGGAGCGCGGTCTCCTTTGTGAAGGTGCCACGGGCTTGGGCTTTGGCGTGGGTCGGGAGCCTCTCGCGGCGGTTGTCGCCAAACTCGGCTGCTCGGTCATCGCAACGGACCAAGAGACTTCAAGCGCCATTGCAAAGGGTTGGGCGGAGACGAATCAACACGCCGCGTCTTTATCCGGCCTCAACGACCGCGGAATTTGCCCGCCGGATGCGTTCGAGCGTCGGGTGGTTTTCGAAACGGCTGATATGAATGATAAGGCCTTGTCCTATCGAGACTTTGACTTTGTTTGGTCGTCCTGTGTCATTGAACATCTGGGCTCGATCAGAAACGGCTTGGATTTCCTGGAGCGGTCGTTGGGCTTTTTGAGGTCCGGTGGAGTTTCAATTCACACCACCGAATTCAACTGCGTCTCGGATCATCAGACTTTGGAGACGGAAAACTGTGTCATTTTTCGTAAGCGCGACTTCTTAGCGCTCCAATCCCATTTGGCGGGGCGTGCGACGCTGCATTTTGACTGGGAACTCGGCAAGCGGGTTGAAGACGCGCATATTGATTTGCCGCCTTACACATCGGACTTGCACTTAAAGTTGCAACTTGAAAACCACGTCACAACATCGTTTGGACTCATTCTCACCAAGGCGTAGAAAGCGGTGACGCGTGAGGCGCGCCACCGCCGCACATGCTAGATCTGTTCCAAGAGGTAATCGGCCGCAGAAACGCGGAACTCGCCGCCCTCTTCGACATTGAGCTTGTCGACTACGCCATCCTTGACGACCATCGAATAGCGCTGCGAGCGCAGGCCCATGCCGAATTTCGATCCGTCGAAATCAAGGCCAATGGCGCGGGTAAAGTCGCCATTGCCGTCCGCCAGCAAGGTCACTTCGTCGGAAATGCCTTGATCCTTCGCCCAAGCCCCCATGACAAAGACGTCATTGACGCTAATGCAGACGATTTGATCGACGCCCTTGGCCTTAAAGGCCTCGGCTTGCTCCTTATAGCCGGGCAGGTGGCGGGCGGAACAGGTGGGCGTAAAGGCGCCCGGCAGGGCCAGCACCGCAACCGTCTTCCCCTTGAAGATGTCGTCGACCGAGATCGGCCGCGGCCCCTCCGAGGTCATGGTCATAAAGGTGGCGTTGGGAAGGCTGTCGCCGATCTTGATGGTCATGGGCTTTGGTCTCCTGGACGGGCGCGGCCGGATGCGGCGGCGATTGTTTGCCAAATAGGGCTGGGACCTTGGCTGCCGCAAGGGCTAGGCGCCACGACCCCGCGAATTTTCGCCACGGCGCGCGCCCTCTTGCCAGACAGCTGAGGGAGTACGATCTTGGCCCGATGACTGAGACGCAAACGCCTGGGCCAAATCCGCCGCACTCAACCCCTTGGCTTGGCGAGAGCCTGACCGGGCGCGTGCTCATCGCCATGCCTGGCATTGGGGATCCGCGCTTCGAGCGTGCCGTGATCTTGATGTGCATCCACAGCAAGGATCAAACCATGGGCCTGTCGCTCAATCGCCCGGTTGATGGCTTGCGGTTGCGCGAAGTGATTTCAAGCCTTGGCATCCCCGACGCCGATCAGGCCCCGGACCATGCGGTCCTGGAAGGCGGGCCAGTGCAGAAGGAGCGCGGCTTCGTCCTGCATACCGATGACTTTTCCGCCGGAGATGCGAGCCTGCCCATCGCCAATGGGGTCTCGCTGACCACCACCCGCGACGCCTTGAGCGCGCTCACCGATCCGGCCAGTCGCCCAAGCTGTGCGCTCCTGGCCTTGGGATATGCCGGATGGTCGCCGGGGCAGTTGGAAGAGGAATTGGCGGCCAATGTTTGGCTGGCGGCGGATGCCGACCTAAGCCTCGTTTTCGATACCGATTACGAGGAAAAATGGTCCCGCGCGCTGGCCAAGCTCGGCGTGACGCCGGACCGCCTTTCGGCCACCGGGGGGCGGGCGTGAAAAGTCTTCGAGGCTGCGCCTAATAGGTCGCCTCGAGGCTGATCAGTCGACCATCATAACTGCACACCGACACCCGTCCAACGCGACCCCGCCGCTTCCAATCATCCCAAGGATAGCGTGGCCGGCGCATGAAAATAATACTCGTGACCCAGGTGTCACCTTGGCGCACCACGTCAAAGGCGTATTTGCGTTTGTCGAACATATCGCGCTGAGCCGTGGCGAGGCTGAAATAAGACTTGGCCAGCACCACCGCATCCTCTGTTGATTTGACCAGCGGCGATTTCAACTGGGCAGAGGTGGCGTCGCTCGCCGCACATGTGCTCTCGGCCGCGTGGCTCGGCACGACCTGAACCGTGAGCGACACGGCAAGGCCCACCGCCGCTAGCATCGTCCATCTCAGGCGAGCGCCCATCCTATCCCTATCCGTGGTCTCAAGGCCCCCCGGCCTCGTCGCTGGCCTCATGAAGACCGGCAACGCTCATCACTCAGCACCTGTCAGTCCGCCCGGTCAGGGTCAAGGGCGCGAATGAAATAGTTCGCAGACGTCGAAACGGCGCCACAGGCCATGTCGGATAGGCCCTTAAAGAAAGACGCATCAATGCAAGTTGACAGGTCTGCGGTTCTCGCTCAAGAGGAGGCGATCCCTGCGGGAGAGTCCAAGCGAGTCGCGCATGTGCGTGGGTCGTTCGGCGCCGAAGGCGCAACCGCCCCGGAAACGCTCAGGCCCACGGACCGCAGAGGATACTGGAACGCTGGAAAGTAGGACGGGCGCGCCCGTCCTCGCCGAAGGAGCAAGGCCGCGCTCTAAAGAGCGGGTCGGAATCTCTCAGGTTCATGGACAGCGGGGGCGTGATGTTCGGAGCGAGGTCTCGAAGAGCGAGGTCTTTTTCTGAAGTCGCGTCGTCGATGTGTCGTGAAGAGGTTCCTAGCCCCGATGGACGCCTTAAAAACCACCGCGCTGAACGCCCGCCATCAGGCGTTGGGTGCCAAGATGACCGCCTTCTCTGGCTACGTCATGCCGCTCAACTATGGCGAAGGGGTGTTGGCAGAACATCGCTGGACCCGCGACCACGCCAGCCTGTTCGACGTTAGCCATATGGGCCCGGCCACCGTCGAGCTGCTCGCTCCCGGACCGGACGCAGCCGCCAACCATGCCCAGATTTCCAGCCTGCTTGAGCCCTTGCTGACGGCAGACCTTCAGGGCCTCGCCCCTGGACAGATGCGTTACACCCTGCTGCTCAACGCGGACGGGGGCATTGATGATGACCTGATGGTGGCGCGCCCGAGGGACCTCGAGCGCCAGGGGTCACTCGACCTTGTGGTCAATGCGGGCGGCAAAGCGGCTGATTTTGCGCGAATTTCCGCCCAGCTTGGCGACGCGGCGCGACTGGTGCGACGCGACGCAGGCGTGTTGATCGCCCTTCAAGGTCCGGCGGCGGAAGCGGCATTGTCGGCACACCTGCCCCACAGTGCTGCCCTCGGCTTTATGCAGGCCTCTGAATGGGTTTGGAGGGGTGGGTCCATCCTGGTGTCACGTTGTGGCTATACCGGAGAGGATGGCTTTGAAATTCTCTGTGATCCCACCATTGGCGCCGAGCTTTGGGATGCTTTGTTGGCGTCCGAAAGGGTCAAACCTGCGGGCTTGGCGGCGCGCGACAGTTTGCGCCTAGAGGCGGGTTTGCCGCTCTATGGACACGACCTCGATCCGACCGTCTCCCCTCTGGAAGCGGGCCTTGGGTTTGCCGTCTCCAAACGGCGGCTGGCGCGCGGCGATCTTCTGGGCGCGGATCGGTTCGCTCAGGAATTGGCGCACGGACCAAAGCGCGTGCGCGTTGGTCTACGCCTCGAAGCTGGGCCGCCAGCCCGAGAGGGGGCTGAGGTGCTGGACGCAAAGGCCAATCTGATCGGTCGTGTCACCTCCGGCGGCCCCTCCCCCAGCCTCGGCGGCGGCGTGGCGCTCGCTTTTGTCCCACCCCACCTCGCCGCCATCGGAACCGGACTTTTCGTCAAGGTGCGGGATCGCAGTGTCGCCGCCAAGGTGGTGGCCCTGCCCTTTGTTCCCCATCGCTACAAACGCTCTGTTTGAACCCCACCACCGCACCTGAAAGGACCCAGCATGCGTTTCACCAAGGACCACGAATGGCTAAGCCTCGACGGCGACATCGTCACGCTCGGCGTCACCGCCTATGCGGCGCAACAGCTGGGCGATGTGGTGTTTGTTGAGCTGCCGGAAATTGGCAAAAAGCTCAATCCCGGCGATCCCTTGGCCGTGGTCGAAAGCGTCAAGGCGGCGTCAGACGTCTATTGTCCAATCGCAGGCGAAGTCGTTGAAATAAATCAAAATCTGGTCTCGTCACCCGACTTCGTCAACGCCTCGCCAGAGGCGGCGGGATGGTTTGCCAAACTGAAACTTGCAAAAGCCGGATCCGAGGCAGATCTCGATCCAGGGTTGATGGACCGCGCCGCCTACGAAACCTTTCTCAACGGACTGTGAGGCGTCGATGCGTTACCTGCCCTTAAGCAACGCCGACCGCAGCGCCATGTTGGGCGTCATCGGAGCGGCCAATATCGATGCGCTCTTTTGTGACGTGCCGCAAAGTGCGCGTCAGGCTGAGCTGTTCGACCTGCCCTTAGGCCAAGGCGAGATGGCGGTGGAGGCCGAGCTTGCCCGCCTTGCCCGGCAAAACCGCGCTGCGGGCGAGGGCCCGTTCTTTTGCGGCGCGGGCGCCTATCGCCACCATATTCCGGCGAGCGTCGACCATTTGATCCAGCGCTCAGAGTTTCTAACCTCCTACACGCCCTATCAGCCGGAAATCGCTCAAGGCACCTTGCAAGTCCTGTTCGAGTTTCAGACCCAGGTCGCGCGCCTGACCGGCATGGAGCTTGCCAACGCCTCGCTCTATGACGGCTCGACGGCTACAGCTGAGGCGGTGCTGATGGCCGCCCGCATCACCCGCAGGTCCAAGGTGGTGTTGTCGGGCGGGCTGCACCCCCACTATGCCGAGACGGTCCAGACCTTGGCCACCGCGGCCGGATTGCAGGTCATCCGTCGCCCGCTTGCGGTGGATGATGAGGCGGCAGTTCTTTCTGATCTCGATGCGGACTGCGCCTGTGTGGTTGTTCAGACCCCAAACCTTTTTGGTACGGCCAGCGATATTTCCGCCATTGGCGCAGCCGCCCGCGAAGTGGGGGCTTTGATGGTGGCGACGGTCACAGAAGTCGTCTCGCTCGGCCTCTTGCAATCGCCGGGCGCCATGGGGGCCGACATTGTCGCAGCCGAAGGTCAATCGATCGGCAATGGTCTCAATTTCGGCGGTCCCTATGTCGGGCTATTCGCGTTTCACGCGCGCCACCTGCGCCAGTCACCCGGTCGGCTGTGCGGCGAGACTGTGGATGCGGAGGGCAGACGTGGCTTTGTGCTGACGCTCTCCACGCGCGAACAACATATTCGCCGCGACAAGGCCACCTCCAACATCTGCACCAATTCTGGCCTGTGTGCCCTCGCCTTCTCCATTCACATGACCTTGCTCGGCGAAACCGGATTGCGCAGGCTCGCCGCGCTCAATCACAGCCGGGCGCGGGCCTTGCGCAGCGCTTTAGGCGAGGTGAACGGCGTCAGCGTCCTCACACCGCGCTTTTTCAACGAAATCGCCGTGCGGCTTCCGGGCCCTGCGGCCCAATGGGTGGAAGGCTTGGCGGAGCGAGGCGTGATAGCGGGTGTCCCGGTTTCCCGGCTCGCCCCCGTTGCGGGCTTTGATGACGTGCTTTTGCTCTGCGCCACCGAATTGACCACCGATGCCGACATCACCGCGCTGGTTGCAGCGCTGAAGAAGGGGCTTTGACCATGAACACCCTCATGCTTGGCCGACCCACCCGCCCTGAAAGCCAACCGAGCCCAACGACCGAAAACGCATCCAGCCTTACAGGCGGCAAGGGGCTGTTGCAGGCGGAGCCGTTGATTTTCGAGCGCGACGATTATGCCGGAACCGGGGTTGATCTGCCGGAACCGGAATCGGCCATCGGCGAGGACTTAGCGGGCTTGCTGCGAACCGCGCCCATCGGTCTTCCAGGACTGTCAGAGCCGGAAACGGTGCGTCATTATGTGCGGCTTAGCCAGGCCAACCACGCCATCGACCTTGCCATCTACCCGCTCGGCTCGTGCACCATGAAGCATAATCCGCGCTTGAACGAGAAGATGGCGCGCCTTCCAGGCTTTGCCGATCTCCACCCCTTACAGCCGACCTCCACCACCCAAGGCGCGCTCGCGCTTATCGACCGCTTGGCCCATTGGTTGAAGACACTGACGGGTTTGCCTGCGGTGGCCATGACCCCCAAGGCGGGCGCCCACGGCGAGTTATGTGGCATATTGACCATCCGCGCCGCCCACCAAGCCCGCGGCGACGTAAGCCGCGATACGGTGCTCGTGCCCAGCTCCGCCCATGGCACCAATCCCGCCACCGCCGCCTTTGTCGGCTACAAGGTGGTCGAGATCGCCCAGACGGTAGACGGGCGGGTCGATCTGGCGGACCTCGCCGCGAAACTGGGCCCGCACGTGGCCGCCATCATGGTGACCAATCCCAATACCTGCGGACTGTTCGAGCGCGACATTTTGGAGATCGCCCGCCTGACCCATGCTGCGGGCGCCTTCTTCTATTGTGACGGTGCGAATTTCAACGCCATTGTTGGCAAGGTGCGGCCGGGCGATCTGGGCGTCGACGCCATGCATATCAATCTGCACAAGACCTTTTCGACGCCCCATGGCGGCGGCGGACCCGGTGCTGGGCCCGTGGTCTTGAGTGCAGCGCTGGCCCCCTTTGCGCCCATCCCTTACGTCACCCATGGCGAGACCGGCTTTCAGGTGGTCGAAGCCGCCGAACAGGCCTTTGGCCGGATGAGCGCCTTTCACGGCCAGATGGGCATGTTCGTGCGGGCCTATGCCTATATGCTCAGCCATGGCGCTGACGGTCTGCGTCAGGTCGCCGAAGACGCGGTCTTGAACGCCAACTATGTCAAGGCGCGGTTGGCGGGCGCGCTGACCCAGCCCTTCCCCGAGGGGCCCTGCATGCACGAAGCGCTGTTCGATGACCGATGGCTTGAGGGCTCGGGTCTCTCAACCCTCGATATCGCCAAGGCGATGATCGACGAAGGCTTCCACCCGATGACCATGTACTTCCCGTTAGTGGTCCATGGCGCCATGTTGATTGAACCGACCGAAACCGAAAGTCGCGCTGAGATCGACCGCTTTTGCGACATGACCCTCGCCTTGGCAGAGGCGGTAAAACGAGGCGAGACCGAGCGCTTCCAAGCCGCGCCGCAACTTGCCCCGCGCAAGCGCTTGGACGAGACCCGCGCTGCGCGTAGCCCAAAACTCGTCTTTCCCGTCGAAGATGCGCAGAGGCGGGGTGCCACCTAACGGATAATTCATCTCGGTCTGACCTTTTACCCCGTTCCCTCCACGCCTATGTCTGGGGGTACGGAAGGGACCTAGACTTCGCTAAGCCGCGAGGATGTCCCCAAAAGGAGACTTTGGCTTGAAGGCGCGCCTTCTTCTCAGCTTGCGGCCCCTGTGGACGTTTTTTGGGCTTGCCCTGATTACGCTGGGAATCCCCACGGCCCTGCTGCCGACCCATATCGGGGCTGTGCTCTTGATGGTCGGGCTGATCGTCGTCTTGCGCAATTCCATCGCCTGGCGCCGACGCTTTATCGTGCTGCAACGGCGCTACCCGCGCTTCGTCTATCCCCTGCGCCGCCTGCTGCGCTGGGAGGTTTGGCCGGTGATCTGGCACGAAACCCTGCGCATGGAACGCTTCTGGCTGCCCCATAGCTGGCGCCGACTGCGCCGCTGGCGTCGCGGGTTCGGGAAGAAACGGGGTTAGGACGCCCCCCTCCCCCTCCGGCATCATCTAGCGTCCGACTACCGCCGCGCGCGCGTCATCGACGCTCATGCCGCCGAAGTGAATATTCCACCATAGGGCGGTGAAGATCAGCGGCCAGCGGGCGGAGGCGTGGGCGTCGTCGCTGAACACAGCTTCGCGGTCGGCGGGTGTGATCAGGCCGTCCAGGCCTTGGCAGGCCTTTAGCCGCGCGCCAATGTCGCGGGCGCGGGGGGCGATCCAGGTCTCGACCGGCACGGTAAAGCCTTGTTTGCGGGCGAAGGGATCGGCCACGGGGCAATGTTTGGCGAGCCAGAGCCGCAAGAGCCACTTGCCCATCCGCCCCTTGACCTTCAGGCTATCGGGCAGGCTGTAGGCAAACTGCGCCACCTCACGGTCGAGAAAGGGCGTCCTGCCCTCCAGCCCCTCAGCCATCAGCATCCGGTCAAGTTTGAGCAATAGGTCGTTCGGCAGCCAGGTAGCGATGTCGGCGGCTTGGGCGCGGCCAAGCCGCGAGCCCTGATCGGACCGGCCCGCTTTTCGCCAGCGGTCGAGGGCGGCGGCGCCCTTGTCGGGCAGATAGGTCGCCTTGATCTGGGGTTCGGCTGCGCGACCGCCTAGCCAGGCCGGGCGCAGGGCGCGGCGATAGCGACCATAGCCGGCAAAAAGCTCGTCGCCGCCTTCCCCCGACAAGACCACAGTCAGGGTTCCCTTGGCGGCTTCGGCAAGCTTTAGCGTCGGCAGGCAGGCGAAGTCGGTTGTTGGATCATCGAGCCGCAGCGCCGCGACGGGCGCAAGCCGCCAAAAGTCTTCCTCGTCAAACACCACTTCGCGCCAATCAAGACCCAGATGATCAGCCACCCGCGCCGCCCGCGCCCGCTCATCGGTAGCGCCGGGCGCATCGAAGCCGCAGGTAAAGGCCGTCACCGGTCGGGAGTTTAGACGGGCCATCATGGCGGCGATAATCGACGAATCGACCCCGCCCGAGAGGAAGAGGCCATAGGGCACGTCTGAGCGTTGATGGACGGTGATACTCTCCTGCAAAACCGCGTCGAGGGCGTTCAGCGCCTCAGCCTCGGTTTGTGGCGCAGGTCGGGCGGTTGAGCGCTTTGGCAATCGCGACTGGGAGCGGATCAGGGCGCCATCTCGCCACTCGACAACCTCGCCGGGGGCCAAGGCTTGGACGCCAAAGGGGGGAGCGCCCAATCGATAGCCAAGTGCGAGGAGGTCTTGGCGGAGGGCTAGGCTTGGTTCGACAAAGGGGGGCTGCGCCAACACCTTGGGCTCGGAGGCAAAGGCAAGGCCGTTATCGGTCTCAACACAATAGAGCGGTTTGATGCCAAAGGGGTCGCGAGCCAGGAAAACGCGGCCATCGCCGCCGATCAAACACAGCCCAAACATGCCACGCAGGAAACCCAGCGCGTCAGGGCCTTTTTCCCGATAGAGATGCAAGAGCGGCTCAAAGTCCGATCCGGTCGCAAGCCGATCACTGAGGCCAAAGGACTTGGTCAGCTCGACATAATTATAGATCTCGCCATTGCCGATCACGGTCGAGCCCGCCGCACTGAGCGGCTGCCAACCGCCTTCGAGATCGATGATTGACAGTCTGGCATGGGCCAAGACATGCGCCCCATGTCGCGCGATCCGCACCCCGTCAGGACCGCGATGGGTGAGGCCAGCAATCATGCGTCTGACTTCGGCCTCGGCGGCGTCGAGGTCATGGGCGCCAAGGAGGCCCGCTATGCCGCACATGACGGCCTCTTCCCTTGGCGGCGCCTCACCGGCGCGGCTCCTCCAGACGAACGCCATCCTTCGCGCCGAACAGGCGGAAGGCGAGGATGGTGTGGGTGTCGCGGATGCCCGCCACCTTTTGCACCTTGCGGGTGACAAACTCGCCAATGCTCAGGCCTTCGCCGACATAGAACTTGGCCAGGAGGTCATAGTCGCCGCTGGTGGAATAGACTTCAGAGGTTTCTTCAATCGTGTCGATCAAAAGGTCCGCCACCTCATAGGCGCGGCCGAGTTCGCATTTGATCTGCACATAGAGCGGCTGCATGTTTGGCTCACTTCTGCTCGGTTAGAGGCCTTAAGACCGCCCGCACCGGTGCGGCGTCGGCACCCTCGATCTTTAGCGGCAATGCGATCAGTTCGTATAGGCCAGGCGGTGCCGCGTCGAGGACCAGTCCTTCCAAAATCGCCATGCCCTGCGCCTTTACCGCATGATGGGCGGGAAGGTTCTTCGAGGATTCGGGATCTAAGGATGGGGCATCGACGCCGATCAAAACCACACCGCGCTGCGCCAGTTCGACAATCAAGGACGGGTCGGGCGTGGCAAAGTCCGACACCCACTGGTGATGCGGAAACTGGACATAGGTCTTGAGGAGCACCCGCTTAACCCCCGACGCCAGGTCGCCGCCCAGATCTTCAAACCGTATCCGGCGCGGCCCGCAACCGCTGACATCGAAGAGTTGAGCCAGGCCCACATAGGGGAAAAGCGAGACTGAGGCGATATCAGCGCCATTCGGCGCATAGTGGCAGGGCGCGTCGGCATGGGCGCCGGAATGGGTGGAGAGCGTCAGGCGGCTCACCGCCACCGGGCAGCTGGGCGTGATCTCGGAGACGCGCTCCAGGTTAACGTGTGTATCGCCCGGCCAGACCGGCAGGCCAGGACGCAGCGCTTGGCTAATGTCGATCAGGGCTCGCTCTTCCGTCATACCCCGCTCCGCACCGCAATCAGGTCAGGGAAAAAGCGATGGTCGAGCGCACGGGCCAAATAGGCGACCCCGCTGGTGCCGCCGGTTCCGGGCTTGTGGCCGATGATCCGCTCCACCGTCTTCAAATGGCCAAAGCGCCATTGCTGAAAGCGATATTCAAGATCGACGAGCTTTTCAGCCAAATCATAAAGGTCCCAATAGGTTTCGGTGTTGCGATAGACCTGGAGCCAGGCCGCCTCGACAGCTGCATGGGGGCCGAGGGGTTGGGCGAAATCGCGCTCTGTCACGTCAGCGGGTAGAGCAAAACCCCGTCGCGCCAGAAGGCGTAAGGCTTCATCATAAAGACTCGGCGCTCCAAGGCGGTCGCGCAACATCGCGTGGACCGCGACGTCTTTGGCATGGACGGCCAGGAGGGCGGGGTTCTTCGCCCCCATGACAAATTCGAGCGCCCGATACTGATAGGACTGAAAGCCTGAGCTCGCACCCAGGGCATCGCGAAAGCGGCTATAGTCAGCGGGCGTCATGGTCGACAAGACATCCCAGGACTGAATGAGCTGGGCTTGGATGCGACTGACCCGGGCGATCATTTTCAGTGCCGCGCCAAGATCATCTTGGGCGATGTGGTTGCAGGCGGCGGTCAGTTCATGCAGGCAAAGCTTCAACCACAGTTCAGAAGCTTGATGGATGACGATAAACACCATCTCATCATGCTCGCCCGACCTTGGATTTTGCGCCGCCAGCAGCTGATCAAGGCCCAGATACTGGCCATAGCTCATCTCGGGCGGGCGGCTGGCGGCGGCGAGGTCGGCGTCCATGGTCGGGCTCCCTCTAGATCAGGACTTAGGTGACAGCGGCGCGGGTGGCGAATTGTGGCGCACGCCAACTCTCAGCTTGCATAATGGCGCTTAAGTGCTCCGTGGCGTCATAGACGTCTTGAAAGCGCAGATAGAGCGGGGTGAAGCCAAAGCGCAAATGGTCTGGCGCGCGAAAATCGCCAATCACGCCCTGGGCAATCAAATTGGCCATGATTTCATAGCCATGCGGATGGGTAAGGCTGACCTGTGAACCCCGATGGGCGGGGTTGCGCGGGCTTGCCATGCCAAAGACGCCGGGCAATTTCGTTTCGACCAGGGCGATGAAGGTTTCAGAGAGCAAGACGGACTTTTCCCGCAGGGCTTTGAGCGTTTGGCCGTCAAAGGTCGCAAGCCCCGCCTCTAGGGCCGCAAGCCCAAGAATAGCCGGCGTGCCGCTTAGGAACTGCGCCATGCCGGTTGCCGGGGCATAGTCATCGACAAAGTCAAACGGGCGCGCATGGCCCATCCAGCCACTCAAGGGTTGGCGCATCTGCGCATGGTGACGCCGTGCCGCAAAGATAAAGGCCGGGGCGCCGGGACCGCCATTTAGGTATTTGTAGCCGCAGCCAATGGCGAAATCGACCTCCGCTCCGTTCAGGTCGACCTCGACAGCGCCTGCCGAATGGGAAAGGTCAAAGAGGACGAGCGCGCCTTTGGCGTGAGCGGCAGCGGCGAGGCGCGCCATATCGAACATCTCGCCGGACTTGTAATGCACATGGGTGAGGCAGAGCACAGCGACCGCCTCATCCAAAGCCGCTTCGATCTGGTCGCGCGCCACAATGCGAATGTCGAGATCGGGGCGCAGCGATTTTAGCCCTTGCAGCATATAGAGGTCAGTGGGGAAGTTGCCCGGCTCGGTCACGATCACCCGCCGGTCCGGGCGCAAGGCGAGCGCGGCGCTGATCCCCTTAAAGAGATTGATCGAGGTGGAGTCGGCGACAATCACCTCGTCGGCGTCCGCCCCGATCAGCTGGGCGATCATGGCCCCGACCCGCTGGGGCGCTGTTATCCAGTTGGCGCTATTCCAGGAGCGGATCAGGCCTTGGCCCCAGGCGTTCTGGACAAGCTCGGCCACACGCTGCGCCGTCGCGCGCGGCAAGGCGCCGAGCGAATTGCCATCGAGATAGATGACGCCCTCAGGCAGGTCAAAACGGCTGCGCGCGAAGGCGAGCGGATCGGCGGCGTCTTTAGCGACACAGGCCTCGCGGCTTAAGGGCAAGCTCACGCAACATCTCCCAGATCAAGGGCCAGCAAAGCAAAACTCGCCAGCCAATGCTCCCCCATGAAATCTCCCGCAACGGTCGCCAAGGAGGCGGCGAGATGGTCGTGCCGCGCTTGCCGCGCAACGGCTTGCAAACCTGCTTCCGATGGCAGGGCCTTGGCAAGCACGCCAAAGGCGTAGGCGCGGTAGAGGTTCAGACCATCGAGATGGGCGTTCTTACCATCCGTCGGATCGCTGACCACGGCGGGCGTGAGTAGTGTTTTGGGCTCGCCCTGCGACAGGCGGGGCAGGAAGTCGGCAAACCAGGCCTGGAAAGCGACCCGCTGCATCACCTTCGCCATGAGGACGGCAACACTGAGGGCGGGCGAGAGAAAGGCGTCGCCGTCTGGCTCCCAGGCTTGGCAGTCGCGGTCATCCAAATGCCACGCCAAGGCCTTGGCGCAGATGAGGTTTTCGAGATCGCGATCCTGACAAACCCGCGCATAGTCGAGCGCAAGCGAGAGCGCGAAGGCGGTGTTGGAATGGACACCTGCCCGCACCGGATAGGTCGCCTTGGGCAGATAGGTGTGGAAGCGCTGGGCGAAGGCCTTCGCCAAGGGACTAAACACCTGTGCGAGCTGCCGGTCACCGGCTTGCAACTCCGCAGCGAGTTTCAACGCCCAGGCCCAGCCATAGGGCCGCTCAAAGCCGCCGGTAAAGGGTCGCGTCAGATAGGCAAGCTCGGCGGAAACGGTCTCGGTTTGGATGGCGCAATTCAGCTGGTCGGTGACGGCGCGACATATCGGCAAATCTGGGAATTGCTGGCGAATTCGGGCCAGGAGCCAATAGCTATGGACGCAGGAGTGCCAGTCAAAACTGCCATAAAAGATCGGGTGTAAAACCTGCGGCGGCGCTAGGTCTTCTGGACCTGAAAGCACCTGATCGAGCTTGTGGGGATAGGCGCGACCGACATGGCCAAGCGCTATTGTCGCGAAACGCGTCGCCAGTTCGGGCGTTAGGCGGGTCTCGATCATGGGTTGGGAAAGGCGAGCAGATTCATCAGAGCGATATTCCCTATAAGGACCAACACTGCCGTCGGCGCCTGCGCGCGGATCACGCCGTTACGATCCTTCAACGCCAAAAGTGCGGCGGGCGCTAGATTGAAATTGGCCGCCATGGGGGTGACGAGGGTGCCGCAAAAACCGCTCAACATGCCAATGGCGCCAATGGCGGCGGGATCGCCGTGGAACCGACCGATCAAGAGCGGCAGACCAAGCCCCGAGGTCAGGACCGGAAAGGCGGCAAAGGCATTGCCCATCACAGCGGTAAACGCCGCCATGCCCAGACAATAGACGACCACGGCAGCCAAACGATTTCCGGTGGGCAGCACCGACAGCGCGATTTCGCTGATCGCCCCGCCAACTCCGGCAAAGGCAAAGACCACCCCGAGGGCTGCGAGCATTTGCGGCAAGAGCGCCATCCAGCCAAGCGCTTGCAACAGTCCGCGCCCCCCGGCCACGGGCTCGCTGGCCCGCATGGGAAAACACAGAGGACACAGGCAAAGCGCCACCATGGCGCCGAGGGTTAAGCCGACCAAACTTGGCAAGGACTTGACCCCTGCCACCAAGAGCGGGGCCTTGCCCAGGTGGACGCCGGGAAGCCAAAGCGCCGCACCGAAGGCAAAAAGGGGAATGGCAAGGGCAGGCAAGAAGAGGCGCATGCGCGAGATGGGCGGCTGCGGCTCTGGGCGTGGATCAGGGCCTTTAAAGGCGCCCAGCGCGCCACCCAGAACAAGACCAATGAGGGCTAGCGCCAAGACGCCATTGCCCAGATCGCCAAGCTGATCTCCGAAGGCGAAGCTCATCCCTAACAGGCCATAGAAGAGGCTGGCCCGAAATCGGCGCGGCTCGGCCCTATCGGCGCCAATGGCGATGGCGACGGCGAAAAAAACCAGCCCTGCAATCGCATAGACCTGGGCAAGGCCGATCATGTCCACCACCTGCGATCGCGCTGCCACAGGCGGATGGCGTGGACGATGAAGGCTAAGACGGCGGTGGGAATGGCAAAGCGGGCGATCTGGCCGGGGGCGACGTCAAAGCCCTGTGCGGCCAAGACACCGTGGATCAATAGGACAGAACCGAAAGCGATAAAAATATCTTCGCCAAAAAAGACGCCAATATTGTCCACGGCCGCCGCATGGGCCTTGATCTCTTGCCGTGTTTGATCCGTGACAGCGCCACCGTTACCCAGGTCAGCGGCCGCCTCCGCCATAGGGGCCAAGACCGGGCGAACCATCTGCACTTGCCCGCCCAACGCTGTAAGGCCAAGGGCGGCTGTCACTTGCCGCAAGCCCAAATAGCCGATCAGCAACCGGCCCGGCGTCAGTCCGCGGGCCCGCGCGACCAACCCTTGGGCGGCGCGGCGCAATCCCGCGCGCTCAAGCACACCAATCACCGGCGCGGTCAGCCAGATGAGACTGACGTATCGCGCCTCATTAAATGCCTTGCCAAATACGGCCAGGGTCGCTGGGACCGAATGACCAGAGGCCAAACCCGAAGCTAGTCCAGCCGCCGCGACGACGCCTAAAGGATTAGCGCGCAGGCCAAAGCCAACCACCAGCACGCCGACGCCGATCAGCGGGGTCATAGGCCTGCGTCCTCAACGACGCCAAATCCACCGCCGCCAGGTGTTGAAATGCGGATACGGTCGCCAGGCACAAGGTCTGTAACCTGTGCATAGCTGAGACTTTCGATCGTCCCATCCGCGCGCACGACTTCGGTAAGTCCTGGCATCGCATCGCCACCGCCGTTCAGGCCAAAGGGAGCATTGCGCCTGCGGTTGGCCAAAATCGCGGCCGTCATGGGTGCCTGGAAGCTGATCTCGCGCACCACGCCGTCGCCGCCCCGCCATCGCCCAGGCCCACCAGAACCGTGGCGCACCTCAAAGCGCTCGACCCGCACGGGATAGCGCATCTCTAAGACTTCCGGGTCGGTCAGGCGCGAATTGGTCATGTGGGTCTGAACGGCGGAGGCCCCGTCAAACCCCTCGCCCGCGCCCGCCCCGCCGCACAGGGTCTCGTAATACTGATGGGTGAGGTCGCCGAAGGTGAAGTTGTTCATGGTCCCTTGCGACGCCGCCAGCACACCAAAGGCCCCGAACAGGGCATCACAAATGGCTTGGCTCGTCTCGACATTGCCCGCCACCACTGCGGCTTCCGGCGACGGGTTGAGCATCGCGCCTTCCGGAACAATCAACCGCACGGGCATCATGCACCCGTCATTCAAGGGGATATCGTCGTCGATCAGGGTTCGCAGCACATAGAGGGTGGCGGCGCGGCAGACCGAAAGCGGCGCATTATAGTTCGTGGCACGCTGCGGACTGGTGCCGGTGAAATCCACCTCAAGTGTGCCAGCCAGCGGATCGGGCCGCACCGAGACCGCGATGATCGCGCCCTCGTCCATCAGCACGGAAAACTCGCCCGGTCGCATGCGCCCGATCACCGCACGCACGGCATCGGCGGCATTGGCCTGGACGTGACCCATATAGGCGAAAACCTCCGTCTCGCCACAGGTGGCGATCAGCTGCTCGAGGCTCGCCACCCCTGCGCGGCAGCTGGCGACCTGGGCCTTAAGATCGGCAATGTTTTGATCGGGACTGCGGGCGGGATAGGGTCCGCTGGTTAAGGCCGCTCGAATCTCAGCCTCCAAAAACCGACCCGCGTTAACCAGTAGGCGAGGCTCGAAAATCACGCCCTCTTCCTCGAGGGAGCGGCTCATCGGGGGCATGGAGCCCGGCGTCACACCACCAATATCGCTGTGGTGCCCGCGCGCGGCGACGAAGGCCCGTGGCTGATCCCCGCCGCAGAAAACCGGTTGCACCACCGTGATGTCGGGCAGGTGAGCGCCGCCGCAATAGGGCGCGTTGAGCAAATAGACCTGGCCGGGCGCGAGCGGCCGCCCCGCCGTCTGACTGGCCGCAACCACGGCGCGCACGCTTTCCCCCATCGAGCCAAGGTGAACAGGCATGTGCGGCGCATTGGCAACGAGGGCGCCGTCCGCATCAAAGAGGGCACAGGAAAAATCGAGCCTCTCCTTGATATTGACCGAGTGGGCGGTGTTTTGCAGCGCTTGTCCCATCTCTTCGGCGATGGCCATGAAGCGGTTATTATAGAGCTCCAAGCGGATCGGGTCGCGCCCGCCATCGCGGACGGGTTTCAGTGAGGACGGGCCAGCCCGGGTCTGGCGCAAAACAAGATCGCCATTGGCGGTGACCTGCGCCCGCCAACCCAGATCGACGGTATTGGCGCCCGTGGCCTCTAAGATCAAAGCCGGTCCCTCAATCGATTGACCCGGCAAAAGCGCATCGCGTCGAAAGATCGCGGTCGGTCGGCGTTCGCCGTGCAGATGCACCTCACGAACGGCGAAGGGGATGGGAGGGGCCGCGGCCAGATCGCTATCAGCGCGCCCAACGGGGGTGGGCGAAAGGCGGGCTGTCACCCGCAGCGACTGCAATATCAGGTGCGCGTCCGGTTCGGAGAAACCGAACCTTTGCTGATGGGCTGCGGCAAAGGCGGCGCGCATCTCGGCCTCTGGAAGGAGATCAAGGGTTAGGGCTGTGTCCGACCCCTGCCGTCGCACCGCGACCTCGGCGGTGACACGGCTGACACCTTGAGAGACTGCCTGGGGGGCGATCTCTTGATGGGCTTGATCGCCAAGCTCGCGGGCCAGCGTTTGGGCGGCCAGGACAGAGGCCTCGGTCAAGGCGACCTCAAGCGCCTTTTCGCGATAGGCGCTGACCTCGGCTAGGGCGATGCCGTGCGCCGACAATACGCCCGCCAAGGGGTGGATCAGCACCGAGGCGACGCCAAGCGTCTCTGCCACCAGACTTGCATGTTGCCCGCCCGCGCCGCCGAAGGCCACCAAGCAATAGTCGGCCAAATCATGGCCCCGCGCCTGGGAGATGGCGCGAATGGCGCGCGCCATGCTCTCCACCGCAATGGCCAAAAAGCCTTCCGCGAGCGCTTCGCACGACCTGACCTCGCCGGTCGCAATGCGGACCTGATCGGCGATCTCTTCAAGGCGGGCGCGCGCAGCGTCAGGATCAAGGGTTTGATCACTTGCGGAGCCAAAGACGGCGGGAAAGAGATCGGGTTGCAGCTTGCCAAGCACGAGATTGCAGTCGGTCAAGGTCAAAGGCCCGCCGCGACGATAGGCGGCTGGACCTGGGGAGGCGCCCGCCGAGTCTGGGCCAACTCTCAGGCGTAAGCCGTCAAAGCGGCAGATCGAGCCGCCACCTGCGGCGATGGTGTGGACGCTGAGCATGGGGGTGCGCAACCTCACCCCGGCAATCTCGGTCTCCTCGGACCGCTCGAACGCGCCCGCATAGTGGGACACATCGGTCGAGGTGCCGCCCATATCAAAGCCAATGACCTTATCAAAGCCCGCTGCCCGGGCGACGGCAACCATGCCGACCACACCCCCGGCCGGGCCTGACAAGACCGCATCCTTGCCACGAAATCCCAAGGCATCGGTCAAACCGCCGTTGGACTGCATGAAATAGAGCGGCGCATCCGCCTTCATCGCGGTCTGCACCTGGCCGACATAGGCGCGGGTGACCGGTGACAAATAGGCGTCGGCCACGGTCGTGTCGCCGCGCGGCGCAATCCTGACCAAGGGATTGACCTCATGGCTGACCGAAACCTGACTAAACCCAAGGCGGATGGCCAAGCTCTGCAAAGCCAATTCATGGGCGGGGAAGCGCCACGCATGCATCAAGACGATCGCAATGGCGTCAAAGCCTTGCTGACGCAGTTGGGTGAATTGGCGCTCTGCGGCGTCGAGGTCCAAAGCCCGTAGGACACGCCCCTCAACATCAAGCCGCTCGTCAATCTCAACCTGCGCCGCATAGAGGGGCGCTGGCCTTCGAATGTCGAGATCGAACAGGCGGGGTCGCGCCTGATGGCCGATGCGCAAAACATCGGCGAGGCCCTTGGTGATGGCGAGCACCGTCGGCGCGCCTTTGCGCTCGAGGAGGGCATTGGTGGCAACCGTTGTGCCGATCCGGACCTGGCGAACCGAAGCACCGGGCCCCGCCTCGTTCAGAATCCGCCGAACCCCTTCAGCAGCGGCGTCGTCATAGGCCTCTGGGTTTTCCGACAGCAGCTTCTTAACGATCCGGCGTCCGTCGCTACCTTCGCCAATAATGTCGGTAAAGGTGCCGCCACGGTCGACGGAAAAAGACCAGCCGACGCCGCCCATGCCCGGACTAGAGCTCAAGCAGGGGGTCGTGGTGGTGAGTAGACGTCTCGGTTGCGGGAAAATGGGCTTTCAGCGCCGCTCCGCAAATTTCGACCGCCCTGACCAAACCCTCAGCGGTCTGGCCCGCCTTGACGCCGTTTCGCACTTCCGCGACGGCCGCCTGAAAGACCGCCTCACCGACCGCCTTGTGCAAGGCTTGGTCGCCCAAGACCTCGACCATATGTTCAGCCTCGCTGACAAAGATGACCACGCCGGGCGTCTCGTCCGTGTGCAGACCCGCAGCAGCGAATTGGGCCAAGGCCGCGCGATGCACACGCTGGCGTTTCAGCGCCTTTGGGGTCAGCAGCGACCGAACCGGGGGAAGATCGGCGATGAGGGCGGACACGATGAACAGGATGGCTTGAAAAAGCGCGTAAAGGCTAAGACTAGAAGCCAGATCGCCATCGCCGGCTTGACGGCTGGCGAACCAGGTCTGCTCCGCCGAACCCAGCCAAGGCTCGGGGTCGAAACCCGCCGCCAAAATGATCGGCGGCAGGGCGAGCGCGATAATGACGCCAACCGCCAACGGCGTTTCGCGATAGTGCGACACCTGACGCGTGACGACGCAGACCACCTCCCCACGGGTTTCCGCTTCCGCCGCCGCCACGGCCTCGACCACACGCCGATGATCGGTTGGGCTCAACATGGTCACCAATCTCCTGAGGCGCCACCGCCGCCAAACGAACCGCCTCCGCCGGAAAAGCCGCCGCCGCCGCCGCCGCCGCCGAAATCGTCGTCCCGTCGCCCCATCAGGGACGAGACAATCATCATCGGTAGGAAGACGCCGCCGCGCCCGCGAAAAATCGACTGAATGACGAAAAAGATGACGATGAGCGCCAAAAGGCCGCCCAAGGGGTTCGACCGACCCCGGACGTGGATTTGACGCTGGGCCTGTTCCGCTTCAGCCACCCGCGCATGGGCGGTCTGATCATCAAGGCCCAATTGTTCGACGAGCGCATCGGTCCCATCGACAATGCCTTGGCCAAAGTCGCCCGCCTTAAACTGTGGCAGCACCTTTTGGTGCAGAATGACGCTGGTCAGAGCATCGGTCAAAATCGGTTCGAGACCGTAGCCGACCTCAATCCGAACCTTGTGCTCGGTCGGCGCGATCAGGAAGACAACGCCGTTATTCTGGCCCTTTTGTCCAATGCCCCAAGCCCGGCCAAGCTGGTAGCCAAAATCGTCAATTGGCTGACCTTGCAGGCTTGGCACCGTCGCGATGACCAATTGCCGACCGGTCTTTTCTTCCAAGGCCTGGGACTTGGCCGTTATATCTTGCACCTGCGCTGGGCTGAGGAGGTGGGCGTCATCCACCACCCGACCGGTCAGGGCAGGAAATTTCAGCGGGTCGGCGCTCACCGCCGAGACCGCGCCGAGCGAGGCCAGCCCGAGCACGATCACGGTGATGAGGCGCGCCGCCCACCGAAATCTAGTGGAGCGCAGGACGCGAATGTTTGTCATGGCGCCCTTCAGGGCTTGGACGGCGGGGCTGAACCGGGTGCAGACCCAGGGGCGGCCGCTGGGCTTGCGTCAAAATTGACCGTCGGCGCCGACTGGGCTTGTTCAGTTGCGGTGAACAATTGCATCGGCTGTTCGGCACTATAGAGGGTCTTGGCCCACAAGACGCCGGGGAAGGTGTGCAGGCTCAAATTATAGCTCGCCGCCGCGTCATTATAGTCGCGCCGAGCAATATTGATCCGGTTTTCTGTCCCTTCCAATTGCGATTGCAAGGCCATGAAGTTTTGATCTGACTTGAGCTCTGGATAGCGCTCTTGAATGACCATCAACCGCCCCAGCACGCCAGACAGGTTATTTTGGGCCTGTTGGAACTTTTGGAATTCAGCCGGATTGGAAAGGGCCGCGGCATCTACATGCACTGCGGTTGCCTTGGCGCGGGCCTCGGTCACCTCGACGAGGACAGACTTTTCCTGAGCCGCATAACCCTTCACGGTCGAGACGAGGTTGGGGATCAGGTCAGCGCGCCGTTGATAGGCCGCCTGGACATCAGCCCAAGACTTTTTGGCGAATTCTTCTTTGGTCGGGATTGTATTGACGCCGCAGCCAGAAAGGCTGGCCGCCGCCATGACGGCGATCAGGCTAAGACCAAGCCGCCGAGAAAAATAGGACACAGGCGTTCACCTTTGTTCGTGCTTGCGAAGCCGCTCTCGGCTCCACATTCCTGTGCAGAGCTTAGCAGACTGGTCGACAGGGGTTAAGTGAAACCGGCGTAACCTGAATTTCGCCGAGCGATTACGCGCGTTGGAACGGATAGAAGTCCGATCCCAAGGCCAAAAGCCCGGTGAGCTCATCAAGCGCCCGGCGGACCTCGTCCAACAGGCTTGGGTCGGCAAGGTCGGTTTCGCCTAGTTGGTCGCGGTAGTGACGGTCGGCCCAGGCGGAAAGCTCGGCAATCTTGGCGTCCGTTATTCTCTGGGCCGGATTGACAGCCGCAAGCTCGGCTTCGGTGAGAACAACGCGCAAGCGCAGGCAGGCTGGCCCGCCGCCATTGCGCATGGATTGTCGGACATCCACCGTGATCATGTCTCCAATCGGGCTGTTCGACGCGATGAGCTTGTCAACAACCCGTTTCGCGGTTGGCGTTTCGGCAACCTCGACAGGCGCGATCAATACCAGCCGGTCCCGTCCGGGCGGGCTGATCAGCATGGAATTGAACAGATAGCTTTTCACCGCATCAGCGAAAGGCAGGTCCGCCTCTGCAACCTCGACAAATTGCGGTTCAAAATAAGGGGCGGCAGCCTGTGTTACGTCGCGGCGCATTTGGTCGGTATCTTCAAAGGCCCGCGCGTGGAAAAACAAGCAGCTCTTGGCACCGACACAGACCACATCATTGTGGAAGGCTCCCGCCGCAATGGCTGCGCGGGACTGGCGCGGAAAAACTGCCCGGGCGGCGCCGTGACGGCGGGCAATGGCTTGTGAAGCCTCCAAGGTTTGCCGCGCCGGATATTCCCCGGTCCAGGCCTCATAGGCGCCGCGTCCATAGACCAAGAGGTTGACCCCTGGCGCGCCATGATCGGCACAGAGTCGGACATGGTTGGCTGCACCCTCATCGGCAAAGTGCGGCTGGCTTGGCAGGGCCGAATGGACGGCGAAATGGCGCTCATCGGGGAAGAGCCGCTGCAAGGCTCTCTCAACGCCTTTATGTTCCAGACTGCGGTGGAGGTTGGTGACGAGGTTGGCGGGGGTGAAATGCACCCGGCCATCCAAGGTGTCGGCGGACGGCGTGACAGTTGCCGCATTGGCGGCCCACATGGAGGAGGCTGAGGCGGCAGCAGCGGCGATATGGGGCGCTTCACGCCAAGCGCGCGCTAAAACCTCGCCATCGGAGCCCGAAAAGCCAATTTGGCGCAAAAACCTAAGATCGGGGCGGGCCACAGGTGGCAGCACAAATTGCGGCAGTCCAAGGTCAGCCAGGAGCTTCATCTTGACCAAGCCCTCCTTCACCGCCGCGCGCGGATTGGAGGCAAGCCCCTTGCTAGCTGAACTGGCGAGGTTACCCGGCGACAGTCCAGCAAAACTGTGCGTCGGTCCCACCAGTCCATCGGCATTGGCTTCGACCGCTACCGTCATGGCCGGACGCCCTTCATTTCGCCGGTCAGGGCCACGGGCGTGGCCGCTTCAAAACTCGCCATCGGATAGGCGCAATAGTCAGCCGCGTAATAGGCGCTTGGCCTGTGGTTCCCGGACCGACCCAGCCCGCCAAACGGCATGTCGCCTGCCGCCCCGGTGGTGGGACGGTTCCAGTTGACGACGCCCGCGCGAATTTTCTTTTGGAACCACGTCCACAGTCCAGGGTCGGAGCTGATCAGCCCGGCTGACAGGCCGTAGCGGGTAGCGTTGGCCCGGCGCAGGGCGAGGTCGAAATCCTTGACCCGATAGATTTGTAAGATCGGCGCGAAAATCTCTTCATCCTCACCCTCGCCCCAGGTGGCGACGTCCATTTCGATCAAGCCGGGTGAGACGAAGGCGCGCGGGCGGTCCGCCACGTCGCCCAAAGGCCTGATGACCTTGCCCCGGAGTGCAGAAAAGCGCTGGCGCGCCGCCTCCGCCGCCCGGTCTGAAATGAGGGGGCCCATATAGGGCTCTATCGGGTCATACGGCGCCCCGATCACTAAACGGCCTGCCAAGGCCTCGACAGCGGCGATGATGTCAGAGCCCGCCTTGCCTTCCGGCAGGATCAACCGTCTAGCGCAGGAACACCTTTGGCCCGTTGTCACAAAGCCGGACTGAACAATGTGTTGCGCCGCGATCTCCGGATCCGCGTCCCAGACGACAAGGGGATTATTGCCGCCCAGTTCCAGCGCCAAAATGACCTCTGGCCGGTCAATAAAGGCGCGACGAAAATAGTCCCCCGCCGCCGCTGAACCGGTAAATAAAAGGCCGTCAATCTCCTGCGCGATCAAGGCTTGCCCGGTGGCGCGCCCGCCCTGGACAAGGTTGAAAACCCCGTCCGGTACACCGGCGGCTTGCAAAGCTTCCGCCATCAAGCGCCCGACACTTGGCGTCTCTTCCGAAGGCTTGAACACCACCGTATCGCCTGCAAGGAGGGCGGGCACAATGTGGCCATTGGGCAGGTGGCCCGGGAAGTTGAACGGTCCCAAAACGGCCATGACGCCATGCGGGCGATGCCGCAACACCGCCCGGCCAAAGGCAGTGGCGGTCTCGCGCTCGCCAGCCCGTTCGCTCACGGCACGGATCGAGATCTCGACCTTGCCCATCATCGAACCAACCTCGGCACGACATTCCCACATGGGCTTGCCGGTTTCATCGGCTATGGCGCGGGCGATCTCATCGGCACGACGCTCCAATTCCTGCCGATAGGCGCGCAAAATGGCGATGCGGGTGGCAAGATCGACATCAGCCCAGCTCTCCAAAGCTTTGCGGGCGATGGCGACGGCCTCGGCAACCTCGTCGGGCGCAGCACTTTCAGCCTCAAACACCGGAGCGCAAGTCACTGGATTGTGGGAGACGAACCGTTCACCGGTTCCCGTCCGCCATTTTCCGCCAATCAGGATTTGTGCGGCGCTCATAGCTTTATCCTCACCCAATCCCCCGTCTCAATCCGCAAGGCCTTGGCGGCTGCGGGCGGCAGCACCACCTCATCGCCGCGCATCTCAAGCGGGCAGCGCACAGCGCGAAATCTTGCCAGGTCGGCGGTCGACACCAGGCCTAGGGTCTCGCAGCCCGGATCGCCGACCTTAACAGACGCGGTGCGCGAATCGCGTACCGTGCGAATGTCGTCGCGCGGACATGACACGGTGGGACCGGCGTCAAAAATATCGACCAAGCCCGAGAAGCGAAATCCTTCAGCTTCCAACATGGCCCTGGCAGCCTCACCCTCGCGGTGGACCTTGCCAATCGTCTCGCGGACATGATCGGGGAGGAGCTCCAAATAGATGGGATGACGCGGGGCAAGATCGAGAATGAATTGGCCGTCGGTCGACGAACTCATCAGGTCAGCCTCGTCGAACGGTAAGCGGAAGAAACGCGCGCCGACCGTCTCCCAAAACGGACAGGTTCCGTCCTCGTCAAACCAGCCGCGCAGTTCGGCCAGCACCGTATCGGCGAACTTAGCGGGCTCGCTGGCGATCAGGAGATAGCGCGATTGGGCCAAGAGCCTACCCGCCCCGCCCGCACGCCGCTCTGGTTTGAGGAACAGCGAGCCGACCTCCGACCAGCCGGAACATTCATTGACGAGCACCAGGGCGTGGTGATCGAACCGAAGCCCAAGAGTTGGCGAGGACTGGGCAACGGTCATGGTGCGGAAAGAAAAATGCGGCCGCTTCAGCCCGACGCCTGCCTTAACACCAGCCACCCCCGCAATGGCGCCTGTGGCGTCATCTTCCAGCATCAGGGTGTACCAGGCCTCGAGCGGCGCAATCCGACCCTGAAAGCTCGCCTCTGACACGTCGAGACGATGGCGCAGCACCGCCGCGTCTTCCGGCAGGCTGGTAAAGCCACGCCCCGAAAGCACGGCCATTTCCATCAGGGAGGCGAAGTCCCCGGGACCGGCAGGTCGAACAACAAGCATCCTCCATCTCTAGCCGAGACGTCGCTGCAAAGCCAGATGGGCTATGAAAGATTTATGCGCTGATGTCAGAATATGCGTTCAAATTTCATTGAAATCGCTGAAATTGTGCGAATTTTCCCAATATACCTGGAATTATTAGTTATTTTTACCGCGTAAAATAAACGCCAAGGCGAAATGATTTTCAAAAGCCGTGGGCTGAGGCGATGCGCCAAGCCTCCCGATAAAAGGCGTCGGAAGCCTCGCCGTGGATCAGCTCGCCGGGCCGGGCGCGCCAGTGTAGGTCGGCAAAGGTGCGAAGGGCGCCGTCCTGTGTCCGGCGCATCAAATGCTGTGCCGTCAATTGACTGGGGTGATCAAGGCCCGCTGCCGCGACCAACTCACTCAAGGCCTTCAGCGTATTGTGGTGAAAGTGGAAGACCCGCTCTGCCTTATTCGAGACGACCAAGGCCTTTTGACGAAGGGGATCTTGCGTGGCGACCCCTGTCGGGCACGCATTGGTATTGCAAGCTAGCGACTGGACGCAGCCGAGGGCGAACATGAAGCCGCGCGCCGCATTGGTCCAATCTGCGCCAAGGGCGAGCAGGTTTGCCATGTCGAAGGCGCTGACCACCTTCCCCGCCGCCGCAAGGCGAATTTGCGCCCGCAGCCCAGCGCCGACCAGCACATTATTGGCGAAGATCAAGCCCTCGCGCATCGGCCATCCCACATGATCGGCGAATTCAGCTGGCGCCGCGCCTGTCCCCCCTTCGGAGCCGTCAATCACGATGAAGTCTGGCCGAACGCCGGTGCGCAACATCGCCTTGACCATGCCCATGAACTGCTCGGGCTGGCCAATGCAGAGTTTAAAACCGACCGGCTTTCCGCCGGACAGTCGTCGCAGCTCAGCGATAAAATCCATCAGCTCAAGCGGTGTGGAAAAGGCGGAATGGCGGGCAGGTGAAATACAGTCCTGCCCCAACGGCACGCCGCGGGTGGCGGCGATTTCTGGTGTGACCTTTGCGGCCGGCAAGACGCCGCCATGGCCCGGCTTGGCACCTTGACTCAGCTTAATTTCGATCATCTTGACCTGAGCTTCGCCCGCATGGTCGGCGAAGCGCGCTGGATCAAAGCGACCCTCAGCCGTGCGACAGCCAAAATAGCCGCTCGCGACCTCCCAAACAATGTCACCACCGCCTTCGCGGTGATAGGGGCTGATCGCTCCTTCTCCGGTGTCGTGATAAAAATCGCCCATGCGCGCGCCGCGATTGAGCGCCCGGATGGCATTGGCGCTTAGCGACCCGAAACTCATAGCCGAAATATTGAGGAGCGAGGTCGAATAGGGCGCAGCGCATTGATCGGACCCAACCAAGACTCGAAAGGTTGAGATGGGTGCAGCCGGGTGGGGCGCAGCGGAGTGGGAAAGGAAGGCATAGCCCGACCGATAGGCGTCAATCTCAGCCCCAAAGGCCCGTTCGGCGGGAATGTTTTTGGCCCGTTGATAGACGAGCGACCTTTGGTTGCGGCTAAAGGGTGCCTCTTCCTCGTCCGACTCAATCAGATATTGCCGTATCTCTGGCCGCACCAGTTCGGCCAGCCAGCGGACGCGACCGATAAGGGGGTAGTTGCGCCGGATGGCGTGCTCACTCTGCCCAAGGTCGACCAGGCCTATGAGGCTCAACCCTGAAAAAATAACCGCGGGCAGAATCGCGTGCGGCCAAAACGGCGACATGAGGATGGCGCTGACCGCCAGGATCACGGCCAGAGCCAGGAATGCGTAGCGACTTGGCATAGACGTCCTCAGCGAGTGACCTTGCACCTTCTAGCCCAGGCCACGCTGCGCAGGCGAGCGCAAATCAGGCAAAGCGGGCTTGGCGCGTCAAGCGGGCGCCCAATCGACAGGCGCCGGTGCGCGTGAGCCTGGCTGAGCGGCAAGACATTTTGTTTGTTTGTCATAAGCTTGTGGTCTTACAAGCAGGGCGCGTCCAGACGTTCGTCAACCCCTCCCAGCGGCCAGGGCCGCGCAAGCTTAGAAATCTCGATGGAAGACAAACCGCGCCGCGCCATTCTCAGTTTGAAGGCCGCACCCAAATTCAAGCTGCAGCCGTCCTTGAAAGCTCTGGCGATCAAGGACTTTGAATGGCGATGCAAGCCCTGCGGGGCGCTGGTCAAGATCGACCCGGAATGGGCGGATGGCGACTTTGTCCGCTGCCCGTCCTGTACCGCCAAGCTTGGCCGGGCCTCCGATTTCCGCGTCGCCACCCCGGAGGAAGCCAAGGTTCGCGCCCGCCTGGTCAAGGCGGGAAAAGCCTGAGCGGTCATTTCCACACGCCCCAACCGCAAGGCGGCTTGCTAATTGGCGCAGCTTTGGGCTGAATGGCCGTTTAACGGGCGAAGCGACCGCCCTTCGAGGTTTGGCGATGTGGCAATGGACGCGCAGTCTGCAACAGCTGAGGTCGGGCACGGTCCGCCTGGGACTAAGCCTTGCCCTATCGCTTTCGGGGTTCGGCGTTGCGGGCCAGAGCGCCGATGCGGCGGATACGGCCAATTCCGCCTGCGCCCTGGTGCGCTTTTCCGATATTGGCTGGACTGACGTCACCGCCACCACGGCGCTGACCAGCGTCGTGCTGCAAAGGCTGGGCTATCAGACCAAGGCGACTGTGCTTTCGGTCCCGGTGACCTATGCGGCGATGAAGAACAAGGACGTCGATGTCTTTCTCGGCAACTGGATGCCCTCCATGGCCGCCGACCGGGCTCCATTTGAAAAGGACGGCTCGATCGACGTCATTCGCGCCAATTTGGAAGGGGCCAAATATACGCTGGCCACGCCCGACTACGCCTATGCGGCGGGCTTGCACGACTTTAACGACATTCAGAAATTCGCGCCGCAACTCAACCATGCCATCTATGGCTTGGAGCCCGGCAATGACGGTAATCGTCAGGTCTTAGGCCTGATCAAATCGAACCAAAACAATCTCGGCGATTTCAAACTGATCGAGTCCAGCGAACAGGGGATGCTGGCGGAGGTCGAGCGGGCCGTGCGGGCCAAGCGCCCCATCGTCTTCCTCGGTTGGGAACCCCACCCGATGAATACGCGCTTTCCGATGCGCTATCTGACCGGCGGCGATTCAACCTTTGGTCCCAATTATGGCGGCGCGCGCATCTTCACCAATACGCGCGCAGGCTATGCCCGTCAGTGTCCAAATATCGGACGGCTGTTACAAAATCTTGTCTTCACCCTGCCGATGGAAGATGCCTTGATGGGAGACATTTTGGATCGCCACCAAGACCCGCAAGCCGCAGCGAGCGCCTGGCTCGACGCGCATCCAGAGGTTCTGAAAACCTGGCTCGTTGGCGTCACCACCGCTGATGGACACCCTGCCCTGTCGCGCTTGGCGACGACGTCACGTTCGGCGAGCGGGATCGAAGCCTGGATCACCGGTCATAAGCTGCCGGTGGGTCCGGCCATGGCGGCGTTGGTGGACGGTGTGAAGTCGAACGGTATGGGCTTTTTCGATGCCGTCTCGACCACGGTCCACACAGCCGTTGATGGCTTAACGAGCCTCCTACGCGCGGTCCCGCCCCTTATTCTAGTCTTGGCCGCCGCCGGGGCCGCGTTTGGCCTGCAAAGATCGTGGAAGCTTGCCCTGTTTGTCGCGGGCGCCCTCTTATTGATTATGAACCAGGGCTATTGGGACGCCATGCTCGAGACCTTGTCGCTGGTGATTTTTTCGGCGCTGATTTCGACCCTGATCGGCGTGCCCTTGGGCGTTGCCGCGGCTCACCGCCCTTGGCTTTATAACGCTATCCATCCAGTCCTTGATCTGATGCAGACCCTGCCGACCTTTGTCTATCTGATCCCGACCCTGGTCCTGTTCGGCCTTGGCGTGGTGCCGGGATTGATCTCGACGGTGATCTTCGCCCTGCCTGCGCCGGTGCGGCTGACCTATCTTGGGGTGGTTTCGACGCCAAAGCCCCTGATCGAAGCGGGCGAAGCCTTTGGCGCCACGGCCTCGCAACTCTTGTTCAAGATCGAGCTTCCCTATGCAGCCCCGACCATTGTGGCCGGAATCACCCAGTGCATCATGCTGTCCCTCTCCATGGTGGTGATCGCAGCCTTGGTTGGCGCGGGCGGTCTGGGCGTGCCCGTGGTGCGCGCGCTGAATACCGTCCAGGTCGGCATGGGCTTTGAGGCGGGCTTTGCCATTGTGCTCCTTGCCATCATTCTCGACCGTGTCACCCGCCCGCCGAAGGCCGCAGCATGAGCCAAACCGCCTGCAAAGACAGCGCTCAGCCGGGGCAAGTCGCAACTGTCCTTGGGTCAAGGCGTTTCCGTTCTCTCGACACAGCCCCTCGCCGCCCTATCGTTTCCCACAAATCCCCAGCCGCGTGACCTATCGCTCCCGCGCCCGCCTTCCAGGAAATCTTCATGCAGTCACAAGCACGTGTCGTCGTCATCGGCGGAGGAGTGGTCGGCGTCAGCGTCCTTTACCACTTGGCCAAGCTCGGCTGGTCAGATGTCACTCTGATCGAGCGGAAAGAACTGACCTCGGGCTCAACCTGGCACGCCGCGGGCCTCTTGCCGCTGTTCAATTTGAGCTATTCGGTGGGTCAACTGCACAAATATTCGGTTGGCTTTTACCCCAGTCTGGAGGCCGAGACCGAACTGAGTGTTGGCTTTAAAAAAGTCAGCAATATTCGGCTTGCGCTGACTCAAGACCGCATGGACGAGTATCGCTACTATGCAGGCGTGGCGCGCACCATCGGTGTCAATGTCAATTTTCTCACCCCCGAAGAGGTCAAAGCCATCTGGCCCTTGGCGAAGACCGACGATCTGATCGGCGCCATCCAGCATCCCGACGATGGCTATATCCAGCCTGCAGACCTGACCCAGGCTCTGGCTCGCGGGGCCCGTAACCTCGGCGCCACCATTCACCGTTACACCACGGTCGAAGCCATTCATCAAAAAGCCGATGGCCAATGGGTCGTGCGGACGGATAAGGGCGAAATTACCTGCGAGCATGTGGTCTCGGCCACCGGCAACTTCGCCCGCCGCACAGGGGCCATGGTTGGGCTCGACGTGCCGGTCATTCCCGTCGAACACCAATATATCGTCACCGAAGCCCACCCCGAGATCCAAGCTCGGCGCGCGGCGGGCCTGCCGGAAATGGGCGTGCTGCGCGAAAGCGACGCCTCCTACTATATGCGCGAAGAGGCAGGCGGCCTGTTGCTTGGCCCCTATGAGGTCGGCGCGCCGGTTTGCTATGTCGATGGACCCGACCCGCAGAGTGAATATGAGCTCTTCCAAGAAGACCTCGACCGATTAGCGCCGCATATCGAAGCGGCCATTGCCCGGGTTCCGGCCTTTGCCGAGGTTGGCGTGAAAAAGGTCTATAATGGGGCCATCGCCTATACGCCGGATGGCAGCCCCATTGTCGGTCCAGCCCCGGGGTTGAAGAATTTCTGGCTGAATGAAGGCCACTCTTTCGGCGTCACCGCAGCAGGTGGCGCAGGCTGGCAACTGGCCCACTGGATCGTTCATGGCGAGCCCAGTGTCGATATGATGGGCGTCGATCCCCGCCGGTTTGGCGACTATGCGGGACGCGGTTATCTGAAGCAGAAAAACGAAGAAGCCTATGCCAAGGTCTTCACCGTTCACTATCCGGATGAAGAACGCACAGCGGCCCGGCCCTTGCGGCGCACCCCCTGCTATGACCGGATGAAGGCCTTGGGCGCCGTGTTCGGCTCGGTGTTTGGCTGGGAGCGGCCCAATTGGTTTGCCCCTCCAGGCTACGCCCTCAGCGCCGCCGACCTCGCCAAGACCGATGTCCTGTTGAACGAGAACCACCCGGAAGCGGCGCCCGGCGAGGCCATTCGGGAAAAGTGGAGCTTCCGCCGCACCAACTGGTTTGAGATTGTCGGCGCCGAATGTCGCCATGTGCACGAAAAGGTTGGTCTGCTCGACATGACCGCCTTTGCCAAGTTTGAGGTTTCCGGCCCCGGCGCCGAAGCCTGGTTGGATGGGCTGTTGACCAATCGCCTTCCTGCCCTTGGCCGGGTCAGCCTGACCTATCTCCTGACAGCGGCTGGCGGGGTTCGCGCCGAGTTCACCGTCTATCGCGAGGCGCCACAAAAATTCTACCTCGTCTCAGCAGGTGCGCTGGAGCGGCACGACTATGACTATCTGATCAAGGCCTTGCCCGTCGACGGATCGGTCCGTCTGGAAAAGATCACCACAGCAAACGGCGTCTTGGTTTTGGCCGGTCCGCGCTCGCGCGACCTGCTGCAAAGGCTGACCGATGCCGACCTCTCCAATGCCGCCTTCCCGTGGCTAACCGGTCAAACCGTCGATATTGGCGCGGCGCGGGTCAAGCTGTTGCGGGTCAATTTTGTCGGCGAACTTGGCTATGAAATCCATCACCCGATTGAAATGCAAAACTATATTTTCGATCAGCTGATGGCGGCGGGCGCAGATTTCGAGCTGAAGCCCTTCGGCATTCGGGCGATGGACAGCCTCAGATTAGAGAAGAGCTACAAACTGATCCCGCGCGAATTGTCGATTGAATATTGCGCCTATGAGTCCGGCCTTTCGCGCTTTATTTCGCTGAAGAAGCCTGGCTTTGTCGGCAAGGACGCGTTGCTGGCGTGGAAGGACAAGGGCCTGGCCAACGCCTCTGTGACCTTGGAAGTGTCCGGTGTCACCGATGCCGACGCGCGCGGCTCTGAGCCCCTCTATGTCGGCGAAACCCTTGTCGGGCGCGCCACCTCCGGCGGCTATGGCTGGCGGGTTGGCAAGTCCTTGGCACTCGCCATGGTCCGTCCAGATCTCGCAGCCTTGGGCACAGAGCTTGACATCGTCATCCTAGGCCAAAGGCACAAGGCGCGGGTGATTGCAGACTCTCCCTTTGATCCAGAGAACCTGGCCTTGAAAGGCAGCTGATGGACGCCGCCGCTCCGCCCCCAGCCATTGCGTTTCGCGACGTGGACATCTTGTTCGCCAAGTCGGGCTCGCGCCGTGATCCCGCCTTGGCCAAGGCCTTGGCGAGATTGGCGGACGGGGCGG
Organism: uncultured Caulobacterales bacterium; assembly: GCA_903840435.1. GTDB lineage: Bacteria > Pseudomonadota > Alphaproteobacteria > Caulobacterales > Caulobacteraceae > CAIMFV01. Next base: position 101,094 of record CAIMFV010000061.1, read on the forward strand.
ATCGCAGCGCCATTGCAGCTGAAACGGGCGTCGTCCTTGGCGTGGCAGGGGCCAATCTCGATGTGCGCCCCGGCGAAATCTCTGTCCTGATGGGTCTATCCGGGTCGGGCAAATCGACGCTCCTGCGCGCCGCCAATGGGCTGAACAAGGTGACGCGAGGTCAGGTTTTGGTGCGCCATCAAGGCGGCGTGGTCGATGTTGCCAGCTGCGACGCAACCACCCTGCGCGAGGTGCGACGCAAAAGTGTCGCCATGGTCTTTCAGCAGTTTGGCCTGCTTCCCTGGCGAACTGTGCGCGAAAATGTTGGACTGGGTCTTGAGTTTCAAGGTGTCGAGCGGACGGCGCGCAATCGCGTCATCGATGAAAAGCTCGACATGGTCGGTCTCTCCGAGTGGGCGGATCGCAAGGTGGCGGAACTCTCCGGCGGCATGCAACAGCGTGTCGGTCTGGCAAGGGCCTTTGCGACAGATGCCGATATCCTGCTGATGGACGAACCGTTTTCCGCCCTCGACCCCTTGATCCGCAGCCGCTTGCAAGACGAGCTGATCAGTCTGCAGAACACGGTTCACAAGACCATTGTTTTTGTCAGCCATGACCTGGACGAAGCCCTCAAGCTTGGCGACGCCATCACCATTATGCAAAATGGCCGGATCATCCAATCCGGCGCGGCTGAAGACATCGTCCTGCGCCCCGCCACCGAATATGTGGCTGAATTTGTCCGCCATATGAACCCGCTCTCAGTCTTGACCGGCGAGACGATTATGCGCCGCTTGAACGAGCTTCCCTCGCAGGACGGACTGTTCAGCCTCGACAGCGACAACCGCATTCGCCTGGGTCTGAATGCCGATGACGGCATCGCGTCCTTCCAAATTGACGGTAAGTCCTGCGATCCGACCACGGTCGCGGCGGAAACGCCGCTCAGCCAAATCATTCGTCTGTGCCAAACAGGACCAAGGCCGCTTTTGGTGACCGCGGGGGGGCGTGTGGTCGGCGTGGCGGCAGAGGCGGAAATCCTCAAAGCGCTGGCCGCACAGAGCGGCAGTCCTCCCGTGCCCAATTGACTGGAAGCGACACCCATGTCGCTCCGATACAATCCTTGCGGCGCGTCGCCTATGGCTGAATGGTGCGCGACCGCGCATGGTCCAGCTGAAACCTCCCCTTAGGACAGGCATGCAGAAATTTTCCGGATTTGAGCTGATCCGCCAAGGCCTCATGGGTCAGAGCGGTTGGAAGCCTCAATGGCGCTCGCCGGAGCCCAAGGCGAGCTATGACGCCGTGATTATCGGCGGCGGCGGCCATGGGCTGGGCGCGGCCTATTACCTCGCCAGTCAACATGGACTGAAGAATATTGCCGTCCTCGAAAAGGGCTGGATTGGCGGCGGCAATACGGGCCGCAACACCACCATCATCCGGTCGAACTATCTCTTTAATGAAAGCGCCGCGCTTTACGATCACGCCTTAAAACTGTGGGAGGGACTCTCCCAGGCGCTGAACTACAATGTGATGTTCTCGCAGCGCGGTGTGATGATGGTCGCGCACACCGTGCATGACGTGCAGGTGTTTCAACGCCACGTCCACGCCAATCGCGCCAATGGCGTCGATAATGAATGGCTGACGCCCGAGGCGGCCAAGGCCTATTGTCCGCCCCTCAATATTGAACGGAATCTTCGATTTCCGGTGCTCGGCGCCGCCTTGCAAAGGCGGGGCGGCACGGCGCGCCACGATGCTGTGGCCTGGGGCTATGCGCGGGCGGCGGATGATCTCGGCGTCGATATTTTGGAAAACTGCGAAGTTACTGCCATCCGCCGCAACGCCCAAGGTGCGGTTGAAGCTGTGGAAACCACCCGAGGCCTGATCAAAACCCCAAAGATCGGGGTCTCGGCGGCCGGCCATACAAGTGTGGTGCTCGGCATGGCCGGTGTGCGCGCTCCGCTCGAAAGCTTCCCCCTCCAGGCCCTGGTTTCAGAACCTATCAAGCCGATCTTTCCCTGTGTAGTGATGAGCAACACCATCCACGCCTATATGAGCCAGTCGGACAAGGGCGAGCTCGTTATTGGCGCGGGCACCGACATCTACCCCTCCTATACCCAAAGGGGTGGATTGCAGATCAGCCAACACACGCTCGAAGCCATTTGTGAGCTCTTTCCGCAGTTTCGCCGGATGCGGATGTTGCGCAACTGGGGCGGCATTGTCGACGTCACACCAGACCGCTCCCCCATTATCGCCAAGACCCCGGTGCCAGGCCTTTACGTCAATTGCGGCTGGGGCACAGGCGGCTTTAAAGCCACTCCCGGCGCCGCCCACACCCTGGCTTGGACCATCGCCAAGGACGAGCCGCACCCGATCAATGCCCCCTTCACGCTCGAGCGGTTCCGCGACGGCTTTCTGATTGACGAGGCCGCTGCGGCCGCCGTGGCCCATTGAGACGACCATGCTGATCATTACCTGCCCCTATTGCGGTCCGCGCCCAGAAATCGAATTCAGCCACGGCGGGGAGGCCCATATCGCCCGCCCGCTCAACCCCGCCGCTTTGAACGCCGATCAGTGGACGGACTTTCTCTACCTGAGGACCAATACGAAAGGCGTGCATGCGGAGCGCTGGCGCCATCTGCACGGCTGCGCGCGCTTCTTCAACGCCTTGCGCGACACGACGACCGATAAGATCCTGACCACCTACCGTACAGGCGCGCCTCGCCCTGACCTGGAAGGGCTCACGCCATGACGGGCGCATTTCGCACCAAAACGGGCGGCAGGATTGACCGGCAAAAGTCGGTCTCCTTCCAGTTCGACGGTAAGACCTATCAAGGCTATGAAGGCGACACCTTGGCCTCTGCCCTGCTCGCCAATGGCGTCCACCTCATGGGCCGTTCGTTCAAATACCACCGGCCGCGCGGCGTGCTCTCCGCTGGATCGGAGGAGCCGAATGCGCTAGTAACCGTGCGCCGGGATGGGCGCCGCGTGACGCCCAATCTGCGCGCTACCGAAGTGGCGCTGTATCAGGGGCTAGAGGCCCACAGTCAAAACCGCTGGCCGTCGCTCAATTTTGACGTCGGCGCGATCAATTCCTTGATGGCGCGGTTCATTCCGTCAGGCTTCTACTACAAGACCTTTATGTGGCCGCGAAAAGCCTGGGACGCGCTTTATGAGCCGATCATTCGCCAGGCCGCAGGGCTTGGCGACGCGCCGACCGAGCCCGATCCCGACGTCTATCTCAACACCTATGCCCATTGCGAGATCTTGGTGGTGGGCGGAGGCCCGGCGGGCCTTGCCGCCGCCCTCAGCGCCTCCCAAGGCGAGGGCCGGGTCATCCTGGTGGAGGATGGGGCAGAGCTTGGCGGCTCGCTCCTGATCGAGCGCGACGCCCTAATCGACGGGCAGCCCGCCTTGGACTGGCTTGCCAGCGCGCGCCAACAGCTAGCGGCGCGTCCAAACGTGACGATCCTCACCCGCGCGACGGCCTTTGCCTATAATGCCCATAACATGGTGTGCGTCACCGAGCGGTTGAGTGACCATCGCGCCGATGCCCAACCCGGCGAGGCGCGCGAACGGCTGTGGCAAATTCGTGCTGCAGACGTAATCCTGGCCCAGGGCGCGGTTGAACGCCCACTGGTCTTTCCCGACAATGACCGCCCCGGCGTTCTGTTGGCCGAGGCGGCGCGCACCTATTTAAATCGCTATGGCGTGACCCCCGGTCGCCGGGTGGTCGTGGCGACGGGCCATGACAGCGCCTATCGGGTCGCCATCGAATTGCAGGCGGCAGGCGTGGAGATTGCAGCCCTGGCAGACCTGCGTCCGACGCCGTCTGGCCCTTGGGTGGAGCGGGCGCAAGGCCTTGGGATCAAGGTGCTGAAAGGCACAGCCATCACCGGCACGTCTGGCGGACGACGCGTCACCGGCGCAAGGCTGTCGCCGCTGATCGGAATGGCTCAGGTCGGCAAGCCCGATTGGATTGCCTGTGACGCGGTTTTGATGTCCGGCGGCTGTACACCAAGCGTGCATCTGTGGTCGCAATCGCGCGGCAAGGTGAAGTGGGATGAAGCGCTCGACGCATTCTTGCCCTCCGAGGCCGCCGAGCGCGCCATCTGTGTTGGGGCCGGGGCGGGACGGTTTGATCTGGCTGAGGTATTGGCTGATGGCGCCCAAACCGGCGCGAGACTGGCGGGCCTCAAGACGCCTCCGGCCTTTCACGTGGAGGCAACACCCTTAGCACCGCGCGGCGTGGTCGGCGCTGTTCCCCATGATCGCGGCCCCAATGCGCTTGCCTTCGTCGATTGGCAAAATGACGTCACAGCCAAGGACCTCAAACTGGCCGTGCGCGAAGGGTTTCAGTCGATTGAACATTTAAAGCGCTACACCACCACAGGCATGGCCACCGACCAGGGCAAGACCTCAAACCTCAATGCGCTGGCCATTGCCTCCGATCTGCTCGACCGCCCCATCCCTGCCATTGGCCTCACCACCTTCCGCATGCCCTTCACGCCAGTGACCTTTGGAACGCTGGCAGGCTTGGCGCGCGGTGACCTCTTCGATCCTGTTCGTTGCACCCCGATGCATGGCTGGGCCGAAGCCAAGGGTGCGGTATTTGAAGACGTCTCCTTGTGGAAACGTGCCCGCTATTTCCCGCAAGGCGGCGAGGACATGCATGCGGCTGTGGCCCGCGAGTGTTTGGCCGTCCGCTCCCGGGCTGGAATATTTGACGCCTCGACGCTTGGAAAAATCGAAATCGTCGGTCCTGACGCGGCGGAGTTTCTCAATCGCTTCTATATCAATGCCTGGACCAAGCTGGGCGTCGGACGCTGCCGCTATGGCGTCTTATTGCGCGAAGACGGCTTTGTCATGGATGACGGCGTGGTGGGGCGGCTTGCAGCGGACCGCTTCCATCTAACCACCACCACCGGCGGCGCCGCGCGGGTGCTGGCAATGATGGAAGACTATCTGCAAACCGAGTGGCCCGATCTTAGGGTCGCCTGCACCTCGACCACCGAGCAGTGGGCCGTTATCGCCGTCCAGGGTCCAAAAGCCCGCGACATTGTCAGCCGCTTAACCAGCCTCGACCTCTCCTCTGAGCGCCTGCCCCATATGAGCCTTGTTGAGGGTGAGGTGGCGGGCGCGCCCGCGCGGCTCTTCCGGGTCAGCTTCACCGGCGAGCTCGGCTACGAGATCAATGTGCCTTCTGACCGGGGTTTGGAGGTTTGGGAAAAGGTGGTTGCGGCTGGCGCCGAATTTGGCCTCACACCCTATGGCACAGAAACCATGCACGTGCTGCGGGCCGAGAAGGGCTTTATCATTGTCGGCCAGGAGACCGATGGCACAGCCACACCCGATGATGTCGGTCTGGGCTGGGCGATTGGGAAGGCTAAGCCTGATTTTGTTGGCAAACGGTCCCTCGCCCGCCCCTCAATGTCCGACCCGGACCGGAAACAACTGGTCGGCTTGCTGACGGAGCGACCCGAAACTGTGCTGGAAGAAGGGGCCCAAATCGTTGCCTCTCCCGGAGGAACGCCGCCGCTGGCGCTCATTGGTCATGTGACCTCGTCCTATGCCTCGGCCACCCTGGGACGCAGCATCGCGCTCGCCATGATCCAAGGTGGACGGGCGCGAATGGGGCAAAAGCTCTATTCCCCATCGCCCCAGGGCGACATTGCGGTGACGGTCTGTGCACCGGTCTTTTATGATCCGGAAGGGGAGCGGGTGAATGGCTGAACCGTTGACCATGGCTATGCCAGACCTGCAGCTGGGCCTGAGCCCAGCCCAACCCTTGGTGCGCTTTAATCTACGTTGCCGGGAGGCCGATGTGGCGGCCTGCTCGGAGGCCTTAAGGCTGGACCTTCCTACGCGCCCCTGCACCTCCGCCGAGAACGGCGGGCGCAGCGCGCTCTGGCTCGGTCCCGACGAATGGTTGATCCTGACGTCTGACCAAGACGACCCAAGCTCACACCTGACAGCGACCATGGGGGATCGGTTTTTCTCCTGGGTCGATATTCGCGCCCGCCAGGTCGGGCTTGTGCTGACCGGACCGGAGAGCGCGCGCCGCCTCAATACGGGCTGTCCACTGGACCTCGATCTGAAAGCCTTCCCCATCGGCATGTGCACCCGAACCGTGTTTGCCAAGGCCGAGATTGTGCTGTGGCGGCGCGAGGTGCAAAGCTTTCACATTGAGGTCTGGCGCTCGTTCGCGCCCTATCTGAAAGGCATGCTTGCAGCGGCGGGTTGAACAGGTGTTCAGCCTCAAAACCGCACGGTGCTCCCTCCACTTCGCGATGGCTCTGACGCCGCAGACGAAACTGTCAGCTCCATAACGAATGCGACGCCGGGTGTCGAAAACATCAGGTCATACGTCGATTTCAAAATAGCACTTGCCTTCGAAAAAATTGAACGCTCATTTAATTGAATGAGCCAGACCTCCGCCTCCGAGCCCAAGTCCGCAACCCGCGCGCCCCTCAGGGTCGGCATTATCTTGGCCGAGCACTATACCCTGTCGGCCTTCGCCCTCTTTGTCGATCACCTGCGGCTAGCAGCGGATGAAGGCGACCGCAGCCGCCCCTTAAAGGTGCAGTGGTCGGTGATGGCAAGCAGGCCTGACCCCTTAAAGGCGAGCTGCGGCGTCCTGACCTCGCCTACCTCCAACTTCCTCGACCCGAAAGAGTTTGACTATGTGGTCGTAGTCGGCGGGCTCTTGCATGCAGGCCGTCAGATCAATGAAGCCACAGAGCGCTATCTTCGCGCCGCCGCCGAGGCGGGCGTGAAGCTGGTCGGCCTTTGTACAGGCAGCTTTATCCTCACCCGCGCCGGATTGATGAAGGGCAGGACGGCTTGCGTCAGCTGGTACCACTACCAAGACTTTATCGACGAGTTTCCAGATCAGGCCGTGGTGGCGGATCGCCTGTTCATGGCTGATGGCGACCGCATCACCTGCGCCGGCGGCGCCGGCACAGCCGATCTCGCCAGTCACCTGATCGAGCGTCATATCGGCTGGTCCGTGGCTCAAAAGGCCAGCCAAGTGCTGTTGTTTGATCGCACCCGTGGCGGCGGCGAGGCCCAACCCCACCCGCCGATGTCTGACAAGGTTTCCGACCCTCGGGTGCGTAGGGCCTTGTTGTTGATGGAACAGAACTTGGCAGGCCCCCTCCCCATTGCCCAGGTGGCGGATAAGCTTGGCCTGTCCACTCGACAGTTTGAACGGCTCTGCCATTCCGCATTAGGCATGAGCCCGGCAACCGCCTATCGGCGCTTAAGACTGCGCTACGCCCATTGGCTGATTGGCAATACGGATCGCTCGGTGACCGAGATCGCCCATGCGGCGGGCTTTGCCGATTGCGCCCACTTTTCCCGCCAATTTAAAGAAACCTATGGCTCCTCACCCTCCGGCCAGCGGCGGCGGTCAGAGCCGCAGGATGAAGGGCAAAACATCGCCTCGCTGCGGGTCTTTGGCTAGGCTTCCAAGTCGCGACGCGGTGGGATTCCCTTTTTCGCCGGCACATCAAGCGTCCGGACAAAAGCGTGCCAGGACCAGACCCCTCAGACTGTTACCCACAAACACCTCGACCTCGCCGTTGAGATCCTCAAGTCGGAGGGGATGCTCGCGTGCGCGGCCTTCCGCCAGCAGGGCTTGGCGCAAAATGCCCGGCAAGAGGCCCATGGCTAAGGGAGGCGTAAGCAAAAGGTCATTTTGGCGGACGAACACATTAAAACGGGACGCCTCGGTGATCCAACCTTGGCGATTAAGACTGATCGCATCATCGAGCCCGCGCGCCTTGGACCAGGACAGTGCGGCGTCCCAGTGATGGCGTTGCGACGTCTTGTGTCGCAAGAAGGGGTCGGCACGATCCACCGCGACTGGATAAAGTCCAAAGGTCAAGGGGTGCGGCGGCAGGGGGGCGAGGGGTTCTAGAGTCCAGGTCACGCGGCCCGTGCGGTCAAGCTCAAAGCGCGCCCTTTGGTCAGAGGAAACGGCTGAAAGGTGCGACGCCATTTCAGCCAGTGCGACGTCGAAAGCGGCCTCGCGCCAATTAAAACCTAAGCATGCGGCAGAACTGCGCATCCGCTCCCGGTGCAGGTCGATGTTTTGCGCCCCGCTGTGCGGTGAAGCGCGGAAGGTTTCGATCAGCGTGAAATCAACCGTCAGCTGATCTAAGATTTTCGCCTTCAGCAAGCACTCCTGATATTCCGCCACGGGATCGGAATCGGCGACGACGCCGCTGCCGACCGAATAGATGCCCGAACCATCGGCTTGGATCACCGCTGTGCGAATGGCGACGTTGAGGTCCATGTCGCCACCCGGTCGCAAGACCCCTATTCCCCCGGTATAGACCCCGCGCGGCTCACGCTCGAGTTCGTCAATAATCTCCATTGCCCTCATCTTTGGCGCGCCGGTCACCGATCCGCAGGGAAAGACCGCCTGCAAAAGCTGTGCGAGATCGACGCGGTCGCGCAGCTCAGAGACCACGGTCGAGGTCAGGGCGTGAAAGGTAGGGTAGGTCTCAACCTGATAAATATTCTGCACCCGCACGCTGCCGACCTTACTGATCCGCGACAGGTCATTGCGCATCAGGTCGACAATCATCAGGTTTTCCGCCCTTTGCTTGGGGTCGGCCACAAGCTCGGCCATCCTCTGGACGTCTTGGTCAGAAGTCGCGCCCCGTGCCAGGGTTCCCTTCATCGGCCGTGTGGTGGCTTGACCCTGTTGCACTTCGAGGTGGAGCTCGGGAGATACTGAGAGGACCGCTGCCCCCTCCAAGGCCATGACTGCGCCATGGGCGACCGGTTGCGCCGCGCGCAAGGCGGCGTAGAGCGCCATAGGGTCGCCATCATACTGAAAGCGAAACGGGAAGGTAAAATTGACCTGATAGACGTCGCCGGCGGCGATATAGTCGAGGATGCGGTTTAACCGACCAACATAGTCTGGTTCAGAAAGGCGCGGCGCTAAGTCGCGCAAGGGCGGTGGTGGGCCCACGTGAGCAAACGCCGCATCTGCCTCCTCGGCGGAAAGCGTGTCTTCGGTTTCAAACAGTCCAAATAGCAGCAGTGGCTGGGCCAGGGGCGGCCCAAGCCGCCGTCTTCGTCCCAAATCATAGGCAAAATAGCCGACGGCATGGCGGCCCTTGGCCAGCTCAACTTCAAGCTCCGCCAGGACCGCAGCGGTGCTGCCTTCGGTATCACAGCGGAGCGTTCGGACTGGATTGACGAACAGCCGGGCGCCCCTCCCGCCCGCCGTCCGATCCTCCAGCAGGGCGAAAGGAGGGCGTTCGCAACCTCGGCCCGGGTCTAATAGCTTTGCAAGGCCAGCCGAAGCCATCTCACACCGTGTTTAAAGCAACGCGCGAAGATGACTCCGGATGCGACCTCAGAAGTGATAGGTCAGGGTCACGGCCCAGTTTTGCGGCTTGCCATAGACGCTGGGGATCTGGCCGCTGAACGGCGAAGCGTCATAGGTATAGACGCGGTAGATCTCGTTAAAGGCGTTGTTGAGGGCGAACGCTGCTTCCCACTGCTTTGAGGCCGGTTGATAGCTGACACGAATGTTAGAGATCACGTGCGACGGCTCACGTTCGATAGGCGCGCAGAGGACCGAGAAACAGGTGGCGCCGGTATATTCTGTATCCCACTGGAGCGCGCCAAAGCCTGAGAGGATGGGATGCTCATAGCGCGCCAGTCCTTGGAACGCCTCTTTCGGCGCTTGGGGCAGGTGGCGGTTGACCAAGGGAATGCCGGGATCTGGAATGGGTAGGGCCACGCCGGTCACCTGATTATTCATGAAGGCGGCATTGCCCGACAAGGTCAGTCCGGGCAAGGGATGGGTGGCGAATTCCGCCTCAAAGCCTTGCTCCCAGGCCTGCTTGTTCACCACCACCTCGACCTGACCATAATAGGTAAAGGCCTGATAGTTTTGATAGTCGTAATAGAAGGCGGTGAGGTTGAGGGTTGAACGGAGCGGCAGGGTCGATTTCACCCCGATTTCATAGGCATTCAGCACTTCGGGCTTGTAGGGAATACCGTTCAAAAAGCTGGCTTCCGTCCCCGCTGTCGGCGTGGCGGTGGAAAGCGTAAAGCCGCCGCTTTTTGTCCCGCGATTGAAGCTCGCATAGGTGAGAATGTCTTTGGTCGGCTTGTAGTCGAGTTCGGCACGGAGCGAATAATCGCTGAAGGTCTTATCTGCGTCAGACGGCTTTACGGTAATGCCCTGGGTCACTTGTGCGCCGGTCGACCAATTATAGGCATAGACCTGATGGGTGTTGAAAATCACCCCTTCGCCATAGGTGTCGAAGGCGTTGTAATTGACTTGTCGCTCATCGCTCCAATAGCGGGCGCCCAAGATCGCTTTGAAATTGTTCGGCAAGGTCCATTCGTCTTGGGCGAAGATGGCGTAGGACTTGGTCAATTGGCTGAAGGTAACATTGGGCACATAGTCCCCGTCAAAACCACTGGGCAGGGCGTAGGAGGCGGTGTAGTGGCCATCCACCGACATGGCAAAGGCGCCCATCACCAGTTCATGCTGGCCAAAATGACCCGAAGTCCGAAGCTCTTCTGAATATTGCCGGACATTGCCACCTTGGGCAAAGGTCACCCAACCGCTCGGCGAGGCGCTGGCGTCTTCGAGATAGTGTTTTGTATTGTCCTGAACATCGGTGATCGAGGTCACATGAAACGCGCCGACTTCGCTGTCGATCTTCAGGTTGGCGGCGAACAGGCTTCTATCGGTATAGGACGGACCCTGGGTGCCAACCAGGAACGGATTGCCGCCACGCTGATAGTCAATAGCGCTATTGTTGTAGCCGTAAAAGTCGGCACCAGGCGGAAGACCTGCGGGCGCGCTCACACCATTCGAGTTGGGATTGACCATATTGGCGGGCAAATAGACGCCTTGGTTGTTGCTGTTGGCATAGGCCGCTTCCCAGGAATACATGCCGGCCGAATGTTCGTGGGGATTGCGCGCAAACCGCACATTCAACTCGACCTTGGTCGTGTCATTGGGTTCCCAATCGGTGATGTCGCGTAGAGCCCAGTGGTTGGCCGCGCCGCGATTTGGAAAATTGCTATCGAGCTCCTTGATATAGCCGTCGCTATTGTCCTGCATGCCCGACAGGCGGGTTTGAATCTTGTCGGAGATGGGTAGGTTGATCGCCGCCTCGATATTACGATCCTGCCAACTGCCGGTTCCGACCGTCACAAAACCATTGAAGTCGTGGCTGGGCTTGGCCGAAATGAACTGGATCGCTCCGCCCGTGGCGTTACGACCAAACAAGGTGCCTTGGGGCCCGCGCAGCACTTCGACCCGCGCCAGATCGAACATCGGAAAGCCAGACGAGATGAAGGACGAAGAATAGCTGTCGTCCTGATAGACCGCCACTGGCGGTTCTTGCTCGTCGCCAAAGTCGTTTTGCGACACGCCGCGAATATTGAACACCACCGCCGAGGGCGTGTACTCGTTCATCTTCAGACCGGGGACATCTTTCGTCAGGTCGGTCGAGTCCTTCAAGCCGAGCGCTTTCAGCTGCCCACCGGTTATGGCGGTAACGGCGATGCCAACATCTTGCAGCTTCTGCTCACGCCGCTGGGCGGTGACGACGACGGTTTCAACCTGTTCTGTCGCCGGCGCAGCGCTGGTTATTTCCGCGCGGCTGACGCCCACATCGATCATCGCGCCACACAGGACGCTAAGCGCGGCGCCCGCCATCAAACGGGTCGTCATCTTGGAGCGGGAATGGGCTCTCGCCGTCTTGGAGTGCTGCATCGCCTTAGAACCCTTCCTTGTTTTGGCTTTCACGCCAGCCCATCCCGGCTTGGCTGAATACGCAATCAAATCCTGCAGTCCGATGAAGTCGATCACTGAACGCGCATTCAGTGATGAGGTTACGAGGCCCAAAGATAAACACACTTGAACAAAAACGTCATCAACCTGTCGCCGCACGCCATCACTGCCCGCCTCTCTGCTAACGTTGGGCGGTTTCCCAATTCGGCGCGACATAAAAGTCGGCATTTGATCGGGCAAGCAGCGGACGGCCTAAAATGTGGTCGGAGGCCTTTTCTGCCATCATGATGGTCGGCGCGTTCAAATTGCCTGTGGTGATGGAGGGCATGATGGAGGCGTCGACGACACGCAACCCCGCAACGCCAATGACCCGCGTTTCAGGGTCCACCACCGCCATCGGATCTGTCTTAGCTCCCATCTTGCAGCTGCACGAGGGGTGATAGGCGGTTTCAACCTTCTCCGCGATGAAGGCGTCAATCTCGGCGTCGGAGGTCACATGGGCGCCGGGCTGCATTTCTTCGTCGCGATAGGGATCAAATGGCGCCTGGGCAAAGATCTCCCGCGTCAGCCGCACGCAAGCCCGCATTTCGGTCCAGTCATCGGGATGGCTCATATAGTTGAAGCGGATCTCCGGCGCGTCCGTCGCCTGGCTTGACTTGAGGCGCACCCAACCACGGCTCTTTGAACGCATCGGCCCGACATGGGCCTGAAAGCCGTGACGGTTCGACAAGGACTTGCCGTCATAGGTGACCGCCAGCGGCAGAAAATGGTATTGAATATCCGGATAGCGCACGCCTGCGCGGCTGCGAATAAAGCCACAGGATTCGAAGTGGTTGGTGGCGCCTAAGCCATCCTTGAACATGAGCCAGCGGGCGCCGATCCAGGCCTTGGCCAGCGGGTTCATGGCCGAATAGAGCGTGACCGGCAGTTTTGAGGCCACTTGGAAATAGAATTCCAGATGGTCTTGCAGGTTTTCGCCCACCCCAGGGCGGTCGGCAATAACTGGCAGTCCATGGGCGCGAAGTTCTTCGGCTGGACCGATGCCAGAGAGTTTTAACAGTTGCGGCGAATTGATCGCGCCGCCAGCCAAAATGACCTCCCGCCGCGCCATCACCTGACGCGCGACGCCCCCATGGTGATATGCCACTCCGACTGCCTTGAGGCCGTCAAACATCACCTGGCTCACCAAACAGTGTGTGCGGACGGCGAGGTTTGGGCGGGACAGCGCCGGTTTCAAATAGGCGGTGGCGGCACTCCAGCGTCGGCCCTCGCCCACCGTCATATCCATTCGGCCAAAGCCTTCCTGTTGGAAGCCGTTGACATCTTCTGTTGGCGGATAGCCCGCCGCCTCGGCCGCTTGCAGCCATGCGGCGTGCAGCGGATTTCGCAGGTGGCCATACCGCGTTTTCAACGGACCGCCTGCCCCCCGATAGGCGTCGCCGCCTGTGTCACGATCCTCGGCGCGGCGGAAATAGGGCAGCACGTCACCAAAACCCCAGCCGCTGGCCCCCTCCTCGGTCCAACGCTCAAAATCGAGCGGATTGCCGCGAATATAGACGAGCCCGTTGATCGAGGAGGATCCGCCTAAAACGCGGCCACGCGGGGTATGGAGCCTGCGCCCTTTAAGCGCCGGTTCCGGCTCGCTCTCATAGGCCCAGATGTAACGCTGCCTATTCATTGGGATCGACAGGGCGCTCGGCATTTGAATGAAGATCGAGCCGTCGCCGCCGCCCGATTCCAAGACGAGAACCCGGTTGCGGCCATCTTCGCTCAAACGGTTGGCGAGTACACAGCCCGCCGAACCCGCCCCGACGATAATATAGTCAAATTGTTCGGCAGCAGGAGCGTTCATCGCTGGCTCAATAGGGGCTGTCAATGGGCGCCATGGCCACATAGACGCTCTTTACCTGCGTGTAGTGCTCGAGCGCGGCCTTGCTGTTTTCCCGACCCAGTCCGGACTGGCCATAGCCGCCAAACGGTAATTCAATCGGCGTGATATTGTAATGATTGATCCAGCAGGTTCCGGCCTGAAGCCGGGCAACCGTGCGATGAGCGCGGACCAGGTCCTTGGTGAACACCCCTGCCGCTAGGCCAAATTCGGTCGCATTGGCGCGGGCGATGACCTCGTCTTCGTCCTCGAAGTCGAGCACGGTCATGACGGGTCCGAAAATCTCCTCCCGCACGACAGCCATGTCGTCTGAGCAATCATAAAAGACGGTCGGCTGGACGAAATAGCCGCGCTCGGTTCCGGGTCCCGTGGCCCGTTCGCCGCCGGTCAGGAGTTTGGCGCCGCCGCTCTGGCCTGCCGCCATATAGCTCAGCACCTTTTCCATATGGCCCTGACTGATCAGACAGCCAACTTGAGTTGCGGGGTTCATGGGGTCGCCGATCACCATGGCTTCGGTGCGGGCCTTTAACCGCGCCAGGAAAGCTGACTTCAAGCTGCGATGGACAAAGACCCGGGTGCCGTTCGAGCACACCTCGCCCGCCGAGTAGAAATTGGCCAGCAGAGCCCCAGACACGGCATTATCTATATCGGCGTCTTCAAAGACGATCAGCGGCGACTTTCCGCCCAATTCCAGCGTCACATATTTCAAGGTCTCGGCAGCGTCGGCCATGACCTTGCGCCCGGTGCCCACTTCTCCAGTGAGGGAAATTTTGCGGATCTTACGATGTTTCGACAACAACCGTCCCGTATCGGCAAAGCCTTGCACCACATTGAAGACGCCGTCTGGCAGTCCCGCCTCGGTATAGATTTCTGCCAGCCGCAGCGCGGTCAGCGGGGTCAGTTCGGCGGGCTTGAAGATCATGGCATTGCCACAGGCCAGCGACGGCGCCGACTTCCAGCAGGCGATCTGCAGCGGATAGTTCCACGCCCCAATACCCGCCGTCAGGCCCAAGGGCTCGCGGCGCGTATAGCCATAGGCGCTCGGACCAAGATCAATATGCTCGCCCGCCAGACTAGGGGCGAGGCCAGCAAAATAGTCGAGACAATCCGCCCCCGACTGTACATCGACCACCAAGGTTTCTTGGATGGGCTTGCCGGTATCGCGCGTCTCCAATTCGGCCAGTTCCGCATTGGCAGCGCGTAACAGCTCGGCCGCGCGGCGCAGAACCTTGCTTCGTTCTGTGCCCGTCATCGCGGCCCAGATCTTCTGGCCCCGTTCGGCCGCCGCAACCGCGAGTTCGACCGTTTCAGGGCCCGACACCTCAATCTCGGCCAACAGCTCGCCTGTGGCGGGGTTGCGGGTCTCAAAGGTCGCGCCGCCGGACAGATGCGGACGTCCGCCAATATAGGCGCCAAGCCTTTGGCCTGATCCAGTCTTTGGCGTCGCAACGGCATTGGTGCGCGTCAAGGCGCTCAGTTCAGACAGGCGACTGTCGACAAAGGCGGTCAGGAGCGCCCGTGCCGATTCCGAGTCCGCCTCCTTCCAGGTGGAAAGCGCCGCCCGCAACCAAACCCCGTCGATCATTGCCGCGATCATCGCCGCCAGCCGCTCGGCCTCCATCGGCGGCGCCATCAGCTTCAGCGCATGGCGAAGGTTAGACAGCATGCGCTTTTGATAGACGGCTTGCACCCGGCGCAGTCGCTCGACATGCAAGACCTGACCCCAAAAGGCCAGCCAGGCCGAGCCGGTGCGGCGGTCAAATTCCTTGGGGTCGAGATTGGCGTCGATGATGGCCATGACCCGATCTCGCGGCGTCCGCGCCTGACGCAGACGCGCCGCCACCGCTTCGCCAAGCCGGGCCGTGAGCGTGCGAAATGCCGCATCCAAAAGGCCATCCTTGTCGCCGAAATAGTGGGCCACCAATCCCGGCGACACATTGGCGCGGCCAGCGATCTGAGCCAGCGTCGAGCCGACAAACCCGACCTCGGCCAGACTGTCCAAGGTGGTCTCGATCAATTGACGACGGCGGCCTTCTTCGCCTTCGCCACGTCCAGACACATCAGGGGAGTTTGAAGACATGGCGTGCCGCTCATTGAATGAACATTCAATCAAGCTGGTTTAAAGCCCGTTCGCCCCCTCAAGGTCAAGGCTAGTGGTCCGATTCCGACATTTGCATCCCTGATATACCTGCCGCCGAGCAAAGGTCGGAATCCCAAGGACCACCAGCAAAACTATTAATTCTATTGGGTTTTTTGAATTTGACATTCGAAGCTCCGCCAAGTGTCAAAGGGGAGTCAAATTCAATCCCCTAGCGCGCTTTTGGCTCGATCAGATGCTCCGGCTGACGGTCGGGTTGCGGCGCGACGGGCGTCGGGCTGGGCGTCGGGTTAGGCGGCTGGCCGGATGCCGTGGCGGGCGAGGAGGCATCTGGGGTCGGAGTAACCACGGGCTGCGGCGGTAGAGCCGTGCCATTCGACAAGGGGGTAGCTGGAAGGCGTTGCATGGCGCTCTTCATCACGCCGCGCCAAATTTCGGTTGGAGCTGAACCGCCGGTTAGACGGATCATCGGCTTATTATCATCACGGCCGACCCAAACCACAGTGGCGAGATTGCCGGTAACGCCGCAAAACCACGCATCGCGATATTCTGACGCCGTACCCGTCTTGCCCGCCAGATCAGCGCCCGGAATGGCGGCGCGCGCGCCTGTGCCATAGGCGATGACGCTCCGCATCATTTGCAGCAATTCCGCCAAGGGCGGGCTGTTGATCACCTCGGGGCGGGCATCTTGGCGATGCTGAAACACCACCTGCCCTCCGCTTGAACGAATACGCTCAATCCCATAGGCGTAGACCCGCCGCCCTCCCGTCGAAAAGGCGCCATAGGCTTCAGCCATCTCCAAGGGGGAGACGGTCGTGGTGCCGAGCGCCATGGCCGGATCGAGATTGATTTGCGAGCGTATCCCAAGCCGTTTGGCGGTTTCAGCGACCTTGGGCCGCCCCACCTCGTCGGCGAGCCTTGCCGCCACCGTGTTGACCGAAAGGGCAAGGGCGCGCTCTAAGGTGATCTGGCCCAAAAATTCCGGCTCAAAATTCGACGGCGACCATCCGTCTATGGTCACGGGCTCGTCGACAACGGCTGTGTCCGGCGTCCGTCCCGCCTCCAGCGCTGTCAGATAGACAAAGGGTTTCCAGGCGGACCCGGGTTGGCGGTGCGCGTCTACCGCCCGATCATAGGGGCTTTTACTATAGTCGATGCCGCCAAGCAGAGCGCGCACCCGACCGTCGCCATCGAGGGTAACGACGGCAGCTTGCTCGACCCTTTGCTTGGCGTAGCGCGTGGCGGTATCGCGCGCGACCTCGGCCGCCACCGTTTCCAAGGGCAGATCAAGCGTGGTGTCGACCACCAAATCCTTGGTCGGCGCGCCCACCAGGGCTCGGGTCTGGCCATCAATCCAATCGACAAAATATTGGGCAGGCGCGGTGGGCGCCTCGGCATAGACCTTGAACGACGATTTCAGCGCCTTGGCGCGCTCGGCCGATGTAATCGCGCCTGTCTCCACCATGGCGTCCAAAACCAAGGTTGCGCGTTCGTCAGACCGATCACGATGCTCAATCGGACTATAATTGGTCGGCGACTTCATCAGGGCGGCAAGGGCGGCGGCTTGCCGCAAGCTCAAGCGCGAGGCAGGGATATTGAAATAGCGCTGCGACGCGGCCTCGATGCCATAGGCGCCCGCGCCGAAATAGACCCGGCTGAGATAAAGGCCAAGAATCTCTGCCTTGGTATAGGTTTGCTCGAGTTCAACCGCATAGACCAACTCTTCGGCCTTGCGCTCCAAGGTGCGGTCCGAGCTGAGAAACAGGTTACGCGCCAATTGTTGGGTGATGGTCGAAGCGCCCTGGGCCGCGCGGCCCTTGGTCAGATCACGGACGACCGCCCGCGCAATCCCGACGGCATCAAATCCGGAATGTTCGTAAAAGCGCCGGTCTTCGATGGCGACAAATGCAGCCGGAACATATTTCGGCAATCGGGCCAGATCGACGGGCGGAGCGAACTTGCCGCCGCGAACGCCAATGACGGCGCCGGAACGGTCGAGATAGGTGATTTGTGGGTCGCGACGAATGGGCGGAAGTCGCGGAATTTCAGGGCCTTGCAGCATGGCGGCGAAGAGAAGGGCAATCACTCACGTCGCTCCAATATCGACTTACGCCCAAAGGCTAGCTTAGACCTTCAAGCCGGGAGCGGAAGCCCAAACACCCGCTCTGTCACCTGATAACACCCTTAAACAAAAAAGCGTCTGCGTCCAAGTCGGGCGCAGACGCTTAAGCTTTTCAAAGCCTAGCTTTGCGCATCGCCAGCCTGGGCCGCTGCGGCGGCGGGCAAATGGTCGGCGAGGTGTTGCAAGAAATCGCCAACCGGCAGGCCGGACGCCTCGGCCATTTGCTTCACCTGGTCGCTGCCGAGCGCTTCCTTGATTTGGTCGGTGGAGACAGGCAGGTTTTGGCCATTGCCAACCCACGACGCCACATGGTCAGCCAGCCCATTGGCCGCCATTTGCTCCAAAACACCCGACAAACCCGCCTGACCACCGCCGCCCGTGGCAGCGCCCAATAGGGAGCCAATCAGGTTGCTGGAATCCGCACCGCCCGCGCCGCCAGCCAGACCGCCGATCAAGCCATCCAAAAGTCCCATCCGCTACTCTCCAAATTCACTCTGGGGCGCTGTGGCCCTGTTCAGTAAGCCTAGACTGTCGCAAAGTCGTAAGGCTACGGTCAAGCGACCGTGAGTGAATAGATTGTAACAGGCGCCAAAGCACGCCTGATTTTCCGCCGTAGGACCCATGAGCGACACGCCAAACTCGCCCTTTTCCCCGAAACGACGTCGAACCACCCTCATCGTCGCCGTTCTAGGCGGTCTCACCATCCTTTATGCCGCGATCCCGCTTGGCTGGCGCCATTTCGAGCGATTGCGGCGGCTCGACGGCCACGAGATGATTACCCGCACGGCCCAAGGCATTCCCGGAGACCCGATCAATGTCGGGTTCGAAGCCACCCCCGATGAATTGGCCTGCGCCTTTGAGGCCTCGGGCTGGCGTCCCGCCAATCCGGTCACGTGGAAATCGAGCTTAAAAATTGTTGGCAGCGTGCTGTTGAAGCATCCTTATCCCGATGCGCCGGTCAGTCCGCTCTACTTCGACCAGCGCATCGAGGATCTCGCCTTCGAATTGCCGATCGGCCAAAGCGCGGCCCAACGCCACCATGTCCGTTTATGGAAGGTGGAGGATCGGGGCGAAGACGGCCAACCGGTTTGGCTGGGTTCGGCCAGCCTGGATCGCAGTGTTGGCATCAGCCATTATACCTTGCGCGTCACCCACCATATTGATGGCGACCTTGATCAGGAGCGAAACTTCTTGATTGACCTCGTCGCCAGCGGCGGCCGGGCCAAATCGGTTTTTGAGATTACGGGAAGCGGGCCGACGGTCGCGGGCCACAATGGCGGCGGCGACCGCTATTTTACCGATGGGGAAATCAAGGTGGCAGAGCTTACGCCCGCCTGCGCGGCCCCGCCGGCGCTTGCCGCCCTGCCCGCACCCAAAACCTCACGCCCCCCCTTGCTTGTCAGACTGAAAAACAAGCTTTTCAAAGCTTTGCGGCCCTGGCTGCGCACACTACCGGTTTCATAGGCTGAAATTACGAGGCGAGAATTGACCGGTCGATTTCCGCGATACTGGCGACACCGGTGAGGGCCATAGCCACCTCCATCTCGCGCTTAAGGAGAGTGAGCAGTTTATGCACCCCTGCCTCCCCCTCGGCGGCAAGGGCATAGGCGTAAGGCCTGCCGATCAAAACGCCTTTAGCGCCCAGGGCCAGCATGCGCACCACATCCAAGCCTGTGCGGACGCCCGAATCTGCCAATAGGGTCAGCTTGTCGCCAACTGCATCCGCAATGGCGGGCAAGGCGCGGGCGGTGGAGAGGGCCCCGTCCAACTGCCGGCCGCCGTGGTTTGACACCACCAGTCCGTCGACGCCAAGGCCTTGGGCCGAGCGCGCATCATCGACATCCAAGACGCCCTTGACCACCATGGGTCCGGCCCAAAAATCGCGGATCCATTCGAGATCCTTCCAGGTGATGGAGGCGTCAAAATTCTGGGCAATCCAGCCCAAAAATCCAACCGGGCCCGCCTTTCGGTTCAAGACCTTGGCGACATTGCCCAAGGTGTGCGGTCGACCCATCAGGCCCACATCATAGGCCCAGGCGGGATGGGTCGCGGCCTGCCAAAGCCTTCTCTGGGCGGAAAAAGGACCGCTCATGCCGGAGCGGGCGTCGCGATAGCGCGCCCCTGGCGTGACAAGATCGACCGTGAAGACCAATACGGACGCGCCCTCTTGCTTGGCCCAGGTCAGCATGTCACGCATGAAGCCGCGATCTTTCAGCACATAGAGCTGGAACCAGATCGGACGGGTCGCCGCCCGCGCCACTTCGTCAATCGGGCAAACCGAGACGGTGGATAGGCAGGTTGGAATATTGAAAGCAGAAGCCGCGCGCGCTGCCTGGGCCTCGCCGCGGCGTGCATACATCCCCGTCAGACCGACAGGCGCCAAAGCAATCGGCATGCCCATCGGCTCGCCAAACAGCGTGGTCGACACATCAAGCTTGGAGACGTCGCGCAGAACCCGTTGCTTCAGCGCCAGCCCTGAAAGGTCTGCGACATTGGCCGCCAAAGTCCGCTCGTCATAGGAACCCCCATCGATATAGTCGAACAGGAATTTGGGTAACTTGCGCCGCGCGGCCTCGCGAAAATCATTTGTCGACGCGATGATCATGCCCATTCCCGGTGTTCGATTATGTGTGCGAGTGTGAGAGCGTTCGTGAAGGGGGCAAGGTGACGGCTAGCGGTCCTGATGACAAGGCTGACCTTCGCCTTCTCTTGAGCCAAATCGCGCGCGAGATGGATCGTATTGGTCCGACAGCCGAAACCTTGACGGCCAAGGCAGATCTCTTGGTGCAATTAGGCGAACCCGACGCGGCACGGTTGGCCTATCTGGCCGCACTGCAGATCGATGAGACCCACCTTTTCGCCTTGAATAATTTTGGCGCCTTGGCGGAAGCGGGCGGTTTTATATCCGCCGCGACAACACTCTATGCGCAAGCCGCCAACGCCCACCCGAAGGATGCTGCCTCGAAGGTCAATTTGGCTTCCGCCCTCCTCCGTCTGGGGCAATTAGACGCAGCAGAGGCGACGCTCGATCAGGCGCTGGCGGCAGATCCCCACTTCGCGCCCGCCCATCGTGCCCGGGCCCGGCTTTTGTCGCGTCAAGGCGAGGCGCGCCTCGCGCGCGAGAGCCTCAAATGCGGCTTTGCAGATCAGGCGGTCTTTCCGCCAACCGATGGCCGTCCGCCGTCCGGGCGCCCTCGAGTGTTGAAATTGATTTCCGGACTTGAGGCCGACACCCCGCTTGACCCGATCCTCGACCCCGACCGCTTCCAAGTCACCGCCCTTGCAGCGGAATTTTTTGACCTCAACTCCCCGCCCCCGCCTCATGACGTGATTTGGAACGCCATTGCAGAAGCTGACCTCTGTGCGGAAGGCCTCAGCGCAGCACAAACCTGTTTGGAGGCGTGGGGCGCGGTGGCGATCAATCCGCCAGAAAAAGTGCGCCTCACCGGGAGGTGCGAGACGGCGCAAAGGCTCGGTGCGTTGGTCGGTGTTGTGACCGCGCCCATCCTCGCCCTAACGAAGCCCGACCTGCTCGCTGGACCGGCCAACCCTTGCCTGCTCAAGCTCGGGGAAACTGGCAGCCGCCTGTCCTTTCCCTTAGCCATCCGCACGCGCGGACTCCATTTCGGTCAGGCCTTTGAGCGCGTCGAAACCGCCGATGAGCTTATCCAGACGGTTGCGCGCCTCCCCGGTGACGACCTTTTTGTCATGGCCTTCCTAGACACCCGAGGGGAAGACGGCCTTTACCGGAAATACCGCATGATGAGCGTCGCCGGGCAGCTCTTGCCAGTGCATTTGGCCAGGTCCCGGCACTGGAAGGTGCACCTCGCCAATGCCGAGGAAAGCGCCGGCGAGGCTCATGCACGAGAAGAGGAGCGGTTTTTGACCGACCCCGCCGCCGCCCTCGGTCAACCGGCCTTCGAGGCGTTGCGGCGCATTCAAGCGGCGGTCAGTTTGGACTATTTCGGCATGGATTTCGCTTTAACCCCCTCGGGCCAGGTGGTGCTGTTTGAGGCCAATGCCGCCATGGCAGTCCCGCTGACCGGAAATGCGCCGAGAGACGAAGCCGCGCGCCTCATTCAGGCTGCTGCTCGCCAGATGATCCACGGGCGGCGGCAATCCGACCTAAGGCCATCGCGGTAAAAGCAGCGCGGATTTTTGGTGTCGCGACGTGCTTGTAAGCGAAGAGGTCGGCAGGTTCGTCGAGGTGCAGCAGGAAGGAGGCATTCGCTTCGAACAGCACCACCTCGCCGTTGGCCAAAAGCGCGCAGTCGACGCCGCCATAGTCGAGGTCAAGACGGCGGGCGACCTGTTCAATCGCCTGGGAGGCCAAAGGTCCGAAGACGCCGCGCCAGTCGGCCAGAAAGCGCGCCTCCTCTTGCCGCTTCCAGTCATGGCGCGCAGGTTCTGAGCGCCAATAATGGGCGATCCAATGATCACAAATGGCGAGGTGGTAAGGGAACACCTGTCGGTCGACGAAGATCAGCCGATATTTGCGCCAATATCCGTCTGGAGACTGGAAATTGACGAACTCAGTCACCACGGCCGTCTCAGTTTCCAATTCCGAGAGCGCGTGGACGCATTCCTCGTCGGTATTTACGAGCGTCAGATGGTCGCCGCCATGATCGCCGGCCGGGCGCACGAGGCGTGCGCCGCTCATCGGAACATCGCCACATTCAGCCCGATCAGAAGCCGCACGACACACCCGCGCCACCGCCGGAACCTTCAGACCTTCAATGTCGCCAAACAGGGTTTGGGCCAGATCGCGGCGGGAGGGAAAAAGCGCCTCCGACGGATTGAGCACGGGCCGCGCCAACCTTTGGCAAAGCGCGCTGCAGGCCTCGATCTGCCCCCCGGCAAGATCAACCTCTGAGAGCGTCGGAAAGACCAAATCCGCCTGCGCCAAATCGGCCAGATCCACACCGCCCAGGGGGGCATCGGGTTGGTCAGGAGAGACCATGTCGAGCGACCAGATGTCGAACTGCGTGGGGTCGACAAGGTAGCGCGTTTGCAAACGCGCCGCGCCGACGCCGCCGATTAACAAGATGACGGGCTTCTCCTTGCTGGACTTAGCGACCACCCGCGACAGCCCCTTTTCCCGCGCCAGGTGGTTTTGCAGGTGTTGGGAATCTTCGATGCGGCCAAGGGCGAGCAAGAGGCCCGCCGCTTCTTCGATCACGTCCCGGGTCGGAGTTTGACAGGCGCGCACTTCGGCTAAGGCCGCTTCGATCCGCGCGCGCGCCTTGGTCTTGATCGCCGCCTGAGCCAGCCAGACCAAGCTGCGAATTCGATCCTCAAGGGCGTCAGAGGGCAGACGCGCCAAAGCCGCAAGTTGGGCTTCCGCCGCCTCCGCATAGAGCCCAAGATCGGCGAGCACGACACCGCGATTGGCGTGGGCCGGACCGAAGCTAGGGTCAAGGGCAATGGCGGCGTTCAACCGGATCAAGGCGTCTTGCGAATTGCCCTGTCGGTGTAAGGCGACGCCCCAATCATTTTGCAGCGGCGCCAATTGCGGCAAGAGCGCTGCAGCCGCTTGAAACGCCGCAATGGCGGCTGCGACTTCGCCTCGCCCGGCGAGGATGCGCCCCAGGGCATGACGCGCACCACCATGGTCTGGCTTTTGGGCCAGCGCGCGGCGAAGCAGAGCTTCCGCCTCCTCGACCTCCGGTCCACCGGCCAGCAACAGGCCCAGCATGGCCAGGGTCTCAGCATGATCCGGCGCAAGGCCCAGATGCTGGCGATAGAGGGCCTCAGCGGCCTTCGCCTTGCCTAAAGCATGCTGCTGCAAGGCTTGGGAAAAGACGCTCCTCAATGGGCCAGCACCGCCACCCCGCGCGCCCGGGGATCGGCAGCTGGAATGGGCCTGTTGTCGACCACCTGGATCGCTTCGATATCCCCGTTCCAGTCCTGGTCGGCGACAGTATAGCCGAGCGCCTTTAGCTCGGCGACGAGGCTGGCGGGGAAGCGCGCAAAGGGCTCTGAGAAGATGGTGTTTTCCGGCAAAAGTTGGTGGTGGAAGCGCAGGGTTTTTAAGGCTTGGTCGAGCGGCTGATGAAAGTCGTACACATTGACCAAGACCTGGAAGACCGAGGTAAAGATGCGCGATCCGCCCGGCGTGCCGATCACCATCACCACCTTGCCGTCCTTGGTGAGCAAGGTCGGCGTCATGGAAGACAAGGGGCGCTTGTTGGGCGCGATGGCATTGGCGTCGCCGCCGACCACGCCATACATATTGGGCGCACCCGGCTTGACCGAGAAGTCGTCCATCTCGTCATTCAAAAGAAAGCCTGCGCCTTCGACGATGACGCCCGCACCAAACCAGCCATTCAGGGTATAGGTGTTCGAAACCGCATTCCCATCGCGGTCAATGATTGAGAAATGCGTCGTCTGCGGCTTCTCAAGTCCTGGCTGCACGGAGGCGGTGGCAGAGGGCCGATCTGGATTGATCTCGCGGGCGCGCCGCGCCACATAGGCCGGGTCGATCAAGGCCTCGACCGGAACCTTCACAAAATCAGGATCGCCGAGATATTGGGCGCGATCTGCAAAGACGCGCTTTTCGATCTCAGAGATCAGATGCATGTAGCGCGGAGAATTCAGCGGTGCGTCGGCGAACAGGGCGGCTGCGTCTGCCTTCATGTTCAGCATTTGCAACAGCGCAATCCCACCAGAGCTTGGCGGCGGCGCGGTGACCACCTCATAGTCTTTCCACTGGCCCTGAATGGGCTTGCGCCATAAGGGGCGATAGGCGGCAAGGTCTTGGCGGGTAATCAGGCCTGGATGGTCGGCTCGGGCCATCTGGGCCACGATGAGATCAGCCACCGGTCCCTGGTAAAATCCCTTGGGGCCAAGGCGGGCAATTCGGGCCAAGGTCTTGGCGAGCTCCGGTTGACGGAACTGAACGCCCTTATTCATTCCGCCGAAATAGCGCTGAAAATTGGTGGTTTTGATGAAGGGGGACTCGCTGTCCGTCTTCATATCAAACAGCTGTTCGGTGACCTTAAAGCCATGCCGGGCATAGGAAATGGCGGGAGCCAGATCCTGAGCCCAGCTCAATTTTCCAAAGCGCTGATGCGCGGCATAAAGTCCCGCCACAGTTCCGGGTACGCCAGCAGACAAGACGCCGACCTGAGACAGCGCGTCGATCGGTGCGCCCTTGGCGTCGAGATACATGTCGGCGCGCGCCGCTCTTGGCGCGGTCTCGCGATAGTCGAGAAAATAGGGTTTGCCCTTCACCCAAAGGGTCATAAAGCCGCCGCCGCCAATATTTCCGGCTTCGGGATAGGTGACGGCAAGCGTGAACGCCGTGGCCACGGCGGCGTCCACCGCATTCCCCCCCTGTTTCAATATCGTCTGGGCGGCGCGGGCGCCGTAGATATCCGGTGAAGCGACAGCGCCTGAACTTAACCGCACTGTCGGGCTTGCAGCCTCGGCAGCCAGGGCGACGCTGCCGAGGCTGAGTGCCGCGAGAAGGATCGCGGCAGAGCGCCGGATCATGTGAGGGGTTTGCATCGTCTAGACTTTCCTGCCCGCGTGAGCGCCCTCGTGGGTTCGGAGGTCGACTCTGGTTTAGGCGTCCATCTTAGTCGCCACACCGCTCTGGCTCGAAGCTAATTTTTCGGCCCCACCCAGCCACCACTTCCCGGACAGACGCAACGCAGGTCCTAGGATGACTGATCGGGAAGATGCTGCACTGCGGGGCGGGCACTGACAGCTTCGAACATGGCGGCGAGCGCGGGATATTCGATCCGCCAAGCGATCTCTGGAAAGCGGAAATCGAGATATTCGAGGGCGCAGTAGGTGGCAATCTCGCCAAGTCCAATCGCTTGGCCAAGATCGTAATTGAGCCCGGCGAGAAAGTGCAGCGCTTGGCGTATCTTGCGGGTTTGGCCTTCGCTCCAGGCTGACCATCGGAGCGGTTCTGGGCGCAGGAAGGTTTCATAGCGCAAGAGCAAGGCTGCATCGTTCATGCCATCGGCCGCCGCCTCGTGACGCAGGGCCAGAAACCGTGCCTTGCCAGAAGCGGGCGTCAGCCGCTTTTCACTCGAGCTCTCGAAATAGGCCACGATCACCCGACTGTCGAAAAGGGTCTCGCCGCTGGCAAGTTCCAAGGTTGGTATCTTGGCCAAGGGATTGAGCGGGTCGAGCGGGCTTTCCGTCGCCGTCGGCGTGGCGGTGGCGCGCACAAGCTTGATCTGATCCAAAAGTCCTAATTCGGCAGCCGCGAGCAAGGTCTTGCGTGCATAGGGCGAGGCGGGCGAAAGGTGGAGCTTCATCGCGGCTTCCTTGAGGCTGATGGCGCTATGATCTAAGCGCGATCGGACAGGGCGTCGAGTGGATCAAAACTCTGAAAGTCGGATTTGAACAGCCCTATGCGTTGGATGAAGTGGATTGCCCCGCTTATCTGTTTCGCCGCTTTCGACATCACAGCCCAAGGCGCCCTGGCGGAAACGGGAACGGTGGCGCTGACCTTTGATGACCTTCCGGGATTGAGCCTCGTCGCGGACCAGCCCTATATCAATTATCTCAACCTGATGCTGTTGCGCGGGTTGAAGCGCCATCACCTGCCGGCCACCGGTTTTGTCAATGAGAGCAAGATCGACGCCCTTGATCGCGCCCAACAGATCGCCAATCTGAAGCGCTGGCTGGACGCTGGCATGGGCTTAGGGAACCACACCTTTAGCCATGACAGTCCCGAGGAGCTTGGAGCGTCAGGCTATATTGCCGACATTGCCCGTGGGGAGGCGGTGACGCGGGCCTTGCTCGCCGAGCGCCACCAAGAGCTGAACTGGTTTCGTCATCCCTATCTTGAAACCGGATTTCCCGCTCAGGCCAAACACCAGATAGACGCTTGGCTGACGGCGCACGGCTATCGGGTCGCGCCGGTGACAATCGACGCCGATGACTGGGAATTCGCCGAGCCCTATGACGACGCCATTTCCCGTTACGACGAGGGGCGCAGGCTGCGGATTCGGCAACAATATCTCGACTATACCGAGCGGACGATCGGCTGGTATCAAAAGGCGTCGCAGGCAGTGTTCGGGCGTCAGATCGCATTTGTCATGCTGTTGCACGCCACCCGACTGAACGCCGATTGCATCGACGATCTGGCGCAAATCCTCAAACGTCGCAACCTTCGCGGCGTTCGTCTGGAGACGGCGATGGCTGACCCCGCCTATCGACTGGGCGATCCCTATGTCGGCCGAGACGGCATAGACTGGCTCGAGCGTTGGTCAGAGGAATTGCACAAGGACCTGCCCTGGGACAGTTGGCAGGACCCGCCGGCGCAAATCGTTGCCGAGTATGACCGCGTCAATTCGGACCGCCATTAGGTTGAGGCGACCACGCAGGTTCGATGCGAACCCGGTGCAATTCGTCGACAAACACCTCAAAGCCATCTGATCGCGCCACGCCGATCAGGCTCAATCCGGCCGCTTGCGCCACCTCCAATGCCAAGGTAGTTGGCGCGGAAACGGCAGCCAGGACAGATGCGCCGAGCGCGCAGCTCTTTTGCACCATCTCAACCGACACCCGTGAGGTGAGGAGGACAATACCGTCAGCTCCAGCGCGCCCCTCGCGCGCCAAGGCACCCACGACCTTATCCAAGGCATTATGGCGACCCACATCTTCACGCAGGCAGACGAGGCCTGCGCCGGGCGTCCAAAAGCCTGCCGCGTGCACGGCGCGTGTCGCGCTTCCTAAGACCTGCGCGGCTTCCAGTGCGGCGAAGGCGTCAAATAGGTTCGCGGCGGTGACGCTCACATCGGTCAGATGGCGGACCGATTTGGCCGGACGGCGGGCAGCTTCCAAACTCTCAAGGCCGCACATGCCGCACCCCGTTGGACCGGCTTGTCGACGCCTTCGGCTCGAGAGCTCCGCCGCCCGGTCAGGCGCAATCCAAAGTCTGACCTCCCATCCCAGCTCGGTTTCCAGCACCTCAAGCTCGCGCACCTCATCCGGATGGGCGATCAAGCCTTCGGTGAGACTAAAGCCCAATCCAAAATCTTCGAGATCGAGCGGGCTCGCCATCATCACCGCTTCGGTCGCACCGTTGAAAACAAGCGCCACAGCGACCTCTTCCGGCGTCAGGCGCGTGCGTTTTTCGATACTCTGTCCGCGCCAGGCCTGGACTGGAACCGACATGGCACCCGCTGTTTGCGACACATGGGCGGTCTTTTCGTGCAAGGGTGGATTTTCGGGCATGGCAGGAACCTCGACCTTAGGCTAGTCTGGATGCTTACACCCTTGAAAGCACTTGCCTTACAGCTAAATGCCAAGGAATAGCCGCCTTCTTTAGGCATCGATGCGGCGCACGACGCCATCGCGATCTCAACGCGACTAGGGAGCCAAGGTTTGACGGAGATTGACGACGCCGACGTCTCAGATCTGATCCTTCGCCACGCGGCTGTAAAGGGCGCGCTCTTGCCGCTGTTGCACGACATTCAGCATCGCCTCGGCTATATCCCGCAAGCGGCGGTCGCTCGCATCGCTGAGGGGCTCAATCTGTCCATCGCCGATGTGCATGGCGTGGTGACTTTCTATGCTGACTTTACGCTCGAACGCCCGGCACGTCGGCGAATCCAGCTCTGTATGGCCGAAGCCTGCCAAGCCCGGGGCGTGGCGGACACCTGCGCAAAACTGGAAGCCGCGAGCGGCCTCAAGATCGGGGAGACCCGCGCTGATTTGTCCTTAAGTCTTGAACCCATCTATTGCCTGGGCCTCTGCGCCACCGGCCCCGCCGCCTTGGTTGACGGCGCGCCGCAAGCCCGGTTGAACGGCCAACGCCTAGACGCGCTGATCGGCGAGGTGGTGCGATGAGCCTGCGCCTCTATGTCCCGCAAGATATGGCGGCCCGCGCCATGGGTGCGGACCAAACCGCCGCAAACCTCATGGCGGCGGCCAAGGCGCAGGGCCTCGATGTGCAGCTGATCCGCAACGGGTCGCGGGGCTATTTCACCGTCGAGCCCTTGGTGGAACTCGATTTGGGACAGGGCCGCATCGCCTATGGCCCCGTGACGCCAGAGTGCGTGGCCGGCTTGGTGGCCGAAGGCTTTTTTGAAGGACGCGCCCAAACCTTAAGGCTAGGACCGGTTGAGCAGATCCCCTTCCTAAAGCGCCAGACCCGCCTGACCTTCGCCCGTGCTGGCCTGTCTGACCCGCTGGACCTCGCATCCTATCGCCAAGACGGCGGCTTCAAAGGCTTTGAGCGCGCCCTGTCCCTCGGCCAAGCTGCGACGGTAGCCGAGGTCAAGGCCTCTGGCTTGCGCGGCCGCGGGGGAGCGGGCTTCCCAACGGGCATCAAGTGGGAGACAGTTCGCACCGCTGCCGCCAGCCAAAAATATATTGTCTGCAATGCCGACGAAGGCGATAGCGGCACCTTTGCCGACCGACTGGTCATGGAAAGCGATCCCTTTGTGCTGATCGAAGGCATGATGATCGCTGGCTTCGCCGTCGGCGCCTCAAAGGGCTATATCTATTGCCGGTCGGAATACCCGTTCGCGATTGACATCTTAAACCGTGCCATCGCCGTACTCGAGACCGAAGGCTTGCTCGGCGCGACGGCCAAGCCCTTCGCCTTCGATTTAGAAGTCCGGGTTGGCGCTGGAGCCTATGTGTGCGGCGAAGAAACCGCGCTTTTGGAAAGTCTTGAGGGTCGACGCGGCCAGGTGCGCGCCAAGCCGCCACTCCCGGCGCTGCACGGGCTGTTCGGCAAACCCACTGTGATCAATAATGTGCTGTCGCTCGCGGCCACCCCCTTTATTTTGGCCGAAGGGGCGGGCGCCTATCAGGATTTTGGCGTCGGCCGCTCGCGCGGCACCATGCCTGTGCAATTGGCAGGCGACATTGCCCATGGCGGGGTGTTTGAAACGCCGTTCGGCCTTAGTCTCGGCGATCTGGTCGACGATATTGGCGGCGGTACGGAAAGCGGTCGTGCCGTTCGCGCCGTCCAGGTTGGTGGACCGCTGGGCGCCTATTTCCCCAAGCGCCTATTCGACACGCCTTTCGACTATGAAGCCTTTGCGGCACGCGGCGGCTTGATCGGCCATGGCGGGGTGGTGGTGTTCAACGACACGGTCGATATGGCGCGCCAAGCGCGATTCGCCTTTGAATTTTGCGCCATTGAGAGTTGCGGCAAGTGTACGCCCTGCCGCATCGGATCGACCCGAGGGGTTGAGACGCTCGATACCCTGCTCGCCGGACGGGGATCGCAAGCCACCCTGGGCCTGATCGCTGACTTGAGCGAGACCATGAAGTTTGGCTCGCTCTGCGCTTTGGGCGGTTTCACCCCCTATCCGGTCATGAGCGCGCTTGAGCATTTTCCAGAGGACTTCCATCGCCATCTTCCTGCGGCTGCGGAGAAATTGACATGGGCCTAATTCACGAAATCGACCTCGGCACGCCCGCCTCGGAGCAAGGCGTCTCTACCCGCCTGATCATTGATGGGCGTGAAGTTGAGGTTCCTGCCGGCACCTCGATCATGCGCGCGGCGAAGCTTGCCGGAACGACAATTCCCAAGCTCTGCGCGACTGACATGCTCGACGCCTTTGGATCGTGTCGGCTGTGCTTGGTCGAGATCGAAGGACGTCCGGGCACCCCTGCCTCCTGCACCACACCGGTTTCCGAAGGCATGGTCGTTCGCACCCAGACGCCGAAACTGGCCAAGCTGCGCAAGGGCGTGATGGAGCTCTATATCTCCGACCATCCGCTTGACTGCCTGACCTGCTCGGCAAACGGCGATTGCGAACTGCAAGACATGGCCGGCGCGGTTGGTTTGCGCGATGTGCGGTATGACCCCAAAGGCGCCAATCACTTGGATGCGGTCGCTGACACCTCCAACCCCTATTTCACCTATGACCCGAAGAAATGTATCGTCTGCTCGCGCTGCGTGCGCGCCTGCCAAGAGGTGCAAGGCACCTTTGCCCTAACCATTGAAGGGCGCGGCTTTGGCAGCCGGGTGTCTCCGGGCCAATCGCAACCCTTTATGGGGTCTGAGTGCGTGTCCTGCGGCGCCTGCGTCCAGGCCTGCCCGACGGCGACCTTGACTGAGAACCGTGTCATCGAAATTGGTCAACCGGAACACTCTGCTGTGACGACCTGCGCCTATTGCGGCGTCGGCTGCACCTTCAAGGCCGAGATGCGCGGCGAAGAGTTGGTCCGCATGGTTCCGTACAAGGACGGCAAGGCCAATCGCGGCCATTCCTGTGTCAAAGGCCGCTTTGCCTGGGGCTATGCCCACCACAAGGAACGTATCACTAAGCCAATGATCCGGTCCTCGATTGACCAGCCCTGGCGCGAGGTGAGTTGGGAGGAGGCGCTCAGCCACACGGCGGCGGAATTCAAGCGCATTCAAGCCACCTATGGACGGAACGCTGTCGGCGCCATTTCGTCGTCACGCTGCACCAATGAGGAAGTCTATCTGGTGCAAAAGTTGGTGCGCGCCGCCTTTGGCAACAACAATATCGACACCTGCGCCCGGGTCTGCCACTCGCCCACGGGCTATGGCCTGAAGACCGCCTTCGGCACCTCGGCGGGCACACAAGACTTCGATTCGGTTGAAAAGTCTGACGTCATCTTGGTCATCGGCGCCAATCCCACCGACGCCCATCCGGTCTTTGGATCCCGGATGAAAAAGCGGTTGCGCCAAGGCGCCAAGCTGATCGTGATTGACCCGCGTCGAACCGATCTGGTCAAATCGCCCCACATCAAGGCCGACGCCCATCTGCCCTTGAAGCCCGGAACCAATGTCGCCGTCTTGAATGCGCTTGCCCACGTGGTGGTGACAGAGGGCTTGGCGGATTTGGAATTTGTCCGTGAACGCTGCAATTGGGACGACTTCCAGGCCTGGGCAGAATTTGTCGCCCATCCAAGCCAGAGCCCTGAGGCTGTCACCACGGCCACCGGCGTCGACCCCGACGCCCTTCGCCACGCGGCGCGGCTCTATGCGCAAGGCCCCAACAGCGCCATCTATTATGGCCTCGGCGTCACCGAACATAGTCAAGGTTCGACAACAGTGATGGCCATCGCCAATCTGGCCATGGCGACCGGAAATCTCGGCCGACCGGGTGTTGGCGTCAATCCACTCCGGGGACAGAATAATGTCCAAGGCGCCTGCGATATGGGCTCCTTTCCCCACGAAATGTCAGGCTATCGTCACGTCTCTGACGCAGCGACCCGTGCAACCTTCGCAGCGCTTTGGGGCGTTGAACTCGACGCAGAGCCCGGCCTGCGCATCCCCAATATGCTCGATGAGGCGGTTAGCGGACGCTTCAAGGCGCTCTATGTCCAAGGCGAGGATATTCTGCAATCCGACCCCAATACGCGCCATGTCGCGGCGGGGTTAGAGGCCATGGAATGTGTGGTGGTGCAGGACCTGTTCCTGAACGAAACCGCCAACTATGCCCATGTCTTCCTGCCGGGCTCGACCTTCCTGGAGAAGGACGGCACCTTCACCAATGCGGAACGCCGAATTCAACGGGTGCGCAAGGTGATGAGCCCGTTGAACGGTTATGCGGATTGGGAAGTGACCCAAAAGCTCGCCCAGGCGCTCGGCTATCCGATGGCCTATACCCATCCGTCGGAAATCATGGATGAGGTGGCGGCCACCACGCCCACCTTTGCGGGCGTGTCCTACGACCTGCTTGAGCGAGTGGGATCGGTGCAGTGGCCCTGCAACGCCGCCGCCCCTGAAGGTACGCCCACCATGCATATGGAGCGGTTCGTGCGCGATCAGGGCAAGTTCATGATCACCGAATATGTCGCGACAGAAGAAAGGGTCGGGCCGCGCTTCCCGCTCCTCCTGACCACCGGTCGGATCTTGAGCCAGTACAATGTCGGCGCGCAAACACGTCGGACAGAAAATGTTCAGTGGCATGACCAAGACCTGTTGGAGATCCACCCCCACGATGCCGAGGAGCGGGGCGTGCGCGACGGCGACTGGGTCAAGCTGATCAGTCGGGCGGGCGAAACGGCCTTGCGGGCCAAGATCACCGACCGCGTCGCGCCGGGCGTCGTCTATACGACCTTCCACAACCCTGAAACCCAAGCCAATGTGGTGACGACGGACTATTCTGACTGGGCGACCAATTGTCCCGAATATAAGGTCACCGCCGTCCAGGTCGGTCGGGGCAATGGCCCCGCCGAATGGCAGGTCGCCTATTCCGACCAGGCCAAGCGCTCACGGCGCATTGCGACGGAGGCTGCTGAGTGAGCGAGGCCACCGACCATGGCGACGAACGGCTAATCCAGATGGCCAATCAGATCGCCACCTTTTTTCGCGGCCAAAGATCAGCGCGCGGTCCCGCCGCCGAAACCGCCGATCACTTAAAGGCCTTTTGGACACCCGACATGCGCAATACTTTCCGCGCCCTGGCCGAGACCGAGGCAGGCGCGCGCCTGTCAGAGGTGGCGCGGGATGCGGCGCGCCTGCTCCGCTGAGGGGTGAAGATCGCGGGCGTCATCTTGGCAGGCGGTGCGGGGCTCCGGCTCGGCGGCGTCGACAAGGCCATGGTTCGGCTCGGAGGCCGGCCGCTTCTGGCTTGGGTCTGTGACGCCTTGACCCCCCAGGTCGACGGCGTGGTGCTGAGCGCCAATGGCGATGCGGCGCGGTTTGCCGGTTTTGGCCTTCCCGTGGTCGGCGATGAGGGACCTTTGGCCGGTCCGCTGGGCGGGGTGGTGGCAGCGCTTAGCTGGTGGGCAGGCCAGCCTGACCCGCCCGACGCCGTCGCCTTCGCTCCCGTTGACACCCCTTTTCTGCCCCTCGACCTCGTGACGCGACTCGGGGAGGCCGCCAGCACCGCACCACTCGGTTGCGCTGCGGCACGGTCAAAGGGGCGCCTCCATCCGACCCTCGCCCTTTTGGCGGCTAGCGCCCGACCCCAGTTGCGCCAAAATCTCGCCAAGGGTGAGCTTCGTCTCACTGAGGCCATTGAGGCGCTCTACCCTGCCATTACCGATTTTGATGCCGAGACGGATGACCCATTTTTCAACATCAATCGGCCCGAGGATTTGACAGCAGCGGAGCGCCGCCTGGCGAACTGGGCGCTTTGAAGCGGGGGCGACCTGCGGCTTCCTCTGGCCACAGTGGAAAAATTGCGCCAAAGCGGGCGGATCGACAGTTTGCCCTGGAAAAGTGGACTCCGGTTTTCCCAAAAGGACAAACGACCATTTAAGACTCTCGAGACTGTCGGGTTCAGTTTGAACTTAATGGTCTCGAAATCGCTTTCCACGCCGAGGAGCGTGACAACGGCATGTGCGGCATCAGCGGGATCTTTATGCGCGGCGGCCACCCGGTGGATCCGGAACGCCTCGACCGGCTCGCCAGCGCTTTAGCACATCGCGGTCCAGACGCGGATGGGCGGTTTCTGTCGGGACCTATCGGCTTTGCCCATACACGCCTGTCAATTGTCGATCTTGCAACCGGCGACCAACCCTTGTTCGGCGCACAGGGCGCGGTGCTGATCGCCAATGGCGAAATCTATAATGCCCCGGAATTGCGGCCCGCGCTCCAGGACCGCTTAAAAACCCTGTCGGACTGCGAGCCAGCGGCGCATATTTTTGAGACGGACGGTGCCGCCTTCGCCGAAAAGTTGCGCGGCATGTATGCCATCGCCATTTGGTCGCCTGCTGACGAGACCCTCACCCTAAGCCGTGATCCCTTTGGCATAAAGCCGCTCTATTATGTCGAGACCGAGGAAGGCCTCGCCTTTGCCTCGGAAATCGGCGCGCTAGTTGCCGCAGGCTTTGCCAGCCCCATGCCGTCAGAACGCGCGCGCAATGAGCTTTTGCAGCTGAAATATACCCTGGGTTCGGAGACCATTATCCCAGGCGTTTACCGAGTAGCCCCGGGCGAAACCCTGACCCTTCGCGACGGACGGATCGTCTCGCGACGCAGGATCGCAGCCTTCCCTGCCAAGGCCGCAAAAGGGGCCGGTTCCGAGCTCGCCGATCCCGTGGCTGCCTTTGAAGCGGTCATGACAGAATCGGTGTCGGCCCATCTGATCGCCGATGTGCCGGTCAGCCTGTTTCTCTCCGGCGGCGTTGATTCTTCCATCCTGCTCATCCTGATGCGCCGCCTGATGCAAGAGGTGATTGCCATTACGGTGGGCTATGAAGATGCGAGCCTAGACCGCTCCGTCGATGAGAGCGAGGCAGCACTGAGACACGCCGCCCGTCATGGCGTAGAGGCCGAGCGGATCACCATGACGCGAGACGATTTTTTCGCCCTCGCGCCGCGTATTGCCTATGCGCTCGATGATCCGACGGCGGACGCGGCCGCCCTGCCCTCCTATATGCTCGCACGTGCCGCCCGTGCGCGTGGACTGAAGGTGGCCTTGTGCGGCGAGGGTGCAGACGAACTGTTCGGCGGCTATCGCCGGTATCGCACCAAGCTCATCGACCGTCTGATCCCCCGGCAAAAGGTCAAGCGCGGCACCTTTTCCAAGACCGGGCTGGAGAGCCGTTTGGGCACGGCATGGCGCGACCATTATGACGCAGAAGCGCGAAGTGCTGGGTCGGGCCAGAGGTCAAGGACGCTCGCCCTGCAAGCGGCGGACATTGCCAACTGGCTGCCCAATGATCTCTTGATCAAACTCGACCGCACGTTGATGGCCAATGCGATTGAGGGGCGTACGCCTTATCTGGACCCCAAGGTCGCCGCCTTCGCCAGCGCCCTGCCCGACCGGCTCAGGGTCGCAGATGGTGTTGGCAAGGTGGTGATGCGCCAATGGCTGGCGCGTGCCGACCCGGCCTACCCGGCTTTCGCGAAGAAAAAAGGTTTTATCACGCCGGTCGGACGGTGGATTACCAGTCGCGCGAGCGACCTCGCGCCCCTCCTCGCCCGCCAATCCTGCTTCGCCGAACTCGTCAATGCCCGCTCGGCTGCGGACATCCTTGAGCGTGCCGAGCGGGACGCTCAGCCGGCCTGGAGCCTCCTCTTTTATGCCTTGTGGAGCGCGACGCGGGTGCTCGGCCTCGATCCCAAGGGCGACCTTATCTCGGTCTTGCAGGATGGCGCGAGATGAGCCTTCTGCATCTCTTGGGCGCCCCGGGTGACGGCGGGGCTGAAACCTATTTCCTGACCCTGATTGACGCCCTGAAATCCGCAGGCTTCAGCCAGTCAGCGCTCACCCGCCCCTGGCCGACGCGCGACGCCGCCCTTTCCAAGCTTGGGGTGCCACACGCAAACCTGCCCTTCACCCCCGCCAGCCGCTGGTTCAGCCGCTATGGCGCAGCCCGCTACGCCCGGCGGGCCCAAGCCAAGGTAGTATTGAGCTGGATGAGCCGCGCCGCCGACGCCGCTCCCAAGGGCCCGTGGGCGCGCATCGGCCGCTTGGGCGGTTATTACCATTTGAAGTATTTTCGCGGTCACGATGTGCTGGTCGGCAATACGCCCGACATTGTCCAGTTCATTGTGGAGCAAGGTTGGCCGGAAGATCGGGCCATCTACATCCCAAATTTCGCCAGTGCGCGACCCGGTCCGGCGACACCGCGCGCGCGCTATGACACACCAGAAACCGCGCCTTTGCTCCTCGGTCTTGGGCGGCTCCATTCTGACAAGGCCCACGATGTCAGCTTGAAGGCCTTAAGCCAAATTCCGTCCGCCTATCTGTGGATCGCCGGCAGTGGTCCTTTAGAGGCAGAGTTAAAAAGCTTGGCCCGTGACCTTGGCGTCGCCGAGCGCGTGCGGTTTTTAGGCTGGGTGGAGGACCCCGGCCCGCTTTACCGGGCCGCAGATGTCTGTGTCTTTCCGTCCCGGGTTGAGCCCTTGGGCAATGTAGTGATCCAAGCCTGGGCCCATGGACTGCCAATTGTAACGTCGGCGTCCAAGGGGCCTGCCTTTTTGGTGCGACCCGGCGAGGATGGGCTTTTGACAGCGATTGACGATGTCGACGCCGTGGCGGCGGCGGTCGGCCAAGTGCTAGACGATTCGTCCCTGCGCACCACCTTGATTGCAAAAGGCCGTGCGCGCCTAGAGGCGGAGTTTTCCGAAGCGGTTGTGGTCGCGGCCTGGACCAAGCTCTTTGGTCAGTTTGGCCTCGGTCCAGTGTGACGGCTTAGTGCATTTTGAATTTGACCGGGACAGTCTTGGGTCCGCAAACGAAATTGGCTTCGGAATTTCGGGGCTGGCCGTTCAATTCAATACTGTGCAGCCGTGGGAGCAGTTCCTCCCAAAGAATTCGCATCTCCATCCGCCCGAGGTGCTGGCCAAGACAGACATGGGCGCCATAGCCAAAGGCAACATGTTTGTTGGGTGACCGCGCAATGTCGAAGCTGAAGGGGTCATTGAATACCGCCTCATCGCGATTGCCAGACGGATAACAGAGCATCATCCAATCCCCCTTGGCGATTGGCGTGCCCGCCACCTCGGCATCGGCCGTGGCTGAGCGCATGAAGTGTTTGACCGGCGTCACCCAGCGGATGCTTTCCTCGACCAGTCCAGGAATGAGGCTGAGATCGGCCTTGACCTTGGCCAGTTGGTCTGGCGCCTCGAGCATGGCCCACATGGCCCCGGCTGTGGTGTTCGAGGTGGTGTCATGGCCAGCCGTGGCGGCGATAATATAGTAGGAAAGCGCCTCAAGATGGCCAAGCGGCGCGCCGTTCACCTCAGCTTGGGCGAGGACGGTTGCAAGATCTTCTTTCGGAACCCGACGACGATTTTCGCTCATTTCGGTGAAATACATCATCAGTTCCATGACGGTCGCTTGGATATTGGCGACCGCTTGTTCTGCGCTCACCGCATCGGTCCGGCTTCGGTTAAGCTCAGGGTCGGCAGCGCCGAAGAGCTCTTGGGTGAGCTTCAGCATCAAGGGTTCGTCCACCTCCGGCACACCGATGACCTCCATGATCACATGCAGCGGATAGAGAAAGGCGACGTCGCGGGCAAAGTCACAGCTGTCGCCTTGCGCGGCCATGCGGTCGACAAAGCCCCTCGCAATCTCGCGGATGCGCGGCTCGAGCCTGCGGAGGTTTTGCGGCAAAA
The DNA here is from genome assembly GCA_903840435.1 of uncultured Caulobacterales bacterium. Lineage (GTDB taxonomy): Bacteria > Pseudomonadota > Alphaproteobacteria > Caulobacterales > Caulobacteraceae > CAIMFV01. The sequence continues at coordinate 138,926 of CAIMFV010000061.1, forward strand.
ACCACGCCTGGGTCAGGCGGCGGTAGGCGAAGTGATCGGGATTGTCCATCTGGACCAGAGAGCGGACCAGATGGGGACTGCCGCCGGTCAATTTCATCACCTGCTCGCCCCCTTCAATATTGGTCAGGGTGGTGAAGGTGTCGCCGCTGTGAAACAGCTCATTCTGGCGCTCGATCTCCAAGATATCGGCATGGCGGGTGACCACCCAAAAGGGCCGAAAGCCGTCCGGCGCCGCCACGGCCAGCGGCGCATGGGCCCGGAGCCAGGTAAAGGCCGCGTCAATTCGGCCGCCGTCGGCATAGGCCTTGGGATCGACAATTGTGTTGGCGATGTCGCTGGGAATGGTCATGGCGTCTGCGTCGCTCCCGAATTTTCTTTTGGCCGAGCTTACGCGCAATTTTACTGAACGCCCAACAAATAACTGTGATTTAGCCCTTGCAAGGCTGGCCAGAAGCGGTCGCCTTGCGCCTGTTCAGGGCACGACCTATCTCCCCCCTATTCCTGTACGAGGCGCCCATGTCTGACTATCCAAGCGACATTCATACCGAGAAGGCCGACATCGATCCGGATACCCTGGCCAATCTTGGTCCGCTTCGCCCCCTGGCGGGTCGGTGGAGCGGTAACCGCGGCTTTGACGTCAATCCCAATATCGACGGCAGCGGGCGCCAGGCCTATTTGGAAACCATCGATCTCCAGCCCATCGACCCCCAGTCGAACGGTCCGCAGCTGTTTTACGGCCTTCGCTACCATGTGCATGTGCTTAAGCCCGGCGATCCGCAGACCTATCACGATCAGGTAGGCTATTGGTTATGGGAGCCTGAAACCGAGTTGGTTCTGCTCAGCCTGACCATCCCACGCGGCCAAGCGGTCTTGGCGGCGGGCAAGGCCAGCGCCGATGCCACCACCTTTGAGGTCGAGGCTCGTCGCAAGGCCACCGACTATGGCATCATCTCGACCACATTCTTGGAATACGCCTTTCGCACCGACGCCTTCCGCATGCGGGTGAACATCAATTCGGACGACACCTGGTCCTATGAGGAAGAAACGATCTTGAAGGTGCGCGGCAAACGCGCGCCCTTCATCCATGCGGATCGAAACCACCTTCAGCGCATCGGGCCGCCCGAACCTAACCCTTTGATGCGCGCCGGATGAACGGCGGGGCTGTCCCACCTCGCCCAGCTACAACCGCAGTCCGAATTTCGGGCCAATCCAGGTCATGGCGAGATACAGGATGAGGGTGAGGGCACAGCCCGCCGCCAAGGCAATCCAGAACGAGACGCCACGCTGCAACAGGGCGGGTATGACGAGGAACATGGGCAAGGACGGTAAGACGTACCAAAAGGTCGCCTGAGCGTGGGCCGCTAGGGTTAGCGGATCGGGCTTATCGCGCCAGAGCCAGATCATGCCCAGCACAGACACCAGAGGTAATGAGGCGATCAGCGCCCCGAACCCTGGCCATCGCTTGGCAAGTTCTGACACGACTGCGACGATGAGGCCAGAGATCGCGGCCTTCAGTATGAGGTAGAGCATACCGATAGTTTGGGCGAGTTCGGCCGTCTTGGCGAGTGCTTAGGCTGCGACTGTAACGCCAGCGCTCGCGGCGAGCTCGGAACTGACGCTGTCGAGGCGCTTCAGTTGGGCTTGCAGGGCGGCGCGCATCTCCGCCAACTTTTCCGCCGCCAGCGCATAGCCCCGGCCCTCGCGCTCTTCCAGGAGGATGATGTCCTCAATATCGCGCAGCGACAAATTGGCGCCTCGCAAAGAGGCGATCCAGCCCAGGCGCATTTGCGCCTTCTCATCAAAAAACCGTTGATTATAGAGGCCGCGCTCGACCTCAATCATGCCGCGCTCTTCATAGAAGCGAATGGCCCGTTCGGTCAGGCCAAATCGGCGCTTTGCTTCGGCGATGCGGATGGATCGGCCGCAGGCCAGATCCTTGGCGGTGATCATAAGGCGTCTCCCGAGAGTGTTGACGCAGTATTTTTGCAAAAGGCGTCTTTATCAAATGGATTTATGCAAAATTTTGCCCATAATCTGGTTAGGTTTTGTGAATTTGCAAAAATGACCGCTCAACTCTTTATCGGACAAACGGTGCGTGATCTGCGCCAGGCCGCAGGTTGGCGGCTCGCGGTCTGCGCCCAGCGGCTTGGCGTGTCAGCGAGCTATCTTTCCCAAATTGAGAGCAATCAACGTCCGGTGACCCCCCGCGTCCTCGTGGCGCTGATCGATGTGTTTGAGGCGCCCGCTAGCCTCTTCGAAATCGATTCCGATCATCGCCTCATCGCCGACCTTAAGGGCGCGCTCGCCGAATCCCGGGTGGGCGGGGCCCAGCCGCCCGTGTCGGAATTGAAACGGGTCGCAGCCTCGGCGCCCGCCTTTGCGCGGCGCTTCATCGCCTTGCATCGCGCCTATGCGCGCTTGACCGAGCGGCTCAATTTGACCGACGAGGCGGTCGGTCTCGACGAGGCGGCGGCAGCTAGTTCGCTCCTCCCTTACGAAGAGGTGCGGGACTTCTTTCAGGACAAGGACAATTATCTCGATCGGCTCGACACTGCCGCCGAGGCTCTGGCCGAGCAGATCCGCATCGGCTCTGGCAAGCCCTCAGAAGTCTTGCTCGAGGGGTTCTTAAAGCGTCGGCTTGGTGTTCGCCTTGCCTATCGGTCAGAGCCCGACCTGATGCGATCCTTCGATGCAGCCAAGGGGGTCTTGACGCTCAACCCGTCGCAACCCAGCACGACCCGCGCCTTTCAAATGGCCTATCAAGCCGCCGCCATGTTGCTAAGCCCCGAGATCGAGGAAGAGCTTGCGCGTGCTGGCTTTCGCACCCGGGCGGCAGTGGATGTTTGTCGCGTCGGGCTTGCCAACTATGCGGCGGGCGCCGTCCTCATGCCCTACCGCCAGTTTGTCGCCGCCGCTGGCGAGACCCGCCACGACCTCGACCGGCTGGCCCTCCAGTTTCAGGTCAGTCTTGAGCAGGTTTGCCACCGGCTCTCCACCCTGCAACGGCCCAGCCTCCGTGGCGTGCCCTTCTATTTCGTCCGCCTCGACCTTGCGGGCAACATTACCAAAAGACACTCTGCGACCCGGTTTCGCTTCGCGCGCTTCGGCGGGTCCTGCCCGCTTTGGAACGTTCACGAGGCTATCTCCTCGCCGGACCGCTATCTGGTGCAGACCGTCGAAATGCCCGATGGCGAGCGGTATTTGAGCGTGGCGCGAAGTATTGCCAAACCGTCCGGCGCCTATCTGCGCACCGACCGCCGTTTTGTCCTCGGCCTGGGCTGTGAACTGCGCCACGCTGACCAATTGGTCTATTCGCAAGGCGTTGATCTCAGCGCGGCACCCGCACGGATTGGGGTGAGTTGTCGGATCTGCGAGCGCGATGATTGCGTGCAAAGGGCCTTCCCACCAATAGACCGCCCCTTGGTGGCGTTGCGCGATGAACGACGTCTGATCCCCTATGACCTTTCCACGTCGCCGCAATCGGTCTGATCACACAGCTTGCGCGTGGCGCACGGTTTCAGTCGACAAGGCGGCATCAAAAGCGGCCGCCACAACGCGGACCAAGCGGCGCGCGTCAGCCCCGACCCGGACACGTCGTCCCTGGCGGTGACAGAGCCCATCCGCCTGCAAGGCCGATAGACCCGCAAGGGCCGGATCAAGCCAGCTTTCCGCATAGCCAAAAGCGCGGCACAGCGCACCCACATCGACCTCGAGGTCGCACATCAGGCGCTCTATGACCGCGGCGCGCAAGCGGTCTTCCGCAGAAGTCGCCACACCGCGCTGGATGGGGAGATGGCCGCCTTGCACCGCTGCCGCCCAAGCATCCGTCGTGCGCGCGGCCTGCACAAAGCCCTGCGCAAAGGCGCCAATCGCCGAAACGCCGAGGGGGATGAGTGTGTCCGCCGCGTCAGCTGTATAGCCTTGAAAATTGCGCTTCAGTCGGCCCTCCAGCAGAGCTTGGCAAAGGGAGTCGCCGGGCAGGGCATAATGGTCCAGGCCAATTCGCTGATAGCCTGCGCTGATCAGCACCGCGTCGGCTGCCTCGGCCTGGGACCAGCGACCATGGGGACCCGCCAGGTCTTCTGTGCGGATCATTTTTTGGTGCTTAGCGAACCAGGGCACATGGGCATAGCCGAACACCGAAACCCGATCCGGCCGCAGTTCGGCGGCAAGGGCGGCGGTCCGCCACATGCTGGCTTCGTCCTGGCCGGGAAGCCCATAGATGAGATCGAAATTGACGCCGGTGACGCCCGCCCGCCGCAAGCCTGCCACACCCTCAGCGATCTGATCAAAGGGTTGGATGCGATTAATCTTGGCCTGGACAATCGGGTCAAAGGTCTGCACGCCAAGGCTGGCGCGGTTGACGCCAGAGCGGGCCAGAGCGGCGAGAAAATCTCGGTCCAAGCTGCGCGGATCGAGCTCGACCGCAACCTCCGCGTCAGCCTCGACCCCAAACGCGCTGCGCAAATGGCTGACTAAGGCCTCAAAATCATCGGCTGACAGGGCGTTTGGACTGCCGCCACCGAAATGGAGGTGGGCGGTGCGGGGGGGCTTGCCAAGCGCCGCCGCCCAAAGATCGATTTCTTGGTGCAGGGTTTCGAGATAGCGGGCGATCCGTCCATAGCCATTGGGCACAGTGGTGTTGCAGCCGCAATACCAACAGAGCTGGTCGCAAAACGGGATGTGGACATAAAGGGAGAGCGGCCCTTCTGCGGCCTCAGCCCAGCTGCGCGCGTCAGCCTCGCCCACTTGGTCGTGAAACGCCACGGCGGTGGGGTAGCTGGTATAGCGGGGCAGATTGCGTTGGGCATACTCAAGGAAGGCGGCGGGAATGGACGAGCGGGTCATGGCGCGGTCGAAAGTCCTTTGAGAGCCAAGCATGTCGAAGGCCGATCTTCTGCGGCCACAGCGGCGTCCGCCTTGCGACGGCTCAATTCCTGGCTTTGACGCGCCCGCCAGCACCCCCTTTTGGCGGGCCAAGGTGACTAAAGCTTAATTAGCCTTGCACAGGGCCTGTCGTGTACAGCCCAGAAGCGATGATTTCGGAGAGGCCCATGCGCGCGGCACTGTTTTTGACCCCCCTGGCCCTAGCGTGGGCGGCAAGCGCCGTCCCTGCCGTGCAAGCCGAAACCTTGGCCGATGCGCTCAGCGCCGCCTATCAATCCAACCCGACCTTGATGCAGGCGCGGGCGCAGCAGCGTCGCTTGGACGAAACCTATGTCCAGACTGAAACCCAACTTCGACCGACCCTGTCGCTGGTGGGTCAAGGCTCCTATTCCCATTATGACAGTCCCAACATCAATCAGGGCTCGTTCGACACCAATTCGGGCTCGCTCGGCCTCAGCGCCAGCCAGACGCTTTATTCAGGAGGCAAAACGACCTCCGATTTGCGCGCAGCCGATGCGAGCGTGCTTGCCGGGCGGCAAAGCTTGCGTGCCAGCGAGGCCGATATCCTCAATCAGGTGATCAGTGCCTATATGGATGTGCGGCGCGACGCGTCTATCCTCGACATTCGCAAGGCCAATCTCGAAGTGTTGCGCACCCAGTTGGCAGAGACCACAGCGCGCAAGGATGTCGGCCAGGTGACGCCGACCGATGTCGCACAAGCCCGGGCGCAATATGCCCAGGCCGAAGCGCTTTTGGCGACCGCCGAAGGCCAGTTACGCACCAGCCGCGCCAACTATCAGGCTGTGGTGGGCGAGGCCCCGCAAGGCCTCGCGCCGGAACCCGACCTGCCAGGAATTCCCGATACCCTCGATGCCGCTTTTGAGGCGGCCGAGCGCGCCAACCCAAGCCTCGCTGCAGCCCAAATGACGGAGACGGCCTCGCGCGCCAAGGTCGCATCGGCGCGCAACGGCTATGGCCCGACCCTCTCGGCAACCGCATCGGCGGGGTATGTCGGGCCCATCTCGCCCCTCGAGACCCGGAATTATGGCGGTCAGGTTTCCGCGGGCCTCACCCTGACCCAACCGCTCTATTCTGGCGGATTGATCGCCTCTCAGGTGCGCCAGGCGCTCGAACAAAATAATTCGGACCGGTTCGGCGTCGACAAGACCCATCGCGACATCATTCGCCAAGTCGCCAATGCCTGGAGCACCATGGTCTCGGCCAAGGCCAATCGCCTCGCCACGCAAGAGGCCCGCGACGCGGCCAAACTCGCCTATGACGGCGTCCACGAAGAATACCGCGCCGGTCTGCGCACCACCCTTGACGTCCTGTTGGCTGAACAAACCTTGCGGGACACCGAGATTAGTCTGGCAACGGCCCGCCACGACGAATATCTGGCCAAATCAAGCTTGCTCGACGCCATCGGCGCCTTGAATGTACAGACGCTCGGCCTCACCGTTCCGGCCTATGATCCGAAAGCCGCCTTCGATCGGGTCAAGTCCGCCGGGGGCACGCCCCTCGATAGTGTCGCCCAGACGCTCGACAGGGTCGGCGCAGTCCACCGGGCGCAATAACGGACTTTAGTCGACGCCGAAGACACGCTCAAAAATCGTGTCCACATGGGCGAAATGATAGTCGTCGTCGAACAGGGCTTCGAGTTCGCGCGGGCTCAAATGGGCCGACACCTTGGGGTCAGCCTTGAGGAAATCGAGGAACCGGCCCTCGGCACGCCAGACGCGCATAGCGTTTGACTGGACACTCGCATAGGCGTCCTCACGGCTCATCCCCTTTTGGGTCAGGGCGAGGAGGATACGTTGCGAGTGAACCAATCCGCCGAGCCGGTCGAGGTTTTTGCGCATGTTCTCAGGATAGATCACCAGCCGATCCACCACATTGGCCAGCCGCCGCAGGGCGAAATCGAGATGGATGGTGGCGTCGGGTGCAATGCCTCGCTCGACGGAGGAATGGCTAATATCGCGCTCATGCCACAGCGTGACATCTTCAAGCGCGGGAATGACGGCGGAACGGACCAGCCGGGCAAGGCCGGTCAAGTTTTCCGTCAAGACGGGGTTGCGCTTGTGCGGCATGGCCGACGAGCCTTTTTGACCCGGATCGAAGGGTTCTTCGGCTTCTAGAACCTCGGTGCGTTGCAAATGACGAATTTCGGTCGCCAAGCGCTCCACCGATGCCGCCACAACGGCCAAGGCGGCGAAATAGGCGGCGTGACGGTCGCGGGGAATGACCTGGGTTGAAACGGGTTCAATGCCCAGGCCGAGCTTTTCAGCCACATGGGCCTCGACGCGCGGATCGACATTGGCAAAGGTGCCGACTGCGCCGGATATGGCGCAGGTGGCAATTTCAAACCGCGCCATCGCCAATCGGTCGCGGGCGCGGACGAATTCGGCATAGTGACCCGCAAGCTTTAAGCCGAAGGTGGTCGGTTCGGCATGGATCCCATGGCTACGGCCAACGGTGGCGGTGAACCGATGCTCAAAGGCCCGCCGCTTGAGCGCGCTTAGCACCAATTCCACATCTTCCATTAAGAGATCGGTGGCGCGGGTCAGTTGCACCGCAAGACAGGTATCAAGCACGTCCGACGAGGTCATGCCCTGGTGAAGGTAGCGGGCCTCGGGGCCAACAATCTCGGCCACATGGGTGAGAAAGGCGATGACGTCGTGTTTGGTGGTTCGCTCGATCTCGTCAATCCGGTCGGCATCGAAAACCGCATCCTTGCCCTTTTCCCAAATGGCGCGCGCCGCCTCCTTTGGAATGACGCCCAGATCGGCCATAGCATCCGCAGCATGGGCTTCGATTTCAAACCATATCCGGTAACGGGTCTCTGGCGACCAGATGGCTGCGGCTTGTGGGCGGGCATAGCGAGGGATCATTCGGGCGGGTATCCAAGGGGCGACAAGCGAAAGCGACGCGGATGATGTCAAAGGCGGCGTGGGAGTCACTAGCCTTCGGCGTCAGCTTCCGCAATACTCACCGCACTGCAGCACGGGGATGGACGATTGGGGGCGCCCCATTCGCGATCAACGGCCACCAGAGGGACGACCGACTTGACCGAAGACAGCAAAACCGAAAGCGCGGCCAAGGGCGGCGGCCAACCGGTCGTGATCAAAAAATACGCCAATCGACGGCTCTACAACACTGCCTCGTCCTCCTATGTCACCCTCGACCATCTGGCCGAGATGGTGAAGGAAGGCGTCGATTTTGTCGTCTTTGACGCCAAGACCAATGATGAAATTACCCGCTCCGTCCTGACCCAGATCATCTTCGAAGAGGAAAGCCGGGGTCAGAACCTTTTGCCGATCCAGTTCCTGCGGCAACTGATCCGATTTTATGGCGATCAGATGCAGAGCTTCGTCCCAACCTATTTAGAAATGTCGCTCGAAGGGTTTGCGCGCCAGCAAGAACAGATGCGCCAGCAGATGGCGGGCGCCATCGGGGTGCAACCCGGCTTTGGACTGTTTGAAGATCAGGTCAGGCAAAACCTCGCCCTGTTCGACCGGGCGATGAAGATGTTCACCCCCTTTGCCTATCCACCCAAACCAGAAAGCCCGACGCCGCAGCCAGCGTCCTCCGCCACCAGCGAACCGACCCTGGACGACCTGAAGCGGCGCATGGCCGAAATGCAAGACGCCATCGCCAAACTGGCCAGTCGGGAAGGCTGATCAAGGCGCCTTCTGCGCGATTTGGATTTGCACTCCCAGCAGGATTGGGGAAAACCGCGACGTCGCGCGGGATTCGACGCACTTTTTAGCTGTACAAGACTTGGGAAAAATATATTTAGGGTTGTATTTCTCGCGTAGTCTCACTTCGCGAAAGGACGTGCCCGTGACCTATAATCCCAACCAACCGCGTGACGATGACGGTCGATGGGCTGGCGTGGGCGGCATAAAGTCCAACCCTCCCGTTTGGAATAGTTACGCCGCTTGGGTGCAGAAGTACGGCGACACCATCACGCCCCTGATACACCTAAGGGACGGGGACACAAAAAAACGACTCCTTTATTGAGGCCGACCGAAAATGACGACGGGACGTTCCACTGAGGCGTGGTCGTGGCGGGCCCTCTGGCTTTGCATTGGGATGGGGTCGGACCTTGTTAGCCGGACCGGCTTCGCGGCTCCCCTCCCCAATGGGACCAATTTTAATGTCATTTGCAAAGTGGAGTGGCGCGTCACCGCTGATCCCCATCCGGACTATACCGGGACCTATCCCGCACATGTCAAACATGGTTTTCGCCAAGACGAATATGCAATCGACCTTAGGCGAGGACTTTTTTGTGACGTTCACAATTGTGACGAGAGGGGCGCAGATCGAATCTATCATCACGATAGGCACTTTATCGTTTTCGAAAATAAGGCTTGGGATAAAATGACTATCCGCAGACGCGACGGGCGCCTGCGCGATATATTCGACGACGACGGACGCGTGACGAAGACCTGGGGTTGGTGCAGGGCTGCGCGCTATACAGGCGTTCCAGATAAACTCTATGCGCCGGAATAATTGCGCCTAACGAAAAAAGGGGCGCCCGCATGGAGCGCCCCTTTTCGGGAGGAAATAGAGTTTCAGTGCGGTTAGGCAGCCGTGATGGCGGTTCCCATGTCTTGCGGGTCGCGCAACACGTAGCCGCGTCCCCAGACCGTTTCGATATAATGGGTGCCCATTGTCGCAGCGGCGAGCTTCTTGCGCAGCTTGCAGATGAAGACGTCGATGATCTTCAATTCGGGCTCGTCCATGCCGCCATAGAGGTGGTTGAGGAACATTTCCTTGGTCAGGGTCGAGCCCTTTCGCAAGGAGAGCAGTTCGAGCATTTGATATTCTTTGCCGGTCAGATGGACGCGGTTATTATTCACTTCGACGGTCTTGGCATCGAGATTGACCACGATGTCGCCGGTGCGGATGACCGATTGGGCGTGACCCTTGGACCTGCGAACCACGGCGTGAATCCGCGCCACCAGCTCATCCTTGTGGAAGGGCTTGGTCATATAGTCGTCAGCGCCGCCGCCGAAACTCTTGACCTTGGTGTCGATTTCCGCCGTGCCGGAAAGGATCATAATCGGCGTATTGATCTTGGCTACCCGCAGCTGCCGCAGCACGTCGAGCCCCGACATATCCGGCAGGTTGAGGTCCAAGAGAATGAGGTCGTAATCATAGATCTTGCCCAGATCTATGCCTTCTTCGCCGAGGTCCGTCGTATAGACATTGAACCCCTCAGCCTTGAGCATAAGCTCGATGCTCTGCGCCGTAGCGCTGTCATCTTCAATCAACAAAACCCGCATAAGCCCCTCCCGAAAGGCGCTCGCGCCAAAGGCGCACCCACATGAGCGCGGAATTCCAAACTCCGTCCCGCCAACAGGCTAAACGGAGAGTTACTTAAACTTGGTTAATCCGGCATGCATTCAAGTGAATCGCTGGAAACCTTATTGGGCCACATGAGGCCACCGGTCCAACTTATTGATTCTCCTGCGATTCAGCTCAACCCATGTCTGAATCATGAGGTGCTTCGTTTTTCCCCGCAAGAGTCTGTGAAGAAAAAATATTCATCTCCTCAAATGAAAAACGCCGCCCCACCGGATGTTTTGGCAGGCGCGGCGTTTTGGGCTGATGAAGGCGCGCTTCGTCCTTAAGCGTCGAGATCCTCGGCCAAGATGGCCATTTCGAACATGAAGGAGCCGTCTTCATCTTCGTCTTGATAGACGACACCGACAAATTCTTCTCCCACATAGACCTCGGCGCTATCCTTTTGTTTGGGCCTCGCCTTGAGCGCCAGCGTTGTCGCGCCAAAGGTGCGCCGCAGGTGGGCTTCGATCCGCTTAATATCTTTGTCGTTCACGAGCTTACGGCTCCCGTTCGAAACGCGGCGGCGCGCCGCTGTTTGGCTGGCGGACCCTAGTTGATTTCGCTGACGGGCTGCAAGGCGATTTGCAGAGGGATGCAGCCATTGCGCCGCTCAAATCACATAATCATAGGCGCTGTCGGCAAGCGTCTGATCCATATTGGCGCCGGGGTCTGGGCCTGCGGGGCAGTTGACAATTCGCGCCGGAACGCCTGCTGCCGTGCAGCCCGGTGGCACAGGTTTCAGCACCACGGATCCTGAGGCGACCTTGGCGTAATCGCCGATTTCAATCGCGCCAAGCACCTTCGCGCCCGCGCCGAGCAACACGCCCTTGCCAATCTTGGGATGGCGGTCGCCGCCCGTCTTGCCAGTGCCGCCTAGCGTCACATTTTGCAAGATCGACACCCCATCGCCCACCACGGCGGTCTCGCCAATCACAATACCGGTCCCGTGGTCGAGAAACACACCCCGGCCGATGGGCACAGCCGGATGGATGTCGACTTGGAAAAGCTCCGAAGCGCGGCTTTGCAGGTGAAAGGCGATCATGTCGCGACCTTGACGCCACAAAGCATAGGCCAAGCGATGGCTTTGCAGGGCCAAAAAGCCCTTGAAGAAGAGAAAGGGTTGTAAGTATCCGCGGGCCGCCGCATCGCGTTCAAAGACCGCGCGCAGATCATCTTCGATGATGCCGATCAGGTTTGCGTCATCGGCATAGACCTGCATGGCCATGTCGCGAAGGCTGAGCGGACCCAGATCCGCCTCGCCCATTTTGCGACCGAGCTGATAGGCGAGCGCTGACGTCAGGTCGCGGTGGGTTAGGACTGCGGCAGCCAACACCCCGGCCAACATAGGTTCGGCCAGCGATGCGGCCTCGGCTTCGCGCCGCAAACTCGCAAATACCGGCGCGGCGTCTGACTGAGCAACCGTCTCATGTCGAGACATATCAATCTCTCCTCAACCCCGCTCGGGCGGATAGGCCCGGACTGAGCGCAGCACGGCGTCCGCCAAATCGGGCGCGAGCTCGCCCGTGACCGCCATATGGTGCACCCGAAGCAGTCCTGCCACCGTCAAGCTGTCGCGAATGTGACCGGCGGCAATGGCCGACAGGGCTTCGCCGAACGGGACGCGGGCAACGGTCAACTGCTCGGTGGGATCGGGATCAAATTCCGCCGGAGCAAGGTCGGTGGCGAGGAAGAGGACGCAAACCTCATCAGAAGAGGCGTTCGACAGCTCGAGCTGTAAAATCGCACGCCAGGTCCTGGCGGTTAGACCGGCCTCCTCACGCAACTCCCTTTGGGCGCCCGCTTGCGCCGTCTCCTCTGGAGGCACCCCGCCCTCCGGCAGTTCCCAACTATAGGCCCGACTGGGAAACCGCCACTGCCCCACCAAGCTGATCGTCCCGTCAGGATGGAGCGCAACCACGCCTGTCGCGAGGTTTTTGAAGTGTTGCATGTAGTAAGGGGTCTCGACACCGGTGGGGGCAACGGCGTCAAATTTGTCGATCGCGAAAAAGGGGTTGTCGTGGATCCGTTCGGGCGGACCCGCACGCCAAGGGGGGCCATGGCTCACCATCCACGCGGGCGTCTTCATTCCATCATACCTCTGTGAGGGTCGGCCGAACCACGGCTTTGCCAGGCGCCATTGCGCATTTGCACTATCCTCGTTAGACGCCCAATCCAAGCCCCGGCTAAGGAAGTTACTCATGTCCAGTATTCGCCTGCCCGCTGCGCCGGAGATGGGAGACCCGCTGGCGGTCACACCGTCGCAAGCGCTCGCGACCGCGCTCGCACACCGGCGATCCAGTTCGGCGGCCTCGCTCTCGGCGCCGGGACCCAACGCAGAAGAGCTTCGCGACATCCTGACGCTCGCCTGCCGTGCGCCAGATCACGGCAAGTTGGAGCCTTGGCGCTTCATCGTGCTCAGCGGCGACGCCAAGGTAAGGTTCGCTGAGGAGGTGCGTAGGCTCGCTTCCTCCCAAGCTGACCCGGCCAAGGCCGAAGGCGCGCTGATTAAGCTCACAGCCCCTCCCCTTGCCGTTGTGGTGGTCTCCTCGCCCAAACCCGCCAAGATCCCGGAGTGGGAGCAGCACCTTTCAGCAGGGGCGGTCTGCACACTGCTGCTGTTGGCAGCGCAAGCCTTCGGCTTCGGGGCCAATTGGATTACGGACTGGTATGGCTATGCCCCAGAGGTTCAGGCGCTCTTGGGTCTTGAGCCTCAAGAAAGCGTTGCGGGCTTTATCTATATTGGCTCCGCCAAGGAGGCGCCGCTGGAGCGCGTCAGGCCAAAGGTCGATCGGTTGATCTTTGCGTGGAACTCTTGAAGTCCCTTAAAGTTTAAGGGCGCGGCCCGGCAGGCTCTCGGGCGCTTTCGCGTCGACAACGTCCGTATCCACGGCTTCCGCAGAAGGCTTAGCGTCAGGGAACACATAGCTGGCGAAGGCAGAGATCGGTGCGGGCTTGCCAATATAATAGCCCTGGATTTCCGCACAGCCTTCCCGCCGCAGATAGTCGAGCTGGATGGCGTTTTCGACACCCTCGGCAACCACGGGTATGCCAAGCCCTCGGCCAATCCCCAAAACCGCGCGGACAATGACGGTGGAGCGTTCGCGCGTGCCGATCCCATCGACGAAGCTCTTGTCAATCTTGATCTTGTCGAAGGGGAAGGAATGGAGGGTCGACAGCGAGGAAAAGCCGGTACCGAAATCATCCATGGCGATGCAGAGGCCAAGGGATTTTAAACGGCGCAAAGCGTCTAATGCGGCCTGTTGTTCGGTGATCAGGGCGGTTTCGGTGACTTCCAAGACCAGACGCGCTGGCGACAAGCCTGTTTCGAACAACAGGTTGCGCACACGCTCCGCCAAATCCCTTTGGCTCAACTGGACCGCAGAGATGTTGACCGCGACCGACAGAGGCCTGCTCCAGGTCGCAGCTTCTTGAGCGACCGCGCCCAGGATCCAATGGCCGAGCTCTTGGATCAGGCCTTCTTCTTCGGCAATCTGAATGAATTGGTCGGGAGGGACGAGACCACGCTCAGGGTGGCGCCAGCGCATCAGGGCTTCAAAGCCGCAGATATCGCCGCTTTCAGCGCCCGCCAGAGGTTGATAGGCAACCTCCAACTGGTTCTTGGCCAGGGCCAAACGCAGGTCTCTGGCCAGACCTCTGCGCTCGCGCACATGTTGGTCCATGGCGGGCTCAAAGAAGCAATAGCCGGTCTTGCCGTGTTCGCGCGCCCGGCGCAGCGCCGTATCGGCATTGGCCAGCAAACGGTCGGCGTCCGAACCGTCTTGTGGAAAGAGACTAACTCCGGCTCGAACATTAATCTCGAGGGCCACGCTGGTGAAGATCAGCGGCGCACGGATCTTTTGCATCAACTCGTGGGTCCACTCGGCCAGAGCCACATTCGACTCGCCCGCTTCAGACACCCGGGCCACCGCAAACTCATCGCCGCCAATGCGTGCCGCAAACCCCTGATCGCCAATATAGCGCGCGATCCGACGCCCAACCTCAACCAGGAGTTCATCGCCAATCGCTTGGCCATGCAGTTCGTTGATCAGTTTGAACCGATCCAGGTTCAGGCAAATGACCGAAACCCGCGCCTTGGTCCGGTGGGCGAAATTGATCGCCTCCGACAGGTGCTCCAACAGCGCCTTACGATTGGGAAGGCCCGATAAGGGATCGTGATCGGCTAAGAAGCGAATGCGATCCTCGGCTGCCCTTTGCTCTCTTAAGTCGCGCAAGGAGACGATTGTCAGGTCGGACTGGTCGTCTGAACTTTGGGGATCGCTAATAAAGGCCAGGACCGGAATGGGCGCTGTCTCGACGCCATCGGCGGTCCTCGCATGCAGCAAGGCCTCATATTCACCGGGCTTCAGGTCGCCATGCTCGTCGTGTTCGAACTTGAGCAGGTCGCCAAAGAGTTTTTGGCCAACCAAATCCTCGGGTGAACGTCCGGCGAGGGCGCAGAAAAACGTGTTGGCGTCATTGATCCGGCCATCCTTGACCACGACAATGCCTTCACGCGCAGCGTCCGCCAAGCGGCGTAAGCGAAAGACCGAGCTTAAGGACTGCATGTCGTTCAAATAGGCCGCGCCGACGCCACCACCTATGATGAAGATCGAAATGGTGGTGATCAGGTTGACCATGGGCGCAGATGCGGCAGACGCCTGAGCCGCGCTCGCCGAACCCATTGCAATTATCGGATGCAGATCGACAGCGTTCAGAACAAACAGGTTCGTGGTCAGGAAGCCTGTGGTCATCAAACCGCTGGCCCAGACCCGGCGGATCGGATTTGAGCCGGCCCCGCCAATGGCAAAGGCCGCGCCAAACATGGCCAAACCGCCAATCAGGGCGAACCAAATTTCGGCGGCATCCCAATGTTCGGTGCCATAGATTGGCCAGACCTGCAGGCGCTGAAACTCGACCAGCGCCATCACCGCCGCCAACACCATAGCGCCCACCCAGCGACGCGCGCGATCTGTGCCATGCCACGCAATGGCTAAGGCAACCACCGCCCCGACCACTGCTGTCGGCAGGATCGAAAAGGGACCAAGGCCAGAGCGCCCGGACAGGAAGGGAATTGGCAGGGCGAGCAGGGTCAGGAATTGGCTGGCCCAAAGTCCAACGCCCACTTCTAGGCCTGCGATGAACAACCACACCCAGCGCACCACGCCTGATGTGTCGCGCATGCTGCCTCTGATTTTGAAGACGCAAAGACAGGCGGCCAGACTCACCCCGACCGCTAGGCCAATACGCCAGAAATCATGCTCGGCGAGAAGGGGGAGGAGAGGAATCAAGCTGGGCCTCAATATGTCTTCCAGCCTATCTAAACCAAATCTACTTAATAACTGGTCAACCGTAAAATCGGTTTCGGAAATATCACGAGAGAGAAAATTTATAGAGTGTAATCGCTACGCTGTAGCCCTCAAGACAGATGAGGTTCTCACGAAATATGCAAACTCTCTGCCCCCACAAGATCAGCAGCCGTTTCTGAGATCAGGTGAATGAACCAAGCGACCGCTGGGTGCGCGCCGTGATCAGAGCGCCATAGGGCAACAATCTCCAAAAGTTCGGTCGCGTAGGGCGGATCTCGAATGACCAAGTCATAGGTTGGTTGATAAAGACGCGCTAACCTCAGAGGCGCAAGCGCGGCCATATCTGTCTGGGAGACAATACTGAGCAGAGTTTGACTGTCCGGCGCCGTCATGGCCGCAGGCATTGGCTTTCCCCCACCCGCTTGGGTTGCCGCCGCCATAGCCCGCGCATAGGCGCCCCCATCGCCCCAAATGCGCGCCCGCTCGACCCCCCGGTCAAATGTCGCTGGCCCACCGTCCTCTGGCGCCTCGGTTGTTGCAACGATCAGGTGGGGGATTTCTGCCAGACGTTCGAGAGTTAGGGGTTGGCTCGCGGCGGGATTGGCGCGCCGCATGACCCAAACCAGGCGCTCAGAAAAGAGCAGTGCCTTTTCAAATCGCTCTGAAAGTCTGCCAAAGGCGCCAAGCGCCACATCGAGCCTGCCCATGTCGAGCGCCTCTGAAACCGAGCCGGTCGGATGACGGAGCACCAATTCCGCCTCCGGCGCCTCTTGGCGAAATCGGCGGGTGAGAGACGGCGCGAGCACGGTGGACAAATAGGGCGTCAAGCCTAAGCGAAAACGCCGATCGGAATGGGCGGGATCAAATTCTGCCGGTGCCAGGGCGCGCTGCAACTGACCCAAAGCCCTCGATACCTTCGGCGCTGCATCAATCGCCCAAGGTGTGAGGCGCATACCATCAGAGGTTCGGATGAAGAGATCGTCGTCCAGCGCAATTCGGAGCCGACTTAGGGCGTGGCTGACGGCCGATTGCGACAAGCCAAGCCGCTCCCCCGCGCGGGTGACGCTGCCCTCTTCAGCGACAGCCTCAAACACCCGCAACAAATTGAGGTCGAGATTAGCGAAATGAATTCTGCTCATTCTGTTCGTGATAACTTTCAATTTGGATCATAGTCAGGAAGGCCTATTTGTGCAATGCAATAAGACTCCCTCGTGCCTGGAGGGACAGCCTTGACCTGCGACGATAGGATGGCCGGATGAGCGATGATGTGACGGATAAAACCCGCAGCGGACCTTCGCCGCAGGAGTCCGCATCGTTTTCGCCGCCACAGAGATTGGGGCAGCGGTTGCGACTGCCCTTGATGGTCGGGGTGCCCGTCTTGGTGGCCGGTGTGGCGCTCTACGCCTACCTGACGGGCGGCCGCTATCAGTCGACCGACGACGCCTATGTCCAGTCGGCAAAAGTACAGATTTCCGCCAATGTGTCTGGCCGCATCACCGCGGTCAATGTGCACGAAAACCAATCCGTGACCCAAGGGACGCCGCTCGTTATCCTTGACGCCGCCCCCTTTGAGGCAGCGGTTGCTCAGGCTGAAGCCCAAGCTGCCCAATCGCGTCTCCAGGTAGCGACCCTGCGCGCCGCCTATGCCCAACGCCAGGCGGAAACCCGGGCTGCCGACGAATCGGTCGCATTTCAACGGCGCGAGTTCGACCGACAGAAAACCTTGCTCGCCGCTGGCGTGACCTCGCAATCGGCCGTGGATCAGGCGCAAAACGGCTTTGACGCAGCCGTGCAGAAATTGGCCGCAGCCAAGGACGCCGAAGCCGCTGCGCTCGCAGCCCTTGGCGGGACGGTGGAGGCGCCAACCGACAAGCATCCCCTTGTGCGCGCAGCCGATGCGATGTTGCAAAGCCAAAGGCTGAACGCCGCTTACACCCACCTGACCGCGCCGCAAGACGGGATTGTCACGCGGGTCGATCAGGTTCAGGTCGGGGCCTATGTCAATGCGGCCCAACCTCTGTTTGACCTTGTCTCCCCCCGCGTCTGGATCGAGGCGAATTTTAAAGAGGACCAGCTTGCCCATGTTCGCGTCGGCCAATCGGCGACGGTGCAGATCGACGCCCGCAAGGGGATTGCCTATCACGGCAAGGTTGCCAGCCTCTCGCCGGGAACCGGCTCAAGTTTCGCCTTGCTTCCGCCGGAGAATGCGACCGGGAACTGGGTCAAGGTCGTCCAGCGCCTTCCCATACGTATAGAACTCGATCCGCGCGAGGTCGCCAAGGCCCCCTTGGCCGCCGGCCTCTCCGCCCATGTTCAAATCGACACCGAATTCAAACAGAAGCTGTTCGGCGGCGACGCTCCGGCCTCATGACAACCAAGCCTGACGAGTCTGAGGTCGACGCCGCCCATGGTGGCGCGTTTAACCGGCTGATGATCACGGTCTCCATCATGACCGCGACCTTGATGAATGCGCTCGATATGACCATCGCCAATGTGGCCCTGCCCAATATCCAAGGCAGTGTCTCGGCGAGCCAGGATCAGGTCACCTGGGTGCTGACCTCCTACATTGTCGCCGCAGCGATCATGACTCCGCTTACCGGCGCCCTCAGTGCGAGGTTTGGCCGCAAGCGTGTCTTCTTGGTCTCGGTCGCCGGGTTCACCTTTGCCTCGGCGCTTTGCGGTTTGGCGCAGAACCTTTCCCAGATTGTCGGCTTTCGCCTCTTGCAAGGGGCCTTCGGCGCACCGCTCATTCCCCTCGCCCAGGCTGTGCTGCTCGACATCAACCCGCCGCATAAACAGGGCCAGGCCATGGCGGTATGGGGCATGGCATCGATGCTCGGACCGATCCTCGGTCCCGCCTTGGGAGGCTATCTCACCGACCACTTTTCTTGGCGTTGGGTGTTTTACATCAATCTGCCCTTCGGCATCGCCTCGTTCATCGGCATCAGCATCTTCATCGCCGGAGGGCGTCCGCTGTCGCGCCCGCGCTTTGATCTCTTGGGTTATACCTTTTTGGCGGTCGGCGTGGCGGCGGTGCAGCTGATGCTTGACCGGGGCGAACAGCTCGACTGGTTTTCGTCGCTGGAGATCTGGATCGAGCTGATCCTGGGCATCTTAAGTTTTTATCTGTGTGTTGTTCAGACCTTCACCGCCAAGTCGCCCTTCATCCCAAGGGCAGTGGCGTTTGACCGCAACTTCATGACCGCCTGCCTGTTCAGCGTCATCATGGGCGTCTTGATGTTTGCCACCACAGCCCTGCTGCCGCCGATGATTGAGACGCTGCTCGGCTATCCGGTCACCCAGGCGGGCTTCATCCTGGCCCCACGCGGCGTCGGAACCTTAATCTCCATGTTCGTGGTCGGGCGCTTGGTGTCCATTGTCGACAATCGACTGATCATGTTGGTCGGCATCTCGATCCTCGCCGTCTCCATGTATCAAATGACCCATTTTTCCCTGTTGATGGGCGCAGGACCGATCATGCTGTCGGGCGTGCTGCAAGGCATGGGGATGGGCCTGTTATTTGTGCCCCTAACGACAATGGCCTTCTCGACCCTCGATACCCGCTTTCGCACCGAAGCGGCGGGCCTCTTCACCCTTGTGCGTAATGTCGGGTCAAGCGTCGGCATTTCGATCTTGGCGGGTGTGCAAATTCGCGCCTCGAAAATGGCCTATGCGGAGATGATCCCCCACATCCGCAAAGACAATCCGGCCTTTCTCGCGCAAGCCCGGCAATTCAATCTGAGTGATCCGATGACCCTTGCCGGTCTCAGTGGCCAGGTCAGCCGCCAAGCCGCCATGGTCGGCTATATCGACGCCTTCAAGACCATCATGATCATTTGCTTCGTGGCCATGCCGCTCCTCATCCTGCTGAAGCAACCGAAAGCCCGTCAAGCAAAGACCGACTCCCACATGGCGATGGAGTAGACCGAGGTGAAATCGATTTTCTCCGCTCTCAGAACAAGCCCGTGGTTTGGCGCGGCGGCGGCGTGCGCGCTTTTAACAGCCTGCGCCCCCCTGAACGAAACCTTCCATCCTCCCGAAGCGCTGACCGGGCGCGACTATTTGCCAGCACCTGAACGCACCGAGGGGGTCCGCGCCCCGCAACCCGGTGGCGAATTGCCGTCGCAATGGTGGCAGCTCTTTCCGTCGCCAGCGCTGGACGCGTTAATCCGCGAGGCAATCGCCGGCAATCCCACCTTGCGGCAGGCTCAAGCTTCCTTAGAAGCAGCCGTGGCGCAAACCCGCGCCACACAAGGAAGTCTGGCGCCCAGCCTCGACGTGGCGGCCCAGCCGCAGCTCGACCGGCTCAATCTCGCCAGCTTCGGCTTTTCGGGTGGACCCTTCCCGAACAACCCGCATTTCAGCCTCTATTCGGTCGGGGCCGTGGCGAGCTATCCGGTCGACGTCTTTGGCGGCCTGCGCTCAGGCGTCGAAGCTGCCCAGGCCTTACAAGACGCGCAAAGCCATGAGGTTGACGCAGCCCTCACCAGCCTGACCGGCCAGACCGCCGCCCAGGCTGCAACCTTGGCGGCCCTCTCGGCAGAATTGGATGTGGTCGATCAGATCCTGGCCGATGACCGCGAAAATCTCGCCATGGTTCGGGCGGCTTTGCAGGCGGGCAGCGAACCGCGCCGCGCCCAGGTCAGCGCCCAGAGCCAACTGGCCGCCGACGAGAGCTTGCGCCCCGCCCTGGTCAACCGCCAGGACGCCGCCCGACATGCACTTGCAATTCTCCTCGGCAAATCTCCAAGCGAGGCGAGCAGTTTCGCATTCCGCCTGGAGGATTTCCCGCTCCCCAAGACCCTCCCGGTCAGTCTGCCGTCAGACCTGGTGCATAGCCGACCCGACATTCTGGCCGCCGAGGCGCGCTTGCACGCCGCTGCAGCCGAAATCGGCGTGGCCACAGCCAAGCTCTACCCCCAGGTGACGTTGAGCGCCCAATTGACCCAATCAGCGCTGCACCCCGAAAAGATTTTCGACTTTCAGTCCACCGCCTACACCTTGCTCGCGGGCGTGAGCCAGCCTGTGATCGGTGGCGGCGTACTGAAGGCCGGTGTCACAGCTGCCAAGGCACGGCGTCGCCAAGCGCTCGCCGCCTATCAAGCGACCGTATTGACGGCCTTTGGTCAGGTGGCGGACCTCCTTTCCGCCGTGGGCCATGATGAAGAGGCGCTGGATGCGCAAAGGCATTCCGAATCGCTCGCAGACCAATCCCTTGCCCTGGCGCGCAAGGCCTATAGCGCGGGCGCAACCGGCCTTTTCCCCGTCATCGACGCGTCACGCCAACTGAATTCGGCGCGACTGGCGCGGGTGCGCGCCGATGCGCAACTGCGACTTGACCTCATCGCGCTCTTCGTCGCCTCAGGAAGAGGCGTTACCGCTCAATCCGGGAGCCAGAATATGGGTTGAGCATTGCTCGACCTGAGCACCCATGCCAGCCTGATGCGAAGGTTTTACGCATAAGGTGACGATGGCATGGCGTATCGATTTTCGCGTCGGTTCGGGACCGGTCTGATTTCAACCGCCTGCGGCTTTGCTCTGGCGCTCGCAACCGGTTTGAGCGCCGAGGCTGGTGGCCGCCAATCCGCGCCGAGCGCTCCGGCGCTCGTTTCGGAAACACCTAAGGCGTTCACCCCCCCAACCGACGCCTGGGACTTTGAGCGCAAAGACGTGATGATCCCGATGCGCGACGGGGTCAAACTGCACACCGTCATCCTGACGCCAAAGGGGGCGAACCATGTTGGCATGGTGTTGACGCGCACCCCCTATAACGCCACCGAGCTCACCTCGCACAACCCCTCGACCCACTTGCAGTCCGTACTCGAAGGCTATGACAACGCCGCCGATGTGATCGTGGAGGGCGGCTATATTCGCGTCGTGCAAGATGTGCGCGGCAAATATGGATCCGAGGGCGACTACGTCATGAATAGGCCCTTGCACGGGCCGCTCAATCCGACGCCTGTCGACCATGCGACCGACACCTATGACACCATCGACTGGCTGGTGAAAAACGTGCCCCAGTCGAACGGCAAGGTGGTGATTATCGGCATTAGTTATGACGGCTTCACACCCTTAATGGCCCTGGTCAATCCGCACCCGGCCCTGAAGGCGGCTGTGCCGATGAACCCTATGGTCGATGGCTGGATGGGTGATGACTGGTTCCACAAAGGCGCGTTCAGGCAGGTCAATATCAACTATGTCTATGAGCAGGAAGCCACGCGCGCCGGCGAGGAAAAATGGGCAACCCCCTATTATGACGAGTACGAATTCTGGCTGAAGTATGGATCAGCGGGGGCTGTCGGCAAAGCCTATGGCATGGAGCAACTCGGCTTTTGGAATAAGCTGGTCAGCCACCCGGCCTATGACGATTTTTGGCGTCAACAGGCCATGGACAAGGTGCTAGCCAAGGAACCCCTCAAGGTGCCGGTGCTCTTGGTTCATAGCCTGTTCGACCAAGAAGATATTTATGGGGACCTCGCGGTTTATAAGGCCCTGAAACCAAAAGACTCTTCGGGTGATCTGCTTTATCTGGCCATGGGCCCTTGGAGACACGGCGGCGAGATTGGCGAGGGCTCAAGCCTCGGCGCGGTCAAATTCGATTCCGACACCGCCAAGACCTTCCGCCAGGAGGTTTTGGCCCCCTTTCTCGCCCATTTCTTGAAAGACGCGCCCCCGCCCTTGACGATTCCCAAGGTCAGCGCCTTTGAGACCGGAAGCAATCGGTGGAAACACTATGACCAGTGGCCGCTTGAGTCTGCGAAAACCACAAAACTTTTCCTCCATGCCGATGCGGGCCTGAGCTTCTCGCCGCCATCCGCCATCGAACCCGCCCTCGACGATTATGTTTCCGATCCCAAAAAGCCGGTCACCTATCGGTTGCGCCCCTTCTTGCCCGAATATGCGACCGACTCAACCTGGGGCCAGTGGCTAACCGACGACCAGCGCTTCGCTGCGACGCGCTCTGACGTCTTGACCTATGTCAGCGACACTCTGACCTCGCCGTTAAAGATTTCAGGCGAACCCATCGCCCACATCGTGGAGTCCACCACTGGGACCGACATGGACGTGGTGGTGAAGTTAATCGACGTCTATCCAGACGAGGTGCCCGCCCAACCGGCCATGGGCGGTTACCAACTGGCTGTCTCGATGGATATTTTGCGCGGTCGCTATCGCGAAAGTTTCGAGACCGCCAAGCCGATCACACCTGACCTTCCCCTTGCCTATCAATTTGCTTTGCCGACGGCGAACCATGTCTTCCTGCCCGGACATCGGATCATGGTGCAGATCCAATCGAGCTGGTTCCCGCTTTATGACCGCAACCCGCAAACCTTTGTGCCGAACATCTTCTTCGCCAAGCCCGAAGACTATCGTCGCGCCACGGTGCGCGTCTTCCATAGTCCAAAAGCCGAAAGCTATGTCGAACTGCCGGTGGCGCCCTGACCGGTCACGATCCAACGGAACGGAATCCGGTTTTCAGGCGCCCGAAAATCATCTAACCGAAGGCCATGACAGCCTCCGCCAAGACCTCCGCCGAACGCGCCGCCGATTATGGCTTAAAGCCTGAAGAATATGCCGTCATCCTCGACCGCCTGGGGCGGGAGCCAAACGCGGTGGAGCTTGGCGTGTTCAGCGTCATGTGGAGCGAGCATTGCTCCTATAAGTCGTCGCGGCGCCATTTGCGCAAATTCCCGGTGACCGGACCAAGGGTGATCCAAGGCCCCGGCGAAAATGCAGGGGTTGTCGATATTGGCGATGGTCAGGCCTGCATCTTCAAGATGGAGAGCCACAACCACCCCTCCTATATCGAGCCCTATCAAGGTGCGGCCACAGGCGTCGGCGGCATTATGCGCGACGTCTTCACCATGGGCGCGCGGCCGATCGCCCTTCTAAACGCCTTGCGCTTTGGCGCGCCAGAACACCCCAAGACCCGTAGGCTGGTCGAGGGGGTGGTGGCGGGCATTGGCGGCTATGGCAATTGCGTCGGCGTGCCCACCGTGGCGGGCGAAACCAACTTCCACTCAGGCTATGACGGCAATATCCTGGTCAACGCCATGTGCGTAGGCTTGGCCGATGCCGACAAAATCTTCTATTCCGCCGCGCCGGAGCCCGGCCTACCCGTGGTTTATTTCGGCTCAAAAACCGGCCGAGATGGCATCCATGGCGCGACCATGGCCTCAGCGGAATTTGACGACGCAAGCGAAGAAAAGCGCCCAACCGTCCAGGTCGGCGACCCGTTCGCTGAAAAACTTCTCATTGAAGCGACCTTGGAATTGATGAGCCTCGGCGCGGTGGCAGCCATCCAGGACATGGGTGCGGCGGGCCTGACCTCCTCATCCGTCGAGATGGCAGGCAAGGGCGGGCTTGGGGTTGAACTCAATCTCGACGCCGTGCCCCAGCGCGAAACCGGCATGAGCGCCTATGAAATGATGCTGTCCGAAAGCCAAGAACGGATGTTGGCGATTCTGAAGCCCGGCCGCGAAGCCGACGCCCATCGGGTGTTTGAGAAGTGGGGACTGGACGCGGCAGTCATTGGTCAGACGACCAACACCGGTCGCATCGTCCTGCACCACCTGGGCGAGGTGGTATGCGACCTGCCGCTTGGGCCCTTGTCCGACGATGCGCCGCTCTATGATCGCCCCTGGAGTGAACCCACTAAACGTCCGGTACTTCTGGCAGCCGATATTGCGCCGCCTTCCGACTGGTCCGCCGCCGTCCTTGCACTGATGCGTGCGCCCGACATGGCGTCGAAGCGTTGGATCTGGGAGCAGTATGATCGCCATGTGATGGCCGATACCTTGGCCGACAGCGCCACCGCCGCCGATGCTGGCATTATCCGTGTGCACGGAACGACCAAGGCTCTGGCGGTCACGTCGGACTGCACGCCCCGCTATGTGGAGGCTGACCCTTATGAAGGCGGCAAGCAGGCGGTGGCCGAGGCCTACCGCAATCTAAGCGCGGTGGGCGCCGAACCTATCGCCATCACTGACAATCTGAACTTCGGCAATCCCGAACGCCCTGAGATCATGGGGCAATTGGTGCGCGCCATCGATGGAATGGCTGAAGCCTGCGCCGTCTTGGCCTTCCCCGTCGTAAGCGGCAATGTCTCGCTCTATAACGAAACCAATGGCCGGGCCATTCCGCCAACCCCCACGGTTGGCGCGGTCGGCCTGTTGGCCCAATCCTCCAAGCGGGCGGGCTTTGGCACGCTAAAACCCGACCATCAGATGCTGTTAATCGGCACCACGGCGGGCTGGCTGTCAGCGTCGATCTATCTGCGAGACCTGCAAGGCCGTGAAGAGGGAGCGCCGCCGCCGGTCGATTTGGCGATGGAAAAGCGCCATGCCGACCTGGTGCGCACGCTGATTGGTCAAGGTGTGTTGAGCGCCGTACACGATCTCTCGGACGGCGGCCTCATCGCCGCCGCCGCCGAAATGGCCATGGCCTCAGGAGTTGGGATGCGGCTGGAAAACCGATCTACAGTTCCAGACCACGCCTATTATTTTGGCGAAGATCAGGCGCGGTTCTTGGTGGGCGTCTCACCGGCCAGCCGCGAAGCTGTGATCTCGGCTTGCGAAAGTGCGAATGTGCCCGTCACGGAGCTTGGTGAGGCCCGAGGCGATGCCCTGGTGATTTCAGGGCCGCACGGAGCGCTATGCTCGGTCGCGCTCACCACGCTACGCACCGCCCATGAGGCCTGGATGCCGCATTTCATGGGCGCGACCGCTTAAGCCCCATCGCCTCCAATTTGATCGACAAAAGCCTTTGACCCACTAGGGATTATCGGCACCTTCAACCTTGGCCTTGCGCCAGGTGAGGGCACAGATTCCCGCCAACAGGGCGGTGGCGATCGTGGTCAGGACGCCGCCTTCCGGACCTGTCGGTCCGCCACTTAACCAGTCGGGGCCTGTGACAACCGCTGTCGTCAGGGCGCCGCGCATCACCTGGCCGCTGTCTGGAACGCCAAAAATGTAGGACTGGGCGAAGTCCCAGGCGGCGTGAAATCCGATGGCAAACCACAAGGCGCCGGTCCGTCGCCGGGTCCAGGCCAGAACCAAGCCCACCCAAAAAACGTTAGCCAAACCAATAATGGACTCCCCCGTATTCGGGAGGTGCAAGCCCATAAAGATCAGGCTGGTCAGAATTGCCCCAGGCCAAAACCCGAATGCGCCGCTGAAGGCGTTCAGCAGCGGACCGCGCATCGCACCTTCTTCGACAAAGGCGACCGCGACGAACAGCGAAACGAAAATCGCTAGGCCGCCAAGACTTTGCGGCAGCGCAAAGGTCATGGGCGCAAACTGAACAAGACCCGCGAAAGACAGCCCGACGATGATTGCAGTTTGCAGGCCAAGGCCTGCCAACAGTCCCAACAGAACCGCTCGAACCCCTTGCGGCGGCGCGAAGCCAATAAAGCTCAGCCCACCTCGCTTCCAACTGGCATAGGCAACGACGCCGCCAGCGACCGCGATGATTTGAAAAAGCTCGCCCAAGAGCCCCCACGTGGACGTGGCTTGGTCATCGCCGGGCTTAAGCGTGAGGTGGGCGAGTTTTAGGCCATAGGAAACGCCAAATACCGTGGCGAAAAAAACCACCACAACAATGGCGATAAAGGCCAAGCCGTCGAGAAACGAAAAAAGGCGCGCGCGTGGCCCTTCAACCGCTTGCAGACCGTCTTGCTCGTTCTGTCGCACCGGGGCGGGGACCGTGTCGACCATCTTTGTACCTTCATACTGCAGAGGGAAAGACCGTTCCAACCTGATGCCCAAACGTCAAGCCCGAAAGGGAATTTGAATCTTTATTCACCGTCTTTCTTCGCGCTTCCTAAGGAGAGGAGGGTCAAGCTCTGCTCAAGAGTCAAGACCAACAGTGGAGGATCGCCGTGCCGTCTTCATCCAATGCTTTCGAGGCGCGCGAACGTGCATTCGAAGCCTATTTTGCGCACCAAGAAGACCTCGCCTTTTCGGCCGCCACCCTTCGCAATCGTCGCCTGGGACTTTGGGCCGGCGAGCGCATGGGATTGAGCGGCGGCGCGCTGGACGCCTATGCCAAAGATGTCGTGGCGCAAAGCCTCACTCCCCGCGCGGCGCTGGACCCGGTGGATCGGGTCTGTCGAGACCTGCTGGCCAAGGGCGCGGGCGTGGCTTTCGACGAGGTTAGGGCGCGCTTTGACGATGCAAGCGATCAGGCGACAGCCTCGGCTGCGTGATCTCTGAAAGGCGCACCGCTCCCGGCGCTTTCCACTTCGGCCACCGCACGGTCAAGCACCTCGAGCCCTGCGCCTGGCTTGACCGCCTCGACCGTCAGGATACGACGAAAGGCACGCGCCCCGCGCCGCCCCTGAAACAGTCCGAGCATATGGCGCGTCATCGCCGCCAAAGGCGTTCCGTCCGCGAGTTGGGCGGCCATATAGGGACGGTAGCGCTCGAGCGCCGCTTCCGCCGTTACCGGCTCGGCCGCGCCGAAGAATGTCGCGTCAACAGCCCCGAGACATTCTGGGCGATGATAGGCGGCCCGGCCAAGCATGACGCCATCGAGGCCAACCGAGTGGTGTTTGGCCGCTTCTAGATCTTCCAAGCCGCCATTGAGGTGAATAGCGAGGTGTGGCTGCGCTGCCTTCAGTTGGCGGACAAGTCCATAGTCCAAAGGCGGGACATCGCGATTTTCGCGTGGCGAAAGCCCTTTCAACCAGGCCTTTCGGGCATGCACGACGAAGGTTTGCACCCCAACCTGAGCACAGGCCTCGACCAGGTTAAACAGGCTCTCCTCAGGGTCTTGATCATCAACCCCTAAGCGGCATTTGACAGTCACAGGCACCAAAACCGCCGCCTGCATCGCCGCGACACAGTCGGCCACCAGGTGCGGCTCCCGCATCAAACAGGCGCCAAAGCGTCCCGACTGCACCCGATCCGAGGGACAGCCGACATTGAGATTGATCTCATCATAACCGAATTCCGCCCCGATCCGGGCCGCCTGCGCCAGCTGCAGCGGCTCCGCGCCGCCCAATTGCAAGGCCACCGGGTGCTCTGCCCCATCAAAGCCCAACAGGCGATCTCGGTCGCCGTGCAGCACCGCTAAGGCCGTCACCATCTCCGAATAGAGGAGGGCATGGGCGCTAAAGGTCCGATGGAAGGCGCGGCAATGGCGGTCCGTCCAATCCATCATTGGCGCGACAGAGAATGTAAATTTCTGTTTTTGCAAAGTTTTTTGGGCTTTGTTGGAAATGGCTGTGGGGGTGAGTTTACCTGCAACCCGTCTCGATGGCGAGAAGATTGACGCACTTGCCTTTTGGCACGGCTTCAAGGCTCGACAGCCGCGAGGTGCACTTCTAGGAAGGGGTCGGAATTTTCATTCACGGCTCTGAGGACGGTGAACCCCATGCTAAGGCCAAATGCGACAGCCGTTCGCGGGCTCTTCGCCGCCGTTTTAACCCTTGCCTTGGTGGGGAAGGCCGACGCGCGGCCATCTCCAGACTATGCCCATGTCATCGTCATTGTTGAGGAAAACAAGGATGCGGACATGGTGCTTAATCCCGACACTGCGCCAAATCTTTCCCGCTTGGCCAAAACCTATGGCGTCGCGACCAACTTCTTTGGCGAGGTGCACCCAAGCGAAGGCAATTATGTCGCCATGCTCGCGGGCGATACCTTCGGCATCCACGATGACGACGCCTATTATTGTATGCCGGGCATGACGGACCACGAGTGCCCCAATGCGCAGCGTACCGACTATCCTGCCCATACCCTTCTGGCGCGGCACCTAGGCGATCAGTTGGCGGAGAAGGGGCTGGGTTGGAAAGGCTATTATGGCAGCTTGCCTGAGCCGGGCTCCCTAGCCGTGCATGCACCTGATCCCCGCCTTCCCTTCGGCGCCAAGCTCGATAATCTCTACGCGTCGAAACACTCTGGCTTCGTCAATTTCAAAGATGTCCAGACAGCGCCGGACCGTGCCAAAAAGCTGGTTGATCTTGATCAGTTGGACCGCGACTTGGCTGGCGATACCCTGCCCGCCTTCGCGCTTGTGGTTCCCAACCAATGTGATGAAATGCACGGCCTGCATGGTGCTGATACGCCTGAGGACTGCGACATTACCCACCCGCTTCTCACCGTAAAACGCGGAGATCGGGTGATCGGCGAACTGGTGGCGAAGGTACAGGCCAGCAAGGCGTGGAAGTCTAAGCGCAACATGGCCATCGTCATCACCTTCGACGAAAGCGGCAGCTTCAAGCGCGACGGATGCTGCGCCGTCACACCAACGGCCAGCTCAAATTTCGGCGGCGGCCATATCGCCACCGTCGTGATCACCAATCATGGACCGCGCGGTCTCAGCGATCCGACGCCCTATAACCATTATTCGCTATTGCGGACCTTCGAAGACCTGTTCCACATCGAAGAGCATCTCGGCCATGCTGCCGACACCGACAAGGGCGTGACGCCCATGACGGCTTTGTTTGCGACGCCGTAGGAAG
This sequence comes from uncultured Caulobacterales bacterium, assembly GCA_903840435.1. Taxonomy (GTDB): domain Bacteria; phylum Pseudomonadota; class Alphaproteobacteria; order Caulobacterales; family Caulobacteraceae; genus CAIMFV01. The sequence continues at coordinate 167,930 of CAIMFV010000061.1, forward strand.
CCCTATAGGGTCACGCTGTCGACCTTCGACCAACCGACTGAGTTAGGGGCTTTGAGATGGCGCGCACCGCTTTTGTCACCGGCGGCACCGGATTTGTCGGCCTGAACCTAATTGATAAATTGGTCGAAGCGGGATGGGCGGTCACCGCCCTGCACCGCGCGAGCTCCGACCTCACCTTTCTCAAGCGCTTTCAAACCACGCGTGTCCTTGGCGAAATCACCGACCGCGCCAGTCTGATGGCCGCCATGCCCACCGATGTCGACACGGTTTTTCACGTGGCGGGCAATACCAATATGTGGCGGATGGGAAATGCCCAACAGACCCGGGATAATGTCGAGGGTACGACCAATGTGGTGGAGACCTGCATCGCCAAGGGCGTACGGCGGCTGGTCGTCACCTCGTCCATCTCGGCCTATGGGCCGGTCAGCGGTGCAGTGACGGAAGAGACTCCAAGCCGCGCCGCAACCTCGCGGGTCAATTATGAATTGACCAAATGGAAAGCGCAGGAAATTGCGCGCGCCGCCGTCGCCAGGGGACTAGAAGTGGTAATCATGCAGCCCGGCGCGATTATCGGTCCCTATGACATCGGCACGTGGTCGCGGCTTTTCCCACTCGTGCGAGACGGCAAATTGCCCGGCGTTCCCCCGGCAAATCTGACCTTCGCCCATGTGCACCAGGTTGCCGCCGCCCACATCGCCGCCGCCGACCGGGGCGAAAACGGCGGCCAATATCTGCTTGGCGGAGAACACGCCAGCATGCTGACCCTGGTCGAAAAAATCGCCGAGAAGGTCGGCCAAGCCCAGCCGCCGAAAGAGCTACCCATCTGGCTGATAACCGCGATTGCCCATCTCTCAGATTTTGCCAGCCGCTTCACCCACAAGGCGCCGGACTTCACGCCAGAAATGGCCGAGGGCCTGGGCGGCTCGGTCACAGTGACCTCGGAAAAGGCGACCCGCGAGCTTGGCTACCAAGTCCTGCCGCTGCAAATCATGGTGGACGACTGCTATGCTTGGTTGAAGGCTGAAGGTCGGATTTGAATATATGACGGGACGGCATTGGCCGGGATCAGAATAACCCTTCGACGCGACCCTCAGAATCTAACTGAATGTCCGTAGCGGCGGGGTGTCGGGGCAGGCCAGGCATCGTCATGACGTCGCCACAGATCGCCACGACGAATCCGGCACCTGCGGCCAGGCGCACCTCGCGTACCGGTAAGACGTGATCCGTGGGGGCACCCAACACCGATGGATCGGCAGAAAAGGAATAGGGCGTCTTGGCGATACAGACAGCCAACTTTCCCCATCCTTCGGCTTCAAACCGCTCGATGTCACGTTGGGCGCGCGGCGTGAAGCTAACCCGCGATGCCCGATAGACCTTCGTCGCTACCGCCTCGATCTTGTCGATCAGCGACGCATCGAGGTCATAGAGCGCTTGGAAAGTCGGGAGGCTAGGTCGTGATTCGCAAATCGCCACGACGGCGCGGGCCAAGGCCTCCGCTCCTGCCCCACCTTGCGCCCAATGTCGACAGACCACCGCCTCGACCCCATGGACTTCACGGCAATAACCGATCACACGCAATAATTCCGCCTCTGTATCGCCTGAAAAAAAGTTGATGCCGACCACGGGGGGCACGCCGAATTTTCGCACATTTTCGATATGACGACCGAGGTTGGCTAGTCCCGCCTCCAGACAGCGTGGATTGGGACTGGCGCCCTCAGACAGGCTTGCGCCGCCCTGGTGTTTCAACGCCCGCAAGGTGGCGACAATCACCGCCGCGTCCGGCGCGAAACCACCAACCCGGCAGGCGATATCGCAAAATTTCTCAGCCCCGAGATCGGCGCCAAACCCGGCCTCCGTGACGGTGAAATCGGCAAGCCGCATAGCCGTCCGCGTGGCGATAACCGAATTGCAGCCATGGGCGATATTGGCGAACGGACCCCCATGCATCAAAATCGGTGTCCCTTCCAAGCTCTGGACGAGGTTGGGCTGGATGGCGTCTCGCAACAATGCAGCCATGGCGCCGTCCGCCTGCAGATCTTGCGCCGTCACCGGACTCAAATCCCGACGGCGAGCGACGACAATGCGGGCCAGCCGCGCTTTGAGATCGTCTAGGTCCGTGGCGAGACAGAGCACCGCCATGACCTCGGATGCCACGGTAATGTCAAAGCCTGTCTCGCGCGGGGCGCCGTTGGCGTCATCACCCAATCCCACCACCACCTTGCGCAGGGCTCGGTCATTGACGTCGACCACGCGACGCCAGGCGATGCGTCGCGGATCAATATCGAGCGCGTTTCCCCAAAACAGATGATTATCAAGCAGCGCAGCAAGCAGGTTGTGTGCTGCAGTAATGGCGTGAAAATCGCCGGTAAAATGCAGATTGATCGCATCCATCGGCGCGGCTTGGGCATAGCCGCCACCCGTAGCGCCGCCCTTTACGCCGAACACCGGCCCCAGCGACGGTTCGCGGAGTGCTATGATCGTCCGGCGACCGAGTCTGTTGAGCGCATCTCCAAGGCCAACCGTTGTTGTCGTCTTGCCCTCTCCCGGCGGAGTCGGATTGATCGCCGTAACGAGAATCAGGTGGCCCACGGCACGCTCTGACAACACGTCCAGTTGATCGAGGGCAAGCTTGGCGACATGGCGACCAAAGGGAAGGACTGCGTCTTCTGGCAGCCCGGCCCGGCGCGCAATTTCTGAGATTGGCAGCAATTTTGCCGCTCGGGCTATTTCAAGGTCCGTCGCCATTGCCCAGCCCTTCAATGCTGTGGTCCATCCCGCGCGATGCGGAAACCCGCAACCACAAGCTCACCGATAGGAGGGGTTGGGGTCAAGGTCCCAGATCACGCCCACTGACAGCCGCTTGAGCCAATATCAGCCGTGGCGTGGCATTGCAAAAAAAACGCCCTGACGCGAGAAAATCTGATCTTATGTCTCCTGTATCTCACCTGCGACATTTCAGGTGTGGGGGCGACTGGGGCCTCGGTCTGTGGACTGACCGCACTTTCTTAGACGCCAAGAATTGAAGATAAGGGCGAAGGACTGACGATGAAGAAGAAGACCCAGATCGTGATCGTGGCGGCGGGGCCGGGGGTTTGGAATTGGCGCGTCGGCTTGGTCATCGCTTCGGTCGCAAGCGCCACGACATCATTCTGGTTGACAAGAACCGCACCCACATCTGGAAGCCGCTGCTGCACGAGGTCGCTGCAGGGTCCTTGGACGCCAATCTGGACGAGGTGGGCTATCGCAGCCACTGCCATAGGTGGGGCTATCGGTATTTTTTTGGCGCGCTGGAAGCCATCGATACTGAAAATCGCCGGGTCGTGATCGCGCCCCTCCTCGATGAGGATGGCAGTGAACTGGTGGCGCGCCATGAAATCCGCTTCGACTATCTGGTCCTGGCCATGGGTTCGGTGACCAATGATTTTGGCACCAAGGGCGCGCGGGAAAATTGCATCTTCCTTGATGACCGCGAGCAAGCCGATCGCTTCCGCAACAAGCTCCTCAACCACTGCTTGAGGGTTTCGCGCACCCTAGCCCGAGACCCGAGTGAAGATTCGCGCGTGCGGGTGGCGATTGTCGGAGGCGGCGCGACGGGCGTCGAACTGGCCGCCGAGCTTTATAATGCGGCGGCGGCGCTGCGTTACTATGGTCTTGAAGTATTTGATGAAAAGCGGCTTGACGTCACCTTGATCGAGGCGGGTCAACGCATTCTGCCTGCCCTGCCCGAAAAGCTCGCGCTTGCGGCGACGCGCGAGCTTGAAGCGCTTGGCGTGCGCGTCGCGACCGACATGCAGGTGACGGAGATTACGCCAAACGAAATTCTCACCAAGTCGGGCGAAGCGGTGCCCGCCGATATCAAGGTCTGGGCGGCAGGCGTGCGCGGCGCACCGCTTCCGCATGATTTCAGCACCCTCGAACGCAATCGCCTTGGACAGTTCGTTGTCCGCCCGACCCTGCAAACCACCCAAGACGACCGAATTTTCGCCATTGGCGACTGCTGTTCGTGCATTTTGCCAGGGTCCGAGCGGCCCGTCCCACCGCGCGCCCAAGCCGCACACCAAATGGCCGAGACTGCCTATTCAAATCTCCTGCATCTGATGCACGGCACCCGCCTAGAGAATTACCACTATCACGATCACGGTTCGCTCGTGTCGCTCAGTCGCTATTCGACAGTGGGTAGCCTGATGGGCAATCTGGTCGGCGGAAAGCTGGCGGTCGAAGGTCGTTTGGCACGCTTTGTCTATATGTCGCTCTACCGGATGCACCTTCTGGCCATCCACGGCTGGATCAAGGGCGCCACCCTGATCACCATTGGCCAAATCAACGCCTTTGTCCGGCCGCGCCTGAAGCTCCACTGAACCGGCGGGGAATAGGTGGCCGGATTAACCTGAATTTTCCTGAAATCCACATTCAGTTTACGTTCATCGCCTGACAGATAGAAGACTTCATCCTTACGGAATACATCCGTAATTTTAGATGAGGTGAAAATTCCATGTCAAATAAAGTCACGAAAGCGGCCTTTTCTCTGATAACTGGCGCAAGTCTACTTCTGAGCGTCAACGCCTTTGCGCAATCCGCGCCGATTGATCCAGGTCACCCCCGCGTCAACCAGGTGGAAAAGCGGATCGACAATCAAGAAGCCCGCGTGAACCGTGGGGTTTCCGACGGTCAGATCAATGCAAGCCAAGCCGCCCGCGATGATGCGAAAATTGGGCGCGAGCAGACGAGCCTCAACCGGGATATGGCGGCCCATCACGGCCATATTACGCGAGCCAATCAGCGCCACCTGAACCATCGTTTAAATCATGGCAGCCGGACGATCCATCGTCAGTCCACAGCGCATTGATCCGCAACCCCACGCTTGGGCGAGCCCCTTCGCCCAAGCTCCTCTGCTCAAAAATTGAAAGCGACCTGCCATGTTTTCCAAACACTGCCTCACCATCGCGACCATCTGCCTGTTGGGCGCGGCTTCTTTTCCGCTAATGGCATCTGCCGATCCCACGCCGCCGCCCGCTGCAGCGACACCTTCACCCGCCAAGCCCTTGTCACCCCTGCAGCAGCTGCATCAACAGTGCAAAGACGAAGCGTCTGGACAAGCATTGAAGGGCAGCGCCAAACGCGACGCCATTGACGCCTGCATCGTAAATGCCCGTCCAGATCAGGCCAAGCGCATTCAGTGCCGCAAGGATGGCCTGGCGCAAGGCCTCCGCCACCAAGACCTGCACGCCTACATGAAAAGCTGCATCAAGGGTCAACCGACCCCGTCGGCGCCCCCGGCGACAGGGCCAAGTGCTGCGTCAGCAACGCCGGCGGTCGCAACCGCGAAACCGGCGCACTGAGAGGGGCGCGAGACCCAAGGAAACTGATCATGGACAGACTTCGACGCCTTTGCTTTTGTTTACTAGCGACTTCCGGGCTTGCTGCCTGTGCGAGCTCACCACCCCCACCCTTGCCCGCTGTCTATCGCCCAGCTCAGTGGGACATCGCCCAACGGATCAATTGGATTCAGCAGCGCATTCTTCGGGGGCGCGAAACAGGCTTTCTTGACGGACCGGAGTTTAACCGCGTTCAAGGCCAACTTAACGCGGTAAAGCGCGAATTTAATGCTGATCGCTATGCCAACGGTGGACCGCTTGATCCCCCCACTCGCGCCGATCTTGAAGGGCGTTTAAATCGGATCAACGCCGAAATTCATTGGTTGCACGAAATGAATGAAGCGCGACCCTGGTAGGGCTTTTCTAGCCGGTCGTTTGTCGGGTCGGGAAAACCGGATGCCACTTTTCCCTGACAAACTCTAGCCCGCAAAGGCAAGGGTCGCCGCCACCGCTCGCCGCCAGCGGGCCAGCCGCCTTTGGCGGTCCTCGTCCGAGGCGGCGGGCGTGAAGCGTCGGTCAAGCCGCCAGCGGTCGGCGAAGCGGGCCGGGTCTGGATAGAGGCCGACGCTCAAGCCCGCCAAATAGGCGGCTCCTAAGGCGGTCGTCTCGGTGATTTCAGGCCGGTCGACGGGCGCACCTACCAGATCCGCCAAGCGCTGCATCGTCCAGTCGGACGCCGCCATGCCGCCGTCCACCCGCAAGACGGCCTGGCCCATTTCCGAGCCATCCGAGCGCATGGCCTCCATCAGATCAGCGGTTTGGAACGCAACGCTTTCTAAGGCCGCCTTGGCAAACTCTCTTGGGCCAGAGGCGCGGGTAAGACCGAAAACCGCGCCGCGCGCGTCCGGGTTCCAATAGGGCGCGCCGAGGCCGACAAAGGCCGGCACCAAGATCACATCTTCGGCGGCGTCCGCCGCGGCAGCCATGGCCCCCGATTGGGGCGCAGCTTCAAGAATTTGCAAGCCGTCGCGCAGCCACTGAACCGCGGCGCCTGCAACAAAGATCGATCCTTCAAGCGCATAGGTGCGCACACCGTCGAGTTGATAAGCAACCGTCGTCAGCAGCCGATTTTTCGAGGCAATGGGGGTCTCGCCTGTATTGATCAGAGCAAAGCAGCCCGTCCCATAGGTCGCCTTCATGGCGCCCGGTTGAAAACAGGCCTGCCCGATCATGGCCGACTGTTGATCGCCTGCGACACCGCGAATGTGTAGCGCGGCACCAAACCAGTCTGGCAAGGTCTCGCCAAAATCGCCGGAGCAGTCCCTCACCTCGGGCAAGAGGGCTTTGGGCACGCGGAATATCTCAAGCAGTGCGTCGTCCCACCGTCCTTCGACAAGATTATAGAGTTGGGTTCGTGAGGCATTGGTGGCGTCGGTGGCGTGAACGCGACCGCCAGTCAATTTCCAGATCAGCCACGCATCGACCGTGCCAAAAGCCAGATCGCCGCGCTCTGCCCGCGCCCGCGCGCCAGGGGTATTGTCCAAGATCCAAGCGATCTTCGAGGCGGAAAAATAAGGGTCGAGTAAAAGACCGGTGCGCGCCGCAATCATCGGCTCACAGCCCTGCGCCCGCAAGGCGGCACAGGCCTCGGCCGTGCGGCGGTCCTGCCAGACCACGGCCCGGTGGATGGCCTGGCCGGTGGCGCGGTCCCAAACCACCACCGTCTCGCGTTGGTTGGTAATGCCGATGGCGGCGATATCTTGCGCCGTAAGCTTAGCCTCTCTCAGGGCGTCGCGCGCCGCCTGCAGGGTGGTGTTCCACAGGTCCTCTGGCTCATGCTCCACCCAGCCGGACGCCGGAAAGTGCTGGGCGAATTCATATTGTCCAACGCCTTTGACCAAGGTGTCGGCGTCGAAGACGATGGCGCGAGACGAGGTTGTGCCCTGATCCAGGGCAATGATGTGGCGTCGCATGGCTTGGGCTCTAAACAGCGGTCTTGAGATCGAGTTTTTGACGCAGCTCGCGCTTCAAAAACTTACCATTGGCATTGCGCGGAATGGCCTCGTCGAGAAACCACAGATAGCGCGGCGTCTTATGCTTTGCCAGATGTTGGGCGCAGTGGGCGCGCAAGGCTTCCGGCGTCAGGGTCTGTCCTGCGTGCAAGTGAACGGCGGCGGCGACCTCTTCGCCTAGTCGATCATCCGGCACGCCGAAAACACAACATTCGGCAACGGCGGGATGGTGATGGACGGCGGCCTCCACCTCAGCGCAGAAGACATTTTCTCCGCCGCGCAGGACCATGTCCTTCTTGCGATCAACAATATAGATGAAGCCGTCCTCATCGATCCTGGCGATGTCGCCGGTATGCAGCCAACCGTCGGTAATGCTTTCCGCTGTCGCTTCGGGCCGGTTGATATAGCCCTTGATGACGCAAGCCCCCTTGACCCACAGTTCGCCGATTTGGCCAGGTCCGACCGCAGCGCCGGTCTCGTCGACGCATTTCACCTCAAAGGTCGGCATGGCGGGACCTGCGCTGTCTGGCCGGTCGACAAAGAAGTCTCCGGAGACGGCGGTGATGATGCCGCAGGTTTCAGTCATGCCATAGCCGGTTTGCGGCCGCGCTGTGGTCACGGTCTGATCGATCTTGCGCACCAGATCCGGTTGTAACTGCGCGCCCCCACCGCCCAGACTGATCAGGCTCGATGTGTCATATTTGACAAGATCAGGATGGCTGATCAATTCGCGCGACATGACCGGCACGCCGCTCATATTGGTGATCTTTTCCTGCTCAATCAGCCGCAAAGCCTCGCCCGCATCCCAGCGGTACATCAAGACGAGCGCGCCGCCCGCAGCCGTCACCAAATAGGCGCCGCAATTATTGGCTGTGACATGGAAGAGCGGCGTGGTGATCAGGCCGCGCGGGACAAGCGGAGCGGCATTGGGATCAATTTCGGTGCCTGTGGCTCGAGCCGTCGCCAAGGCGGTCAACTGGGATGAAAACACCATGTTGAAAAGATTAGACACACACCCGCGATGGGTAAGCTGTGCGCCCTTCGGAAAGCCTGTGGTGCCGGAGGTGTAAAAAATACAGGCATCGTCATCAGGATCAGGCGAGACATCCGGCAAGGGGCCTGGCTCGGCGATCACTGTTTCCCAAGCAACCGCACCCTTGGGCGTCGGCATGCGGACGCTAACCACGTGAACGCCCGCGAGCGCGTCAGGCCGGGCAGCCGCCCGCTCCCAGCGCTCCGCATCGCAGAACAACACCTTGGGCTTGGAATCGTTCAGCGCATATTCCATCTCCTCCGGCACCCACCAGGCGTTCATGCCGACACAGGCGACGCCGATGGAGACGCAGGCCCAGTAGATCAACATCCATTCGGGATAGTTGCGCATAGCGACCGCCACACGATCTCCGGGACGGACACCGATGCGCCAGAGATAGGCAGCCACCGCCCGGACCCGATCATGGGCCTGCGCATAGGTCAGGCGCTCATCGGCATAGATCAGATACTCTCGGTCGCCGAAGGCTGAGGTCGACAGCCAAAAATCGCGGATATTGCGCGGCGCGTTCTTATAGGCCCTTAGCCGCGCGCCCCGAAGTTCGATCTCGGTCAGCTCAAACGGCGCGCCAGCCGAGGTAAGTTCCGCCCAGCAGGCCTTCAGTTCAGAATAATGCATCCCTATGCGCCATTTCTTATGTTTTTAAGACCCGCAGACTAGGGTTCCCCGACCCCTGCTGGCAAGGGCGCTGTGCAATCGGATCACGCCCTGAGGGATCAATTCGACAATGCCCTGCCGCCTTGGTGGGGTGCGCGCCCTTCGAGCCCAAGCGCACCTGCTTCACCGTTTTCTGAGATGGGCGAGCGGTGTATGCATAGCTGATGACACCCTTTGACTTGAAACTCGACGCCCAAGGCGTCAATCGCGTTTTGCTCGAGGCCTTCTCGGAGGCGGATCCGAACGCCATGGCCTTGGTGCAGGAGGCGTCGCCCGGGCGGATGCTGCTCAAGCGCCCCTATGGCCAAGGCCTGTTGCGACCGGGTGGGATTATTTCGGGTCCGGTCTTGATGACCATCGCCGACACCAGCGCCTATGCCCTCGTGCTTGGCCATATTGGCGACCAGAAAATGGCGGTGACGACCTCGCTGGTCATGAATTTCCTCCGCGCCGCCAAGGTCGGGGACATCTGGGCCGAAGCGATCATGCTGCGGCTTGGACGCAGACTTGCCGTCACCGAGGTGCGCCTCTGGACCGAAGGCCCAGACCGACTGGCCGCCCAGGCCACCGTGACCTACGCCCTGCCCTAATCCTAGTATTTCGCCGGGACGAACAGTTCGGGTGGCACCTGATGGCGTACATAGTCTGGATTATGCACGCGGGCGGGTAATTCGACCGGCGGGTGGTCGATCTCGTGGTACTGAAACTGCGACAAAAGGTGATGAATACAGTTGAGGCGGGCACGCTTCTTATCCACCGCTTCAACCACCCACCAGCGCGAGTCGGGCAGATGGGTGCGGTTGAGCATTTCTTCCTTGGCGCGGGTATAGTCCTCCCAGCGCCGCCGGGATTCTAGATCCATTGGGCTCAGTTTCCACTGCTTGATCGGATCGGTATTGCGCATGTGAAACCGTAAGTGCTGCTCGTCGTCAGTAATCGAAAACCAATACTTGATCAGCACGATCCCAGAACGGATCAACATGCGCTCAAATTCGGGCACAGAGCGGAAAAATTCCTGCACCTCGTCCTCGGAGCAAAAGCCCATGACCCGCTCAACACCGGCGCGATTATACCAGCTGCGGTCGAACAGCACCATTTCGCCGGCGGCGGGAAGGTGGGGCACATAGCGCTGGAAATACCACTGGCTATTTTCCCGCGCGCTGGGTGCAGGCAAGGCCACCACGCGACAGACACGTGGATTGAGCCTTTGGGTGATGCGCTTAATCACCCCGCCCTTGCCCGCGGCATCTCGACCCTCGAACAGGACGACGACTTTCAGCTTCTCGTGCACAATCCAGTCTTGCAGCTTGACCAGTTCGGCTTGCAACCGGAATAGCTCGCGAAAATAGACTTGTCGGTCGAGGCCAGGCCCATCTTCCGGCGGATGGCCAAGGAAATTCAGCGCCCGGCTAAAGGTGTCATCGCCGTCGTCGTTCAATTCCAGTTCCAATTCCTCATCAAAGTCGTCCAGCCTCTCGGCTGCAATGCGGGCGGCAAGGTCGTTTGAAGATGGAATGTCGCCGGGCATGAAGGGTCTCGCGTCTCTATTGGGCGGTCCAACCGCCATCGATGGGCAAAAGGGCGCCGGTGATTGATTTCGCGCTGTCCGAGGCAAGAAAAACCGCCAGAGCCGCCACCTCTTCGACGGTGACGAACGCCTTGGTCGGCTGGGCGTGCAGCAGAACATCGTTGATGACCTGCTCTCGCGTTAGATTTCGCGCCGCCATGGTCTCAGGGATCTGCTTTTCCACCAGGGGCGTCCACACATAGCCAGGGCAGATGGCATTGACCGTCACGCCAAAGGTCGCGGTTTCCAGCGCCACTGTTTTGGTCAGTCCGGCAATGCCATGCTTGGCGGCGACATAGGCCGATTTGAAGGGGGAGGCGACGAGCGCATGGGCCGAAGCGGTATTGAGGATACGCCCCCATTTCCGCGCCTTCATGCCCGGCACCGCCGCGCGAATCGCGTGAAAGGCAGCTGAGAGGTTGATCGCCAGGATCTGGTCCCATTTTTCGATGGGAAAGTCCTCAATCGGGGACACGAACTGCACGCCCGCATTGTTGACCAGAATATCTAAGCGACCAAAGGACGTCTCGACCTCGGCCACCATGCTGGCGATCTCAGCCGGCTTGGTCATGTCGGCGGCGGCATAGTGGGCGCGCACTTTAAAGTCGCGCTCAATCGCTTGCCGTTCGCGTTCAATATCGGCCGGGTCCCCCAAACCATTGATCGCCACATCAGCGCCTTGCGCGGCATAGGCCCGCGCAAGCGCAAGGCCAATACCGCTGGTTGAGCCGGTAACGAGGGCGACTTTGCCGGTGAGCATGGCAAGCTCCATGAAAGGAAGGGTGAGCGTCGCACGGCTCGATGACGGCAGTGCGACGGATTAGGAAATTCTTATCTCACCTTGGCGCTGGACGCGTCCACAATTCCCCTCGCAGCGGACAGAAAGTAAGCTAGCGCGCCTCACGGCAGATCTGCCTTGGCCCTAAAAAAGTCGCTTGGTGATCGCTAGCGTCAGCCGGTTCTTGGTTGGAATCCTATCGCTGCGCCAGCCGCCTCCAAGCTCCGCATTGACAGCGAGCTCCTGGTGGAATGGCAGCAACAGCGACGCGCGGACACCAATCCCACCCGCAGCGACCCGCACATAGGCGCGTTCGACCGCGGTTGGTTTGCAAGCGCCCATGCCGCCCACGGCTTCAAAAATGTAGGGAGAGATGGCTTGGCCCCAGAGGACGTGGTTTGTCGACTGTTCAAGACGGGTCTCGAATCCGTAGTCGCCTTGCAGCGTTCCGTCCGTAAAGACAGTGAGGGCATCGACCCCGGTCAGACCGATTTGCTCTGAACGCAACAGCGGCTGACCATAGCTGGTTTGCGCCTTGCCCGTATCATTCAAGGTCACGCCAAACGGCAAGGGTTGGCGCCAAAGCCATGACGCCTCGGTCGCCCAAAACCGCGTATCCGCGCCTTGACGCGACAAGGGGCGAAAGACTGACGCCTCATTCGGGTTATGCGCACCGAAGCCATCGAGCCCGAAACTCTGCTGCACCTGGGCCCAGACCACCCCATTAAACGGCGCAGCACGATTTATGAAATCGAGCCGTGTACGGAGGACGCGGGTTTGGTCGAGATCGATGTCAACCTTAGGCGTGGTCGCCAAGCGCCGCCGGTCGGTCTGAGCATCCAAGGTCACAGCGCCGCTGACAGAGCCCGTCGGGGCCAGAATAAATGGATAACTCAAGCCTAGGCTGAGCTTCTCGAAACTCGTCATAAAGGGCGGCGAGTTCACGGGCGTTATCGGGTGGTTGGACACATCAATAAAACTGAGATCAAACTTAAGGCCATCCTCAAACACAGGCGCACTCAGCTGCGCGACGAGCGCCCGAAACCGAGGATCGGTTGTCAAGACATGGTAACCAAAATCACCCGAAGCCTGGATAACCGCTTGCTCGCCCTGGCCCAGCAGATCATCGCTTTCCAAAGCAAGATTGGAATTGATCCGATCCAGATTGGCCCCCAAGGTGTTAGCCGCCCCCGCCGTGGCGTGCAGGCCATCCGCCCGGCCGCGAACCACCAGAACCGCCCCGCCGAATTCGACGCCCTTGGCCAAAACGGCGGAGACCGAAACGCCCGGTAACTCGTTGATCAGCAAGAGCTTGCGATTGAGCGTCGATGCGGTCAGCCAAGGTTGGCGGGTGACGCTGACGAGCAGGCGTTTTGCGCGTGCGCGCACCCTTGGCGACAAGCCCTCGACATCGACCCGTTCGATAAATCCGCTAATGACGCGAAATTTCAGTTGGTTGGGTCTATCCGGGCTGGGTGGAACAAGGCTGACACGCGCCAGAATAAAACCTGCCCCCGCATAGGTACGTTCGAGCGCGACGCCAAGCTTGGCGGCATCGGCACTTAGCAGCGGTTGCGCTTGATGCGGCGCAAGCAGGGCTTGGGTGACCTTGGTCAAACCGGGGGGAATATTTTCAACCCGGAGGTCGGCCTGATCGATTTTAAACAGCCCGTCCAGATTGACGAAAGGCTGGGGTGGGCGGTCCGGTGGCAGAACAGGGGCGAGACCTGGCTTGAGGGGTTCGGCGGGCAGCGGCGGCGCAAGCTGCGAGGCCGTTTGGGCGAGCGCCGGGGCCACGCAGATCATCTGGGTAGCAAGCGCGCAGGCGACAATGCGCTGCCAGTTTTGTCCAAGATTATCTTCGCGATTACCCTTGATTAGTTCCATTCTCAATCCAATTTCCGCCAGGGTATGATTTAATTATTCAGTATTTTTCTAGTTCATTCAGAGCGAGTATTGAAATGACGCAAATTGTCTCATCATCCGAACAACAACACGGACGGACGTTGGAAGGCTGCTCGACTTAAAACAGAGCGCCCGACAAATTAGGCGGACTCCCGCCAAATAAGCTTGGTCATTGGGCGGAAGCCACGCGACCCAAAGCAGCAAAGTTGGGGTGACCACCCGGTTAGGGGCGGCCTCCCATAGATCTTGCCAAAGATGTTTAGGTCGCTTCAGTGACCGGGAGTTGCGCTAACTGAGACGTCGCATCGGGCAGGGAAATTGTCACGAGCTATCTACCGGACTTAGTGGCTGGAGAATTGGACGAAGAAGGGGGTGTGGCGGGGGGCTGTGATGGAGGGGGACTCATCTTGCTAAAGACGACCGATGTGCCGTCGTCCACGCCGACTAGCGGAATTCCTGAATTTAACCCCGCATAATTATAAACTGAATTTTTGATGCTCCCATGGATATTCTGCCACCCGATTAATGTACCGACCTCCGAGTAGGCGTTAAGATACGGTAGGTCGAATGTGTCGCTTGAGGAGCTATTGAAAATTCCTCCATCACTGTAACCTGCGATGCCCCCAACCAAAGGGCTTTGTCCAGCGGTAATTGAGCCAAACGCGTGGGACGAAGTAACAGTACTTGATGTCATTATGAGTCCAACTAAGCCGCCAACAGAGCCGCCAAAGGAGATATTATATCCTGCTGTAATTTTCGCGGTCGCCGAAACGCTTGCGACCTTTGATTTAATAGTCAAACCGTTACTTGAACCGCCGAGCAAGCCAATCGCCCCCCCCACAATATCAACTGTTGAGGCGGTGATAGTACCGCTGAAATTACTCAACAGGATTTCACCACCGATTTGATCGCCTACAAGTCCACCGATAATAGAGTTTGAACCCCATAAAACAACTGTTGCCTTTGCCGAGCTATTTTCTACAAAACCTCCCACATTTTCCCCAATTAAGCTGCCAACAGTACTTGAATTACTCCATATTATGGGTCCATCAAAGTTTGATGATACAGTTCCAAAGAACGAGCCCTTGTCTAAATTGCCGCCGCTGTCTAACCCGATAAGTCCGCCAAGGTTGGAAACTGAATTGTTTGTTGAAATCGTTCCGTAGACCGCGCTGTCATTGATCGACGAACTGGGCCCGGCCTTGCCGACTAGCCCTCCGACTTCGGATTCAGTAACGAAATCAGGACTATCGCTTGAGTTCAATGTAACGGAAACCGCAGTGTGATTGATCGATCCACCAGCATACCCGGCCAGTCCGCCGATGTTCGAAGCGCCCGCTGCTGTGAGGGTTCCCGTAAGGAGCACATTACGCGCGAAAGGCATTTGTGTGGCGTTACCGTATTTCCCGCTCCAACCCAAAGCGCCAGCGAGGCCGCCCACATTATAGGTGCCGAGAGGCAGACCGAGAGTTCCGCCGGTAGCATCGATATTTATACTTGTGATATTCAGATTGCTAACACCCGCAGCGATGGCCCCAGACGTTTCAATCCCCCCAAACACGCCTACAAATGGAGACGCGCCGTTCGCGTTGATATTAATATTGGACAAGGTATGGCCAAGGCCGTTGAAAATGCCCGTATAGAAATCAAACGATCCACCAGACTCTAATTTACCGATCAAGTCGTTATTATAGGTGGCCCCACTGAAGTCTAAATCGTCCGCCAGAGCGTAGTTTCCCCCCAAGTTTTTATTAATGTTTGTTAGATCCGTAGTGTTCCAAATCAATCCATATGACACATTGTTAATCGTCAAGGCGTCATTTCCAGGTGTGCCCGAGAAGGTGATCGACCCCGTCGAACTGGCCTGTTGGCCCGAAGGCGCGTTGGAAGCGGCAAGATTCGCCATCGCATCGCCGATTTGTAAGCCCGGAGAGGTGGGGTCGACACCGACGGTGATCTTGACCGCCGAGTTATCGGCAGAAACGGTGCCCGATACATTAATCACCGCATCCGCGAAGGTGCCTGCATCAAGGATGATTTCGCCGTTTGTGGCAGTGATTTGACCAGCGATTGAAATCGCTGCCTTCTTGACGGGCGCGGCCACGTTGAAGGTCAAATCCCCTGTCTCGGATGTCGGGAAGGAGAGTTGCGCCGCGGCCCCCGCGCCGATGGCAATGTCTTTCGCCGTCAGACTGGCACCTGTCCCAATCGTCACGCTGCCTCCCAACAGCACCACATAGCCCGAGGGGGCGTTAATCTGACCGTTGACAATGACGCCTTGCGGCTTCGACGTGGGGCTTTGAGAAGCGAACTGCCATAGCCCATTCGCACTCGTCGGCGGCTGGACATCGACGGTCGAGGCGACAAATCCATTGGCAGTGATAACGCCCGTTGAGCCAATGGTGATGCCATTGGGGTTAATCAAGAAAACCTGACCATTGGCCGTCAAGGTTCCATTGATCTGCGAAGCCGCCGTCCCCGTAACGCGATTAATGAGGATAGAGGATGCGTCGTTCTGTTTGACCACTACCTTTCCGGCCGCACCGATTGAAAAGCTCTGCCAATTGGCCAGAGTGACAGCTTCTGTACCCGTCTGGATCTGCATAACCGGCCCGTGCGTTGTGACTGTCACAGTTCCGATTGTTCCTGTGGGAGAGTTCGACAATACGGGCAATGTGGGCTTCGGCGCACCCGCCCAGGCGCCATTTGCGCCTAAAAGCGCGGCGGACAGGGCTGCGATAGAAACCATGGATGCACGACGAAGCATATCAATCACCGTTTGCTATTTTCGGTTGCAAATCTAGTATTGAAATGCCATTTCGTCAAATTATGACTATTTTTAACAATATTATTTTTTTTATCAAATATAATAAACAAAATGTCATGACATAAAATTGGGTTGTTATTTTGTTTCTTCTATATGTTAATTCATGTTGTTGAAAATTCTCCACCCCGCCGAAATTCCCGACTGAACGCCTTCAAACGCCGCAAGCAACCTATGGAAGTGATTCGTCAGGCCGCAAATCAGCCCCTTGGGGGCGTTGCGAATTCGGAATTCGTCTGGCGGATTGTCAGGAAACTCAGCTTTCCCGTCCAAATGCGACACAATGTCCGTCGGATTTGCTGGTTGAAATAAAGCATCGACCCGCCATACAGACATTGCGGGAACGGATGAAAGTCGATTATTCCCCCTCCCTGGCGTTCGAGGGCGGTCAATTTTGAACCGTCGTCGACTTTATTGATTCGACGCGCCGGTTGAGCGCCGCGGATTGGAGTAACGCTGTATGGGTTCCAAGATCGCTTTTGCGGCCTTTTGCTCAACGCTGGCCCTTGCGGCGACCGCTGCAAATGCTGACCAAGTCGTGCTGAAAAGTGGCGACCGGATCACCGGAAAAATCCTGTCGGCGGCGGGCGGGTCCTTGGTCGTGACGTAAGCGACCAGCTGGCCCCGTGTGGTGGTAGATCTGGTTGATCGTTATGGTTTGGGACCCGTTTTGCGTTACTCCTTTCGGATCCTCCTATGTCTGCACCTGTGTCTACACCTAAGAGGCTCCAGATGGTTGAGGCC